>NZ_JAOWGR010000037.1:0-681622 GCF_030333015.1 Citrobacter sp. Cpo012 | reverse complement strand
TGGGGGAAGGATTCGAACCTTCGAAGTCGATGACGGCAGATTTACAGTCTGCTCCCTTTGGCCGCTCGGGAACCCCACCACGGGGTAATGCTAATTACTGGCCTGCTTCCGTTGGAAGCGGGGCGCATCATATCAAATGATGCGCCCCTGTAAAGCATTCCGTTGATAAAAAAGAACTGGTTGCCTGATTTTTACACGTAAAGATGTAAAGGTAACCAATTAACTTATCAATCGATTACAGAATAATCGTTCGGTTACCGTAAACAAAGACGCGTTGAGCCAGAACCTGATACAGCGCACGGCTTAATACATTTTTTTCAACGTCGCGACCCGCGCGCATCATATCTTCGGCGGTGTAGGTGTGATCAACATGGATCACGTCCTGCATAATGATTGGGCCTTCATCGAGGTTATCATTCACGTAGTGGGCCGTCGCGCCGATAATCTTCACGCCGCGTTCATAAGCTTGATGGTACGGACGAGCACCAATGAATGCTGGCAGGAATGAATGGTGAATATTGATAATCTTATTCGGGAAGCGTGAAACAAATGTCGGGGTCAGAACGCGCATGTATTTAGCCAGCACGACATAGTCCGGCTGATGGGCGTCGATAGCATCAGCCATTTTCTCATCATGTTCGTCACGTGTTAAACCTTCATGGCTCACCAGCTCAAACGGAATATCAAACCGTTCAACCAGAGGACGCAAGGTCTCGTGATTGCCGATCACCGCGGCGATTTCAACATCCAGCCCGCCATAATTGGCCTTCATTAATAAATCGCCCAGGCAATGCGCTTCCTTGGTGACCAAAATGACGATGCGGCGGCGGCCTGCTGGGGTTAATTCACGAATCGAGCCTTCAGGTAAGGCGCTGTCCAGATCGGCAAGCAGCGTGACGTCGTTAAAAATGCCCTCCAGTTCGGTGCGCATAAAAAAGCGTCCGGTACGGTGGTCCACAAACTCATTGTTCTGCACGATGTTCAGTTCATGCTTGTAACAGATATTTGTAATGCGCGCGATCAGACCTTTTTGGTCCGGGCAAATAGTACGCAGCACTTTTCGTTGTAATGAATGCATTTGCAGCGGTGATCCTGTTGAGAATGTTTGCAAAATTGATACTGTCGGGCGTTGATTAGCCGCAGCACTTTTTAAATTTTTTACCTGAGCCACAAGGGCAGGTATCGTTTCGTCCAATTTGAGGGCGTGTACCGTCTATATAGTACCACTGACCGTTTTCTTTTAAAAAACGAGAGCGCTCGATAATTGCACCTGTTTTACCTTGTTCAGAAAACCGTGCGACAAAACTGACATAGCCGGTATTTTCTGTGTCTGCCGTCTCTTGTTCAAAAACGGTCAGTCCAAGCCATTCGGTATGAGTAAATCCTGCGATAATGTCGTCGCGAAACTCGGCCGCATGACAATCCGGATGCCAGGTTCTGATAAGGTAATCTGCGTCTTTCATCACAAAAGCACAGTAACGAGAACGCATGAGGTGTGACGGCGTAGGTGCTACTTGCGCGCCGGACACATAACGGTAGCAACATAGGCTATACTCGACAGCGCTACCACAGGGACAAAGCTGAGACACAAAGTACTCCCTGGAATATAAAAACGGCGTAAAAACGCCAGAGTGGCACTATGTTAACTGAGCGGTAGCGATGTTGCTACGTCTGCAAGCCAGGGGAAGTTTGTACGTATAATGAGAAAAATAAAAATTGGGCTGGCGCTAGGTTCCGGCGCGGCGCGAGGTTGGTCGCATATTGGCGTTATTAAAGCCCTTAAGCATATGGGTATTGATGTTGATATTGTGGCAGGGTGCTCCATCGGTTCGTTGGTTGGCGCTGCCTACGCCTGCAATAAGCTGCCTGCTCTCGAAAAGTGGGTCTGTTCTTTCAGCTATTGGGATGTTTTACGGTTGATGGATCTCTCGTGGCGCAGGGGAGGTTTACTGCGCGGTGAACGGGTATTCAATCAGTACCGTAATGTGATGCCGGTAGAAGCAATTGAGCAATGTACTCGCCGTTTCGCAACAGTGGCTACCAATCTGAGTACGGGTCGGGAACTTTGGTTCACCGAAGGTGATTTACATCTGGCCGTCCGGGCCTCCTGCAGTATTCCTGGCTTGATGTCACCTGTGGCGCACAATGGTTACTGGCTGGTCGATGGTGCGGTGGTGAATCCTGTCCCTGTCTCCCTGACTCGCGCGTTGGGGGCCGATATTGTTATAGCGGTCGACCTGCAACACGATGCGCATCTCATGCAACAAGATTTACTCTCCTTCAACGTCAATAGCGATGCCGAATCGGGTGATGATGCTGACGAACTCTCATGGCATGCCCGTCTGAAAGAACGCTTGAGCAACATTACGGCCAGGCGTGCAGTAACTGCGCCCACGGCGATGGAGATTATGACGACGTCTATTCAGGTTCTGGAAAACCGACTGAAACGTAACCGCATGGCCGGTGACCCTCCAGACATTCTGATTCAGCCGTTTTGTCCACAAATATCCACGCTGGATTTTCACCGCGCCAGTGCGGCAATTGCTGCCGGGCAGTTAGCGGTCGAGAAGAAAATGGATGAGCTTCTACCCCTGGTGAAAACCAACGTCTAACGCATTTTTTATCAACACTTAAGCTAATTCTGACAGGCGTGAGTGGCAATAGCATGCCACTATTTATTAAAGCCAGTCAGGGGGGAGAATATGACGCAGCCATTGGTCGGAAAACAGATTCTTATCGTTGAGGATGAGCCGGTATTTCGCTCACTCATGGACTCATGGTTTTCCTCTTTGGGAGCGACAACGGCGGTAGCTGGTGACGGACTTGAAGCACTGGACTTGCTTGGGCATTTTAAACCCGACCTGATGATCTGCGACCTGGCTATGCCAAGAATGAACGGTCTCAAACTGGTTGAGTATTTACGCAATCGTGGCGATCAGACCCCAATACTGGTGATTTCTGCGACGGAAAACATGTCCGACATAGCCAAAGCGCTACGACTCGGTGTGGATGACGTCCTGTTGAAGCCGGTGAAAGATCTTAATCGCTTGCGAGAAACCGTCTTTGCATGTCTTTATCCCAACATGTTTAATTCACGCGTGGAAGAAGAAGAACGGCTGTTTCGCGACTGGGATGCGATGGTGGACGATCCTGCTGCAGCTGCGAAGTTGCTAAAAGAATTACAGCCTCCAGTGTCGCAAGTGATTTCGCACTGTCGCGTTAACTATCGACAATTGGTGGCAGCCGACCAACCGGGGCTGGTGTTGGATATTGCTCCGCTTTCTGATCATGACCTTGCATTCTATTGCCTTGATGTGACGCGGGCAGGGGATAATGGCGTCCTGGCTGCATTATTACTGAGGGCGCTATTTAATGGTTTACTGCAGGAGCAACTGACACAACAAAATCAGCGACTGCCAGAGCTAGGTACGTTATTGAAACAGGTAAATCATTTGTTGCGACAAGCCAATTTACCAGGGCAGTTTCCCTTACTGGTGGGGTATTACCACAGCGGATTAAAAAATCTGATTCTGGTATCGGCAGGGCTGAATGCGACATTAAATACAGGTTCCCACCAAGTGCAAATCAGCAATGGCGTTCCGCTGGGTACCTTAGGTAATACGTATCTTAATCAGCTGAGCCAACATTGTGAGTCATGGCAATGCCAAATTTGGGGGGCGGGAGGTCGCCTGCGCTTGATGTTGTCCGCAGAATGAACGATTGAGAGGCGTGTAAATGAAATTGGTTCACCCTCCCCATGCTGTGAGTGCTACTATCAGCGCCAGTTTTATTCGTATTTATCTTAATTATACCGACGCGCGTCCTTTTCAGACCAGAAGCTTGTCGCTGTACTGATATACTCGGATGCGATACAGAATGATGAACACGTTCAATACATGAACAGTCCAGGAGAGTTTTAAATGGCTGCCCTTAATTCAAAAGTCAAAAAAGCCGTTATCCCGGTTGCGGGATTAGGAACCAGGATGTTACCGGCTACGAAAGCAATCCCGAAAGAGATGCTACCGTTGGTTGATAAGCCATTAATTCAGTACGTCGTAAACGAATGTATTGCTGCGGGCATCACTGAAATTGTACTTGTAACTCACTCGTCTAAAAATTCTATTGAAAACCACTTTGATACCAGCTTTGAACTTGAAGCGATGCTGGAAAAACGTGTAAAACGCCAGCTTCTGGAAGAAGTGCAATCTATTTGCCCGCCACATGTGACTATTATGCAGGTGCGTCAGGGGCTAGCTAAAGGTCTGGGCCACGCGGTATTGTGCGCGCACCCTGTGGTTGGCGATGAACCGGTAGCTGTAATCCTGCCGGACGTAATTCTTGACGAATACGAATCTGATTTATCCCGCGACAACCTTGCCGAAATGATTCATCGTTTTGATGAAACAGGTAGCAGCCAGATTATGGTTGAACCGGTAGAAGATGTTACGGCTTATGGCGTTGTTGATTGTAAAGGCGTTGAATTATCCCCGGGCGAAAGCGTCCCGATGGTTGGCGTGGTTGAAAAACCAAAAGCTGATGTTGCGCCTTCTAATCTGGCCGTTGTGGGTCGTTACGTTCTTAGTGCCGATATCTGGCCTCTGCTGGCTAAAACCCCTCCAGGAGCGGGTGATGAAATTCAGCTGACAGATGCTATCGATATGCTGATTGAAAAAGAAACGGTTGAAGCTTATCACATGAAGGGCAAAAGCCATGACTGTGGTAATAAACTGGGCTATATGCAGGCGTTCGTTGAATATGGTATTCGCCATAATACTCTCGGCGCCGAATTTAAAGCCTGGCTGGAAGACGAGATGGGTATTAAGAAGTAACCTTCTGGTATTATCTGGTCAGAACGGCGCTGTATTAACAGCGCCGTTTTTTTATACCTAATCCGGGTAGGGTTGAGCGAAGTACCGGTAAAAAAAATCCCGCCAGTGGCGGGATTTTAAGCAAACTATTTCTGAATTATTCCTTGATCAGGAAATCGTCCAGTTGTTTACCTTGTTCTTCCATCGCTTTTTTGATCACTGCCGGTGTACGGCCCTGGCCAGTCCAGGTTTTAGTTTCACCGTTTTCGTCAACATAGCTATATTTAGCCGGACGTGCAGCGCGTTTAGCTTTGGTGCCAGATTTAACAGCAGCCATGCTATTCAGCAATTCGTTCGGATCAATGCCGTCAGCGATCAGCATTTCACGATATTGTTGCAGTTTACGAGTACGTTCTTCAACTTCAGCAGCAGCAGCGCTTTCTTCTTCGCGACGCTCGCTAACTACAACTTCTAATTTTTCCAGCATTTCTTCAAGCGTTTCCAGAGTGCATTCTCTTGCCTGCGCACGAAGAGTACGGATGTTGTTCAGAATTTTAAGTGCTTCGCTCATTGTAGTAATCTCAAACTTATATTGGGGTGGTTTGTTGAGCTAATAATAGAGCGATAAATTCAGTTGTGCAATAGCCAGGAATGTAAGGAATTCAAAATTGCGCTTTATTTAGTATCAGAATTAATTCTCCTGTCTTAAATTCCCCATGATGTTGGGCATAAAAAAGGCTTATTGACGAGGGGGCTTCTCAGCGGCTGAGAGTAAAAATTCAAGATTCAGGTCACATTTTATGGTGTACAAATAGTATCTCTTTGCAGTGATTTCAACCTTTTGTATTAGTTTTGCTTACGTGAATTCGCTAATACACGGCGACAGTGGGTAGATTCAATAACAATATGGGAAGGGTTTCTTTATTGCCGTATGATGATAAGTGACATTGATAAATTTCATGAGCACTATTTGTGAAAGAGTGTGTATATACGCGTCCGAGTTCAGGCTGTTTGGTCGATGGTTGTATGCTCTCTCACTATCCGTTACTTAAATTCAGGCGGCACTGTGCGAGCTTGCCCGCTCATTTATACGCCTTTGTGGCCAACGCTACACCGACATGTTCGTGAAATATGATACAATCCAGCCCATATTTATTTCCCCTCGTGAGGGCCTTCGGTCAATGGCACAACTATATTTTTACTATTCTGCAATGAACGCAGGTAAGTCGACTGCCTTGTTGCAATCTTCGTACAATTATCAGGAACGTGGGATGCGTGCCGTTGTATATACAGCGGAAATTGATGACCGTTTTGGTGCTGGAAAAGTAAGTTCACGTATAGGTCTGTCGTCACCTGCAAAATTGTTTAACCAAAATTCATCATTGTTCGAAGAGATTCGCGCTGAGAATGCGCAGCAAAGAATTCACTGTGTACTGGTCGATGAGTCTCAGTTTCTGACCCGACAACAGGTTTATGAATTATCTGAAGTTGTCGATCAACTGGATATTCCTGTTTTGTGTTACGGCTTACGCACTGATTTTCGTGGTGAGTTATTTGGTGGCAGCGAATACCTGCTTGCGTGGTCAGATAAACTGGTTGAATTAAAGACCATTTGTTTTTGTGGCCGTAAGGCCAGCATGGTATTACGCCTTGATCAGGCTGGAAGACCTTATAACGAGGGCGAGCAGGTGGTTATCGGCGGGAATGAACGCTATGTGTCGGTATGTCGTAAACACTACAAACAAGCGCAGTCTGAGGGCTCTCTGACGGCGATACAAGAACGACACAGCCACGATTAACCCTGTACGCTTCTGAGCGCTTATAAACACAGGGTAGGCCGGAACCTTCGTCAATGTTCTCTACCCTGTCAGACTCTTTTCTGACGGCTGGTCTCACATCTTCCTGAATACATCTCTTACACTGCCATTCTATTCACATGGTTAAATTGTGTATTCCCCGATTTTCATAACACAAGACGAAAAAAACGGCCCCAATTGGGACCGTTTATGATGAAGCTAAAACTTATCTGAGCAAATTAAGCGGATTTCTTCGCTTTCTTTTCTGCTTTCGGTGCAGCTACTGCTTCAGTCTTAGCGGCAGTCTGACCTTCGCTATACTCACGACCGTAGTAGGTATCCAGCAGGATCTGTTTCAGTTCAGAAATCAGCGGGTAACGTGGGTTAGCACCAGTACACTGGTCGTCAAACGCATCTTCAGACAGTTTGTCCACGTGTGCCAGGAAGTCAGCTTCCTGAACGCCAGCTTCACGGATAGACTTAGGAATACCCAGTTCAGCTTTGATTTCTTCCAACCAGCCCAGCAGTTTCTGGATTTTCGCGGCAGTACGGTCACCCGGTGCGCTCAGACCCAGATGGTCTGCGATTTCAGCGTAGCGACGGCGTGCCTGCGGACGGTCGTACTGGCTGAATGCAGTCTGTTTAGTCGGGTTGTCGTTCGCGTTGTAACGAATAACGTTGCTGATCAGCAGGGCGTTCGCCAGACCGTGAGGAATGTGGAACTGAGAACCCAGTTTGTGCGCCATTGAGTGACATACACCCAGGAAGGCGTTAGCAAACGCGATACCAGCGATAGTTGCTGCACTGTGTACACGCTCACGCGCTACCGGGTTCTTAGAACCTTCATGGTAAGACGCTGGCAGGTTTTCTTTCAGCAATTTCAGCGCTTGCAGAGCCTGACCGTCAGAGAACTCAGAAGCCAGTACTGAAACGTAAGCTTCCAGAGCGTGAGTGACGGCATCCAGACCACCGAACGCACACAGGGACTTCGGCATATCCATAACCAGGTTGGCGTCAACAATCGCCATATCCGGAGTCAGCGCGTAGTCTGCCAGCGGGTATTTCTGCCCAGTTGCATCGTCGGTAACGACCGCAAACGGAGTCACTTCAGAACCAGTACCGGAAGTGGTGGTAACTGCAACCATCTTCGCTTTTACGCCCATTTTCGGGAACTTGTAGATACGTTTACGGATGTCCATAAAGCGCAGTGCCAGTTCTTCGAAGTGAGTTTCCGGGTGCTCGTACATAACCCACATGATTTTCGCGGCGTCCATCGGGGAACCACCACCCAGTGCGATGATTACGTCTGGTTTGAAGGAGTTAGCCAGCTCAGCACCTTTGCGAACAACGGTCAGAGTCGGGTCAGCTTCAACTTCAAAGAACACTTCGGTTTCAACGCCAGCAGCTTTCAGAACGGAGGTGATCTGGTCTGCATAACCGTTGTTGAACAGGAAGCGGTCGGTCACGATCAGCGCACGTTTGTGACCATCGGTAATCACTTCATCCAGTGCGATTGGCAGAGAGCCACGACGGAAGTAGATAGATTTCGGAAGTTTGTGCCACAACATGTTTTCAGCTCGCTTAGCAACGGTTTTCTTGTTGATCAGGTGCTTAGGACCAACGTTTTCAGAGATGGAGTTACCACCCCAGGAACCACAACCCAGAGTCAGGGAAGGTGCGAGTTTGAAGTTGTACAGGTCACCGATACCACCCTGAGAAGCCGGGGTGTTGATCAGGATACGTGCGGTTTTCATCATCTGGCCGAAGTAAGCAACACGCTCTGGCTGGTTGTCCTGGTCAGTGTACAGGCAAGAGGTATGACCGATACCGCCCATCGCAACCAGTTTTTCAGCTTTGATGACTGCGTCTTCGAAGTCCTTCGCACGGTACATTGCCAGCGTCGGAGACAGTTTCTCGTGAGCAAACGGTTCGCTTTCGTCGACAACCTTCACTTCACCGATCAGAATCTTAGTGGTTTCTGGTACGGAGAAGCCTGCCAGTTCAGCAATCTTATATGCCGGCTGACCAACGATAGCTGCGTTCAGCGCGCCATTTTTCAGGATAACGTCCTGAACTGCTTTCAACTCTTTGCCCTGCAGCATGTAGCCGCCGTGAGTCGCAAAACGCTCACGTACTGCATCATATACAGAGTCAACCACGACGACAGACTGCTCAGAAGCACAGATTACGCCGTTATCGAAGGTTTTAGACATCAGAACAGATGCAACAGCACGTTTGATATCAGCGGTTTCGTCGATAACAACAGGGGTGTTACCTGCGCCTACGCCGATAGCCGGTTTACCGGAGCTGTATGCCGCTTTAACCATGCCTGGACCACCGGTCGCAAGGATCAGGTTGATGTCCGGGTGGTGCATCAGCGCGTTAGACAGTTCAACGGAAGGTTGATCGATCCAGCCGATCAGATCTTTCGGTGCGCCAGCAGCGATTGCTGCTTGCAGAACGATGTCAGCTGCTTTGTTAGTTGCATCTTTTGCGCGCGGATGCGGAGAGAAGATGATGGCGTTACGGGTCTTCAGGCTGATCAGTGATTTGAAGATTGCAGTAGAAGTCGGGTTAGTGGTTGGAACGATACCGCAGATGATACCAATCGGTTCAGCAATGGTAATGGTACCAAAAGTGTCGTCTTCAGACAGCACACCACAGGTTTTTTCATCTTTGTAAGCGTTGTAAATGTATTCAGAAGCGAAGTGGTTTTTAATCACTTTATCTTCGACAATACCCATGCCGGATTCGGCAACGGCCATTTTCGCGAGAGGAATTCGAGCGTCTGCGGCAGCCAGAGCGGCGGCACGGAAGATTTTGTCAACCTGTTCTTGAGTGAAACTGGCATATTCACGCTGGGCTTTTTTTACGCGCTCTACAAGTGCGTTAAGTTCAGCGACATTAGTAACAGCCATGATGCTCTCCTGATAATGTTAAACTTTTTTAGTAAATCATCTGCTCGATACGAGAGTATAGACAGACCGACGAAAATTTGTGTAATGGTTTGAAAATCAAACGGTTAATTAACGTCCACTTTACTTTGATTTACTAAAAGAGCTTATACGCTAGCGCCTGTTAACTCTAACGCGTTACCTCCAGGTGGCGTAAGCAAGATTACTCACTTCTGAGTAGTAATTGCGTGATCTGGATCAAAAATTCGCAAAGCTGACACCTTTCAGCAAGCCCTTTTAGCGTTTCTCGTTAAGTGTTAATAAATTGACGTAATGAATGCTAATAACATTAGCATATTTAATACATATTAATAACACTGAGTATTGGTAGCGTATTTACATTGATATACGCAGATAGAAGGTGAAGTATGCTGACAAAAGGCGTATCTTCAGCGCGGATTTTATCAATTTTTATGACTCATTTTATCCGGCTAACGCTTCGGAGCTAACCGTGATCCAAACGCTATTTGATTTTCCTGTCTATTTTAAATTTTTCATTGGGTTATTTGCGTTGGTCAACCCGGTAGGGATCATCCCCGTCTTTATCAGTATGACCAGCTATCAAACTGCCGCAGCACGAAACAAAACCAACCTCACGGCAAACCTATCGGTCGCAATCATCCTGTGGACTTCGCTGTTTCTTGGTGATGGTATTCTGCAACTCTTCGGCATCTCAATTGACTCGTTCAGGATCGCTGGCGGCATTCTGGTTGTGACTATCGCGATGTCAATGATTAGCGGAAAACTAGGGGAAGATAAACAAAACAAACAGGAAAAATCAGAAACCGCAATCCGTGAAAGTATCGGCGTTGTGCCGTTGGCATTACCGTTGATGGCGGGGCCGGGGGCGATAAGCTCAACTATTGTCTGGGGTACGCGGTATCATAGCGCGATTAACCTGTTTGGCTTTTTTGTAGCGATTGCGTTGTTTGCCCTGTGCTGCTGGGGGCTGTTCCGCATGGCACCATGGTTAGTGCGCCTGTTGGGCCAAACCGGTATCAACGTCATTACGCGTATTATGGGGCTGCTGTTAATGGCTTTGGGTATCGAATTTATCGTTACAGGGATCAAATCCATTTTCCCAGGTTTGCTGGCCTGAAACCTCTCTTCTGTGCAAACGGAGTCGTGTCCGGCTCCGTTTCCTTTCATTATCAGTAAAACTTCTCACTAAAGTTGAAAATCAGCAGAGCAATAATAAAAAATGCTGATGATTAACTCTCCTGTTAGCCATTGATTCTAAAGATATAACACGTCCCAGCACGCCCGGCGAAGACCGATACTGCTGTTATTTTATTAACATCATACTCTGGGGCTTGCTGAAGGATTATCGAAATGTTATTAGTTATTTCAGCCTTTATTTCAGATGAATGTGCTAATTAATAACCAATTGTTAAATTTATGTGCATTTTGACATGGCGTTGACTTAGGACAGGATGGTTAACACCATGGTCGACATAATGCATTGATTTTTGTGAACTTCCCATAATAAATCTTCATTCGTAAGACTTTTTAAGTGAGATTTATTTCCAATAAAAGAGAATTGGTTAACAAATTTGTAAAATGTATTGGCGGTTAAGAAACGCATTTGATACTTTCCGGCCAAGTATTATGCAGAAGAATTCACGTTGATGAGAATCATTTGCAGTTAGTTTCTCTCAACAGGGTAATAGCGTGTTTCCGGCAGGGGAGGCACGTAGAGAATCGACGCAAGGCGGTCATACGAATCGCCAGAATAAATAAAGTCGGTGATAGCAAGCAGTAAAACAATAAACCACCTGACGGCAGAAAATCTCCGGTGCCGTACAGGGATCCTGACAGGATTAACAGTCTGGTTAAAAAACCAGCCATAATAATGAGGGAGTACAACACAATGACTAACATCACTAAAAAAAGTTTAGTAGCTGCGGGGATCTTAACTGCGCTAGTCGCTGGAAATGTTGCCACGGCGGCAGTAGTGCCAGCGGGTGTGCAGCTTGCTGAAAAGCAGACTCTGGTGCGTAATAACGGTTCGGAAGTGCAATCACTCGATCCCCACAAAATCGAAGGTGTACCTGAATCCAACATTAACCGTGACCTGTTTGAAGGTTTATTAATCAGTGATGTCGATGGCAAACCATCGCCTGGCGTGGCTGAAAAATGGGAAAATAAAGATTATAAAGTCTGGACATTCCATCTGCGTAAAGATGCTAAGTGGTCTGACGGCACGCCTGTTACCGCGCAAGATTTCGTGTATAGCTGGCAACGTTTGGCTAATCCAAATACTGCATCACCGTATGCCAGTTATTTGCAGTACGGTCATATTGTCAACATTGATGATATTATCGCCGGTAAAAAGCCGGTCACCGATCTGGGCGTAAAAGCTCTCGACGATCATACTTTTGAAGTTACCCTCAGCGAACCAGTTCCTTATTTCTACAAACTGCTAGTGCACTCTTCCGTTTCACCGGTTCCCAGAGCGGCTGTTGAAAAATTTGGCGAGAAGTGGACCCAGCCCGCTAACATCGTTACTAACGGTGCGTATAAACTGAAAGACTGGGTTGTGAACGAGCGCATTGTGCTTGAGCGTAATACCAACTATTGGGACAACGCCAAAACGGTTATTAACCAGGTAACCTACCTGCCTATTTCTTCTGAAGTGACTGACGTTAACCGCTATCGCAGCGGTGAAATCGACATGACCTATAACAACATGCCGATTGAGTTATTCCAGAAACTGAAAAAAGAGATCCCGAACGAAGTCCACGTTGACCCGTATCTGTGCACCTATTATTACGAAATCAACAACCAGAAAGCACCGTTCAACGATGTTCGTGTTCGTACCGCCCTAAAGCTGGCGTTGGATCGTGACATTATCGTCAATAAAGTGAAAAACCAGGGTGACCTGCCAGCATATAGCTTTACTCCTCCATACACCGATGGTGCGAAACTGGTTGAGCCAGAGTGGTTCAAGTGGTCTCAGGAAAAACGTAATGAAGAAGCGAAGAAACTGCTGGCTGAGGCCGGATATACCGCTGAGAAACCGCTGACCTTTGATCTGCTGTATAACACCTCAGACCTGCATAAGAAGCTGGCTATTGCCGCGGCATCTATCTGGAAGAAAAATCTGGGTGCTAATGTGAAGCTGGAAAATCAGGAATGGAAAACGTTCCTCGATACGCGCCATCAGGGCAACTATGATGTTTCACGTGCGGGCTGGTGTGCGGACTATAACGAACCTACCTCCTTCCTGAATATGGTGCTGTCCGACAGCTCCAATAATACCGTCCACTATAAGAGCCCGGCATTTGATAAGCTGATTGCGGATACGCTGAAAGTGACGGATGAAGCGCAGCGCAGCGAACTGTATTCGAAAGCGGAACAGCAGCTGGATAAAGATTCTGCGATTGTACCGGTTTATTACTACGTTAACGCCCGCCTGGTGAAACCATGGGTTGGCGGATACTCCGGTAAAGACCCGATGGATAATATCCACGTTAAAGACTTGTATATTATCAAGCATTAATGGCAAGACGTGGGGCAATTATGTTGCCCCACAGTGTCTTTTTCTTCGAACTATATATACCTCTTTAGACAAAGAGAGGTATACCCTAAATAATTCACGTTGCAGGAAGGCGGCAACGCAGCGAATCGCCAGGAGCTTGCTTAAGTAAGTGACTGACGTGAGCGAGTAAAGCCAACGCACTAGCAGCTTGAAGTATGACGGGTATAAAGGCACACGCCAGAAGGTACGGGCAATGTTAAAATTTATATTACGTCGCTGTCTGGAAGCGATTCCGACGCTGTTTATTCTTATTACGATTTCATTCTTTATGATGCGCCTTGCGCCCGGAAGCCCATTCACCGGGGAACGCGCGTTACCGCCAGAGGTGCTGGCTAATATTGAAGCGAAATATCATCTTAACGATCCCATCTCGACGCAGTACTTCAGCTATCTGAAACAGCTGGCGCACGGCGATTTTGGACCATCCTTTAAATATAAAGACTACACGGTTAACGACCTCGTTGCCTCGAGCTTTCCGGTTTCTGCGAAGCTGGGTGCGGCAGCCTTTATTCTGGCGGTACTCGTCGGTGTTAGCGCCGGAGTGATAGCCGCGCTGAAGCAAAATACACGTTGGGACTATACGGTGATGGGGGTGGCAATGACCGGGGTGGTTATCCCCAGTTTCGTGGTCGCTCCCTTATTGGTCATGATATTTGCCATAACCTTGAAATGGCTACCCGGCGGGGGCTGGAACGGCGGGGCGCTGAAATTTATGATCCTGCCGATGGTGGCCTTGTCACTGGCCTACATCGCCAGTATTGCCCGTATTACTCGCGGTTCGATGATTGAAGTACTGCACTCTAACTTTATTCGTACCGCACGCGCTAAAGGGCTGCCGATGCGGCGGATTATTTTCCGCCATGCGTTGAAACCTGCGCTGTTGCCAGTGTTGTCCTATATGGGACCGGCATTTGTCGGTATTATCACCGGTTCGATGGTTATTGAAACCATTTATGGTTTGCCGGGTATTGGCCAGTTGTTCGTCAATGGGGCGTTAAACCGCGACTATTCGCTGGTTCTTAGCCTGACCATACTGGTGGGTACGCTGACCATCGTGTTTAACGCGATTGTCGATGTGCTGTATGCCGTTATCGACCCGAAAATTCGTTACTGATACTGGAGCTCGCTATGATGTTAAGTAAGAAAAACAGCGAGGCACTGGAGAATTTCAGTGAAAAGCTGGAGGTCGAAGGCCGCAGCCTGTGGCAGGACGCGCGTCGACGCTTTATGCATAACCGCGCGGCGGTAGCAAGCCTGGTGGTGCTGGTAATTATTGCGCTGTTCGTGACGCTGGCACCGATGCTGTCGCAGTTTACCTACTTCGATACCGACTGGGGCATGATGTCCAGTGCGCCGGATACGGAATCAGGCCACTATTTCGGTACTGACTCTTCGGGACGAGACCTGTTGGTGCGCGTGGCAATTGGCGGGCGCATTTCGCTGATGGTCGGCATTGCGGCGGCGTTAGTCGCGGTGGTTGTTGGTACGCTGTACGGTTCTCTGTCGGGCTACCTCGGCGGAAAAATTGACTCGGTGATGATGCGTCTGCTGGAAATCCTCAACTCCTTCCCGTTCATGTTCTTCGTGATCCTGCTGGTCACCTTCTTTGGGCAAAATATCCTGCTGATTTTTGTCGCTATCGGGATGGTCTCCTGGCTGGATATGGCGCGTATCGTGCGTGGGCAAACGCTGAGTCTCAAGCGCAAAGAGTTTATTGAAGCGGCGCAAGTGGGTGGGGTGTCTACCGTGCGTATCGTTATCCGCCATATTGTGCCGAACGTGCTGGGTGTGGTGGTGGTTTACGCTTCATTGCTGGTGCCGAGCATGATCCTGTTTGAATCCTTCCTGAGCTTTTTGGGACTAGGTACGCAGGAGCCGTTAAGTAGCTGGGGCGCGCTGCTCAGTGATGGTGCCAACTCTATGGAAGTCTCACCATGGCTGCTGCTGTTCCCGGCTGGTTTCCTGGTGGTCACTTTGTTCTGTTTTAACTTTATTGGCGATGGCCTGCGTGATGCCCTCGACCCGAAAGACCGTTAAGGAGTGCAGCCATGAGCGTAATTGAAACCTCAACCGCGCCGCTCGCGCAACAACAGGCTAACGCACTGCTAAACGTAAAAGATTTGCGTGTGACGTTTGCGACCCCCGACGGCGATGTAACTGCGGTCAACGATTTAAACTTTTCTCTGCGAGCCGGAGAAACGTTGGGTATTGTCGGTGAATCCGGTTCGGGTAAATCGCAGACGGCCTTTGCCCTGATGGGGCTGCTGGCGGCGAATGGTCGTATCGGGGGCTCCGCAACGTTCAACGGGCGTGAAATTCTGAATTTACCGGAACGTGAGCTGAACAAACTGCGCGCCGAGCAAATCTCGATGATTTTCCAGGACCCGATGACGTCTCTCAACCCGTACATGCGGGTCGGGGAGCAGTTGATGGAAGTTCTGATGCTGCATAAAGGCATGAGCAAAGCGGAAGCCTTTGAAGAGTCGGTCAGAATGCTGGATGCGGTGAAAATGCCGGAAGCGCGTAAGCGTATGAAAATGTATCCTCATGAATTCTCCGGTGGTATGCGTCAGCGCGTAATGATCGCCATGGCGCTGCTGTGCAGGCCCAAATTACTGATTGCCGATGAACCAACCACTGCGCTCGATGTGACGGTACAGGCGCAAATTATGACGCTGCTGAATGAACTGAAAAGTGAATTCAACACCGCGATTATCATGATCACCCACGATCTGGGGGTTGTTGCCGGTATTTGCGATAAAGTCCTGGTGATGTATGCCGGACGTACTATGGAATACGGCAGTGCGCGGGATGTCTTTTATAAACCCGTTCATCCGTATTCGATTGGTTTGCTAAATGCCGTACCTCGTCTGGATGCCGAAGGGGAAGAGATGCTCACTATCCCTGGCAACCCACCGAACTTACTGCGTCTACCAAAAGGTTGTCCATTCCAGCCGCGTTGCCCGCATGCGATGGAAATCTGTAGCAGTGCTCCGCCACTGGAGGAATTTAGCCCAGGCCGTCTGCGTGCCTGCTTTAAGCCGGTGGAGGAACTGGTATGAATACGGTGACCGAACAACGTAAAGTGCTCCTTGAGATTGCCGACCTTAAAGTCCATTTCGATATTAAAGATGGCAAACAGTGGTTCTGGCAACCGTCTAAAACCCTGAAGGCGGTTGATGGCGTAACCCTGCGACTGTATGAGGGCGAAACCCTGGGCGTGGTCGGTGAATCAGGCTGCGGGAAATCGACCTTTGCCCGTGCGATTATCGGCCTGGTGAAGGCCACCGATGGCAAGGTTGCCTGGCTGGGTAAAGATTTACTGGGCATGAAACCCGATGAGTGGCGGGAAGTGCGCAGCGATATCCAGATGATTTTCCAGGATCCGCTGGCATCGTTAAACCCGCGCATGACCATTGGTGAAATCATTGCCGAACCGCTGCGAACTTATCATCCGAATCTTCCTGGTCAGGAAGTCCGCGACCGTGTGAAGGCGATGATGATGAAGGTTGGATTACTGCCCAACCTGATTAACCGCTACCCACATGAGTTTTCCGGTGGCCAGTGTCAGCGTATCGGTATTGCCCGCGCGCTGATCCTTGAACCAAAGTTGATTATCTGCGATGAACCGGTTTCGGCGCTGGATGTATCAATCCAGGCCCAGGTGGTTAATCTGCTGCAACAGCTTCAGCGCGAAATGGGATTATCGTTAATCTTCATTGCTCACGACCTCGCGGTGGTTAAACACATCTCCGACCGTGTGCTGGTTATGTATCTCGGACATGCGGTGGAATTAGGGACTTATGACGAGGTGTACCATAACCCGCTGCATCCTTATACCAAAGCGCTGATGTCTGCGGTGCCGATCCCCGATCCGGATCAGGAAAGGAACAAGGTTATCCAGTTGCTGGAAGGCGAGTTACCGTCCCCGATTAATCCTCCTTCCGGTTGCGTGTTCCGTACGCGCTGTCCGATTGCTGGACCGGAATGCGCAAAAACGCGCCCGGTTCTGGAAGGAAGTTTCCGACATGCAGTTTCCTGCCTGAAAGTAGACCCGCTATAATCCTGAGGGCTGACAAAGGTCAGCCCTTTTTTTGGTGAGGTATCTGTGCCAGGTTTAGTCTCTTCTGTCCGCCGTGCGCTCTATCGCAAATTATTTGATTTAAATACCCGTTCAGGGCGTCGCTTTGAAGGTATGTGTGCGCTATTTGCCTTGCTCAGCGTTATCGTTATCTTCATTGAGTCCGGAGTAGGGACGCAATACCATTTAACCTTTGAGGAATGGCGCGTTTTTGTCTGGCTGGAGATCTTTATTACTCTGGTCTTCACCCTCGAATATCTTCTGCGCTTATGTTGCTGGGCCAACCCCGCTAAATATGCGTTCAGCTTCTGGGGGATAATTGACCTTGCCACCATTCTGCCGCTGTATGTAATGTGGCTATGGCCGGAAATCAGTCTGAGCTATGTTTTCGCCTGGCGAGCGATGCGTGTCCTGCGCGTCCTGCGTATTCTCAAGCTGCTGCGCTTTATGCCTTCTCTGCGGGTGTTCTGGAATGCGTTAAAAAGCGCCCGACATCAGCTGATGCTGTTCTATTCCTTTATTGCCATCCTGATGGTGGTTTTTGGCGCGATGATGTATCTGATTGAAGGGCCAAAATATGGGTTTACTACGCTGAATGCGTCGGTGTATTGGGCGATTGTTACTGTAACCACCGTCGGCTATGGCGATATCACGCCGCACACCCCATTGGGGCGCATGGTGGCGTCTGTGCTTATCCTGATTGGTTACTCGGTGATTGCGATACCGACGGGATTGATTACCACGCACATGAGCAGTGCGTTCCAGCAGCGCGGGCACCAACGAAAATGTCCCCAGTGCCAGCAGGCGCAGCACGAACATAGTGCGCAATTTTGTAATCGCTGTGGAAGTAAACTGCCGGGTTAAAAATGAAAAAAGCTGCGAGAGCAGCTTTTTTGTTTGATTATTCGCGCCAGAGAATATGGCAGAGCTTATGATCTTTTTCGCGACATAATAAAACGCGCGCGAAAATATCGTTAATCTCGCCGTCTTCTGTATCTGCCAGACCAATCACCACCTCGGCAAAGAAGTCAGGGTTCAGGTCAAAATCAACATGCTCCTGCCAGTCTTCTGCCGGATCGAACAACTCGGCACCGCCACGCTCTTCAAACTGCAAATTGAACAGAATGATGTCGGCTGGATCCAGATTGTCCGCAGCCAGTTCGAGAAAAATGTCGTAAGCCTGCTCAAGCGTTTCGTCTTCGGTCAGGCGATTGTTCAAATCCATATCCATAATGACTACCTGTTTACTGTCTGATGGGCACGTTTTACAGCAACGGACTAAAGAAGTAAAACAGTCGCTCTGCTATCCGCTGCCAGAGTGGTCGTTTTACCCACAAACGGGCATCAAGCAGGCGGGAACGCGAAATATAATCATCCTGTACTGCCGCGAGATCGCCACCGAATCCGGCATCATCAATGACCAGCGTGATTTCAAAATTGAGCCACAGACTGCGCATATCCAGGTTAACCGTACCGACCAGGCTCAGCTCGCCATCGACCAGTACGCTCTTGGTGTGCAGCAAGCCACCTTCGAACTGATAAATTTTAACGCCAGCCGCCAGCAGCTCGGTGAAAAAGGCCCGGCTTGCCCAGCCAACCAGCAGGGAGTCATTTTTACGTGGAAGAATGATACTGACGTCAACCCCACGTTGCGCCGCCGTGCAGATCGCGTGCAACAGGTCGTCGCTGGGGACGAAATAGGGGGTGGTCATAATTAAATATTCACGCGCTGAATAAGCAGCGGTTAGCAGCGCCTGATGAATCAAATCTTCAGGGAAACCAGGACCCGAGGCGATAGTGTGAATGGTGTGGCCGCTGGCCTGCTCAAACGGCATGATATTGACGTCCGGTGGCGGAGGTAAAATGCGCTTTCCGGTCTCAATTTCCCAGTCGCAGGAATAGACAATGCCCATAGCAGTAGCGACAGGGCCTTCCATTCTGGCCATTAAATCAACCCATTGCCCGACGCCCGCATCTTGTTTAAAGAAACGCGGGTCGACCATGTTCATGCTGCCGGTATAAGCAATGTAGTTATCGATCATGATCATTTTGCGGTGCTGACGCAGGTCCATACGGCGTAAAAATACACGCATCAGGTTCACCTTCAGCGCTTCTACAACCTCGATACCTGCGTTACGCATCATCGCCGCCCAAGGACTGCGGAAGAACGCTACGCTGCCGGCGGAGTCCAGCATCAGGCGACAGTGAATGCCACGTCTCGCAGCAGCCATTAACGACTCGGCTACCTGATCGGCCATACCGCCTGGCTGCCATATGTAGAACACCATTTCGATGTTGTGGCGCGCCAGCTGAATATCACGGATCAGCGCCTGCATCACGTCATCTGAACTGGTGAGCAACTGCAGCTGGTTTCCCTTTACGCCAGCTATACCCTGACGACGCTCGCACAGTTTAAATAACGAAGAGGCGACGCTGCTGTTTTCCTGGGCAAAAATATGCTTGCAGGCCTTGAGGTCGTTCAGCCATTTGGCGGTTGAAGGCCACATCGCCCGGGCGCGTTCGGCACGTCGCTTGCCCAGGTGAAGTTCACCAAAAGACAGATAAGCAATGATTCCTACCAATGGCAGAATGTAGATGATCAACAGCCAGGCCATTGCGGAGGGCACTGCGCGTCGCTTCATCAGAATGCGTAACGTTACGCCAGCAATGAGTACCCAGTAACCCAGAATGACCAGCCAACTCACCACGGTGTAGAAGGTTGTCATAAATTTAAAAATCCTTTTGAAAGCGTATTGTTAAGAGTTTACGCATCAGGATTAATCTGGCAAATAAAAACACGGGAAAACCACTGGTCTGCATTCGGTCTGGCGTTATAATGGCCGCTCAGTGACTGGAAGAGTAGTTAACATGAAGCGTAGTAGAACGGAAGTGGGACGCTGGCGGATGCTGCGTCAAGCTAGCCGCCGTAAAGCACGTTGGCTTGAAGGACAATCGCGTCGTAATATGCGTATCCATACCATCAGGAAGTGCGTTCTCAACCACCAGCGTAACTCGTTGTTGTTTGCGATCCACAGCATCTGATCCCAAAAGGGCACCGCTGGCGGTGCCCAATGTCTGTTTTCCCGTATTGATTCTTAAATACTTTCCTGCCGTCATTATTGTTTTTGGTCCAGGTAAGAGATAACCATTTCATTATTTATATTATTGTCATCTTTCTGGTGCCGTATCTACTCGAAAAGAAGAATGCTGGTGACAAGAAAATATGTTTTTATTTCAGTGAGAACTGATACATTTTAACGATTAAACAACGAGACAGTATGATGGCATTCGACAAAATTAAAGCCGATACCCACCGTGAATTTGGTTATTTCTCATGGAGTAAACTAATAATTGGTACAGTAATTAGCAGAACATTCCGTATCATTGTGATGATGCGTTTATGCCAATACTGTGCGGTTTCGCGCACACCGCTGCGTATCATGCTCTATCCATTTAAGATCTTGCATCGGTGTGCTGCTCACATGGGCTCGATGGATTTTCCATCGAGCACACAGGTTGGTGCCGGGTTGGCTATCACTCATGGCTGGGGGATAGTGATATCGCCGAGTGCAAGAATTGGAAAGAACGTTACCTTATTTCATGGTGTAACCATCGGTCAGCGAGATACTATTCAGGGAGCAGGAACCCGCATCACGGGTTACCCCATTATTGAAGATGAAGTTTGGATTGGTCCAAATGCTGTCATCGTCGGCGGGGTTATCATTGGGCAAGGGAGTAAAATTGCTGCCGGGGCGTTTGTGACCGAAAGTATCCCGCCTTTTTCTATCGTTGTTGGTAATCCTGGTGTGATTGTTAAAACCGGGTGCATCCCAGACGTAATGAATAAAGCACCGTTGTTTCAAGAAAGAACTGTTGAAAAAACAGCAGCGTAAATTTCTCGCTGATTATACTTTTCTTTTTATTATCAATACGATGATTCTACATTCTGGGGCTAGTGGTTCATAATAGTGTGGTCAGGTATTACCCGTTATCCTATTCTGTTAGTTTATTGTCTTTTGAGGGAGGTCATTATGTGTACAAATCTTTTTGACAACGCTCGTCGCTACACTGACGAGAAAAAGTAACAACTAAAGCCGCTATCTGCGGCTTTTTTACTTGAGTGAATATTAGTATCCGAATGGATATGATCCCCATGTTTCTGGTCAAACGTCAAAGTTGCAGGGCGTTAGTTGCCTCGGTATGTTCTGCTTGTTTAAATGCGCGTTGAAACATGGGGAGTAAAAGCGTACTGCCAAATGCACTTAGGTGGTTACTGTCTGAGTAAAGTGGACGTCCACCAGCATCTCCCCAACACCGCCCATCCTTGCAAAGATAGGGTAACGGATTGAGAATATTGACGCCGCAGCGCAGGGCCGCCTCATCTTGTGCTGCCCAAATGGCTGTTTGTCGCTGGTAATATTCATCGAGAGAAATAGATACTGTACTGTCTGACTTACCAAACATCAGTGCCCTGGCCATTGTATTAGGCACATCGACTGCCATTTCAGGAATAGGGCGGACCAGAAATACCCTCTGACTATTCTCTATGGAACACAGAGTTTTTACGAGTTGCTGGCTAAACTGCTGTGTTAAATTCTGATTGGGGTGTTCATTCAGTGTATCAAAAAATCCCATAGGAATATTAAAAAAATCGTCCTTTTCATTTTGTCCCAGGATAGCGAGGCTGCTTCTGTTGGCGATAAAGACGAGTTTATTTTTATATTCATTATTTAGTAAATTAATAGCTCGATCATTAAATAGTTTACAGTCATCATTAATATCCTCTCTTCGTTTCATGCCTAACACTGTCGGACAGCTCGCATAGGTCAACTCAACAACCGCACCGGGTGCAGCCTCTGCGACAGCTGAAACCAGCATGCTTGCATGACTGTCTCCCAGGACAATGGCCGTTAACTCTCCTTTGCCATATCTGCACATAGGAGACTCGCTTCCTTTACCCGGCGCGAGCAGACATTTTTCAAATCGGACTGCGTAATCAAGTTTCGGGATCATCGCTAATTCAATTGCCGGGTTAATTCTGCCATCGACTTGCTGATAACGAGCCCCTGCGGCCATTCCACCAGTGCTCAAAATTAACAGTAATAGTACCCAGCTCTGTTTGCGTGCAGGGGTTAGCGCAAGCTGTTTGCGTGTAGGAATCTCTACGAGCAATAAAGAGATCTTTCCCAATAGCACACTCATTACAATGCCAGTAGCAATCCACCAGGGATTGTGATGTTTGTCGGCATAACTAAGCAGCACCGCAAGCGGCCAGTGCCACAGATAAATTGAATAAGAACTGGCACCTATCTGGCGAAAAATTGCCGTAGATGTAAATAATGATCGCTGGCGATTAGCCGCAAGAACCAGCACGGTCCCCAGCACAGGGACCACGGCATAACTTCCCGGCCATGGTCGTGTCGCATCCAGAAGTGTGACTGACAGGGCAATTAAAATAAAACCCACCAACTCTAGTATCCGGGCTGGGCGTTGCGACATAGAATGCCGACGAGTTAGCCACCATACACCTCCTCCAGCTAATAATTCCCAAATGCGGGTGGGGAGTAGATAAAACGCACTACCTGGGAGTCGAGGGCTCACGTAAATTGATAGAGCTAATGACAGTACGCCTGCGGCGATAAGTGCAAACTTAACACCCTGCCGGCCAAACCAGCGCCAGAGTAAAATGCAGCCAACAGGCAACAAAATGTAAAATTGCCACTCCACCGAAAGAGACCATGTGTGCAGCAACCAGTTTTCTCTGGAAGTGATATCGAAATAACCCGCTTCACGCCAAAACTTGAGATTGGAAACAAAAGTAAGCGCTGTGATCGCATTGGTTGCCAGCACATGATAATCAGCGGTGGGCAACCAAAACCAACCCAAGAAAAGTAACGTGCTACATAATGCAATTAAGGCAGGAATAATTCGTCTGGCACGTGCCAGATAGAAACTCCATAATGAAAAATTGCCACGTTCAAGGCCGTTCACGATGATGGCGGTCATCAGGAAACCTGATATAACAAAAAAAACATCAACGCCGATAAAGCCACCGCTAAATCCGGGTACGCCAAAGTGATAAAATACGACCGCTAATACAGCCCATGCTCGCAGGCCATTGATATCATGGCGGAATGCTTTAGGAGAGGGAGAGGCGGGACGGAACGAATCAAAAGCCATAATTGACTAAAATCCCGTATATCGTGACAACGCAACCTGTCTGCATTGTGACAAATTAATCTCGACAGATAATAAAATACACTGAGGTTGAGTAAGAAACAATCAATGACACGCTAATAAACGGTCGTAGCTACCTTTTATAAGGGTACTTATCATTGCTTTGATATGCTGAATTAATGCATAGAGACGAGAAGTGAGGGCGTTTAGACTAATGTGCACCTAAATGCGCCCTCAATGGCTATGTATTTTGCTTACTGTTCAGTATTTTTATAAATGAAAATGGCTTTTTGTTTTGTCAAAATACTTTCTTGTAAGGTTTTACTGAAACCTGCGCATAAACGCCCGCCGCAACATACGGATCGGCTTCTGCCCACGCCTGTGCCGCCTCCAAAGATTCAAATTCGGCAATCACCGTCGAGCCGGTAAAACCCGCCGCACCGGGATCGTTACTATCGACCGCTGGCATGGGGCCCGCCGTGAGCAAACGACCTTCGTCATGAAGGAGTTGCAGGCGAGCCAGATGAGCAGGGCGCACGGAAAGACGTTTTTCGAGAGAGTCTGCGATATCTTGAGCGTAAATAACATACAGCACGGGTAGGGCTCCTTGAACGGTAAAAGTCGTTAATAACGTTATTGGAAAGGCCTAACAACTGCAACGGAAAGATAACTGATATGTTAAGGCCATACTCTGAAAGTGGTTTTTTATCATAAAATCGCGTTTTAAATGTCAGTTAGCACCACGGGCTTATTGAATATGATTGCTATTTGCATTTAAAATCAGGGTCTGGTTTTTTTACTGAAACGATTATGACTTCAATGACCCTTGATTTACCTCGTCGCTTTCCCTGGCCAACGTTACTGTCTGTCGGCATTCATGGTGCCGTAGTGGCTGGTTTGCTGTATACCTCGGTACATCAGGTTATTGAACTACCTGCGCCAGCGCAGCCGATCTCTGTCACGATGGTCGCGCCTGCCGATCTCGAACCGCCTCAGGCCGTTCAGCCGCAGCCGGAACCCGTTGTCGAGCCTGAACCGGAACCTGAACCGATTCCAGAGCCACCAAAAGAGGCGCCGGTGGTGATTGAAAAACCGAAGCCCAAGCCTAAACCGAAGCCAAAACCGGTGAAAAAGGTGGAAGAGCAACCGAAACGCGATGTTAAACCAGCAGAACCGCGCCCGGCCTTCCCACTGGAAAATACGGCACCTACTCGCACAATGACCAATACCGCGCCGGCAACTACCAGCAAACCGGTGGTCAGTGCGCCATCGGGTCCACGTGCTTTAAGCCGTAATCAGCCTCAGTATCCGGCGCGAGCTCAGGCGCTGCGCATTGAAGGCCGGGTAAAGGTCAAATTTAACGTAACGCTGGATGGCCGGGTTGAAAATGTGGAAATCCTGTCTGCACAGCCTGCCAATATGTTTGAACGTGAAGTGAAAAACGCGATGCGTAGATGGCGTTATGAAGCTGGTAAACCCGGTTCCGGACTTGTGGTGAATATTGTTTTCAAATTAAACGGCACAACGCAGATCGAGTAAGCATCAGGCCGTCCGGCAATGATCAAGAGTGATGATTGCCGGATAGCAGTACTGACGTGTGCTATCAGACCAACGTGGGAATTGGACGCGGTTTCCCGTCTTTATCAACGGCAACGTAGATAAACAGAGCTTCGGTGGCCTTATAGCGCTGCCCAATAGGTTCAGAAGCGACCTTCTTCACCCAAACTTCAATATTGATGCTGATCGAGGTTGTCCCGCGTTTCACACAGCGCGCATAGCAACACACCACATCACCTACGGCGACCGGGCGCAAAAAGCTCATCCCTTCCACTCGCACCGTTACCACACGACCATGTGCGATCTCTTTGGCCTGAATCGCGCCACCTATATCCATTTGTGACATCAGCCAGCCGCCAAAAATATCACCGTTCGCGTTGGTATCGGCAGGCATGGCCAGAGTACGTAAAACCAGTTCACCCTGGGGAGTGTTATTCGTTGTTGTCATTGTAGAACCGACTATAGAGAAAGATTACAGGCGCGATGCTACTAGAATTTGTGCGTTGAGAACAGAGGTGATGCGGCGTGCAGAGCAGATGTAAGTCAGGTTGTCAGCACAATGGAACGCGAGGGGATAAAAATTCGCCAGATCCGCAGATCTGGCGAGCATGAATTATGATTTATCTTCTTGCGGCAGATGACGGTAAATATAGACCCCACTCAGCAGCGTAAAGAATAAAGTCAGGGCGGTCAGACCGAACACCTTGAAGTTGACCCAAATGTTCTGCGGTAGCCAAAATGCAATATAGATATTCGCCAGACCACACAGGATGAAAAAGACGGCCCATGCTAAATTAAGTTTCGACCACACTGACTGCGGTAGGGTCAGCTCTTTACCTAACATGCGTTGAATCAGCGGCTTTTTCATCACCCACTGGCTAACCAGCAGAGCACCAGCAAACAGCCCGTAAATCACCGTTACTTTCCACTTAATGAATTCATCGTTGTGGAAAAAAATAGTCAGGCCACCAAATACGGCCACCAGGACAAAGGTGATTAACGCCATCTTCTCGACCTTGCGATAGCGAACCCAGCTGTAAATCAACACTACAGCCGTCGCGACAATCAGCGCCGAGGTCGCCGCATAGATGTCGTAAAGCTTATAAAAAGCAAAAAAGACAACCAGCGGTAAAAAATCAAGAAACTGCTTCATTCTTCGATTCCGTCATCAAAAGCACCGGGTACAAGCCCGGAATGCGTTCAGGGTTTATTGGCGAATCAGCATGTACAGGCGGAACAAATAGATCAGCAACACGGCGGAGATCATATTGCTCAGCGTATTCGCCAATACCGCGCCAACATTCGGCGTAAGTACTGCAAAACTTGGCGCAAAAAGCAACAGCAGCGTTTTTGCCAGCAACCAACCGATCACTGCCGGCGCAACCAGTCGCATATTGGACCACGCCAGACGCATACTGTTGCGCATCGCGGCAAAGACACCCATTTTGTCCTGTACCAACATCACCGGTGCGAGTGCCAGCAGGATCGCCAGCAGAATACCGGGTACAACAACCAGCATAATACCGATTTGCACCAGCAGAGTAGTCAGAAAAATCAGAATAAACAGCTTCGGTAACACTGGCGCACTGGCGCCGATGGCACGTAACGCACTGACGCGATGACCTGCTGAAATCAGCTGAATCATCAGGATGACCCCCCCGGCGAGGATGGCATTACCAATCAGACCGGAAAACGTCGACGCTGCGGATGCGCGTAGCAAAATTTGCTGTTGCTCCGGGGTCATGTTTTGCACCAGATCGAACAGCCCCACGCTGCTGGTTAACTGATCGCCTTCACTGAGTTGCGCAATTTGTGCGTCAGTGGGGGAAAAGGCATGCCCTAACACCACTGTGATAAACGCGCACAACAACGATACCAGCAAGATGGTAATGAATTGATTACGGAAAAAGTTTCCCGTGTCACGGTAAACGGATTTCGCCGTGATAGACATGCACTCTCCTTGAGTTTTGCAGGTGTTCATTTGCGGGCAATTGTACCCTGGATAACTCTACAGTGGCAGCATCGCGCGATGTATGGAAAAGCATATCTTTGTAAAGCTGCAGTAATTTTTGGCTATGACTTCAGCGTCGTGCATGAACGCTGTTTGTTATCTGTGCATCACGCGCAGATATCCATCACCCATCAGCAATGAGCTGGAGGTACTTGCACATTGAAAATATATCAAAATTGATCTGAATTAATTTAACCAGGATTTTGAATGCAAGTTCTAACTTAATCTGGATCAATAAATGTTAAATTATCAAAGTCAATGTGATCCATGTTAGATCACTTATTACTCCAATGTGGGTATATTCGTTCCGCTTTTATAACCATAACGATGGAGCGGACATGAAAAAATTAACAGTTGCAGCATTGGCTTTAACAACTCTTCTCTCTGGTAACGCATTTGCGCATGAAGCTGGAGAATTCTTTATTCGTGCAGGTTCAGCCACCGTCAGGCCGACGGAAGGTGCAGGTGGTACGCTGGGCAGCTTAGGTGGCTTTGATGTCAGCAATAACACGCAGTTAGGTCTGACATTTACCTACATGGCAACCGACAATATCGGTGTTGAATTACTGGCAGCTACGCCGTTCCGCCATAAAATCGGCACTGCTGCAACGGGTGATATTGCCACCGTACATCATCTACCGCCGACGTTAATGGCGCAGTGGTACTTCGGTGACTCCAGCAGTAAACTGCGTCCGTACGTAGGTGTTGGGGTGAACTACACGACCTTCTTCGATGAAGGCTTTAACGATAACGGTAAAGAAACGGGGTTATCGGATCTGAGCCTGAAAGATTCCTGGGGTGCAGCAGGGCAAGTCGGTATGGACTATCTGATTAACCGCGACTGGCTGATTAACATGTCGGTCTGGTACATGGATATCGATACCACTGCAAGCTATAAAATGGGTGGCGTCCAGCAGCGAGACAGTGTACGCCTCGATCCGTGGGTGTTTATGTTCTCTGCGGGTTATCGTTTTTAAGTTCTTCTGCAAAACCCCTGCAAAACTGGTCATCAAGTGACCAGTTTTTTTTCATTCTTTTCCACGCGTGTCGTTGTCTTGAACGGCCATTATTTTGCTCCTCTGGCCTGACAAAATTTGTGTGTCGAAACCTCGCTATAAGCAGTGCAGCAGCAACTTTAATAGTAGAAGTGTTTGTCTGGAATATCACTTTTGTTTCTCTTCACTTATGCATTATTGCTGCGGACCATTTATTAAGAACAAAAAAGAACCAGAGGATAATTTATCAATAATGTTAACTATTGATAAAATTAAAGTAACATATCGTAAAATTCTAATATTTTTATTTTTAATAGACGAGGATTTATACGTCATGATATAATGTAATGCTAGGTTATTTACCTGTCGGCTATGTAAATGAATTTTTGAGGAGATCATTCCAGTGGGACGTAAGTGGGCAAATATTGTTGCTAAAAAAACAGCTAAAGACGGTGCAACGTCTAATGTATATGCAAAATTCGGTGTCGAAATTTATGCTGCTGCTAAACAAGGCGAACCAGACCCAGAATTAAATACATCTTTAAAATTCGTTATTGAACGTGCTAAACAAGCGCAGGTTCCAAAACACGTTATTGATAAAGCCATTGATAAAGCCAAAGGCGGCAGTGATGAAACGTTCGTGCAAGGGCGTTATGAAGGCTTTGGTCCCAGTGGCTCACTGATTATCGCTGAAACATTGACTTCAAATGTTAACCGTACGATTGCTAATGTCCGCTCAATTTTTAATAAAAAAGGTGGGAATATCGGGGCGGCTGGTTCTGTCAGCTATATGTTTGACAATACCGGAGTGATTGTATTCGAAGGAACAGATCCTGATCATATTTTTGAAATTTTGCTTAATGCTGAAGTAGATGTTCGTGATGTAACCGAAGAAGAAGGAAACATCGTTATTTATACTGAATCTACAGATCTTCACAAAGGCATTGCAGCTCTAAAAGCAGCAGGGATTACTGAATTCTCTACCACAGAATTAGAGATGATTGCTCAATCAGAAATTGAACTTTCACCAGAAGATTTAGAAGTCTTTGCAGGGCTTGTTGATGCCCTTGAAGATGACGATGATGTTCAAAAAGTATATCATAACGTTGCAAATCTCTAATGATAGATTAAAGGAATCTGTCATTATGGCAGATTTTTTTAACTCATAGATTTGTTATGAAGAAGAATGTCTGGCCAGATATGTCTATTCTAAAAAATAGATAAAAACCACTATCTTAAAAAAGAAAATGTAATAATTAAAATCTCTGGCCTTAACTTTATAAGTACGCGATATCCTGCATCCACTCAGCGCCGCTATGAACAATTGAGATGTTAACTCCATCATTCCAGATCATTCTGATGCAAGCACAACGTGAGTTCCTCACTTATCGCTGTCCCGACATTATGAGTGAAGCTTTTCATCAGATAGTGTGGTCCGCTTCACGCTCAGAGTCGTCCAGCGATTGACAGTCTCAGGCAGTATGGAAACAATGAGTACAAGTACACTGTTATTACAAACTCGGATATTTTCCATCGTCATCAACTAAAAAAATCTGAGATAGATACCAGGTATCATTTTCTTTGGACAACTGATATTCATAAATAGGTGAATAATACTGCCTTGATAATTTTGTCGTTACGACCGCTATTTTTTCAGTAATCTGAACCGATATGATCTTCTCTTGCTCAGGGTCATGACTAGACTCAGAACCAAAAGCTATAGGCTCGCCCTGAAAACCAGGTTTTGTATATTTTTTCAAAAGCTCATTCCAACCCTTCTGGGCCTGGAGCATAACTTCTTGCTTTCCATCGTTCTGATTTCTCTGAAATGACTGGTCATTCCAATATTTATAATCCCTCTGGAAAGCGGTGACTACCTGTTCCGGAGTATTTGCCAGTATGTCCCCAGCGCTTAAAAATCCAACGCTTAACACAACTAATTTAATCAACAGATGTCTCAACAAGTTCACCCATATTTGGCATGCTTTAAAGCAGTGTCTCGCAAGGGACTTTTTGAAGTCAACTTAATTAATAGCTGCACAACCAGGATGATTGAACTGTATAGATTCCGAGCATGCCTGATAGTGGTTAGCAACCAGGAAACATTCCCCTCGTTCTTCATTTAAACATTCTGGGGAAAACATCGAGCCTTTCTCCCCTTTGATGTAGTGCTACTCTTTAAGCAAACCAACTTTGAGGGTATTGCTGATGATGTTGACCCGCCATCTGCTACAGCAAAAAATCACACTTCTGGAACCGTTCTCCGAAGACCAAACGGCAGCGTTTGCCGTGAGTGCTGCACGTGAGTTATTGCTTTACATGGATAAAATTGAGGCGCTGGAGAAAATTATTGCGACTCCGGTTACACTACCTTATTGCAGCGCAAGTCCGGTTTGTGAGATTGAGGCGGGCTATGCCGCAGGCGTAAACGACTGCCGCGAGGCCATCCGGCGGGCAGGATATCCTATCGAAGGTGATGATTAGTTTGCGCTTATGTTAACAAATATGTGCTTTTAATGTATAAATCTGTAACCTAAGCGCGCGACTGCGGGCTACATCAACTTACCTGCTTCGGAGTGGCAAACATTCTCTATCAACGTACAACGCTGTTATGCAACAACATAAACGGGTAACCGATTTGGCAATACTGTTAACTATCAGGGTGGACTCGTGAAGATTGTGCAGGATAAGCTCAGAAACAGGCAGGCACTGCTGGTATCAGGGCTCATTACGTTGATATTTACGTCGTTGTTTCTGTTTATTATTTATGAACAGCGAATGGCCGCTGCCAGCGAAGGTGTTAACCGCCTGCAAGCGCGCATGATGGACATTTTTAACGACAACGAGCTGATCGCCGATGCGATTGGCGAGCGCTACCACCATATCAAAACGGGTGATCAATGCGGTGATATTTCACAATTCGCCCCCCGGGATGAGAATGAATGGGGAATTAACGCCGACCCAAAGCGGCTGCATTCGGCAACGGGGACAATGGTTGCTCAGCAAACCAGCCACAACGCGCTGTGTATGTATACGGCGGCGGAGTTTATTCGCGGTATGGTCAATGAGCTAAACCCGGGCAGTTTTGATGCACATCGTTATATTATCGCCAAAAACTCAGATTATTTTTACTGGTTTATGGCTTCCGATTCGCGCAATTTCAGTTTCTCTAATTCTGAAATGGCGCGGGATATCACGCAATTTTTCTATCCCCCCGTCGATTTCTATACCCGACTGCTGCAGAAAAACGTCAAAAATAAAGCCCTCAGCTCAACGAATTTCTATACCGATAAAATTACCGGTGAAAAAGCTTACAGCGTGGTGAGTTATATCTACGATCTGTCTGGCAAAGAGATATCAGACCAAATCGTGGCTTATCTGGTCTATGACCATTCAAAGTCCGAATTGCAGGAAGCGTTAGCCCAGGCATTTGACTACCAAATTCCACCAGAATTGAACGTAGAATTGGTGAATTTGACCAACAATGAGAGTCTCTGTTTATCCGGTAAATGTACCGGTCAATCCCGCTTTATGGTGCGCAATTTTTCAGAGAAATATGCGCTGCACTATTCGCTTTCATTAGGCCGTTTTATGGCGCGCGACGCACATGCCGGGATTGTTATCCTGCTGGCGCCGTTCTTTTTCATCATCATTAGCTTCTCGTTAAAGTCATGGCTAAACGAAAGCGACCTAAAAGTTTATATCGATACTCTGACCGGCTGTTTTAACCGCCGAATTCTCGACATCATCAAGCGTCGGGATTTATCACACTGCTCGGTGGTGCTACTTGACTGTAATAAGTTCAAGGCCGTCAATGACACCTGGGGCCACGCGGCAGGCGATCGTGCGCTGCAAATTATCGCCAACAGAATGCTGTCAAACACCCGCACCAGTCACGATATTGTGATTCGTACCGGCGGGGATGAATTTATGATCCTGCTGTTTCGATCGCAGGCAACTGACGCTATAGCAATCGCGCAACGTATTAGTGGGCAGGTGACCAGCCATGTGTTTGTGGTGGATGGCCATACCGTGCCATTGTCAGTATCGTGGGGGATTGCAGAGGTGAATGGTGAACTTGATGCGGCCATTCAGAATGCGGATAGCGCTATGTATAGAATGAAGCACACGAAAGAAGGATAAAACCGCCAGAAATTTCTGGCGGTTGATTTAGCTTACTGGTGGGTGGCGGCTTTCATCGTGCTGACAAACGCTTTCAGCTCAGCCAGCATCTGTTCCGGTGCCGCAACATTTTTCTCAATGATTTTCACAATTGCCGAGCCGGAAATTGCACCGGCGGCACCGGCTTCAATAGCACCAGCGACCTGTTCAGGCGCAGAAATACCAAAGCCCTGTAAAGAAGGTGGCGCACCATATTCTTTCAGCTTTTCGACCAGATGATGCAGCGGTAATGCCGCACGATTTTCGGCACCGGTCACACCTGCACGTGAAAGCAGATAAGTGTAGCCACGACCATAAGAGGCAATCTGGCGTAGCAGTTCTTCATCAGCGTTCGGCGGGCAGATGAAAATCGGCGCGATGTTGTGGCGCAGCGCTGCAGTTCTGAACGGAGCTGACTCCTCAACCGGCACATCGGCTACCAACACAGAATCCACACCGACTTTCTCACAATGGGCGTAAAATTCATCAATGCCCTTACTAAAGACCAGGTTGGCATACATCAGCAACCCAATGGGAATCGTCGGATGCTTCTGGCGAATCAGCGCCAGCATTTCAAAGCATTGCGACGGTGTAACGCCGGCGGCAAACGCACGCAGGGTGGCTTCCTGAATAGTTGGGCCATCTGCCAGCGGATCGGAGAACGGAATGCCGAGCTCAAGCGCGTCGGCACCGGCTTCAATCAGCGTATCAATGATTTTCAGTGACTGCTCAACAGACGGATCGCCCAGGGTTACGAAGGGGACAAAAGCGCCTTCTTTGCGGTCCTTCAGCTGTGCAAACAGGTTTTCGTAACGTTCCATCAGATTTCCCCTCGCGCTTTCAGAATATCGTGTACGGTGAAAATGTCTTTGTCTCCGCGACCGGAGAGATTAACCACCAGTAACTGCTCTTTTTCCGGATTCTCACGCATCATTTTCAACGCGTGCGCCAGGGCATGGGAGGACTCCAGTGCCGGAATAATTCCCTCGTGCAGACACAGCGTTTTGAAGGCTTCCAGTGCTTCATCATCGGTGATTGAAACATAATCAGCGCGACCAATGCTGTTCAGGTACGCATGCTGTGGCCCAACTGACGGGAAGTCCAGTCCTGCAGAAATAGAGTAAGACTCTTCAATCTGTCCTTCTTCGGTCTGCATCATCGGGGACTTCATGCCGAAGTAAATCCCGACACGACCATGCTTCAACGGCGCGCCGTGTTCTCCAGACTCAATCCCATGACCGCCTGGCTCTACGCCAATCAGACCGACGCTGGTTTCATTAATAAAGTCGGCGAACATACCGATGGCGTTAGAACCGCCACCCACGCAGGCGATAACGGCGTCCGGCAGACGACCTTCTTTTTCCAGAATCTGTGCCTTGGTTTCTTCACCGATCATGCGCTGGAACTCACGCACAATGGTCGGGAAGGGGTGCGGACCAGCCGCCGTACCGAGCATGTAGTGCGCGGTATCGTAGCTGCCAGACCAGTCGCGAAGCGCTTCGTTACAGGCATCTTTCAGCGTTGCGGAACCGCTGTGAACGGGGATAACTTCAGCGCCCATCAAACGCATACGGAAAACGTTAGGCGACTGACGTTCAACATCTTTCGCGCCCATATAAATACGGCATTTCAACCCCAGCAGTGCGCTGGCGAGAGCAGATGCAACACCGTGCTGACCCGCGCCTGTTTCGGCGATGATTTCCGTTTTACCCATGCGCTTCGCCAGCAACGCCTGACCCAGCACCTGGTTGGTTTTGTGCGCGCCACCGTGCAGTAAGTCTTCACGCTTGAGATACAGCGTCGTGTTGGTGCCTTGAGTAATGTTCTGGCACTTGGTCAGTGCGGTTGGGCGACCCGCATAGTTTTTCAGCAGATCTGTAAACTGCGCCTGAAATTCAGGATCCTTTTGTGCGCTGACAAAAGCTTCTTCCAGCTGGCGCAGGGCAGGCATCAGAATCTGTGGCACATACATACCGCCAAATTCACCAAAGTACGGATTGAGTAATGTTGTCATGTCCTTTTCCTTAATATGCGCGCAGCGTCTGAAAGACCGAAGCCAGAAGACGTGCATCTTTGATGCCCGGCTGTGACTCTACGCCAGAATTGAAATCGAGACCGGCACAGCCGGTTTTTGCCGCGTCAACGCAGTTATCTGCGCCGAGTCCGCCAGCCAGTAAAACGTTATCCAGTGATTGTCCGCCTAAAAGTGACCAGTCGAAGCGTTGACCGCTGCCGCCCTGGCCGTTGTCGAAGAGGTATTTATCGACATACTGATAATTACGGGCTGGCAACGTCTCGCTGACGCTGAGTGCCTTCCAGATTTGCACCTGTGCGGGCAGTAAGTCGCGCAGGGCGTCAACATAGGACTGGTCTTCGTTACCGTGCAGTTGCACGGCAGTTAGTCCCAGCTCCGCCGCTGTTGCGCTCACGTCGGCAATATCTGAGTTGCGAAACACCCCGACGTATTGCAGCGGCGCGCCGGTCATGACCTCTCGCGCCTGTGCTACGTTGACCGCGCGCGGTGATGTGGGGACAAAAATCAAGCCGCCGTAAATGGCGCCCGCTTCGTATGCCGCATTTGCATCCTGAGCCCGGGTTAAACCGCAGACTTTATTCTCGCCGAGCAGTACGCGTCGCACGGCGGCGTGCAGATCAGCATGCGACATCAGCGCGGAGCCAATCAGAAAACCGTTAGCGAAGTGGCTGAGCTCGCGCACCTGACCGTAAGTATTGATGCCGGACTCGCTGATGACGGTCACACCATGACCCAGTCGCGGTGCCAGTTGACGGGTGCGATTCAGATCAATCGACAGATCGCGTAAGTCACGGTTGTTGATACCAACGACTTTGGCGCCCAGTGCGATAGCACGCTCCAGCTCTTCTTCGTTACTGACTTCGGTCAGTACGCCCATTTTCAGGCTGTGGGCGACGGCGGCGAGTTGACGATATTGCTCATCATCGAGCACCGACAGCATCAGCAAACAGGCGTCCGCCTGGTAGAAACGCGCCAGGTAAATCTGGTAAGGATCGATAATAAAGTCCTTGCACAGAATCGGCTGCGGTGCGATGCGGCTGACGATAGGCAGGAAATCAAAGCTCCCCTGGAAATACTTCTCATCGGTCAGTACGGAGATCGCGGAAGCATAATGTTTATAGATGCTCGCAATCTGTGCCGGGTCGAAGTCATCACGGATCACGCCTTTTGATGGAGATGCTTTTTTGCATTCCAGAATAAAGGCGGTGCGTGCACCTTGCAGCGCATCGTAGAAATCACGTGAGCCAGGCTGAACATCATTTTGAAAGCTGGCCAGCGGTTGTTGCTGTTTGCGGGCTTCTACCCAAATCGCCTTGTCTGCGACAATTTTCGCTAAAACGGTTTGCATCATTTACCCTCTTGCTGCCAGTGCAGTGACGCGGTCATAGGCCGCACCGCTACGCAGTACATTAATCACGGTTTGCGCATTGGCTTTTAAATCTTCTTCACCGTGCAGGCGCATTAACATGGCGACATTCGCGGCAACAGCAGCTTCATGAGCGGCTTCACCTTTACCTTGTAACAAGCGACTAAGAATGTCACGGTTTTCTTCCGGCGTGCCGCCAGCCAGCTGTTCCTGGTGATAAGGCGTCAGACCAAAGTCTTCTGCCGTCAGTTGATAACTCTTGATTTCCCCATCGTGCAGCTCTGCCACAATGGTCGGCGCATGCAGCGAAACTTCGTCCATGCCACCACTGTGCACCACGGCTGCTCGTTGATATCCCAGCACGCGCAGCGTTTCAGCAATCGGTAGCACCAGTTCCGGGCTGTAAACGCCGATCAGCGCCAGCGGCGGATGCGCCGGGTTAATCAACGGGCCGAGCACGTTAAACAGCGTGCGGGTTTTCAGCTGCTGGCGTACCGGCATGGCATGGCGAAAACCGGTGTGATATTTCGGCGCAAACAGGAAGCACACCCCGAGGTCGTCTAGCGCCTGACGGGATTTATCAGCGTTCATATCCAGATTGATGCCAAATGCCGCTAACAGATCCGAAGAGCCAGACTTGCTGGAGACACTGCGGTTGCCGTGTTTGGCAACTTTCAGTCCGCAAGCCGCCGCAACAAAGGCGCTGGCGGTAGAAATATTGATGCTGTTGCTGCCGTCGCCGCCGGTACCGACAATATCGGCAAACAGATAATCAGGGCGCGGGAACGGGGCGGCGTTTTCCAGCAGCGCGGTTGCCGCACCGGCAATTTCATTCGGGTGTTCGCCACGAATTTTCATGCTCACCAGCGCCGCAGCCAGTTGTTCCGGCTTCAGTTCACCGCGAACGACTGCGGAAAACAGCTGGTGACTTTCCTGCTGGGACAGCGTCTGGGCCTGATACAGTTTCTCCAGAATGGGTTGCAGCGTATTGGTTTGTTCAAGCTTCTGTTGCGCCCAGGCCAGCGTTTGTTCCAGCAAACGCGCGCCCTGGGTGGTCAGAATTGATTCCGGATGGAACTGGAAGCCACAAACGCGATCGGTATCGTGACGTACCGCCATCACCATGCCGTTAAAGTGGGCGTTAATGGTCAATCCAGCAGGTACGTTGCTGCCAACCAGTGAATGATAGCGTGCCACCGGCAGCGGATTCGCCAGACCAGCAAACATCGCCTGACCGTCGTGTTCAATGCTGGACGCTTTGCCGTGCAGGATCTCTCCGGCCTGGCCCACATATCCACCATAGGCTTCAACAATGGCCTGGTGTCCCAGACAAATACCGATGATTGGCAGCTTGCCGCGCAAACGGGTTAACAGCTCCGGCATGCAACCCGCTTCGCTTGGCGCGCCTGGTCCTGGAGAAAGCATCAGCACCGGATTTTTCATGGTTGCTAAGCGGTCAATCAACGTCTGGGCCGGAATATGGTTGCGGTAAATCACCACGTTGTGACCATTAGTACGCAGCTGATCCGCCAGGTTATAGGTAAAAGAATCGATGTTATCAAGCAGCAGAATGTCAGCCATTAGAAGGTCTCCTGTGCGTGGTGCGCGGTAGCGATAGCACGCAGAACCGCGCGCGCTTTATTACGGGTTTCATCGGCTTCAGACTGCGGTACAGAATCTAGAACAATCCCGGCACCGGCTTGTACGGTGGCAATACCGTCTTCCACGAGGGCGGAGCGAATGACAATACAGGTATCCAGATCGCCATGCGCCGTGAAGTAACCTACCGCACCGCCGTAGCTGCCACGGCGACGACCCTCGGCCTCGGCGATAAGCTGCATGGCGCGAACTTTTGGCGCTCCGCTTAACGTGCCCATATTCATACAGGCGCGGTAAGCGTGCAGCACATCCAGATCGCTACGCAGCTCGCCGACCACGCGCGAAACCAGGTGCATAACGAAGGAGTAACGATCGACTTTGGTGAGGTCAGCAACATAGCGGCTGCCAGGCGTACAGATGCGCGCCAGGTCGTTACGCGCAAGGTCAACCAGCATCAGGTGCTCAGAAAGCTCTTTATGGTCGGTACGCATCTCCAGCTCGATACGGCTGTCGAGATCGCGATCAAGCGAACCGTCCGCACGACGACCGCGCGGGCGAGTACCAGCAATCGGGTAGATCTCAATCTGGCGGCTGGTGGCATCGTATTTCAGCGAGCTTTCCGGGGAGGCGCCAAACAGCGTGAACTCGTTGTCTTGCATGAAAAACATGTACGGGCTGGGGTTACTTTTCTTCAGCACATAGTAGGCCGCCAGCGGAGATGGGCAGGGCAGCGAGAAACGGCGGGATGGCACCACCTGGAAAATTTCGCCCGCGCGAATCGCTTTTTGCATGCCACGAACTACGGCGCCAAACTCTTCATCGCTCTGATTGCACTCGCAGCGCATCTGCGGGACTTCAGTGACCGGCAACGGCGGCGCAGGCTCGGTAAGCTGCTGGCTCAATTGCGCCAGACGAGCATTAAGACGCTGTTTTTCCGCATCATTGGGGGTAAAAATACTGGCCTGAATACGGGTGCTTTTTTTCTGGTGGTCGATAACCATCAGCGTTTCTGCCAGATAGAAGCAGTAGTCAGGGCAACGGTTGCCCGCTTCAAGCTGTGGCAACTCTTCAAAACCCGCAACCAGATCGTAAGAAAACAGACCGCCGAAGAACATTGCTTCACGTTCTTGCGCTGGAACATTAACCAGCTCCTGCAATAAACGGAATGCATCAAATACGGACAGGGAGCATAAGCGGGCGTCTTCATCGAGCAGTGGGCTGACGGCAGGGAATCGCAGATGACGACCATTCGGCTGTTGTTCGTTCTCAACGCCAGCGGGCAGGGCAGCATCCAGCAGCGACAGCAGCGATGCGCCGTTTGCGGACAATGCCTGAATAGTGACAGTGTCACCGAGAGCGGTAATGCGTAATGCGCTGTCGACCAGCAGCAGGCTCTTCAGATCGTCTTTGCTGTCGATATCTGCAGATTCCAGCAGCAGTGTTGCTGGACGTGCGCCACACACTTGATGAAACAGCGCCGTCGGATTCTCACGGTAGGCGGCATCGCAGGCAAGCAGTTCGAGTGTCGGTTTTTGAGTTTGCATCGTTATTCTCATTAATTTTGTTCAAAAAAAAGCCCGCTCATTTGGCGGGCCGGGTATCTGGTTGCATATTGCAGACGTAAGACACTGCCCGAAATCAGGAAGTGCGCCACCAACCGTGCAGAACAAATGTTGCTTTCATCTCAGATACCTTCTTCATGTGAACTTGCGTACTAGTTAACTAGTTCGATGGAATAAAGTCAACACCTGATTTCAGTATATTTGTCGAAACCGCTATGATGGGCGTGATACGACATTTATTGAAACGGGAGCCGCCTTGAGCGACACGAATTACGCAGTGATTTATGACCTGCACAGTCATACTACAGCCTCCGATGGGCGATTAACGCCAGAAGCCTTAGTACACCGTGCGGTAGAGATGCGAGTCGGTACACTGGCGATCACCGATCATGACACCACGGCCGGCATTGCGGCGGCAAGAGAAGAAATTTCACGTTCAGGTTTAGCCTTAAATTTGATCCCTGGCGTAGAGATATCAACGGTCTGGGAAAACCATGAGATCCATATAGTGGGTCTGAACATTGATATCGCCCATCCCATGATGTGTGAGTTTCTGGCGCAACAAACGGAACGTCGTCAGCAGCGTGCGCGCCTGATTGCCGAACGACTCGACAAAGCGCATATCCCCGGCGCGTGGGAAGGGGCGTTACGCCTGGCTGATGGCGGGGCGGTTACGCGGGGCCATTTTGCGCGTTTCCTGATGGAATGCGGAAAAGCCACAACCATGGCGGATGTCTTTAAAAAATATCTTGCCCGTGGGAAAACCGGTTACGTTCCGCCACAGTGGTGTACAATAGAACAAGCTATTGATGTCATTCATCATTCTGGCGGTAAGGCTGTTCTGGCTCATCCTGGGCGGTACGATCTTAGCGCTAAGTGGCTGAAAAGACTGGTTGCACATTTTGCTGAACATCGCGGCGACGCGATGGAAGTAGCACAGTGCCAGCAGTCTCCCAATGAACGCACCCATCTGGCGACGCTTGCGCGTTCGCATCAACTGTGGGCATCGCAAGGGTCTGATTTTCATCTACCCTGCCCATGGATTGAATTGGGCCGTAAACTTTGGTTGCCCGCAGGCGTAGAAGGTGTCTGGCAACTTTGGGAGCAGCCCGCGATCACAGAGAGGAAAGTATGAGTCAGTTTTTTTATATTCATCCCGAAAACCCGCAGCAGCGACTGATCAATCAGGCCGTTGAAATCGTGCGTAAAGGTGGGGTGATCGTCTATCCAACCGATTCCGGTTATGCGTTGGGCTGCAAAATTGAAGATAAAGGCGCCATGGAGCGCATTTGCCGCATCCGTCACCTGCCGGACGGACACAACTTTACGCTGATGTGTCGTGACCTGTCCGAACTGTCGACCTATTCGTTTGTCGACAACGTGGCATTCCGTTTAATTAAAAACAACACGCCGGGTAACTACACCTTCATCCTGAAAGGGACGAAAGAAGTTCCGCGCCGTTTGTTGCAGGAAAAACGTAAGACCATCGGCCTGCGTGTGCCATCGAATCCGATTGCGCTGGCGCTGCTGGAAGCGCTGGGCGAGCCGATGCTCTCTACATCGCTGATGCTGCCGGGCAGTGAATTTACTGAGTCAGACCCGGAAGAGATTAAAGACCGTCTGGAAAAACTGGTGGATTTGATTATTCACGGTGGCTATCTCGGTCAGCAGCCGACCACGGTCATCGATTTAACCGACGATTCCCCGGTGGTGTTGCGTGAAGGCGTCGGCGACGTTAAACCTTTCTTATAAGGGCGCGAACCGCTATACTACGCGGCCTTAAAATGGCGCTGACTGGCGCCGTTGATTCTCCTGTTCGACGCCTGTGAAGGCGACATCTAAAGGAAGCTCTATGAGCGAAAAGTTACAAAAAGTGCTGGCGCGCGCTGGCCACGGTTCTCGCCGTGAAATCGAATCTATTATTGCCGCGGGTCGCGTGAGCGTTGATGGCAAAATTGCCACGCTCGGCGATCGCGTTGAAGTCACTCCGGGTCTGAAAATCCGTATCGACGGTCATCTGATTTCGGTTAAAGAGTCTGCAGAGCAAATCTGCCGCGTTCTGGCCTATTACAAACCAGAAGGTGAACTGTGTACCCGCAACGACCCGGAAGGTCGTCCGACCGTGTTCGATCGTTTGCCAAAACTGCGTGATGCTCGCTGGATTGCCGTAGGGCGTCTGGACGTGAATACCTGCGGTTTACTGCTGTTTACCACCGATGGTGAACTGGCTAACCGTCTGATGCACCCAAGCCGTGAAGTTGAACGTGAATATGCGGTACGTGTGTTTGGTCAGGTTGATGATGCAAAACTGCGCGATCTGAGTCGTGGCGTACAGCTGGAAGATGGTCCGGCGGCATTTAAAACGATCAAGTTCAGCGGTGGTGAAGGGATCAACCAGTGGTATAACGTCACGCTGACCGAAGGGCGTAACCGTGAAGTCCGTCGCCTGTGGGAAGCTGTAGGTGTACAGGTAAGCCGTCTTATTCGTGTTCGTTACGGTGATATCCCGCTGCCGAAAGGCCTGCCGCGTGGTGGCTGGACCGAGCTTGACCTCGCGCAGACCAACTATCTGCGTGAACTGGTGGAACTGAAGCCGGAAACGACCTCTAAAGTTGCCGTCGAGAAAGATCGTCGTCGCATGAAGGCAAATCAGATCCGTCGTGCGGTGAAGCGCCACTCACAGGTCGGTAGCAGCCGTCGTCCGGGTGGTCGTAGCAACAACGGATAATTATGAGTGGGCCTGATAAGCAAAGCGCCATCAGGCCTTAGCGTGGAGCCGGATGCGGCGCAAGCGCCTTATCCGGCCTACTGTCAGTAATCAATCCCTATCTGGGCCTTCACGCCCGCTTCAAACGCATGCTTGACCGGGCGCAACTCGCTGACCGTATCCGCTAACTCCAGAATATCGCGATGACATCCACGGCCGGTGATAATCACCGTTTGATGGGCAGGGCGCGCGTTTAGGGCAATGATGACCTCTTCAAGCGGCAGATAGTCGTATGCCACCATGTAGGTCAGCTCGTCCAGCACCACCATATCCAGTTTATCGTCGGCCAGCATCCGCTTACCGTGTTCCCACACGGCCATACAGGCCGCGGTGTCGGACTCACGGTTTTGCGTTTCCCAGGTAAATCCTGTTGCCATAACCTGAAACTCTACGCCGTGGGGTTCAAGTAAGTTACGTTCTCCGTTTGGCCACGTACCTTTAATAAATTGTACGACGCCGACTTTTTTACCGTGGCCCACCGCGCGCGTGGCGGTACCGAATGCGGCGGTGGTTTTACCCTTACCATTTCCGGTGAATACGATGATGATCCCGCGCTCGTCCGTAGCGGCGGCAACGCGTGCGTCAACCCGATCTTTTACGCGCTGTTGACGTTGCTGATAGCGTTCTTCACTCATTGGGCAATTCCTGGTTTACGGCCCGGCTGGGCGTCAAAAGTCATACCGGTTTTACGGCGGCTGTCATCGCCCATCAGCCACAGGTAGAGCGGCATAATATCGGCGGGAGTTTTCAATTTTTGTGGATCTTCCGTGGGGAATGCGCTGGCTCGCATGCCAGTTCGTGTTCCACCAGGATTGATACAGTTTACGCGCAGATGACGGTTTTGATACTCATCAGCCAGAACCTGCATCATCCCTTCGGTAGCAAATTTTGATGTGGCATACGCCCCCCAATTGGCGCGTCCCTGGCGGCCGACGCTGGAAGAGGTAAAGACCAGCGATCCGGCATCGGATTTGAGTAACAACGGCAGCAATGCCTGAGTCAGCATAAAAGTGGCATTCACATTTACCTGCATCACATCCTGCCAGACCTGCGGGTTTTGTTCACTCATTGGGCAAATATCGCCGAGTAATCCGGCGTTATGCAGTACGCCATCCAGACGTGAGAAATGTGCGGCAATGCGCTGTGCAAGCTGGTGACATTCTTCAGAGGTACAGGTCAGTAAATCCAGTGTAAACCACTGTGGTTGTGTCCCGTTTTCATCGGCGATAGTGCGGGCAACCTGACGCAGTTTTTCTTCGTTACGCCCAAGCAGGATAACGGTCGCGCCATAGCGTGCATAGGTCTGCGCGGCTTCGCGTCCGATACCATCGCTGGCACCGGTGACAAGAATAATGCGGCCCTGTAAAAGGTCTTGTTTAGGTTGGTAATGCACGGCTACTCCTCGGCGACGCCTGGCCATCTCGTTCGCAATAACTTTTGGGCTTTATGCCTTAAACCCTGTTCTTTTTCAATCAGCCAAAGGCAATAACACCGCAAAATGAACGCTTTGTCATGCTTTTTACTGATTCAGCACTGGATGTATGAAGCAAGACGAGGTGACACGCCTGTTGTACACTGAGCGGAAGTCGCGTTGTTTAACCAAGGTGGGTCTTGTGGAATTGTTGTCTGAATATGGGCTGTTTTTGGCAAAAATTGTCACTGTCGTGGTGGCTATTGCAGTGGTGGTGATGCTGATCGTAAACGCGACACAACGCAAACGTCAGCGTGGGGAATTGCGGGTTATTAACCTCAGCGATCAATATAAAGAGATGAAGGAAGATCTGTCGCTGGCCTTATTGGATGGGCATCAGCAAAAATTCTGGCATAAGGCGCAGAAAAAGAAACAGAAGCTGGAGGCGAAGGCCGCCAAGGCAAAAGCGAAACTGGGTGACAGTACGTCATCAGATAAACCTCGTGTATGGGTGCTTGATTTTAAAGGCAGTATGGATGCCCATGAGGTCAGCGCATTACGTGAAGAGGTGACGGCGGTGCTGGCGGTTGTTAAACCTCAGGATCAGGTGGTGGTTCGTCTGGAAAGCCCGGGCGGTGTGGTACATGGTTATGGCCTGGCTGCGTCCCAGTTACAACGCCTGCGCGATAAGCAGATCCCACTGACCGTCACGGTAGATAAAGTCGCTGCGAGCGGCGGATATATGATGGCCTGCGTGGCAGATAAAATTGTTTCGGCGCCGTTTGCTATCGTCGGCTCAATTGGCGTGGTGGCGCAGATCCCGAACTTTAACCGCTTCCTGAAAGGGAAAGATATTGATATCGAACTGCACACCGCCGGACAGTACAAGCGTACGTTGACGCTGCTTGGCGAGAACACGGAAGAAGGGCGGCAGAAATTCCGTGAAGATCTGAACGAAACACATCATTTGTTTAAAGATTTTGTCCATCGTATGCGCCCGACTCTGGACATTGAGCAGGTTGCCACGGGTGAACACTGGTTTGGTCAACAGGCGCTGGCAAATGGGCTGGTGGATGAGATCAACACCAGCGATGAGGTGATCCTCGGGCTGATGGAAGGTCGTGAAGTGTTGAACGTTCGCTATCTGCAGCGTAAAAAGCTGATGGATCGTTTTACCGGTAGTGCGGCGGAGAGCGCCGATCGTTTGCTGATGCGCTGGTGGCAGCGGGGGCAGAAGCCACTGATGTAAAATTGTCATTGCCGGATAGCGATGCTCACATATCCTATCCGGCCTACAAATAGGCATCAATGTAGGCTGGATAAGGTGTTGCCGCCATCCGGCAAATTATTTCTCGAGTTAATCGATCAAGTGATACTTTTCAGAAAGTACGTGCGCCAGGTGTTTAAACATATTAAACACAGCCGTACTTTTGGGCGTTGGTAGCCCTTGCTCGTCTAAAAAGTAATCTCCGCTGAAAACCAGCACGCCGTTTCGCTGTGTAACGCCGGTGGCGACAATCCCCGCCAGCGTGTCCTCATGCTCACGAATGATTTTGTTGGCTTCAATCAGCAGTGTTTCGCGATCGATGGGTTGAGTGTCTTTATGCATGATTTACTCCTTAAACAAGGACATTAGTCTACGCTGAGCCCGCCTTATGGGCAAATATTCCCTGACATAAATGAAGGTTTTACGACAGTGTTACAACTGGCGAGATTTGTTTTTGCATGCTAATAAAGTTGCGTAACGCATTTTATCAGGTACAGTGTGACGCTTTCGTCAATCTGGCAACAGATTTGCTTGACATTCGACCAATACTTCGTCGTGCTAGAGCGTTTGTGAGAAAAAAAGCCTGTTAACTCAGTTACATGAGAGTTACATTACAAGCGCGAAACAGTTTAAGGGGTTGATATCCGCCGACGCAGAGACCATATCGATGTCTCGTCGCCAGTGGAAGGTGAATCAACGTGCGACGCATTCTGGAAGAATCAAATTAGGTAAAGGTGAATATGGGTAAAGCTCTTGTCATCGTTGAGTCCCCGGCAAAAGCCAAAACGATCAACAAGTATCTGGGTAATGACTACGTGGTGAAATCCAGCGTCGGTCATATCCGTGATTTGCCGACCAGTGGCTCAGCAACTAAAAAGAGCGCCGACTCAACCTCCACCAAAACGGCTAAAAAGCCCAAAAAGGATGAACGTGGCGCTCTCGTCAACCGTATGGGTGTTGACCCGTGGCACAACTGGGATGCGCGCTATGAAGTGCTGCCTGGTAAAGAGAAAGTTGTTTCTGAACTGAAGCAACTGGCTGAAAAAGCCGACCACATCTATCTCGCAACCGACCTTGACCGTGAAGGGGAAGCCATTGCATGGCACCTGCGGGAAGTCATCGGTGGCGACGACACCCGCTACAGCCGCGTGGTGTTTAACGAAATTACCAAAAATGCTATTCGCCAGGCGTTTGAAAAACCGGGCGAGTTGAACATCGATCGTGTTAATGCGCAACAGGCGCGCCGCTTTATGGACCGTGTGGTGGGCTATATGGTGTCGCCACTGCTGTGGAAAAAAATTGCGCGTGGTCTGTCTGCCGGTCGCGTACAGTCTGTGGCTGTGCGTCTGGTGGTTGAGCGTGAACGCGAAATCAAAGCATTTGTTCCAGAAGAGTTCTGGGAAATTGATGCTAACACGACCACGCCGGGCGGTGACGCGTTGCCGCTTGAGGTGACGCATCAAAATGATAAACCGTTCCGTCCTGTAAATCGGGAACAAACGCTTGCCGCAGTTAGCCTGTTGGAAAAAGCGCGCTATAGCGTCCTGGAACGTGAAGATAAACCGACCAGCAGCAAGCCGAGCGCACCGTTCATTACCTCCACGCTACAGCAGGCTGCGAGCACGCGTCTGGGCTTTGGTGTGAAGAAAACCATGATGATGGCGCAGCGCTTGTATGAAGCGGGTTACATCACTTACATGCGTACTGACTCAACCAATCTGAGCCAGGATGCTGTCACCATGGTTCGCGATTACATCAGTGATAATTTTGGCAAAAAATATTTGCCGGAGAGCGCGAACCAGTACGCCAGCAAAGAGAACTCGCAGGAAGCACACGAAGCTATCCGTCCTTCCGATGTCGCCGTACTGGCGGAGTCGCTGAAAGATATGGAAGCCGATGCGCAAAAACTGTATCAGCTGATCTGGCGCCAGTTTGTTGCTTGTCAGATGACGCCAGCGAAATATGACTCTACCACCCTGACCGTGGGTGCGGGTGATTTCCGTCTGAAAGCGCGTGGTCGTATTCTGCGCTTCGATGGTTGGACCAAAGTGATGCCAGCGCTGCGTAAGGGCGATGAAGATCGCATCTTACCGGCGGTGGACAAAGGCGATACCTTGACGCTTATCGAGCTGACACCTGCGCAGCATTTCACCAAGCCGCCTGCGCGCTTCAGTGAAGCTTCGCTGGTTAAAGAGCTTGAAAAGCGTGGCATTGGTCGTCCATCCACCTATGCGTCGATCATCTCTACGATTCAGGATCGCGGTTATGTTCGCGTTGAAAACCGTCGCTTCTACGCTGAAAAAATGGGTGAAATCGTCACCGATCGTCTGGAAGAAAACTTCCGCGAGCTGATGAACTACGATTTTACCGCGCAGATGGAAGACAGCCTCGACCAGGTGGCGAATCACGAAGCCGAATGGAAGGGCGTACTCGACAACTTCTTCACTGATTTTACTCAGCAGTTAGATAAAGCCGAGAAAGATCCTGAAGAAGGCGGTATGCGTCCGAACCAGATGGTGCTGACCAGCATTGATTGCCCGACCTGCGGACGCAAGATGGGTATTCGTACCGCCAGTACCGGCGTTTTCCTTGGTTGCTCCGGCTACGCACTTTCCCCGAAAGAGCGTTGCAAAACCACCATTAACCTGGTGCCGGAAAACGAAGTATTGAACGTGCTGGAAGGCGATGACGCTGAAACGAACGCATTGCGCGCCAAACGCCGCTGCCAGAAGTGCGGTACAGCAATGGACAGTTATCTCATCGATCCTAAGCGTAAATTGCATGTGTGTGGTAATAACCCAACCTGCGACGGCTACGAGATCGAAGAGGGTGAATTCCGTATCAAGGGTTATGACGGTCCTATCGTAGAGTGCGAAAAATGTGGTTCTGAAATGCACCTGAAAATGGGACGTTTCGGCAAGTACATGGCGTGTACTAACGACGAGTGTAAAAACACCCGTAAGATCCTGCGTAACGGTGAAGTTGCTCCGCCGAAAGAAGATCCGGTTCCGCTGCCGGAACTGCCGTGTGAAAAATCTGACGCGTATTTCGTGTTACGTGATGGTGCTGCAGGTATCTTCCTGGCGGCCAATACGTTCCCGAAATCACGTGAGACTCGTGCGCCGTTGGTGGAAGAGTTGTACCGCTTCCGCGATCGCCTGCCGGAAAAACTGCGTTATCTGGCAGATGCGCCGCAAACTGACCCGGATGGTAACAAGTCTATGGTTCGTTTCAGCCGTAAAACCAAGCAGCAATACGTTGCCGCTGAGAAAGACGGTAAGGCGACTGGCTGGTCCGCGTTCTTCGTTGACGGTAAATGGGTAGAAGGGAAGAAATAACAGCGTTTCGGCTGAATTTCTCCTCAAAGGGTCGCGTAAGCGGCCCTTTTTGTTTCTGGCATATTATTTTTTGTCATACCTATACAGCGTACATATAAATGATATAGTGGTTATAGTTAACAGACTTTTTATTATTAAATCGTATTAGCAGCGCCCACGAGCCTGCACTGAAACGATGATTTGATGGCGCGAATCGGGATGGCATAACATGAAATTACAGCAGCTTCGCTACATTGTTGAGGTGGTGAACCACAACCTTAATGTCTCCTCAACGGCGGAAGGGCTTTATACCTCTCAGCCCGGTATCAGTAAGCAAGTTCGTATGCTGGAAGATGAACTTGGCATCCAGATTTTCGCCCGTAGTGGTAAGCATCTGACCCAGGTTACGCCAGCGGGGCAGGAAGTCATCCGTATTGCGCGCGAAGTACTGTCTAAGGTAGATGCTATTAAGTCCGTTGCTGGCGAACATACCTGGCCGGATAAAGGCTCGCTATATATCGCCACCACGCACACCCAGGCACGTTACGCTTTGCCGAACGTGATTAAGGGTTTTATTGAGCGATATCCTCGTGTTTCATTGCATATGCATCAGGGATCGCCGACGCAAATTGCCGAAGCCGTCTCGAAAGGGAATGCGGATTTTGCCATCGCGACGGAAGCCCTGCATCTGTATGACGATCTGGTGATGTTACCTTGCTACCACTGGAACCGTTCGATTGTCGTCACGCCGGATCATCCGCTGGCGGGAAAATCCTCGGTTTCTATTGAGGAACTGGCACAGTATCCACTGGTGACCTACACCTTTGGATTTACCGGGCGTTCGGAGCTGGACACCGCGTTTAACCGTGCGGGTCTGGAGCCGCGTATTGTTTTTACCGCGACCGATGCCGATGTTATTAAAACCTATGTCCGTCTGGGTCTCGGCGTGGGTGTAATTGCCAGTATGGCGGTTGATCCTGTTTCCGATCCTGACCTGGTACGTGTGGATGCGCACGATATCTTCAGCCATAGCACCACCAAAATTGGTTTTCGTCGCAGCACCTTCTTACGTAGTTACATGTATGATTTCATTCAACGTTTCGCGCCGCATCTGACGCGTGATGTGGTGGACACGGCGGTGGCGCTGCGTTCCAACGATGATATTGAAGCCATGTTTAAAGATATTAAATTGCCTGAGAAATAATAACGGTTGTTACCTCGTCGGTATCTATAAGCATAAAGTGATACCGACGGGGGAGTCTGAATTCATTATTTCTCCTCCTATATATTAACCATATATTATTTATGGAAAAAGTTCTCTAAAGTAGTTTCAAATTAGTCAGCTTGCCAAAAATCACGCTCAAATATTCATAATTGATCAAACAATTGATTTATTTATCAGATCGAGTCCGAAAATTAACTGGCTTTTTTTTGCCTTTTTTATTAGGATTCCTCCTATCTGATGATTAATTGTACCAATTGTTTGGTGCCTAAATGATAAGTGATTTCGATAGTATGAGGTTAGCGATGCCTTCAGGAAACCAGCCTGCACGCCGGGATCCCGCGATGAAACGTAAAGCCTGGTTCGCCGTGTTTCTTGGCTCTGCGATATTCTGGATTATTGTCGCACTCGTGGCCTGGAACGTGTGGGGGTAAGTATGTCCGCACCGGAGCAGCACTCTACCGTGACGCCAGCGTCTCATGACCATGAGCAAGAGAGCAAAACCGTCGCCGAGAAGGAGCCAAAGATACCCGAATCCTGGAATCTTTCTCCTGAACAACGGGCGTTTATTGATCTGTTAACCGGTGATGATGAACAGAAACAATAATTCGTACGTATTTTATAATAATAACGATTACCTCGTGGCCTTAAATATCGAATCGTTTATCCCATGTATTCACCATCAGCCACCTAATCAACGTATTATCGATTGCGCTATTGCCTGCTGAATATTCATCCTATTAATCTACACGGCTAGACCTTCTTCCCTACCATTGACCTCACTTCGCGCTTTTGTATCGCGCGCTACTTTTATCAATTTGAGTTGTTATCAAAGCGTTACATTTTGTTTGTGTTATCTTTAATACTAACCCTGAGGAAATCAGGGGATCCAACCCTGTCATTTAAGGAGGAGCTATGTCGTCGACCCTACGAGAAGCCAGTAAGGACACATTGCAGGTTAAAGATAAAACCTACCGCTACTACAGTTTACCTCTGGCCGCTAAATCACTGGGTGATATCACCCGACTACCCAAATCGCTGAAAGTGTTACTGGAAAACCTGCTTCGTTGGCAGGATGGTAATTCCGTAACCGAAGATGATATTCATGCGCTCGCGCATTGGCTGAAGACTGCCCATGCCGATCGTGAAATTGCCTATCGACCCGCTCGTGTTCTGATGCAGGATTTTACCGGCGTGCCGGCGGTGGTCGATCTGGCCGCCATGCGCGAAGCGGTGAAACGTTTGGGCGGAGATACAGCAAAAGTGAATCCGCTTTCGCCAGTGGACCTTGTCATTGACCACTCGGTAACGGTGGACCGTTTTGGTGATGATGATGCTTTCGAAGAAAACGTTCGCCTGGAAATGGAACGTAACCATGAGCGTTATGTGTTCCTGAAATGGGGACAGCAGGCATTTAGTCGCTTCAGCGTTGTACCACCAGGAACGGGGATTTGCCACCAGGTTAACCTTGAATACCTCGGCAAAGCCGTCTGGAGCGAGTTACAGGACGGTGAGTGGGTGGCTTACCCTGACACGTTGGTCGGAACCGATTCCCATACGACAATGATTAATGGTCTCGGTGTGCTGGGATGGGGCGTTGGAGGCATTGAGGCCGAAGCAGCAATGCTGGGTCAACCCGTCTCTATGCTTATCCCGGATGTTGTGGGCTTTAAACTGGTGGGCAAGCTGCGGGAAGGTATCACCGCGACTGACCTGGTTCTGACCGTCACCCAGATGCTGCGTAAGCACGGCGTGGTCGGTAAATTTGTTGAATTCTACGGTGATGGCCTGGACACCTTACCGCTGGCCGACCGGGCAACCATTGCGAATATGTCACCGGAATACGGCGCAACCTGCGGTTTCTTCCCGATCGATAGCATCACTCTTGAATATATGCGTCTGAGTGGGCGCAGTGAGGAGCAGGTTGAGCTGGTCAGCGCCTATGCCAAAGCGCAGGGCATGTGGCGTAATCCTGGGGATGAACCCGTATTTACCAGTTCACTGGAGCTGGATATGGGCAGTGTAGAAGCTAGCCTTGCCGGACCGAAGCGTCCGCAGGATCGGGTGGCACTGGCTGATGTCCCGAAAGCGTTTTCGGCGAGTAATGAACTCGAAGTGAATAGCTCACTGAAAGATCGCCAGCCAGTGGACTATACAATGAACGGTCACCAGTACCAGCTGCCGGATGGTGCTGTGGTTATTGCGGCGATCACTTCCTGTACCAACACCTCTAACCCAAGCGTATTGATGGCGGCGGGGCTGCTGGCGAAGAAAGCAGTGACGCTTGGTCTGAAACGTCAGCCGTGGGTGAAAGCCTCGCTGGCTCCAGGATCGAAGGTGGTGTCTGATTATCTGGCGCAGGCAGGGTTCACGCCATACCTTGATGAGCTGGGATTTAACCTTGTAGGTTATGGCTGTACCACCTGTATCGGTAACTCGGGTCCGTTACCCGATCCTATCGAGACAGCTATCAAAAAAGGCGACCTCACCGTTGGTGCTGTGCTTTCCGGCAACCGAAACTTTGAGGGGCGTATCCATCCGCTCGTGAAGACCAACTGGTTGGCGTCTCCGCCGCTGGTGGTGGCCTATGCGCTGGCGGGGAATATGAATATCAATCTGACTAAAGATCCTTTAGGGCATGACAGAAAGGGCGATCCCGTATATCTGAAAGATATCTGGCCGACGGCTCAGGAAATTGCCCGTGCCGTGGAGCAGGTTTCTACCGCCATGTTCCATAAAGAGTATGCTGAAGTGTTTGAAGGCACGCCAGAATGGAAAGCAATCCAGGTCGATCGGGCTGATACCTATGGCTGGCAGTCTGACTCAACCTATATCCGCTTGTCGCCGTTCTTCGATGGTATGCAGGCGACGCCGGATCCGGTCCAGGACATTCATGGTGCGCGTATCCTTGCAATGCTTGGAGATTCCGTCACCACCGACCATATTTCTCCTGCAGGTAGTATTAAGCCGGACAGCCCGGCGGGGCGTTATCTGCAAAGCCACGGCGTAGAGCGTAAAGATTTTAACTCCTACGGTTCGCGGCGCGGGAATCATGAAGTCATGATGCGTGGTACCTTTGCCAATATTCGTATTCGCAATGAGATGGTGCCCGGCGTGGAAGGTGGGATGACGCGTCATTTGCCGGGAACTGAGGTAGTGGCTATCTATGATGCGGCTATGCAATATCAACAGGAGAATATTCCCCTGGCGGTTATTGCCGGGAAAGAGTATGGCTCTGGCTCCAGTCGCGACTGGGCGGCAAAAGGCCCGCGCTTGCTGGGGGTTCGCGTGGTTATTGCTGAATCCTTTGAGCGAATTCACCGTTCTAACCTGATTGGTATGGGGATTTTGCCGCTGGAATTCCCACAGGGCGTCACGCGTAAAACGCTGGGACTAACCGGTGAGGAAGCGATCGATATTACGGATCTGCAAAACATCAAACCGGGTGCAACAGTGCCGGTGAGTATGGTTCGCTCGGATGGACGTAAAGAAGTTGTTTTATGCCGCTGCCGTATCGATACCGCGACGGAGCTAACGTACTACCAAAACGATGGCATTCTGCACTACGTGATTCGTAATATGTTGAGCTAGAAGTAAAAAGCCTGCGAGAGCAGGCTTTTTTATCGACGGTAACAACTATTACTTGCCCAGCAAATGTCCCATCTTGGCGGCTTTGGTGTCCAGGTAATGTTCATTGTTCGGGTTACGACCCACAATCAGCGGCACGCGTTCAACAATGTTGATTCCCGCTTCGGTCAGAATTTCCACTTTTTTCGGGTTATTGGTCAGCAAACGAACTTCGTCCACACCAAGCAGCTTGAACATATCCGCACACAGCGTGAAATCACGCTCATCTGCCGCAAAGCCCAACTGATGGTTAGCTTCAACGGTATCATAACCCTGGTCCTGCAACGCGTAGGCGCGGATTTTATTGAGCAGGCCGATATTGCGTCCTTCCTGACGATGATAAAGCAGGATACCGCGCCCTTCTTCAGCAATATGGGTGAGAGCCGCTTCGAGCTGGAAACCGCAATCGCAACGCAGGCTAAACAATGCATCGCCAGTCAGACATTCGGAGTGGACACGGGCCAGGACAGGCGTTTGGCCTGTGATATCGCCAAAAACCAGTGCGACGTGATCGTGTCCGGTTGCCAGTTCTTCAAATCCCACCATCAGGAAATCACCCCAGGGGGTTGGCAGTTTGGCTTCTGCCACACGTTTAAGCTGCATGTAATTCTCCAGATTATGCTGGCACTGTCGTGCCGTCGCCTGTTGGCTTCTGTTCTATATTGCACTATTTTGCCATAAGGCAACGATGTTCACCTAATCGCGACAACGGATTCGCTTTTGGAATGGCACAAAATTGTCAATTTCCCCGGCATGCGCTTTTTTCAGTTATGATTGTGAGACTTATCGACGAAAGGAGAGGCAATGCTGTCAATTGCAAAGCGCACTGCGGTCGGGGCCGGGCTGCTACTTATTATGCCGGTTGCCGTATGGGTATCGGGCTGGAGCTGGCAGCCGGGACATAACGTTTGGTGGCTAAAATCTCTGTACTGGATAACGGAAACGGTGACCCAGCCGTGGGGCATTATCACTCACGTTGTTCTCTGTGCATGGTTTCTGTGGTGTCTGCGTTTTCGTCTGAAAGCTGCGGTAATGCTGTTTGCGATCCTGGCTGCGGCAATTTTAGTCGGTCAGGGCGTGAAGTCCTGGGTTAAAGACAGGGTGCAGGAACCTCGGCCCTTTGTCGTGTGGCTGGAAAAAACGCACCATATTCCGGTTGATGAGTTCTACACTTTAAAACGTAAAGATCGTGGTCACTTAGTTAAAGAGCAATTGGCAGAACAACAGGATATTCCGACGTTTCTACGTAAGCACTGGCAAAAAGAAACGGGTTTTGCCTTTCCGTCAGGGCATACGATGTTTGCCGCCAGTTGGGCTTTACTGGCAGTAGGGCTGTTATGGCCACGCCGACGTACGCTGACGATTGTGTTTTTACTTATCTGGGCTACGGGCGTTATGGGCAGCCGCTTGCTATTAGGCATGCACTGGCCCCGTGATTTGGTCGTTGCAACGCTGATTTCATGGTTGCTGGTAACACTGGCGACGTGGCTTGCGCAGCGGGTATGCGGACCCTTAACGCCGCCAGTGCAGGAGGAAAAAGAAATCGCTCAGCGTGAACAAGAAAGTTAGCCATGATTGATTTTTCGAATTTTGCCCTTAAATCAGAAAGGGGAAAGCGCTTTTCCGTTTCGCACTCGTTGTGAAAATGGTAATTTAAAGGGCTCAACGCGGTAAGTTGTACACGATTTATTCGCTCAAACCACATAACGGGAAGTAATGTGAAATATTTACTCATTTTCTTACTGGTGTTGGCGATTTTTGTTATTTCGGTGACATTAGGTGCGCAAAACGATCAACAGGTTACGTTTAATTACCTGCTGGCTCAGGGTGAGTATCGTATCTCTACGCTGCTTGCTGTATTGTTTGCCGCAGGTTTTGCGATTGGTTGGTTAATTTGCGGCCTTTTCTGGCTGAAGGTTCGTGTGTCTCTTGCGCGTGCCGAACGTAAAATCAAACGACTGGAAAACCAGCTTACGCCTGCGACCGACGTTGCGGTTTCTGCCGATTCGTCGGTTGTGAAGGAATAATTATTTATGTTGGAGTTGTTGTTTCTGCTTTTGCCTGTAGCCGCTGCCTATGGGTGGTATATGGGTCGCAGAAGTGCGCAACAAACCAAGCAGGATGAAGCTAACCGTCTTTCCCGTGACTATGTCGCCGGGGTTAACTTCCTCCTGAGCAACCAACAAGACAAAGCGGTGGATCTGTTCCTCGATATGCTAAAAGAGGATACGGGCACCGTTGAGGCTCATCTCACCCTCGGAAACCTGTTTCGCTCGCGCGGTGAAGTCGACCGCGCAATCCGCATCCATCAAACGTTAATGGAAAGTGCTTCGCTAACCTACGAGCAGCGTTTGTTGGCCGTACAACAGCTGGGGCGCGACTACATGGCCGCAGGTCTGTACGACCGCGCGGAAGACATGTTTAATCAGCTTACCGATGAAACAGATTTTCGCGTCGGTGCATTACAGCAACTGCTGCAAATTTATCAGGCGACCAGCGAATGGCAGAAAGCGATTGATGTTGCAGAACGCCTGGTGAAGCTCGGTAAAGATAAACAACGTATCGAGATAGCTCACTTCTACTGCGAACTGGCCTTACAGCAGATGGGCAGCGACGATATGGATCGCGCCATGACGCTGTTGAAAAAAGGGGCTGCGGCAGACAAAAACAGTGCACGTGTTTCCATCATGATGGGCCGTGTGTACATGGTGAAAGGCGATTACGCGAAGGCCGTTGAAAGTCTGCAACGCGTGATTTCTCAGGATAAAGAACTGGTCAGCGAAACGCTGGAAATGCTGCAAAGCTGCTACCAGCATCTGGGGAAAAACGATGAGTGGGCCGAGTTTTTACGTCGGGCCGTTGAGGAGAATACTGGCGCCGCCGCAGAGCTGATGCTGGCCGATATTCTTGAAGCGCGTGAGGGGACTGATACCGCTCAGGTTTATATTACCCGCCAGCTACAACGCCATCCTACGATGCGCGTGTTCCACAAGTTGATGGATTACCATCTTAACGAAGCAGAAGAAGGGCGCGCGAAAGAGAGTCTGATGGTTCTGCGCGATATGGTCGGGGAGCAGGTGCGCAGCAAGCCTCGGTATCGTTGCCAGAAGTGCGGATTTACCGCATATACACTGTACTGGCACTGCCCATCCTGTCGCTCATGGTCAACCATTAAGCCTATTCGCGGACTTGATGGGCTGTAATTTTTAAAAAAAACTTCACTTTAGTTACAACATGCTAATGATGTGTAACCAATCCATCCTCAACCTCCGTTGCCAAATTCGCCTGGCAGAAATGTAATCGCGCCTGTTAATTTTCTATTGCCGCAGGTAGAATGCACGCCGTTTACCCATTTTGCGCCGCCGATGGCGCCCATCCTCAGGAAGGTCTGGTCATGACGTTTACTGCTTCATCTTTTTCTCGTGCTGTTACTGATTCTCCTGTCGTTGTCGCTCTCGATTATTCCAATCGTGATAAAGCATTAGCTTTTGTCGACAGAATTGATCCTCGTGATTGCCGTTTGAAAGTGGGCAAAGAGATGTTCACGCTTTTTGGACCTCAGTTGGTTCGCGATTTACAACAGCGTGGCTTTGACGTTTTTCTTGATTTGAAATTTCATGATATTCCCAATACTACCGCGCATGCCGTTGCGGCGGCGGCTGAGCTTGGCGTGTGGATGGTTAACGTTCATGCTTCAGGTGGGGCGCGTATGATGACCGCCGCACGTGAAGCCCTGGTGCCTTTTGGCAAGGATGCGCCGCTGCTGATTGCAGTAACAGTTCTGACCAGTATGGAAGCCAGCGATCTTGCCGACCTTGGCGTGACGTTGTCACCTGCGGAGCATGCGGAAAGGCTGGCGCGTTTAACCCAACATTGTGGTTTGGATGGCGTCGTATGCTCCGCGCAGGAAGCAGTGCGATTCAAGCAGGCATTTGGCCAGGCATTTAAACTGGTTACGCCGGGTATTCGCCCTGAAGGTAGCGAGGCAGGCGACCAGCGTCGCATTATGACGCCGGAACAGGCACAGTCAGCTGGCGTGGATTATATGGTTATTGGTCGTCCGGTCACACAGTCGGCAGATCCGGCTCAGACGCTGAAGATGATCAATGCCTCCCTGAAACGAGGTGCGTAAATGAACGACTCAAATTCTCGTCTGGTCTACTCAACTGACACCGGGCGTATTGATGAACCGAAAGCCGTCCCAGAGCGTCCCAAAGGCGATGGCATTGTCCGTATCCAGCGACAGACCAGTGGCCGCAAAGGTAAGGGCGTGTGCCTGATTACTGGAATAGATCAGGACGATGCTGAACTGACCAAATTAGCTGCGGAACTGAAGAAAAAATGTGGTTGCGGCGGGGCAGTGAAGGATGGCGTGATTGAGATACAGGGTGATAAACGTGACCTGATTAAATCGCTGCTGGAAGCCAAAGGAATGAAAGTTAAATTGGCTGGCGGTTAATAAAAAAAGCCACGGAATTTTTCCGTGGCTTTTTAATAATACAGACCTGAAAAAGTAAACGTATTATTATATCGAGCCGTTTAACCGTAAATTATTTACCCACCTGGTGGCCAATAATACCACCTACTGCAGCACCACCCAGCGTGCCCAGCGTGCTGCCGTCAGTCAGGACTGCACCACCGATTGCACCAGCACCAGCACCAATTGCGGTGTTACGGTCACGTTTGGACCAGTTAGAGCAGGCACTCAGCGACATTGCCAGAGTAATTGCCAAAATGGCAGCGGTCATTTTTTTGCTCGTTACTAACATAATACTTTCTCCTGAATTATTGATTCACGGAATCCAGTGTTCTTTAAGAATAGCGCTAAATTTAGGCTAACGAAGATATTTCCGTGAAACCGTTTAGCGAAGGCATGACAAACACTATCCTGAGATTGGAGGTTCGTTCCTGTTATATCGCTAACATTAATTTTACGACTTAATCCTGTTAACGACAGGTAAAAAGTCTTAATTGGACTGTCAGATAACTCTCAGAGAGGAGATGATTTGCCGACTGACAAATCATCTCCTGAAGATTTTATGCGTTCGCATCAATGATATTGACGGTTAATCCTGAATGCTCGAGTTGCATTTGTACGCTGGCGCTGAGTCTGGAATCCGTGACTACGCGGCTGAATCGCTCTAATGGACCCAGCGTGTAAGGGTGAATGGCTTCGAATTTTGAGCTGTCAGTAAGTACAATAACTTCTGCACCTTTTTCCAGCACCGCGTTAACCACATCAGAACGCATCATGTCGCGTCCGGTGAAGCCGGTGTCAGCCTGCCAGCCATCAATGCCGATAAAGGCCTTGCTGAAATGTACCTGCTGGATAAACTGGCGAGTTAAGGGCCCCACCATGCTTTCGCTTTTTTTCTGATAGATGCCGCCAAGGAGAATCACTTCGCAGGGGGTTTCTTTCAGCAGATGGGCTATATAACTGCTGACGGTAATGATGGTGACATCTTTTTGCTCCGCCAGCGTTCTGGCCAAGAGCGCATTGCTGCTGCCGTTTTCAATGAATACGGACTCGCCAGGGCTTACCAAAGATGCGGCAAATTCGGCCAGTTCACGCTTCAGCGTAAAATTAGTCATCATGCGCGTTTCCACATCATCACTGTTCAATGAAACGGCAAAACCGTGCGCACGGCGTAAATAACTCTGTTTTTCCAGTGTGTTCAGATCCTGTCGAATCGTCACTTCCGAGACACCGGTGATTTTTGCCAGTTCGGCAACGCTCATCTGACCTTTATCAGTCACCATCTGCAAAATAGATTGTTGTCGGGAATTCATAATATTAATTTTATTGCGATATCGTATCGGAAATTAAACGGAAACTGCTTCATACGCAGTTTGCTTATAGCAGCGACATTAAAGGGTTAATGTCATCAGATCTCCCAGGGAGCCTTGTGCTTTTTGGGCAAAGACTCGGCATCTTCTTTGGCCGTGTCTAGCAGCTCAGCCTTCAGAATTTCGAGATTGTGGATGGCTGAGTGGTAATCACCTGCAACGAGGATATCCAGCACGGTATCAATGCGTTCGGCCAGACGCTGAGCGTCGATATCAGACATGGTTATCATCCTAATAGCAATAGAGTTTGAATTTCATGATGCAGAATTTCATGGCAAAAGAGAAGGGAAAAATAGTATTAACTATCAATGATAGAAGAATATTATATATTCTGTGATTACATGCAGATAGGATCGTTACGTAATGTCCATTTATGGCTATTAATGACGTTTGATCCCACAGCATTAGCGCGTTTTTTTATTCAGATGTCGTCGATACCAACGTTCAAATGCAGCCGCTGGCATTGGTTTGGCAAACAAAAAACCCTGACGCTCGTTGACACCATTTTTGGTTAAAAACGCATCCTCTTTCGCGCTTTCAACACCTTCGGCGATGACCTGCAGATTGAGTGCCTGTGCGACCGCAACAATGGCACGTACTAGCGACTGCGAAATAGGTTGTTTGTGTACATCCCTGACAAAGGTCTGATCCAGTTTAATTGCATCAAGCGGGAAGCGGGCCAGTTGAGACAGTGACGAATATCCAGTACCAAAATCATCCAAATGGATTTGCGCCCCCAACTGGCTAAACTGCTGAATGACGGACAGTGCCAACTGCTCATTTTCAATCAAACTGCTTTCCGTTAACTCGACATCGATGGGGCAATATTCAAAGTCGAGTTCATGAAGCACCTGTTTGAGATCGGTAAATAGCGTCTGATCGGCGAGCTGGCGGGCAGAAACGTTTACCGCCACGCGCAGATTGATTCCCTTGGCGCGCCATTTTGCGACCTGACGCACAACGTCCAGAATAACCCAGCGACCCAGCGGAACGATAAGCCCTGACTCTTCGGCGTAGGAGATAAATTCCAGTGGTGGAATGAGGCCGCGTTCCGGAGACTGCCAGCGTACCAGCGCCTCCAGGCTGCGCACTTCGCCTCGCCAGGTTATCTTTGGCTGATAATGGATAACCAGTTGATCGTTTTCCAGCGCCTTGCGCAGGTTAGTATCCAGCCACAGGTATTCAAATACCCGCTGATTCATTTCCGGAGAGAAAACACAAAACTGTCCGCGGCCGCCTTCTTTCGCGGTGTACATGGCCGTATCGGCGTTACGAATGACGCTCTCGCAGTCCTGACCATGCTGTGGAGCAAGGGAAATACCAATAGAGCAGCCTGTATAGACTTCAATCAGGCCAATGCGAAAGGGTTGACGCAGGCGTGTCAGAATGCGTGATGCGGTAGCTTCCAGAGTGCTCTGGGACGTTTCGGTGGCAAGGACGATAAATTCATCACCGCCAAACCGAGCCAATAGCTGGTTGTCGTCAAGACAACTGAGGATTGCAAGCGACACACTCTGTAATAGCTGATCGCCAAACATATGCCCGTAGGCATCGTTCACCTTTTTGAAGTTATCCAGATCGAGATATACAATCCCAACCTGAGTATCACCTGCGTTCTCAATCGCGTCGCTTATTAGCTCATGAATGGCGTTACGGTTCGGTAATCCGGTGATGGAGTCGGTATTAGCCAACATACGCAGGCGTTCCTGCGCGCGGCGTTCTTCAGTGATATCGGTGCCGGAACAGATCAGAAATATTTCGTTCTTGCCGCTACCGTTATGTACAAACTTATTGCGAAAAAGAAACAGGCGCTGACCTTTGCAGGTCTTCACCCAACGTTCGACTTCATATGAGTTGCCTTCGCGAAAAAAGACCTCGATGTTGCGTCTGGAGGCTGCGGCTTCACGTCGACTCATAAACAGTGTGAATACGCTTTGGCCAATGACTTCACGTTCTCTGAGTCCGGTGTACTCTTCGCACAGACGGTTAAAACGCTGAATGTTGCCCATGCGGTCAAGAATGACAATAACGGAGTTGGCTTCTGAAACCACCTGCTCGGCAAAAGAGAGACCTTGAGCCAGATCGCGTGCGACGGAAGGGGTGTCATCCCAGGCTGATGCGCTGCCGGCCCATTCGCGCTTATTGATTTTCCGCCCGACCAAATGTACCGGAATATCGTCATCTTCAATAGGTAACGTCATCAACAGGCTTGACGTAATTACCGTCATCTCGCGAATGCGGTCGGCCTGCTCGGGTGATAATTCGATGGTCTGCTCAGCGTCTGCTGTTTCGTCAATAGAGAAATGCAGGATGTTGCAATCCTCTGACAAACGCCAGTAGGGGTTATGAGTGCCCACATAGCTATACAACGTAACCAGCTCCCGGACGTCTTTCATGATGTGTACTATCCCGTTTAAAGCGCATAAAGCCTCAAAAGTAAGGGTAGCCATGATTCATTCAGGGTGATTATGGCTGAACGTATTGTTTTATTTATATATTTATATGTAATCCAGAATCCATAAAAAGCAAAGCCAGCGGAACTGAAAAATAGTAAAAAAAAATTTTGACTGGATAAGAGAAGTGTAGTGTGTGGTTGAAATTTGGCCGCTAAAAAAAGAAAACGACCTTTCAAAAAAGAGAAAGGTCGTTGGATTTGTCAGTTTACGCTGCTGGACGCGCGATAACGCTACGGGTTTCCATGCGAACTTCAGCGATAGTTACGTCAATCACATCAGTGACTTTGTAAACCACTTCACCTTTGATTTGTACGGTACCACTTTCCTGGCTGCAGACCAGTTCATCACGCACGGCGTGCAGGAAGGGTGCAGGAATAAAGGCAACAGCGCCATTATCAACTAAACGTACGCGCATGCCGCCGCGGCTGACGTCGATGATCTCGGCCGCAAAGCGGGTGTCAGTTCCGGCTTTATCACTCAGGAAACGGGCGTATAGCCAGTCACCCACATCACGCTCAGCCATCCGGTTCAGGCGACGACGTTCTGCCATTTGCACGGTGGTATCATCCTGAGGTCGAGCGACGGTTTCGCCTTTGATGACAGCCTTAAGCAGACGGTGGTTGATCATATCGCCGTACTTACGGATTGGGGAAGTCCAGGTGGCATATGCCTCCAGACCCAGCCCAAAGTGTGGACCTGGCTCAATACTAATTTCAGCGTAAGACTGGAAGCGGCGAATTCGGCTGTCGAGGAAGCCGGATGGCTGTGCATCCAGTTCGCGGCGCAGTTTGCAGAAACCTTCCAGTGTCAGTACTTCTTCGGCATCGACGTGCATACCGTGGGTTTTCAGCAGCGCGGCCAGAGCGTCGGCGTTGGCCGGGTCGAATCCCATATGGACGTTATAAATACCGAAGCCCAGCTTGTCGCGAAGCACACGGGCGGCGCAAATATTTGCCGCAATCATGGATTCTTCCACGATACGGTTTGCGATGCGGCGTGGCTCAGCGACGATGTCCAGTACTTCACCTTTTTCACCGAGAACGAAACGGTAATCCGGGCGATCTTTAAAGACCAGCGCGTGGTTATGACGCCACTCTCCTCGGCTCAGGCAAATACGATGCAGCAGACGGATTTGTTCCGCAATCGCGTCGTTTTCTGGTTGCCACTCGCCAGTACCTTCCAGCCAGTCGGAAACATTGTCATAGGCCAGCTTCGCTTTAGACTCGATGGTTGCGGCGAAGAAGGTGATGTTGTCTTCAATCGTGCCATCGGCGGTAATGCTCATACGACAAGCTAAAACCGGGCGCACTTCGTTCGCGCGCAGAGAGCAGAGATCGTCAGACAATTCACGTGGTAACATCGGGATATTGAACCCCGGTAAATAATTGGTGAACGCGCGAATTTTAGCCGTTTTATCCAGCTTGCTGCCTTCTGCAATCCAGGCTGTTGGGTCGGCAATGGCGACGGTTAATTGTAGCGTGCCGTCAGCTTGTTCTTCAGCATACAGCGCATCGTCCATATCTTCGGTGCTGGCGCTGTCGATGGTGACGAAATTGAGGGCGGTTAAATCTTCACGAACCAGGCCCTCGTCCAGCATTTCGGTTGCTACACCGTCTGGGGCTTCTTTTTCCAGATTATGACGTGCCAGTGTGACCCACCACGGGACAAAGTGGTCATCAGCAAAAGTGATAAATTGGGTTAACTCGGCGTAGAAGGTGCGATCGCCTTTCAGCGGATGGCGGCGCATTTCTGCAACAGCCCAGTCGCCTTCTTTAAATTCATGTTCAACGCCGCGGGCTGCACGACAAGGAATAGCATCTTTCAGTAACGGATGATCCGGCACAATGGACAGACGGTCATTTTTGCCCTGAACTTTACCCACGAAGCGCGTCAGGAAGGGTTCGATCAGTTCTTCCGGCTCAGCAGACTCACGGTCTTTTTCTGTATGGATAACCGCAACAATACGGTCGCCATGCATCACTTTTTTCATCTGCGGCGGTGGAATGAAATAGCTTTTTTGTGCATCGACTTCCAGGAAGCCAAAGCCTTTTTCCGTGGCTTTTACCACCCCTTCAGCACGTGGCGTCTGGGAATGTAGTTGCTGTTTAAGCTGCGCTAGCAGCGGGTTGTCCTGAAGCATAATTGTCTATTTTCGTGGCTAAAAGAGCGGCTGACAGTTTTACGCGATTCTGCCAGTTGCAGCAAGCGCTCTTTCAGTAAGTGGATCGGTTAATCAGTGTCGCCCAGCGCGATTTTCAAGCGATTCAACCATCCGCACAATCCACTCCAGGCTAGCAGGTTAATGGCCTGCTCTGAAGAGATTCCCTGATCGAACAAAGGCGTTAACAGTGCGGTGCTAAAGCGGTCGGGCGCCCGGGTCAGCCATTGTACCGCCTGTAGGGTGACGCGCTCAACCGGATGTCGTTGTTCCCACCGTTGTAATTCACGTTCATCCTGACGAAGAACGGTAATGGCCTCGGTTAATTCATGAGTTGAATACGCATGTTCATTAAAACAGGCCACGCTGCCATTAATCCGTGAAGTCATCAGCGTCGCCAATGAAAATGCCTGTACCGGTATCCCGCTACGTTGCGTGCTGGAAATGAGCGACCCGAGTAAATCCAAAATGACGGGGGAATGTATCAGTAATGGCAGTAACGCTTGCAGTTCCTCGGGATAACGTCTGTCTATCGACTCATCATGATTAAGATGTTTTTCAATCGGAAATGGCGAAGCGTGCCAGGTAGCGTTTGCTGAACTAAATGGTGAAGCGTGAGCGAATTGTTGTATATCGAGACCCGGAATTCGGCGCACCGGATGCCCACACCAGGCCTGAAACAGGGCCACGATACGGGCCTGAAAACCGACGTAACCAATAATTTGATTCATCAGAATGCTATCGCTGGTGGTTAGCCCGACAGCATCCAGATGCTGGCGATCGCGCGCGCCTATCACGGCAGGAGAGCTGGCAAGTTGACGAGCATATTGGGTGATTTGCGCCAGTCGATGGTTACTTTCCCGCGAGGAGTCCGGCCCAGGAAGCGGTGTTAGACGCGCGGCATAGTGATTACATAATCGCTGGACGCCATATACCTGAGCGACGGTTAACGCCGTACTCATCCGTTCATAGGCACTGAATGTGTGCATCTGACTCAGATTTACGTGAGTCGGGAAGAGGGTCTGTGCAAGTTTACGGGCAGGGATTAACCAGGATTGAAAAGGTAAAAGGGCGTCATCAGATATCGCCAGATCCAGTAAAAAGCAGTCGTCGACATGAGCGGCTTCCGGCACCAGCGGCAGAACATCTTGTGGATACATGCTGGATTGCGTCTCATGATACCAGTGGCTTTTGCCTTCAATTCGGCGTTGTTCCATGGGCGGTCCTTGGTCTAAAAAGTGGCGACCCGGACACGTCGTCATACCACTACGCCGGATCGTTTGCGCTGCAATATCCTGACGTAAGCAGAAGAGGGGATGAAAGATTGTTACGTGATAATAAATATCAGAAAAGCATATATGGGACAGGGTAGAGGGGAATTAAAAACGAGCATCATGGGCGACAGTGGGCCGCCCAGAGAAGAGTGGATGATTATTTCAGTTCTAGTTCATTCATTGCAGCGATGCTGAAACCACCGTCAACGTGTACAACTTCACCTGAGATACCGGCAGAAAGATCGGAACACAGGAATGCCGCAGAGTTGCCCACATCTTCAATGGTAACAGTGCGGCGAATCGGCGTAACAGCTTCGCAATGGGCCAGCATTTTACGGAAATCTTTGATACCGGAAGCTGCGAGGGTGCGGATTGGACCTGCGGAAATTGCGTTTACGCGTACGCCTTCAGGCCCCATTGCGTTAGCCATATAACGGACGTTTGCTTCCAATGAGGCTTTCGCCAGGCCCATCACGTTATAGTTCGGGATTGCACGCTCTGCGCCCAGATAGGACAACGTCAATAGCGCAGAGCCAGGGTTTAGCATGGAACGACATGCTTTTGCCATCGCAACAAAGCTATAAGCGCTAATGTCATGCGCAATTTTAAATCCTTCGCGGGTAACTGCATTCACATAATCACCATCCAGTTGGTCAGCAGGTGCGAAGCCGATGGAGTGTACGAAACCGTCGAATTTCGGCCAGGCTTTGCTCAGTTCAGCAAACATGGCGTCAATGCTGGCATCTTCAGCTACATCACACTGCAAAACAATGTTGGAGCCTAATTGCGCTGCAAATTCTTCCACACGACCTTTCAGCTTGTCGTTCTGGTAGGTGAACGCCAGTTCGGCACCTTCGCGATGCATCGCCTGAGCGATTCCCCATGCGATAGACAATTTACTGGCAAGGCCTGTCACCAGAATGCGCTTACCTGATAAAAAACCCATGGCTTTAATCCTTTTGGTTAACACTTATCTTTTATCAATCAATGAGTTATGATTGACGCATCAAACACGCTCGAAATTGGCCTGAAATTATATCCCACGCTTTTTCCCAGGAGAATGGTTATCCGCCTCACGTGACCTGTCACGTTATTACATGTGAGGAGTATATCATCCCCCTCCGCTTATGCTTCGTTCAGGCATCTAACGTCGGTGAATCAGAGAAAATACGAGGTTTCAAAGGCATTGAAATGGTATTATTTCATTGCTAGCTGATGTTAATAAACATAGCAAGGTAGGAACTTTCTTAAAACATAAAACATGACAATATTCAGCTTATTATGATATATTGTTTTTATCGATCAATATCGATTCATTGATCGATATTATTGATTGATTGTGATTAGAAGTGCATTATCAGGATGTTATGATCAATTGGAGTGGTCTTATGCACTATCATTTCATCGCGGAACCGATGAGAGACACAACAGATAAATTACTGGGTGTAGAGATTAACGCCCGGTTTACTTCAGATACGGTTCACCCGTTGCATCCAGATTTCATCATTTCAGCGTGGGATAGCGAACAAAAGCGTAATTTCATGCTCGAGCAAATTCGACTAATTGCCGAAAAGCGTGACTGGTTTGAGCGCAACAGCCTTATTTGCACCCTGAACCTCATTGACGAAATGGCACTGCTGGCGATTGGTGATCCAGCCATCAAGTCGGCCTTACATGCTCTACCATTTATTGCACTGGAACTTTCAGAACGTTTTCTGTCGAATACCATGTGCCTGAATAATCTGCTGATTAATTCACTTCGCGACGGCCCAAACGCATTGTGGTTGGGCGATCTTGGCTCCGGCAGCGTAGGGGCCAGTCCGCTGGTTTGCGGTCATTTTGACGTTGTGAAACTGGATCGCGGTTTCTTCCTGGAACAGGTAGAAAAACCGATGTTCCCGGTGCTGATCAAAAATATCAGGGAATATTGCGATCGTGTTGTGGTGAAGGGAGTAGAAACAGTACGACTTATCGACGAGGCCAGTACCGCAGGTGTCTGGGCAATGCAAGGTGGTGCCCTTTACCCGTCAGTCGCGTTTACCGAAGTTGATACGCTGCTCTTACCCACGTTGTGTCACTGATGACAGATTGCCCCCCGGTTGAGGAGGGCAGCCGTTTGCTAACGATCTTTTCGCCAGGCATCAGCGGTGAGCGCTTCGCCGAAATGACCTGCAATCAGGCGGCGGGTAAGCTCATGAAGCGGGGACGCCAGAACATCCGCTGTACTGCCGCGTTCTACCACTTCGCCCTGATGCATGACTAATACCTGATCGCTGATGTGCTTCATCATGCCAATATGTTGGGTCACATAGATATACGAAATCCCCTGTTTTTCCTGCAATTCCAGCATCAGATTGATGAGCTGTGAACGCATCGACATGTCCAGAGAGGCCAGGGCTTCGTCGGCGATAATGACTTTGGGGCGTAAAATGAGCGCACGGGCAAGGCCCAGACGCTGTTTTTGCCCTGGGGCCAACATATGTGGGTAATAGCTTACGTGATCGGGCAGCAGCCCGACCATGCGCATGGTCTCCACGATCTGTTTACGACGCTGCTCAGGCTCGAGGTCGGTATTCAGACGTAGCGGAAAATCGAGGATTTGCGAGATACGTTGCCGCGGATTAAGCGATGTTGACGGATCCTGGAAAATCATACGGATCCGCTGACTACGAAATGAATAATCGCCATATTTTAACGGATGATCGTCAATCAGCAGCTCACCGCTGGTGGGTTCAATCATACCCGCCAACATTTTAGCCAGCGTAGATTTCCCCGAACCGTTTTCACCAATGACGGCGAGCGTCTGACGTTCACGCAGGGTGAAACTCAGGGGCTTAACGGCCTCAACGGTCTGGCGGCGAAATAAACCTGTCCGGTAGCGAAAGGTTTTGCTCAGATTACGAACTTCGAGCAGGGTTTCTACCATCTCACTCTCTCTCCATGTTCAGCGGGAAATGACAGGCGTAGAGATGATTTTTTGCTCCGGTCAGTCTTGGGGTTTCAATACATTCGCGTTGTGCATAAGGACAGCGTGGCCCCAGACGGCAGCCGATGGGTAATTGTTCCAGCAATGGAATAGCTCCTGGCATGGTATTCAGGCGGCTTTTGTGCGGCATCGCGCTACCAAAATCCGGAATAGCGCGAATCAACGCTTGAGTATAAGGATGATGCGGAATTGTCACCAAATCTTTACTTGGCGCGGTTTCGACCGTTTGTCCGCAGTACATCACGTTGATTTTGTCAGCCCACTGGCTGAGCATTTGCAGGTCATGGCTTATCAACAAAATGGTGGTATTGCTGTTTTGATTCAGACGGGTTAGCAGACGGAAAATTTGCGCCTGGGTGGTTGGCTCCATCGCGTTCGTTGGTTCATCGGCAATCAGCAAACGCGGCTGATTCGCTAATGCGATAGCGATCATGACCTTCTGGCATTCGCCATCGGTCAGCTCATATGGAAAGCTGCGCATGGCGTCTTTATGGTCTTTTATCCCGACGCGGTGCAAGAGTTCAATCGCACGGCGTTTGCGCCAACCGATGCGCTGCCACCAGCGACCTTTGTAGGTCCATGCCGGAATATTTTGCATCAGTTGACGTCCGATACGCTCGGACGGATCGAGACATGACTGCGGCTCCTGAAAGATCATGGAGACGTTATGACCGACTAGTTTGCGTCGTTCACGCGCGGAAAGGCGTAGCAGATCGATATCATCAAAACGCATACGGTCTGCGGTTACGCGCCAGTTATCTTTAGCGACGCCGCAAATGGCCTTAGCGATCAGACTTTTGCCGGAGCCAGATTCGCCGACCAGCCCGCGGATTTCACCCTCATTCAAGGTCATGCTGACACGATCAACAGCCTTTACCCAGTCGTCACCGGTCCTGAATTCAATGGTCAGGTTGCGGATATCCAGTAATGGCATTACTCCACCCCCGCAATAATTGCGCGGCGCACGCCGTCACCCAATAGGTTAACCAGCAACACGCTTATCATAATTGCCGCGCCTGGCAGCATCACCGTCCACGGTGCGACATAAATCAGCTCCAGCGCGTCGCCGAGCATGGCTCCCCATTCCGGGGACGGCAGCTGTGCGCCAAGGTCGAGAAAACCCAGCGCGGCGATATCCAGAATCGCCATCGACAGTGCGCGGGTGATTTCAGTAATAAGGCCAGCGGTAATATTGGGCAGAACGGCGAACCACAGAATATTCAGTGTGGTTGCACCGTCCAGGCGAGCAGCAATGACGTACTCTTTCTCCAGCTCGTCATGCACCATGCTGTAAACGGAGCGCACCATGCGCGGCAGCAGCGCCAGCCAGACGGCAAACATGGCGTGTGTCAGATGCGGCCCGGCAAAGGCCACCACAATAATCGCCAGCAGCAGAGAAGGGATCGACAGCAGGGTGTCCAGAATGTGGTTCAGCACCGCAGAGCGCAAGCCGTGCGTCGCACCGGCAACTACGCCCAATACCAGGCCACACAGCGTGGCGGCAAGAGTGACGACAAACGCGCCGCCAACGGTCGGGGCCGCACCGCTGAGCAGACGACTTAAAACGTCACGTCCCAGATCGTCAGTCCCGAGGAAGAATGAGACTTCGCCATAGCGCGACCATGACGGCGGTAAAAGCTGATAGCCGAGAAATTGCTGATCGATGCCGTAAGGGGCAAACCAACCACCAAAAATACACAGAATAGCCAGTCCCGCACAGCCGTACAGGCCGATCATCGCAGTCGCATCGCCATAGAAATTGCGCCATGCGGTGCGCAACGTACCTGGCGGGCGTTTTTCGCTGTAGACGCTATCGTAAGGCATACCATTCCTTATGTTTCAGAGGGTTAGCCATAGCACCCAAAATATCAGAGATGACGTTAACGATAATAACCAGTGAGCCAATCACCATCACGCCCGCTGAAATCGCCGCGTAATCCTGCTGGCGAATCGCGTTAATCAGCCAACGACCAAGACCGGGCCAGCTAAAGACCATCTCGGTGATCATCGCCAGCGTCAGCATGGTGGAAAACTGTAATCCCAGACGCGGGATCACTGGCGGAAGGGCATTGTGCAGGACGTGACGACGCAGAATCGTTAATCGTGACAGACCGCGCGTGGCCGCCGCTTTGACGTAGTTCTGGTCAAAGACCTCAATGGTGCTGATACGCATCAGGCGGATAACTTCTGTGGTGGGCGCAACGGAGAGCGTCAGCACCGGGAGCACCATATGACGGATAGCGCTGACCAGCATTTCATCGCGCCAGGGCGAGTCGGAGATCCACGCATCAATAATGGCAAAACCGGTAACAGGTTTCACCTCGTAGAGAAGATCAAAACGCCCGGAAACGGGTAACCAGCCGAGGGTCAGCGAGAAGAGCAATGTCAGCAGCAGCGCCAGCCAAAAAACGGGGATAGAAAACCCCATCAGAGCCAATGCGCTGATGCAGCGGTCCTGCCATTTGTTCCGCGTGATACCGGCCAGCATACCAACGGGGATCCCAACCATTAGTGCAAAACCAAAGGCAAGAATGCACAGCTCCATTGTGGCCGGGAACACCTCTTTCAGCTGCTCTGAGATCAACTGGCCGTTGATACTGGATACGCCGAAATCCCAGTGAATGAGACCATTGAACCAGAATACCCATGCGTTCCACAGCGATGCACCCTGTAACGGCGCATGAGGCGTGAAGTAGCTCAGGCTGAAGCCAATAAAGGTCAGGAAGAACAGGGTTACCAGTAGCAATAAAAATCGACGCAAGGTGAAGATAATCATGGTTTTTTCACCTCATCTTTCTTTTCCCTGGACACGCCGGCAAAAGAGGCATTACCGAATGGACTGAGTACCAACCCTTTGATGTCGTAGCGGTAAGCCTGTAGACGCAGTGAAGAGGCCAGTGGCAGGATCGGTAACTCTTGGGCAAGAATATTTTGCGCTTCGTCATAGGCATCAATTCGCGATGAAAGCTGCTGCGAAGAAAGAGCCTTGCGCAGAATGCTGTCAAACTGCGGATTACACCAGTGGGCAAAGTTGGTCTGTGAATTGATGGCGGCACAGCTGAGCAACGGCCGGAAAAAACTGTCAGGATCGTTACTGTCCGTCGCCCAGCCGGATAACGTCAGATCATGGTTCATATCCATTAATCTCGCCTCCTGAAAACGACCTTCTACCGGGATGATCTTCACTTTCACACCCACCTGAGCCATATCTGCCTGAATCAGCTCGGCGGTTTTCAGCGGACTGGGGTTCCAGGCCTGAGAGCTGGTAGGGACCCAAAGTTGTAACGTCAGATTCTCCAGCCCCAGCGCTTTTAGCTGCTCGCGCGATTTTGCCGGGTTGTATTCTGTAATTTTAGCTTCGTTATCATAAGCCCACGAGGCGCGAGGCAAAATAGATGCCGCGGTTTCTGCCGTCCCGTAGTAGATAGACTGCATTAAGCGCTGGTTGTTGATCGCTAGCGCCAGCGCATGCCGCACGGCAGGGTTATTCAACGGCGGTTTATTGGTGTTGAACGCCAGATAGGCAATGTTCATCCCCGGGCGCAGCGTCAAACGCAGGCGAGGGTCATCACGCAATATGCTGAGCTGGCTGGCGGCAGGCCAGGCAAGGACGTCACATTCGCCAGTGAGTAATTTCGATAAGCGTCCGGTTCCACCAGAACCGAGATCCACTACGACCTGCGGCATCAGAGGAGTGCCACGCCAGAATTTTTCATGTCGCTGCAACCGAATATATTGGCCGGCACGATTCTCCGAAAGCTGGTACGGGCCTGTGCCGACGGGTTGTCTGTCGAGCAACTCCTGGCGATCCTGTTTTGCCAGATTAGCGGCATATTCCGCCGACATTACGGATGCATAGTGTGTGGCAAGGTGCCACATAAAGGAGGCATCCGGTTGCGTTAAGCGGAATTCAACGGTGTTGTTGTCCAGTTTGCGCACGCTTTGGACGTTATCGGCAAACTGCAGGCTGTCGAAGTAGGGGAAACTGCTGCCGTTCACATTGTGCCACGGATGGTGGCGATCAAAGATGCGCTCGAAGGTAAACACCACATCGTCTGCATTCAGTTTGCGGGTGGGGGTGAACCAGGCCGTCTTCTGAAACTGAACGTCACGACGCAGATGGAAGCGGTAGGTTGCGCCGTTATCCAGCACCTCCCAGCTTTCAGCAAGCTCAGGCACCAGCCGATAGGTGTAGGGATCTACATCAAGCAGTCGGTCATACAATTGGGCCGCTAACGTATCGACGATGAGACCGCTGCTCGTTTTTTGTGGGTTGAACGTATTGACTTGCCCGCTGACGCAATAGACAAACCCACTGTCACGGATATCAGCGTGCGGAGCTTGCTCAGGCGCAGCAGCAGCCTGACCACTCAGAAATCCAGCCATCACGATCAGAGATGATAAAACCAGGCGCATAATTTTAATGGATTATATAAAGAGGCTATCTTACTAATACTTAATGACATTTGCCATTACCGTTTGTTTTTGGGAGTAACAGGCTCGATAAGCGCGAGTTCAACACCGCGACATGGTCAAAATTCATACCTGCTATCCACTTTGAATCTACTCTGTTAACTATCTTAGCATTTTCATGGCCCATCTGACTTGCTATAAACGTGGGGGCGTACCTGTCGTTGTTTACTGATTGATATCAGTGTGTGCTCGGAAGATGGAGTATGGCATCGATAACGAAGTGTGGAGCGAGCATTTAGAGTGTCACTATCAATGCTGAACTATAATCATTCAGGAAGTAGTACACGTTATGTGAGTTGTAATAGCTAAAGTATCTATAATTATTTCAACATGTTAATTCCATTTTTTCTTCATGGCATCTTAATCTTCTCACCCATTTATGGTGATGATTTCCATTGGTTATTAAATGCATTTTGGCTTTGATCCTGGTTATGAACGGTTTTCTGTTGCCATTTAACTTCTAATGGAATGAATTGTATGAATAAATTACTGAGCCTTGTTGTTTCACTTGCCCTATTGCCTGGAGCCGTTTTTGCAGCGTCGACTCCAGACTGTGTGAAGGTGAATAAAGCGCAAATCGAAGCGCTATTTGATAAGTGGAACGAGTCATTGAAAACAGGTAACGCGCAGACGGTATCTGAAAATTATCTTAGCGATGCGGTATTGCTGCCTACTGTATCCAATAAAGCGCGTTTAACGGACGCTGAACGTGTTGATTATTTCGAGCATTTTCTTGCGAAAAAGCCGACCGGGAAAATTGACATGCGTACCATTCGCCTGGGGTGCAATAAGGCGATAGACACCGGTACCTACACATTTACCTTCGCGGACAAATCAACGGTTTCAGCCCGCTACACATTCACTTATGCATGGGACGGTAAAGAGTGGAAAATTTCCACACACCACTCTTCAGCGATGCCTGAGGGGTAAAAAGCTGTGCAGGGGGCGGAATATTCACCGCTCCCTGAAGACTAGCCAATAATCGCGATGCCAAGACGTTCCATGAGCAACGATGCCTGGTAGTTGTCCAACTTAACGCCTTGTAAATCAACGCCCCGAATATCTAAGTCACCCAACTCCGAATTGGTCAGATCGCAATGTGTGAAGTTTGCTGCTCGCCAGTCGAAAGTCGAAAACTCGCCGCCGGAGAGATCTGAACCACTGAACGTCGCGCCCAGTACCTGGGCCCCCATCCAACGGTTTTCCCACAACTCACACTTTTCCAACACGACTTTCGAAAAATTGGCGTAGCTTAGATTTGAGTTAGTGATATATGCACTGCAAAACCAGGTGCGAGTAGTGATCATATTCATAAAACTTGCGCCGCGAAAATCTGCGCCTTGCGCACGACAGTGGCGAATTTCAATGCCAAGCGCACTGGCATTGCGAAAATCCGCCATGGATAAATCACAGCTTTTAAAAATGGCATCTTTCAGCATCGCACGACTAAAATTGCACCCTTTCTGGCTTTCACGATCATAGAACTGACAGCCGATAAATTCAGTGCCGCTCAGGTCGGCACCTGAAAAATCACAGTTAAAAAATGTACTATTTTCAATTTTCTCACCGGTGAAGCGGTTTCTGTCAATTTTTTCGCCAACGAGTGCCAGTGCCATATTTGTACCTGTTTTTTTATACAGTAATGGCGTCATGGTAAACCCTGATGAGGTTATGCGTCAAATCCGCCAATATGACATCTGCAAATGTGCGTTAAATCTGGTGTTTTTTCAGCAAAGCGCGAAGCTGATGGTAAGTCAGACCCAGTAATTCAGCGGCTTTTTTCTGGTTAAATTTTGCCTGCTGTAAGCTGGTTTGTAGAAAGTCTTTCTCTTGCTGCTGCTGGAATTCACGCAGATCCAGCGGTAACCCTACAGACATCGGTTTAGTTTCCGGCGCCTGCGGCTGCGTAGTGTGGCGGCGGAAGGGGTCAATGATTATCTCATCCAGCGGGTAATCACTGGTTCCATGCCGGTAAACGGATCGCTCCACGACGTTTTTCAGTTCACGAATATTGCCCGGCCAACGGTAGTGGAGGAGCGTTTCTCTGGCCTCGGCACTAAAACCCGGAAACAGAGGTAATCCGATCTCGCGGCACATCTGAATGGCAAAATGTTCGGCCATTAACATAATGTCACTTTGACGCTCGCGTAACGGTGGGAGTTGCACCACGTCAAAGGCCAGGCGATCCAGCAGGTCCGCGCGGAAAGTGCCTTCGCTAACCATGCGAGGTAAGTCGGCATTGGTCGCACAAACAAGTCGTACGTTAACCTGTAATGGTTGGCTACCACCTACGCGCTCCAGCTCGCCATATTCAATAACGCGCAGCAATTTTTCCTGTACCAACATCGGGGCGGTTGCCAGTTCATCGAGAAACAGCGTACCGCCGTCGGCGCGTTCGAAACGTCCTGGATGGCGTTTTTGCGCGCCGGTAAAGGCACCCGCTTCGTGACCAAACAGTTCGGAATCAAGCAAATTTTCGTTTAGAGCCGCGCAGTTAAGCGAAATAAACGGGCCTTGCCAGCGGGTGGAGAGGTAGTGCAGGCGGTTGGCAATAAGTTCTTTCCCGGTCCCGCGCTCACCTATAACCAGTACAGGTTTATCCAGCGGTGCCAGATGAGAAACCTGCTCCAGCACTTCAATAAAGCTGTTCGCTTCACCCAGAAGATTATCTTTGTATCCAGCCATGATGAAATTCACCATTTGTTAGTGTTATTCACCAATTTACGCTAATTAGCCTGGCAGGTAAAATTATATTATTACAATAAAATCAATTATATAAAAAGTTGGCACGCCAAGTGCATTACGAAAACAGCAGGGCATAGCCCGATATCAGAACAGTAAGTGAGGATTACATTATGGGTATTTTTTCTCGTTTTGCCGACATCGTGAACGCCAACATTAATGCGTTGCTGGAAAAGGCTGAAGATCCGCAGAAACTGGTGCGGTTGATGATCCAGGAAATGGAAGACACGCTGGTTGAGGTACGTTCTAACTCAGCGCGTGCGCTGGCAGAAAAGAAACAATTATCTCGCCGTATCGAACAGGCCAGTGCCCAACAGGCAGAGTGGCAGGAAAAAGCAGAACTTGCGCTGCGTAAAGAGAAAGAAGATTTGGCGCGTTCTGCGTTAATTGAAAAGCAGAAACTGACCGATTTAATTGCCTCTCTGGAGCATGAGGTGACGCTGGTTGACGATACGCTTGCGCGTATGAAAAAAGAGATCGGTGAGCTGGAAAATAAACTCAGTGAAACCCGTGCTCGTCAGCAGGCTTTGATGCTGCGTCATCAGGCAGCGAGCTCTTCCCGTGATGTTCGTCGTCAACTGGACAGCGGTAAACTCGATGAAGCGATGGCGCGCTTTGAATCTTTCGAGCGTCGTATCGATCAGATGGAAGCCGAGGCTGAAAGCCATAACTTCGGTAAACAGAAGTCTCTGGATCAGCAATTTGCTGACCTGAAAGCAGATGATGAAATCAGCGAGCAGCTGGCGCAACTTAAAGCCAAAATGCAGCAAGACAAGCAATAATAACATCTGGCGGCGCCCGAACGCGCCGCCGCTCATCACCTGTAAGGAGTACTCATGAGCGCGCTATTTCTGGCTATCCCGTTAACCATCTTTGTGTTGTTCGTTTTACCGATTTGGCTCTGGCTGCACTACAGCAACCGTTCCAGCCGTGGCGAACTGTCGCAAAGTGAACAGCAACGCCTGGTTGAACTCAACGATGACGCACAGCGGATGCGCGAGCGCATTCAGGCGCTGGAAGACATCCTCGATGCTGAACATCCAAACTGGAGGGACCGCTAATGGGAGGCGTTAACCTGAACAAAAAACTGTGGCGTATTCCGCAGCAGGGCATGGTGAAGGGGGTTTGCGCAGGTATTGCGCATTATCTCGATGTACCTGTGAAGCTGGTACGGATCCTGGTGGTGTTGTCAGTCTTTTTTGGCCTGGCCTTTTTCACCTTCGTCGCCTACATCGTGCTGACCTTTGTGTTGGATCCGATGCCGGATAATGTGGTTTCCGGCGAGCAGCAGCCATCAAGCGGTGAGCTGTTGGATGCCGTCGATCGCGAGCTGGCGGCTAGTGAAAAGCGTTTACGTGAAATGGAGCGTTATGTGACGTCCGATACTTTTTCCTTACGTAGTCGCTTCCGTCAATTGTGAGGACAGAAATGAACAATCGCTGGCAACGTGCCGGGCAAAGGGTTAAGCCGGGCTTTAAAATAGCAGGTAAGCTGGTGCTTCTGACCGCGCTGCGCTACGGCCCGGCGGGTGTAGCAGGGTGGGCGGTGAAGTCCGTCGCCCGACGCCCGCTAAAAATGCTGCTGGCGTTGGTTCTGGAACCGGTGTTGAGTCGGGCTGCGGCAAAATTGTCGAAACGTTATTCAGGTAATCAACCCTGATATTTGAATCAGCAAAAGCAAGCAACAATTAATCAACATTCCCTCAGTTAATTTGCGGCAGCTTACAAATATAATTTGGGGGCTGTCAGAATTCTTTTGGGTCGTTACCACGGGTATTGAGGGTGAACTAAAAAATCTATTTCGCAGAGCATTAATACCCAGGTTTTATATCAGGAAGTCGGTCAGCAATATTTGTGTTCCTATCGTGATATTCTGTAATCCCTTCTCTCCTGCAATCAGATTAAATAATAAATTACAGCTTTGCTCACCTAATTGTTGGGTAGGAACATCAAATGCGGGTAGAAAAATCAACAGGCTAACTGCAGCATGGGTAACCTGAGGAACAATCGTCCGCGCCTGCAGACGGTGATAATGCGGTCGCAATATTTTCTTAAGAACTGGCGTATAGTGTAGAGGTAAATCCAACTATCAGTCAGGAAGATATTATGTTGAAAAAAGGTGTATTAGCGTTGGCTCTGGTCATCGGCATGCCGGTTTACGCAGCCGAACACTGGATCGATGTTCGCGTTCCTGAACAGTACCAACAGCAGCATATTCAGGGGGCCGTCAATATTCCGTTAAAAGAAATGAAGGCACGTATTGCAGCTGAAGTTCCTGATAAGAACGACACTGTGAAGCTGTACTGCAACTCCGGGCGTCAATCGGGACAAGCGAAGGATATGTTGACTGAAATGGGCTATACGCAGGTGACGAATGAAGGTGGCATCAACCAGATCTCGCTTCCTAAAGTAGAGAATAAATAAGCCGTACGCAGTTCTTCTGCTCCTGGCGGTAAGAATAATGCCGCCAGGTTCCGCCCAGGTAGTTGATAAGTAAGAATTGACCCCTATCTTTACTTCCTGTTTGTTATAATTTCTTCGGTTCCTTCAGCAAAACGGGATGGCGATGAAGCGACTTAAAAATGAACTCAATTCGCTGGTTAATCGCGGCGTAGACCGGCATTTACGCCTGGCTGTCACCGGACTTAGCCGCAGCGGTAAGACGGCGTTTATCACTGCGATGGTAAACCAGTTACTCAATATTCATGCCGGTGCGCGTCTGCCGTTGCTCAGCTGCGTGCGCGAAGAGCGTTTGCTCGGCGTGAAACGGGTTCCTCAACGCGATTTTGGCATTCCGCGCTTTACCTATGATGAGGGACTGGCGCAACTGTACGGCTCTCCGCCGGCCTGGCCGACCCCTACGCGCGGCGTGAGTGAAATACGTCTGGCGCTGCGCTATAAATCCAATGACTCTTTACTGCGCCACTTTAAAGACACCTCTACGCTGTACCTGGAGATCGTCGATTATCCGGGGGAGTGGCTGCTCGATTTACCGATGCTTGCCCAGGATTATCTGAGCTGGTCGCGGCAAATGACCGGATTATTGCAGGGGCAGCGGGGCGAATGGTCGGCAAAATGGCGGCAGTTATGCCAGGGGCTGGATCCGTTGGCGCCTGCTGATGAAAACCGTCTGGCGGAAATTGCTGCCGCCTGGACGGAGTATCTGCATCAGTGTAAACAGCAGGGCCTGCATTTTATTCAACCGGGCCGTTTTGTCCTGCCCGGGGATATGGCGGGCGCGCCTGCGCTGCAATTCTTCCCGTGGCCGGATGTCGATGCCTGGGGGGAATCAAAGCTGGCGCAGGCTGACAAACACACCAACGCGGGCATGTTGCGCGAAAGATTCAATTATTACTGCGAAAAGGTCGTCAAAGGGTTTTATAAGAATCACTTCCTGCGCTTTGACCGCCAGATTGTGCTGGTAGATTGCCTGCAGCCGCTCAACAGCGGGCCACAGGCGTTCAACGACATGCGTCTGGCGCTTACCCAGTTGATGCAAAGCTTCCATTACGGGCAGCGTACGCTGTTTCGTCGGCTATTTTCTCCGGTGATCGACAAGCTGCTGTTTGCCGCCACCAAAGCCGACCACGTCACGGTCGATCAGCACGCCAATATGGTGTCGTTATTGCAGCAGCTGATCCAGGACGCATGGCAAAACGCGGCGTTCGAAGGTATCAGCATGGATTGTCTGGGGCTGGCATCGGTGCAGGCAACCACCAGCGGCTTGATCGATGTGAAAGGTGAAAAGATCCCGGCGCTGCGAGGTAATCGTCTGAGCGATGGCGAACCGCTGACAGTCTATCCGGGCGAGGTTCCCGCGCGACTGCCCGGACAGGCATTTTGGGACCGCCAGGGCTTTCAGTTTGAGGCGTTTCGCCCGCAGGTTATGGATGTCGATAAACCCTTACCGCATATCCGCCTTGATGCCGCGCTGGAGTTTTTAATAGGAGATAAATTGCGATGAGCGAGCCGTTAAAACCGCGTATCGATTTCTCAGGTCCGCTGGACGTGGAACAAAACACGGCGTTTAAAGCGCAGCAAATGTTCAATGAGACGGAGGCGCAGACTTTTTCTCCAGCGAAAGTGGATGAACCCCTGGAAGACGAAGGTCAGGCGGAGGCCGTCATTGATGCGGCCTTACGCCCCAAACGCAGTCTGTGGCGCAAGATGGTGATGGGCGGGCTGGCGCTGTTTGGCGTAAGCGTTGTTGCTCAGGGTGTGCAGTGGACCATGAACGCCTGGCAGACTCAGGACTGGGTCGCGCTGGGAGGATGTGCCGCAGGCGCATTGATTATCGGCGCAGGTGTCGGATCGGTGGCGACCGAGTGGCGCAGATTGTGGCGATTGCGTCAGCGCGCGCACGAACGTGATGAAGCGCGAGACTTGCTCCACAGCCATGGAACCGGAAAAGGTCGTGCATTTTGTGAAAAACTGGCGCAGCAGGCGGGTATCGATCAGTCGCATCCGGCTCTACAGCGTTGGTATGCCTCAATTCATGAAACGCAGAACGATCGCGAAGTGGTCAGCCTGTATGCCCATCTTGTGCAGCCGGTACTGGATGCGCAAGCCCGGCGTGAGATTAGCCGTTCAGCGGCAGAGTCCACGCTGATGATTGCAGTCAGTCCGTTGGCGCTGGTGGATATGGCGTTTATCGCCTGGCGAAATCTGCGGCTGATTAATCGCATTGCATCGCTGTATGGCATTGAACTTGGTTATTACAGCCGTCTGCGCCTGTTCCGCCTGGTGTTGTTGAATATCGCTTTTGCCGGGGCCAGTGAGCTGGTGCGGGAAGTAGGGATGGACTGGATGTCGCAGGATTTAGCCGCCCGCTTATCAACGCGTGCCGCACAGGGCATTGGCGCGGGGTTATTAACGGCGCGTCTGGGCATTAAAGCTATGGAGCTTTGCCGACCGCTGCCGTGGATCGATGATGATAAGCCACGACTGGGCGATTTTCGCCGTCAACTGATTGGTCAGGTGAAAGAGACCTTACAAAAGAACAAATCTCCGCGCGAAAGTTAGCTAAAAAACAGGCGCCGATCGTATAACTTTACGCCCCGGCGCCCAATTTTCCAGCGCGCTGTCAATATTTGTTGACAGAGTTCTTCCTGCGAACCAAATACTGTCTTATCATTTACTACATAATCCCTTGTCCTGATGAAGGTTCCTATGCGTTTGGAAGTCTTTTGTGAAGACCGTCTTGGTCTGACCCGCGAATTGCTCGATTTACTGGTGCTGAGAAGCATTGATTTACGCGGTATCGAGATTGACCCCATCGGGCGGATTTACCTTAATTTTGCGGAGCTGGAGTTCACCAACTTCAGCAGCCTGATGGCTGAAATTCGCCGTATTTCAGGGGTTACGGATGTGCGTACCGTGCCCTGGATGCCTTCTGAACGTGAACATCTGGCGCTAAGTGCGCTGCTTGAAGCGTTGCCTGAGCCGGTCCTTTCTCTTGATATGAAAAGCAAAGTTGAGATGGCGAACCCTGCGAGCTGTCAACTTTTTGCGCACACCCAGGAGCGGATGCGCAACCATACCGCAGCCCAGTTAATCAATGGGTTTAACTTCCAGCGCTGGCTGGAAAGCAATCCGCAGGATTCCCATAGCGAACATGTCGTGATTAACGGGCAGAATTTCCTGATGGAAATTACGCCTGTCCATTTGCAGGGCGAAAATCAGGAGCAGATGCTGACCGGCGCGGTGGTGATGTTGCGCTCCACCATTCGAATGGGACGTCAGCTGCAAAATATGACAACGCAGGATCTCAGCGCGTTTAGCCAGATTATTGCCGTCAGCGCCAAAATGAAACATGTGGTGGAACAGGCGCGCAAGCTGGCGACGCTGAGCGCGCCGCTGCTGATTACTGGTAATACCGGCACCGGCAAAGATCTCTTTGCTCACGCCTGCCATCTGGCAAGCCCGCGTGCGTCGAAACCGTATCTGGCGCTGAACTGCGCGTCAATCCCTGAAGATGCGGTTGAAAGCGAGCTGTTTGGCCATGCGCCGGAAGGTAAAAAAGGGTTCTTTGAGCAGGCGAATGGCGGTTCGGTTCTGTTAGATGAAATTGGCGAAATGTCGCCGCGTATGCAGACCAAATTGCTGCGTTTTCTCAATGACGGTACGTTCCGTCGCGTGGGAGAAGATCACGAAGTTCATGTTGATGTCCGTGTGATTTGCGCGACGCAAAAGAACCTTGTGGAGCTGGTGCAGAAAGGACTTTTCCGTGAAGACCTCTATTATCGTCTGAATGTACTGACGTTAAACCTGCCGCCGCTGCGCGATTGCCCACAAGATATTATGCCGCTCACCGAACTGTTCGTAGCGCGTTTTGCCGATGAGCAGGGCGTGCCGCGTCCGAAGCTGTCCGCCGATCTCAGCACGGTGTTAACCCGTTACGGTTGGCCGGGCAACGTGCGTCAGCTTAAAAACGCTATCTACCGGGCGTTGACCCAGCTTGAAGGCTATGAGCTGCGGCCGCAGGATATTTTACTGCCGGATTATGATGCGGCAACGGTTGCGGTCGGAGAAGAGGTGATGGAAGGGTCGCTGGATGAAATTACCAGCCGCTTTGAACGCTCCGTGCTGACGCAGCTGTATATGAATTATCCCAGCACGCGCAAGCTGGCCAAGCGCCTCGGCGTTTCGCATACCGCGATTGCCAATAAATTGCGCGAGTACGGCCTGAGCCAACAGAAAAAAAGCGAAGAGTAATGCCGTAAATGAAAATGCCTCCGTCCGGAGGCATTTTTGTATGCAAACGCAGCTTATGCTTTCAGAACGTCCAGCGCCGCTGTGTAGTCTGGTTCGTTGGTGATTTCATTGACCAGTTGGCTGAAGACGACGTTGTCATTTTCATCGATAACAACTACGGCACGTGCGGCCAGACCTTTCAACGGGCCTTCAGCGATTTCAACACCGTAGTTTTTCAGGAATTCTGCGTTGCGCAGGGTGGACAGCGTGATAACGTTGCTCAGACCTTCCGCGCCGCAAAAACGAGAGTGGGCGAATGGCAGGTCGGCCGAAATACACAGTACGACGGTATTGTCGATTTCTGTCGCTAGTTGGTTAAACTTACGTACCGATGCCGCGCAAACGCCAGTATCGATGCTAGGGAAAATATTCAGCACTTTGCGCTTGCCTGCAAACTGGCCCAGCGTAACGTCAGACAGGTCTTTAGCCACAAGGGTAAAAGCCTGAGCTTTGCTTCCAGCCTGAGGAATGGAGCCGGCAACTGCAACCGGGTTGCCCTGGAAATGAACGGTTTGTGACATGGTTATCTTCCTGTTTACATATAGTTAACGTCGAGGCTAGTTTATGCCATCAACAGTTAACACGGCAAACGCTATTTGCGGATATCCGCTTCAGGGACTGCATTAAGGAAAACAAATGAGAACAGTTAAGGTATATGAGGAAGCCTGGCCGCTGCACACTCCCTTTGTCATCGCCCGTGGGAGCAGGACCGAAGCGCATGTGGTTGTCGTCGAATTGACAGAAAATGGCGTCACAGGTATTGGCGAGTGCACACCGTACCCACGCTACGGTGAAAGCGATGCCTCTGTTCTGGCGCAAATTATGAGCATTGCGCCACAGCTGGAAAACGGACTTAGGCGTGATGAGCTGCAAAAGCTGCTGCCAGCAGGGGCTGCACGAAATGCCGTAGACTGCGCGTTGTGGGATCTAAGTGCGCGTCAACAGCAGAAGTCGCTGGCGGAATTGGTGGGAAGTGAACTGGCGGAAGTGGTGACGACGGCGCAAACAGTGGTGATTGGCTCGCCGGAACAAATGGCCGCGAGCGCGGCTGCGCTGTGGGGAAATGGCGCAAAACTGCTGAAAGTTAAACTGGATGCTCGCTTGATTAGTGAGCGGATGGTTGCCATTCGTGCGGCTGTTCCTGACGCTACGATTATTGTCGACGCCAATGAATCCTGGCGGGCAGAAGGCCTTGCGGCACGCTGTCAGCTGTTGGCTGATTTAGGGGTGGCAATGCTGGAGCAGCCGCTGCCGGCTCAGGATGATGCCGCTCTGGAGAATTTTGTGCATCCGCTGCCCATCTGCGCAGATGAAAGTTGCCACACTCGCAGCAGCCTGAAAGCGCTGCACGGACGCTATGAAATGGTCAATATCAAACTGGACAAAACAGGCGGTCTGACGGAAGCACTGGCGCTGGCAACGGAAGCCCGCGAGCAGGGATTTGCGCTGATGCTGGGCTGCATGCTGTGTACCTCCCGGGCTATCGGTGCGGCGTTACCGCTTACGCCGCAGGTTAACTTTGCCGATCTTGATGGCCCTACCTGGCTGGCCAGCGATGCGGAGCCAGCCCTGCATTTTACGACCGGGCAGCTCCATCTCTAGGGTGCCAGCGCAGCAGATTGGACATGGCCAGCAGGTATTTTTCGCTCGCTTCATCCGATGAAATGGGCGGAAATTCGGCGGTTATGCAGTGTAAATTCAGGTCTGCGCACCAGCTCCCAAAAGAGCCGGGCGTTTCATAACCTACGCTGGTGACCAGAGGCAATTCAAACGACTGTGCCAGCCATGAACCCAGCTCGCTGCTTCTGGGATCTTCAATACAGGCCAGTGGATCGTGAAAAGAGACTACCCAGGCGGGATGAATTCGGTGAATAAGCTGACACAACGCCTGGGTTTCTGGTTCCGAACCCGGACTTTCGCCGGTCAACAACACCACATCACGCTCTTCTGCGCTACTGTTCCAGCGGTACACCGTTTCGCCCGCTTTCCAGTTTGCGGCGGGAAAGTTACGGTTCAGATCGACGCCGTTCGCATTTGCGCGCAGTCCAAGCTGGCAACCGTCAGGGTTTACGGCCAGCACTACATGGTGGCGACGCAGAGAAGGGTTAAGCGTACGCAATGCGCAGGAAAGGGTAACGACCGAGGAGTTTTCGTCGCCGTGCGTTCCCGCCAGTATCAGACCGCTTTCACGATCGGCTGCCAGTGCAGGAAACCAGATTAGCGGTGCGCCTAACAATGAACGTCCGTAATGTTCGGTTCCAGGTGGGAATGCGCCGCGCTCGGCACGGGGACGGGTAACGGTCATAGTCATCTCTGAATGCTTGGATTGTTACTCGCAGTGTTGTGCAAAATGTATGGATAATCAAATCGTTTTCACACACTTATCTTTTCAGGTGTAATATCACTTTCTTGTCGGAAGTTAATTGCATTTCCTGCTGGCGATACAAATAATTACACATTCACTTAGTAGCCGGAATTGAGGGTATCTTATGCAGCATTCTGTTTCAGTAACCTGTTGTGCGTTGTTGGTTAGCAGCATTTCTTTATCCTGGGCTGCTGATGTTCCCAGCGGAACGGTACTGGCAGAGAAACAAGAACTGGTGCGTCATATAAAAGACGAACCGGCGTCGCTTGATCCGGCAAAAGCTGTAGGGCTGCCTGAAATACAGGTTATTCGTGATCTATTTGAAGGGCTGGTCAACCAGAATGAGAAGGGTGAGATCGTGCCTGGCGTCGCTACCCAGTGGAAGAGTAACGATAACCGCATCTGGACGTTTACGCTGCGTGACAATGCGCAATGGGCCGATGGTACGCCGGTAACGGCGCAGGATTTTGTCTATAGCTGGCAGCGTCTGGTTGATCCAAAAACGCTGTCGCCGTTTGCCTGGTTTGCGGCGCTGGCGGGAATTAATAATGCTCAGGCTATTATCGATGGCAAAGCCACGCCTGATAAACTTGGCGTTAGTGCTGTCGATGCACGGACATTGAAAGTTCAACTGGATAAACCGCTGCCCTGGTTTGCCAATCTGACAGCGAGTTTTGCATTCTATCCGGTACAAAAAGCTAACGTTGAGAGCGGCAAAGAGTGGACAAAACCAGGCAATCTTATTGGTAACGGCGCCTATGTGCTCAAAGATCGCGTCGTGAACGAAAAACTGGAAGTGGTGCCGAACACGCATTATTGGGACAACGCCAAAACGGTGCTGCAAAAAGTCACCTTCCTGCCGATCAACCAGGAATCAGCTGCGACCAAGCGCTATCTTGCGGGTGATATTGATATCACGGAATCCTTCCCGAAAAATATGTACCAGAAACTGTTGAAGGATGTCCCGGGTCAGGTTTACACCCCGCCGCAACTTGGTACTTATTATTATGCTTTCAATACCCAGAAGGGACCGACCGCCGATTCGCGCGTGCGTCTGGCGCTCAGCATGACTATCGATCGTCGTCTGATGGCAGAGAAAGTTTTGGGTACCGGTGAGAAACCGGCATGGCATTTTACGCCGGATGTAACGGCAGGATTTGTACCGGAACCTTCACCGTTTGAGCAAATGAGTCAGGAAGAACTGAACGCGCAGGCAAAAACGCTGCTGCGTGCGGCGGGCTATGGCCCACAGAAACCGCTTAAACTGACGCTGCTGTACAACACCTCAGAAAATCATCAGAAGATTGCTATCGCAGTGGCTTCTATGTGGAAGAAGAACCTCGGTGTTGACGTGAAACTGCAGAACCAGGAATGGAAAACGTATATCGACAGCCGTAATACCGGTAATTTTGATGTGATCCGCGCCTCATGGGTGGGTGACTACAATGAGCCATCTACGTTCTTGTCGCTATTAACATCGACCCATACGGGCAATATCTCCCGCTTTAATGATCCGGCGTACGACAAAGTGTTGACCCAGGCAACTCTGGAGAATACAGAGAAAGCGCGCAATGCCGATTATAACGCCGCGGAGAAAATTCTGATGGAACAGGCACCTATTGCACCGATTTATCAGTATACCAACGGGCGTTTAATTAAACCGTGGCTGAAAGGGTATCCGATTACTAACCCTGAAGATGTCGCATACAGCCGCACAATGTATATCGTTAAGCACTAACAGAGATAATGGCTGGTGTGATTTTGCACCAGCCATTTTATGTTTCCGGCGGCTGATGCTCCCGGCAAATCAGCAATGAATCTTCTTCACTCAATCTCTCTTTCGTCAGATTACAAAATCCCTGACCATCAATTTTTTGGTGGAACCGACAGCTATGGCAAAGACCAAAGCCAGGCACATTGTTGGTCCTCTGGATCCCGCGTAACAGTTCTAACAGCAGCTCTCTGAGCACGATCGCCCGTTCACCCATTGCCAATTCACCCTCCACTAAAAACGTGGGGGGCAGCAGGGCTTCCAGTAAGGTATTGGCCGACTCACTTAAGTGTAGATGGACGCTACGTTTATCACGGTCATCCGGCTTGCGAACAATCAACCCTTTGTTTTCCAAAAGCTTCAGCGATTGTGACACGGTACCTTTGGTGAGCCCAAGGTAGTCTGTCACGCCAAGCGGCGTATTGGAATAACGGTTGCAACGGGCCAGATACATTAACGCGCTAAGTTGTACTGGCTGGAGATCCGCCAGTAAAGGATGCTGGCGAAACCACATCCTTGTCAGGCTGGAAAGCCGGTCAAGTACGTCGAAAAGTGACATGTCGGGCATAACAAATCCTCCTCGGCATATAGTATCGATTAAAAACTATATTGACAAAGGGTAAAAGCAGCGTAGCATGAATTATAGTATCGAATCGATACTATAATTTAAAGGAGATGTATCATGACTAAAGCTCGTTTCTATCATGCAGGTTGCCCGGTTTGTGTTTCCGCAGAACAGACACTTCTGCAGCATTTGTCTGCAGATGTTGAAATCGATGTGGTTCATCTGGGAGAGCAACCTGATCGGGTTGCTGAGGCTGAAGTGGCTGGCGTGAAATCTGTTCCGGCGCTGGTGATTGACGGCAATGTGCTGCATATTAATTTCGGCGCTCCCATTGAAGCGTTGAAATAGCTAGATAGTTCGGGAAGTTGCGTTGGCGATTTCCCGAATATACAAGACGTTGGGGAAGGTAGCATGATGAAAACGACCGAAGAGTATCACCCGATAGATTGCGATCTTCATGATTATCTGGAAATCGCCTGCATGTACCACTATTGGTTGCGCATTGAACTAACGGATGGCACATGTTTTGATGCTAAAGCGCTGACGACGTGTACCACCGTGGAAAAAGAAGAATTTCTGGTCGTGGGGCAATCTGAAAACCAGCAAAAAATCCGTCTGGATTATCTGTCAGCGATCACCGCGCTGACGCCAGGAGCGACGTTTAGCACAGTAAATTTTCAGCGAGTCTACCGCGGTTAGACGGTATAAATTCGAATGTCGTGCGCCTGGAACTCTGTGGCGTACTCTTTGCTGATGTTGTCCTCTACAACAATCACATCGATATTGCTGCTTTCGGTAACGACATATCGGGCGACGGCTGGGATTTTTTCAGCCGTTAGCGCGACGATAGTTTCATTACATTGTTTAATCACCGCTTTTTTGAATTCACAATCCGCATAATCAAATCCCGTTAAGCCGGATTCAGGCGACATCGCGCAGCCGCCAATAAATCCCTGATCGAATAAAATGTCCTGCACTTGTGCGATGGCGGAAGCTCCCACGCACCCACCTGAAGATCTCTGCACCACGCCACCCAGCATAATGACTTCAAACAGCGGTTTTTTTAGCAAAACGGCGGCAATCTCCGGTGAATTTGTCACCACGGTTAACGCCAGTTCGGCGGGCAGAGCTTCTGCCATCGCCAGATTGGTGCTACCCGTGTCGATAAAAATACAGCTTCCAGATTTGACCAGTCGGGCACATCTCTGCGCGATGTTGCTCTTTTTGGCTACATTAATACTCTTGCGCACGTCGATGTCTTCGGATTCAGGGAGTGTAATGACCGCGCCACCATAGACTTTTTTACACACGCCATCTTTGCTCAATTCATGCAAATCACGACGAATTGTGTGTTCAGAAACACCTAATCGGTTAGCAAGTTCAGAACAAATGACTCTGCCGTTTTCTTGCAGGATCTGAAAGATAAGCGCCTGGCGCTGTTCCGGGAATGCGGCGTAATCGAGCATAGATACTCCAGGTGAAATAAACATCGAGCAATAGAGTGCATGATCGTGCATTATGATTAACGATGTCAACATCCCTTACAGGGGCCGTACTATTCTGGATACAACGGGAAGAGGTTCGCTATGAAGATTGCGCATATGGCGTTATGGACACAGGATCTCGAGCAGCAAGCTCGCTTCTGGGTCTCGTTTTTTGACGGCAAGATCAACGAGAAATACCGCAGTAAAACCAATCCTGGGTTTGAATCTTATTTTGTCAAAATTGGCGAGGAAATTGCGATTGAGTTAATGACCAAACCGGGTCTTATCGGGCAGCAACCTGACAATAATCGTTGCGGATGGGTACACCTCGCCATTTCTGTTGGCGGCAATGAAAATGTTGATGCCATTGCAATGCAAGCGCAGGAACAGGGGATATTAGTCTCAGGTCCGCGCACTACTGGCGATGGTTATTACGAAGCGGTGATAAAAGATCCTGACGGCAATTTAATCGAGATTGTGGCGTAAGTCTTCAATCAATTACCTGCAAATAAAGAGTACCTGCTGCTCATTATTGATGAGCACAGCTCATAAGTTTGTCCTTCTTTTCCTCTCTAATCACCGACACGTCGAGTCTCTATAATTTTACTGTTTTCAGCCCCCGGTGGTGCAATGTTGCCACCGTTTTGGAGAGTCGAATATGCAATACCAACTGGATGCCAGACAACAGGCAATCATCCCCATTGCGGCATTCACTGCCACAGGACAGATGGAAAAGTTGGACGTCGCGCTCAACGCCGGACTGGATGCGGGACTCACGCTCAATGAAGTAAAAGAGATCCTGCTACAGCTCTACGCATACTGCGGTTTCCCTCGCAGCCTGAACGGTCTGTCCTGCTTTATGTCGGTGGTGAAAAGTCGAAGCGAGAAAGGGCTTTCAGACGACGAAGGTAGAACGGCCACGCCGCCACCTGCAGACTGGAACAGTGTTCAGGCTGGGAGCCTAACTCAGACGCAACTGGTTGGACAGCCTGTAAGCGGTCCGCTGTTTGACTTTGCACCCGCTATTGATGTCTGGCTTAAAGCACATCTGTTTGGCGATATTTTTCAGCGAGATGTACTTGACTGGCAGGACCGTGAATGGGTGACCGTTTCGGCGCTGGCCGTTCTGGGCGGCGTTAACAGCCAGTTGAAAAGCCATTTTGCGATATGCCTTAACATCGGGATCCTCCCTGAGCAACTCAGTGAGTTTATTACGATACTCGAACAGCACTGTGGGGCCGGGATTGGGGAAAATGCCCGTACGGTTCTTGATGAATGTCTGGTATGAACACCGCGGACATTATCCATACTGGAGTCACTATGAACGAACAATTTGATGGTAACAGCGTCTTTCCACGTGGAGAGAAAAATGAAGCGTATGCGAAGTATTTCACTGGCGACAGCTATCTGACCATGCTCTCCATGGAAGGCGTGGTAATTGGCAATGTCGCATTTGAACCGGGTTGTCGTAACTTCTGGCATGTTCATCATGAGGGTGGACAAATATTGCTGGTGACCGGTGGCAGAGGCTGGTATCAGGAGTGGAATAAACCGGCACGTGAGCTGAAAACCGGCGATGTCGTGCACATTCCGGCGGGAATGAAACACTGGCACGGCGCCGCGCGTGATAGTTGGTTTGCCCATATCGCCGTGGAAATCCCGGCCCCTGGCGCGTCGAACGAATGGCTGGAACCGGTTAGCGACGCTGAGTACAACCTGCTGCCCTGAACTATGCTGGTTCTGGTAACACCTAATCCCTGAGGAGATCTCAATGGTCATGAATGTGAAGGGTTATGCTGCTCTGGCGGTGAAAGAAGATTTAGTCCCCCATAATTTTGTTCGTCGCGATCCGCGTGAAGATGATGTGGTTATCGATATTTTATACAGCGGTGTATGCCACTCGGATATTCACAACGCCTACAACGATTGGGGCGGTGCTAAATATCCGATGGTACCAGGGCATGAGATCATTGGCCGCGTGGTGCATGTTGGTAAGTCGGTAACAAAATTCAAAGTGGGCGATCTCGCAGGGGTCGGCTGCATGGTTGATTCGTGTCAACACTGTAGCGCCTGCGAGCAGGGGCTAGAGCAGTATTGCGAAGAAGGTAACACGCTAACGTATAACGATATCGACCGTCATGACGGTCTGCCTACTTTCGGCGGCTATTCTGACAAAATTGTCGTTACCGAAAAGTTTGTGGTGAAGGTCCCTGAAGGGATCGATTTACGCGGTGCGGCGCCGCTGCTTTGCGCCGGGATCACAACATGGTCGCCTCTGCGCCACTGGCAGGTAGGCGAGGGCAGTAAAGTCGCGGTTGTCGGTCTGGGTGGACTCGGGCATATGGCAATCAAACTTGCAAATGCGCTGGGCGCGGAAGTTACGCTGTTTACGCGTTCACCGGGCAAAGAAGCTGATGCCAGACGTTTGGGTGCCAGTCACGTTGTGCTTTCCACTGACAGTGAACAGATGAAAGCGACAGCGAATCAGTTTGATCTGATTATCGATACTGTGCCCTACGTTCATGACCTGAACCCTTATATCCCAACCCTGGAGCTAAGCGGTACGCTGGTGCTGGTTGGTTATCTTGGTGCGTTGGATCCGTTTTTGAATACGGTTCCCCTGATCCTTGGGCGTAGGTCTGTGGCGGGTTCAGTTATCGGCGGCATTGCCGAAACGCAGGAGATGATGGATTTTTGCGGTCAGCATGGTATTACCGCCGATGTCGAAGTGATCGATATTCAGGATATTAATCGTGCCTGGCAGCGGATGTTGAAAAGCGATGTGAAATACCGCTTCGTAATTGATATTGCCTCATTGAAATAAGTACAAAAAAGACGCGGATTTCCGCGTCTTTTCTTTTGTTAGTGTGTCGATGGCGATGCTTCAGGATTATCCATATACAGCGTCTGGCTGGGGAACGCAAAGTCGGCGCCGTTTGCCTGGACTATCGTGATAATCTTTAAATAAACGTCTTGCTGTACCGCGAGCCATTCCTTCCAGACGGTGGTTTTCGTGAAGCAATACACCATGATATTCAACGATGAATCGGCAAATTCATTAAAATAGACCAACAGAGTTTGTTTCTGGTCTATTCCAGGATGGTTTTGCAGCATTTCTCTGACCGACTCGACAACGGCACCGACTTTATCGGCATCCTCATATCGTAACCCGATCACCGTTTTAATTCGCCGGTTGGTCATGCGCCCTGGGTTTTCTACGCTGATGGAGGAGAAAATCGAGTTTGGCACATACAACGGACGATGGTCGAAGGTGTTTATTTTAGTCATTCGCCAGCCAATTTCTGCTACCGTGCCTTCAATATTGCGGTCCGGGGAGCGGATCCAATCGCCTATGCTAAACGGTCTGTCGAAATAGAGCATAATGCCTGAGAAAAAGTTGCTCAGAATATCTTTCCCCGCCATACCCACTGCGATACCGCCAATACCGCCAAAGGTTAACAGACCGGATAAGCTCATACCGAAGTGTTCGCCATACAGTAAAATGATGGCAACCACGATGGTAATCTTGATGATACGCGACAGGATCCTCGCGCTGGTGATATCTCTGCCTTTATTAATCTGCGTCTTTTCAAACTGATTAATCACCAGAAAAAGTTTGATGGTCAGGATCAACGCAATCAACGAGGTGCAGATAAAGTCGACCACGCTGGGGGAGATAAATTTCAGGCTGTAACTTTCGATAACGTTATTAGCAATGCTGCCAAACGTCCCAATGATAATGGCATAGACAAAAAATTGTGCGGCATGAAATATGAATCCTTTGCAGCGACGCTCTCCACGATGATACCAGACGCTCATCAGGACCAGCGCGGCACAGCAGCTAAGAATTACCGTCAAATTAAACGCATTATTCATAAACAGTTCAGCGATCATGATTCTTCCTGGCAACTCCGTGTTAGCTAAATATCATCTGACATCCTAATCCCCAGATATTTTACTCAGTTAAGGCGGTCAGATCATTAATCAAAAGGAGAGATAAATAATGCAATCAGCGCTATTTTCAGCGAAATAACGCTGACGTCAACCCTGTATGCGGTTTATGTAGCAGACAGTCAGTTGATGTCATGGTATTGTTAGCGCAAAGTAACAAGGTTTTTCATTTGCAAAAGGACAGTACTATGATCATGGCTAAGCTGAAAACAGCGAAGGGACGGAAGTTTCTGTTGTGCCTGCTTGGAGTGTTTATTATCGCAGCGTCGGTCGTGACGCGAGCGACGATAGGTGGCGTTATTGAACAGTATGACATTCCGCTATCCGACTGGACCGCTTCAATGTACGCCATTCAATCTGCAATGATTTGTGTCTACAGCATGGTGTTTACGATTCTGTTGGCTATCCCGCTTGGTATCTATTTCCTCGGCGGTGAGGAGCAACACTAGGCGTTTAAAATGCCGGATGATATCGCCATCCGGCATTTCATTGTGTGGTTAATCGTCTTCTTCGTCGTCCAGTTCAACTGGCGTCTGATATTCATCCGGCTTGATGACCAGCAGGTCACAGCGTAGATGATCGATAACCTGTTCCGCGGTGTTACCAAGAAACGCAGCAGAAATACCGGTACGTCCGACGGTCCCCAATACCACAATACCCGCCTGCAAGTGCTCGGCTAAATCAGGAATGACCTCTTCAGGTAAGCCTTTTTCAACGTGCGTCACTTTCTCATCAATACTGAATTTTTGGCGTAGCGCCTTCATGGCCAGCAGATGCTGTCCACGGATTGCGTCGTTATAAACGCTGGGATCAAATTCAGGCAGTTCAATCGCGATGTTGATTGGTGTGACAGGGTAGGCGCCAACCAGATGCACTTCGGTATGGTTAACCTGTTCTGCAAGCTGTAGCGTCTCTTTAACCAGTTTTTCATTGAGCGCGTTGTGATAAGCCTCTTCACTGGCGAGGTTTACGGCAACCAGTGCTTTACCCCCTTCAGGCCATGGCTGGTCTTTCACCATCCATACCGGACTTGGACATTTACGCAATAAATGCCAGTCGGTTGGCGTAAATATTACGGCTTCGAGGCGGTCGTGTTGGTGCGCCATCTTGAGGACCAGGTCATGCCTGGCGCTGATGACTTCCTGGATGATGGCTTCAAAGGGTCGGTTATGCCAGACCACTTTAATCTCCAGAGGGATCCCTGCTTCGATGTAGTATTTCGCTTGTTCACGTATCCATGCAGTTCGCTGGCTGATGACCCCCTGACGCATTGCCGTACGCTCATCAGGCGACAGCAGGGTAGTCATTTCATAGGAAAAGTCATAGATCGGCAAAAAGGCTTTAATTTTGCCACCAATCCGTTGATGCAAATAAACAGCTCGCCGTAATGCTGGTTGATCGTCCTGGTTAGGGTCGATGACGACCAGCATATTTTTATACATAGCCATACAGGGTCTCCTTACAACTGTCATCGCAGTTTGTAACTAAAAGAGTAACCCAATAATGTGGTTTGAAACAGGGAATAACCTCCTGCCAGATCAATAAATCGGGAAAATTTAGCGATTTGACAGAAGGATAACAGAGAGGCTTGCGGAAAGATTACGCAACGTTACGCGTGTGGCCGGCAAGAACTGCCAGCGCGTCGCTGTTCTCAATAGTGATATATTTGCCTTTCACCGCCAGCATGCCGCTTTTCTGGAAACGACCCAACAGGCGGCTGATGGTTTCAACCGTCAGACCGAGGTAGTTACCAATGTCGCCACGGGTCATGGTCAGGCGGAATTCACGAGGCGAGAACCCACGCTGGGCGAAGCGACGAGACAGATTGTAGATAAAGGCCGCCAGGCGCTCTTCAGCGTTTTTCTTCGACAGCAACAGGATCATATCCTGGTCGCCTTTGATTTCGCCACTCATCAGACGCATCATCTGCTGACGCAGGTTCGGCATCTTACCGGACAGGTCATCAAGGGTTTCGAAAGGAATTTCGCATACCATTGAGGTTTCCAACGCCTGAGCAAAGCTCGGGTGATGGCCGCTGCCAATGGCGTCAAAACCTACCAGGTCACCCGCCAGATGGAAACCGGTAATTTGCTCATCGCCTTGTTCGGTAATGGTATAGCTTTTTATCGTTCCGGAGCGGATAGCGTAGAGTGATTTAAGCTCATCACCTGCTTTAAAGAGCGTCTGCCCTTTTTGGATAGGCTTTTTGCGCTCGATGATGTTATCGAGCTGGTCAAGCTCATGCTCGTTAAGTGTGAACGGGATGCAAAGCTGGCTGATGCTGCAATCCTGGCAATGGATAGCACAACCGCCAGACTGAATGCGCCGTATAATTCGCTTTTCCGGGATCATAGGTCTGCTCAAGCCGTAATTGATATTTGTCAATTTTAACATCTTTTTGGTGAGCACGTAAGCCTGAGCTACTCCCAATAGAGAATAATTCAGGCATAACTGGAGCGAATGTTTGTATCTGCTTGATTAACCACACTTAATTTGGGGTCGCATTATGCGGAAGTGTGATGAATAAGGCATTAATTGCCTGGAATCTAGAGTAGCAAATAACCTTCGTGGCGCAATAACCACTCTTTTCGTTGTACACCGCCGGCATATCCGGTCATGGTGCCGTTACGTCCAATGACACGATGACAGGGAACCACAATGCTTACTGGATTGGAGCCATTAGCAGCGCCGACGGCTCTTGCAGCGCCGGGGCGCCCCAACTGTTCGGCCAACTGACCATAATGCATGACCTGCCCGCAGGGGATAGTGCGTAATGCTTGCCAGACTTCACGCTGGAAAGGCGTCCCAGCGGTTGCCGTTTCCAGCGTGTCAATGATGCTGAGGTTTCCGGCAAAATACTCAGAGAGTTTGTCGCTTAATCCACCAGGATTTTTGGCGGTAATGCGCTGATAACCTTCTGTACGGTAATGAATATCAAGCAATTGTTCCATGCGATCGCTGTGCTGATCCCATTCCACTGCGCGCAGGCGAAATTGCTCATCACAAATAACCCACAGCGGGCCCAGCGGCGTGTCGATGGTGTCTTCCAGTAAGTTAAGCATCCGTTTCTCTCATTACAGCATTCAGGCGAGCCTACACATTATCACGCCAGTGACCGTCGCAGCTATACCCCTAAAAACGGATATCAACTTGTCGTGAGTAGATCGGTTCAGCGCGGAGGATCCGGTTAATTATTGGAAATAACCGTAAACCGTTACCGGTATAGTTGTCGGTATAATAGTGCGCGGTTATGATAATGCCCGTCGCAATACGCTGGAGGATGAAACATGAACCTTGATGATGCATCGCTGTTTCTTGACGCAATGGGGGATGTTCAACCGCTGAAAAACCATGCCGATGTGCACTGGCAGCCCATGCGCAATCTTCGCACTCCGGCGCGTATCGATACGCTACAACTGGATAATTTTCTCTCGACGGGATTTCTCGATATTGTCCCGTTGAATGTGCCGCTCGAGTTTCGTCGCGAAGGTTTACAGAACGGCGTGACCGACAAGCTGCGAAACGGAAAATACCCGCAGCAGGCGAGCCTTAATCTTATTCGCCAACCTGTTGAAACATGTCGCCAGATGCTCTTTAGCTTTATTCTGCAGGCGCAGCAGGAAAGGTTGCGTAACGTGCTGGTGATACACGGCAAGGGACGTGACGATAACTCCCATGCCAATATTGTTCGCAGCTACGTGGCGCGCTGGTTGACGGAATTTGACGACGTGCAAGCATACTGCGCCGCACTGCCGCATCACGGCGGCAGCGGGGCATGTTATGTGGCATTGCGTAAAACCGCACAGGCAAAACAGGACAACTGGGAGCGTCACGCTAAACGCAGTCGCTGAACGACGTAAACATCAGGCGGCCAGCACTCTGTTCCTGCCTTCGTTCTTGGCTTTGTACAACGCGTCGTCAACGCGTTTGAATAACTCATCGATGCTTTCATTTGTTTCGTGCCGAGCTACGCCAATGCTGACGGTAAAGCGGGGAAGGCCAGGGAGAGTAACTTTGGCCACTGTCGCCCGTATCACTTCTGCGAGATTGAGGGCAATATCTAACGAGGTTCGCGGCAGCAGCAGCACAAATTCTTCACCTCCCCAGCGAAAAATCAGATCGTCCTTTCTTGCACAGGATTCAAGTGTGCGGGCCAGAGCGCAAAGTACCTCATCACCTTTTAAATGACCAAAAAGATCGTTAATGCTTTTAAAGCGATCGGTGTCGATCAACAGCAGGCTGTAATCCTGTGTTAGTGACATCGCGTGGGTCTGTTCCGGCTCGGTTACCTGATAAAAATGTCGGCGGTTAAGCAATCCCGTTAAGGCGTCACGTAGGGCCGCACGCTCAAGCTCCTGTTCCAGCCGCTTTTGCTCGGTAATGTCATGAATAATGCACAGCATGAGCTTATTGCCGTAGATTTCGATTGGCCCGGCGTAGGTTTGTACGTGCCGGGATGTGCCGTCTGCCAGTTTATGCACAAAATGCAAAGGCTTATGGCCACCGGGAAGATGGGCGATTTCATGCATCACCGGGAGTATATGACGGCCCAGCGTATTGATTTCCCATGTATGTTTCTGGCACATCGTATCATGGCTATAGCCATAAAAATTTAGCGCACTGAGATTTGCATCAACGATAAGCCCATCACGGGACGGATCGATAAGCAACATTGGGGCCGAGTTAGTCTGGAAAAAACGCGCGTAAAATCCCTGTTTTTTTCGCTGATAATTCGCTGAACGGCTCGCTTTCAGACCTTGCGAAGTCGGTGTTTCAATGCCTTCGAAAAGAATAACGTCACCTGATTCCGGCAGAGAGCGGATGGACAGGCGGCTGGCCATCGCGACGTCTTCACCTTCGCGGCAAACTGTAAGGATTTCTACAATGTCGTGATGATTTCTCAAATCGCTGAGATACATGGTTAAATCATTCTGGGCATGAGTTGAAAATATGCCCTTGCGGAGTAGAGAAAAGCAGGGGGCCTGCATCAGTTCCCGTGCAACGGTATTAGCGAACACCAGTTCTTCGGTATGCGGCGAAACAATCCACACCGGCAGGGTTAATAAATCCAGTGAATGCAGCTCGGTTGTGCTCATCGATAATCCCGTTATCTTTATCTGCTGTGTTGCCCGTTTAATGGCATCTGTTTTTTATATTACAGTCTCATAATGTTATTGATTGTTGAGGAGACAAAGACTGTACGATTCGCTGCTGCTTAATGTTGCTTTCCGTTGGAATCAATTCATGGATCTGATGCGCAGGCAACGGTTTTGCAAACAAGAAACCTTGCAGCACACCACATCCCATCTGGGTCAGGAGTATTTCCTGCTCCTGGGTCTCTATTCCTTCAGCCACCACTTGCATATTCATGGAGTGGGCTATGTCAATAATAGTAGACACAATCTTTGTATTTTTGCTGTTCTCGCTAATATCTTTAACAAATACTCTGTCAATTTTTAATTCCCGTGCCGGAAGAGACTTCAACATCAATATATTTGAATAACCGGTACCGAAATCATCAATAGAAACGGTGATCCCTAAAGCTGAAAATGCATTTAAGACTTCAGCGCTACGTTTTAAATTTTTAAGTGCTGTACTTTCAGTCAATTCCAGCGTGAGATATGCAGGTGATAGTTGATATTGTGCAAGGGCGCTGCAAACCACATCAACGATGTCATGTTGTTCAAACTGGGAAGGGGAAAGATTAACGGCGAGGGTCCATTCCGCATGGCCTTGTAACTTCCATTGATGTAACTGCTGGCATGCCTGCTGGATAACCCATTTCCCGACCGGAATGATAAGGCCTGTCTCTTCCAGCGCAGGCAGAAACTCTGCGGGTAACAGCATGCCGCGTTCCGGGTGATGCCAGCGTAATAACGCTTCAAAACCGGTCAGGGAATGATCCCCGGCGGTGTATTTGGGTTGGTACCAAAGCTCAAATTGATCGTGTTCCAGTGCTTGTGACAGTTCCTGTAGAAATGTCGGCGGTGTATCGGCGATAGCTTCCATTTCCGGGCTATAAATAGCCCAACCGTTTCTGCCAGCCTGTTTGACATGATACATCGCCATATCAGCCTTTACTTTTAACTCATGCAACGTGGAACCATGTTCAGGATAAATACTGCTTCCCGCACTTAACGAAACCCGAATGGTGTACCCAAACAGCGTGAAAGGATCACCAATCGCAGCCGCAATCCGGGTCAGCAGAGCGGTGATATCCTCTTTATTACAGTCAGGAACCAGAAGAATAAACTCATCTCCCCCCAGCCTCGCCAGCGTCATGGTGTCATCAAGGCAGCTGTAGATTCGCTGCGTACTGGCGATCAGCAACTGATCGCCGATGTGATGTCCCCAGGTATCGTTAACGACTTTGAAGCGATCGAGATCGATGAATACCAGAGCAAATTGATGCTGATGCAGTTTGGAATGCTGCAGACAGGCCTGTAAGCAGGCATCTATCTGTGTGCGATTGGCAAGTCCAGTAAGTGCGTCGAAGTGGACCTGATGCTCAAGCTGGCAGTTAAGTTGATGTAAGTTGTCTGCCAGTCGGGAGGTACGCAGTTGCGAATCCACCATCGACACCACCAGCATGATACCCAAAATAACCAGCGTGACGGCGCAGACCCAGACAGAGAGTTCCAGTGTGCTGAGTCCATTGTGTACCGTGTGTCCAAAATGGGTGAATGTTGCCGCTCCCATCCCGGTGTAATGCATAGAGGCAATCGCCAGCGCCATAATAAGGGCGGCGACAAGCCGATTGATCAGGGCTCGACGGGTATTTTGGCGTAAATGAAACGCCAGCCACAAACCTACACCAGATGCAACGATGGCAATCATCACTGAGAGCAGTATCAGCGAATGACTCCATAGGATGGCAACATGCTCAATGATGGCATACATGCCAACGTAGTGCATGGTGACGACACCGGCGCTTAATATTCCTGTGGCTACGACTAATCGTTTTGTTGAAAGCGTATTACCGGAAATGGCGATATTAATGGCGAGAGTTGCAGAAATGAGCGCAATAAAGAAAGAAAATGCCGTGAGCGAAAAATGGTAATTGATCGGCATACTCATTTTCATGGCCAGCATACCGATAAAATGCATTGACCATATCCCCATCCCTAGCGTAGCCCCGCCAGACAGGCGCCAGAAGGTTGATTCACGTCGATTGGAGATTGCCACCTTGCCCGCACTATCGAGAGCAATAAAAGAGGCAATAAACGCGACAACAAAGGAAATCCCAATCAATACAGGGTCCCACGACACGTTCAACATCATACTACCTATCGAAAAAAAGCCGTGGTAATAAATCTAGCAGGTTTTGTCCAGTTAACATGATAAAACCGGGAATGTTCTTATGTTTTTACACTGGTATTAGAGGGAACAGGAAGATAGTGAAAATAACGAGCCATTACTTATATAAACATTCACCAAATTTATAGTTCTGTGTGTTTTATGCTCTCCATGTGCTTGTCATCACAATAACCTGATGACTGGCGCCATCACAGCCATTTGATGGAATAAAACACTGAGCTAACAGGAATAAAGGGTGTAATTTCTTGCCTTAAGTAAAAGGATTGCAGGTTCTCATTGAAAGTTCAGCTTTCGTCGCAGAGCAATGGCATTCTGCATTGCAGGTGCTATAAAAAATAATATCTACATAATTTCTTAGTGCACAGGACTAAAATGTTAAATGATATTAGCGTCAGAACCTTTATTATTTTATTTCTGCTCATTTCGGCAGTTGCTCTCAATATTGTTGAGATGATTTTCTCGGCCGCGCCGGAAATTATAATTGGTACAAATGTGGTAAGCGTTATTTCTATATTATGCTTATGGTGGTATATGACGAAATACCTGGTCATGCCGATCAATACGGTAAAAAGGAGCATTGAGGAAGTGACGTCTGGGAATCTGGCGATCAGTATTCCAGAGTTTGGTAATAATTGTGCAGGTAGACTAATACCGGGCATCAATAGTTTATCGAGTAATATTTCAACACTCGTTAATGAGATCCGAACATCCTCACAAACGGCGATGGCGCTCTCTGAACAGCTTGCGGAACGCAGCGCCGAGCTTTCAGTGAAAACGGAACAACAATCCGGAGCATTGATGCAGACGGCTGCTAATATGGATGAAATAGCCGTTAATACGCGAAATAATGCTGACAACACGCAAATCGCCAGCGTCCAGGCAACAGTTGCCACGCAATGCGCCATTCAGGGTGGCGAATTAATGGTGCAGGTTGCGACAAATATGCGTTCAATCACCGAATGTGCACAGCAGATGACGGAAATAATTACGCTAATTGATGGTATCGCATTCCAGACAAATATTCTGGCATTGAATGCTGCCGTGGAAGCGGCGAGGGCCGGTGAACATGGCAAAGGTTTTTCCGTGGTGGCCGGTGAGGTCAGAATGCTTGCACACCGTAGTGCGGATGCTGCTAAGAATATTAAGCAGCTGATTGCGCAAACCCATCAAAATGTTCAGCAAGGTGCAGCTATTGTGCGTGAAGCAGAAAAAAATATGCATGATATTGTCGGTGGTGCCGGTCAATTAAACCAACTGATGGGCGAGATATTAACCACTACACAGGAGCAGGAGAAAGGAATTATCAGTATTACTCATGCACTGGCCGAACTGGAGAATGTAACCCAAAGTAATGCCATTATGGTTGATGAGCTTTCTGATTCCTCGGGTATCCTGAAAAACCAGGTGATTGATCTCCAGTCGCGGACACATAAATTTCGCTTAAGTAACACTCTTGAGTCAGCGAGATGGCAGCGGGCTTAACCGGGTATCTCGAAGCAAGCGTCGTATTCGTCAGAGCTTTTCCTGTTATCAGAGACTTTTATGAATCATTTCAGCACAATGGGACAATGAGATATTGCTTAACATATTCTGACAGCTAGACTAACGAAAAAGGCTGAATGTTTGTGGAGGCGCTGTGGAAGCCATTAAGGGAACGGATGTTAATGTGCCGGATGCCGTGTTTGCCTGGCTGCTGGATGGTCGAGGTGGAGTAAAACCGCTGAGCGATAATGATGTAATTGATAGTCAGCATCCCTGCTGGCTACACCTTAATTACACACATCCTGAAAGTGCCCAATGGTTGGCGACAACACCTCTTCTTCCCAACAATGTGCGTGATGCGCTGGCAGGCGAAAGTACACGCCCACGCGTCAGTAGAGTTGGGGAAGGTACCTTGATCACGTTGCGCTGCATTAACGGCAGCACCGACGAGCGTCCTGACCAACTTGTGGCGATGCGTTTATATATGGATGAACGTCTGATTGTCTCAACCCGTCAGCGCAAAGTGCTGGCGCTGGATGATGTGGTCAGCGATCTCCAGGAAGGGACGGGACCGGCTGATTGTGGCAGTTGGCTGGTGGATGTTTGTGATGCGCTAACCGACCATGCCAGCGAATTTATCGAACAGCTGCACGACAAGATTATCGATCTGGAAGATAACCTGCTCGATCAGCAGATCCCACCGCGTGGTTTTTTGGCTTTACTGCGTAAGCAGCTAATTGTGATGCGACGTTATATGGCTCCTCAGAGAGATGTTTATGCGCGTCTGGCGAGTGAACGTTTACCCTGGATGACCGACGACCATCGGAGACGGATGCAGGATATCGCTGACAGGCTGGGGAGAGGGCTGGATGAAATAGACGCCTGTATTGCCCGGACCGGTATTATGGCGGATGAAATTGCGCAGGTGATGCAGGAGTCTCTGGCTCGCCGAACGTATACAATGTCATTGATGGCAATGGTTTTTCTTCCCAGCACATTTTTAACCGGGCTTTTCGGCGTTAACCTCGGCGGTATCCCCGGCGGTGGTTGGCAGTTTGGTTTCTCACTTTTTTGTATTCTGTTAGTGGTCCTGATTGGTGGTGTTACTTTATGGTTGCATCGTAGTAAATGGTTGTAACAACAACGTTTTTTAGTGGCTTTTGCGCATGAAAACGTCCTGATTTTTGAGCGAAGTCAATAAACCATCTACCTATTCGGGGCAATATCTCTCTCGCAGGTGAATGCAACGTCAAGCGATGGGCGTTGCGCTCCATATTGTCTTACTTCCTTTTTTGAATTACTGCATAGCACAATTGATTCGTACGACGCCGACTTAGATTAGTCGGCTTTTTTTTGCCTGCAGGAAATCAGCGTCTACCCTAAAAGAGTCAACCTGAATGACTGGAGGGGTATATGACCTGTCTGATTGCAACGTCGAACACTGATTCGCTACCGACCGATCCGGTTCCCATTCCCGATCCCATACCTCGTCCGCAGCCCATGCCGGATCCGCCGCCAGATGAAGAACCGATTAAATTGTCGCATCACGGGCACATATCTGCGAGGATACGCGCCTGCTGAATGTGAGTTTTTACCGTGAGATTAAATTGTGACCGCTTTTTCAACCCTGAATGTTTTACCTGCTGCTCAACTCGAGAATCTTAACGAGCTGGGCTATCTTGAAATGACGCCTGTTCAGGCTGCTGCGTTACCGGCAATCCTGGCGGGTAAAGATGTTCGCGTGCAGGCTAAAACCGGCAGTGGCAAAACGGCTGCTTTTGGTCTTGGGCTATTACAGCATATTGATGCCGCGCTGTTTCAGACGCAGTCTCTGGTACTGTGCCCAACGCGCGAGCTTGCCGACCAGGTGGCGGGTGAACTGCGTCGTTTAGCGCGCTTCCTGCCAAACACCAAGATCTTAACGCTGTGCGGTGGGCAACCCTTTGGCGCACAGCGTGACTCCCTGCAACATGCACCACATATTATTGTTGCCACACCGGGTCGTTTACTTGACCACCTGCAAAAAGGCACCGTTTCTCTGGATGCCCTGAATACGCTGGTTATGGATGAAGCCGACCGCATGCTGGATATGGGCTTTAGCGATGCGATTGATGATGTCATTCGCTTTGCGCCTGCGTCACGTCAGACTTTGCTGTTTTCCGCAACCTGGCCGGAAGCCATTGCTGCTATCAGTGGCCGGGTACAGCAAAATCCATTAACGATTGAAATTGATACGGTCGATGCGTTACCGGCGATTGAACAGCAGTTTTTCGAAACCTCCAGCCACGGAAAAATTCCGCTGCTGCAAAAGCTACTCAGCCAGCATCAACCCGCATCGTGCGTGGTTTTTTGTAACACCAAAAAAGATTGTCAGGCCGTTTGCGATGCACTGAATGCGGCAGGGCAAAGCGCACTGTCATTACATGGCGACCTGGAACAGCGCGATCGCGATCAGACGCTGGTTCGTTTTGCCAACGGTAGCGCGCGCGTCCTGGTCGCAACCGATGTGGCCGCACGTGGCCTGGATATCAAATCACTTGAGCTGGTAGTTAACTTCGAACTGGCGTGGGATCCGGAAGTCCACGTCCATCGTATCGGACGTACCGCGCGTGCCGGCAACAGCGGTCTGGCGATTAGCTTCTGTGCGCCGGAAGAAGCGCAGCGTGCCAACATTCTTTCTGAAATGCTGCAACTGAAGCTGAACTGGCTAACTGCGCCAGCTAACGGCTCAATCCTGCCGCTGGAAGCAGAGATGGCGACATTATGCATTGATGGCGGTAAAAAAGCGAAAATGCGCCCTGGTGATGTTCTGGGGGCTCTGACCGGTGATATTGGTCTGGATGGCGCTGATATCGGCAAAATTGCCGTTCATCCGGCACACGTCTATGTCGCCGTTCGCCAGAACATAGCGCACAAGGCGTGGAAACAATTACAAAACGGTAAGATTAAAGGCAAGACTTGCCGGGTCCGGTTATTGAAATAACTACCCGTTGGGGCGCCTGATGGCGCTCCGCTTATCAGGCCTACAGGCGCTTATGCACGTTGTAGGCCTGACAGACGCTTACTTCACTTCCACCACGTTCAGGCGTAATTCATCCAGTTGAGCATCATCTTCTTCTGGCTGCCAGCCCGCAGGCTGCAGCGGGATCTCTTCACGATCGAACGCTAAATCCCCGCCGTCCACAACCTCTGAACCGTGCTTAATGCCTTTAAAATCGAACAGATTGATATCGCTCAGATGTGAAGGTACAACGTTTTGCATCGCACTGAACATGGTTTCAATGCGGCCTGGATAGCGTTTGTCCCAGTCACGCAACATATCAGCAATGACCTGACGCTGTAGGTTAGGCTGTGAGCCGCACAGATTGCACGGAATAATCGGGAAACCTTTCGCTTCGGAGAAACGCTCGATATCTTTCTCACGGCAGTAAGCCAGCGGGCGGATCACGATGTGCTTACCGTCATCACTCATCAGCTTCGGCGGCATGCCTTTCATTTTCCCACCGTAGAACATGTTTAAAAACAGCGTTTGCAGGATGTCGTCGCGATGGTGGCCGAGCGCAATCTTGGTGGCTCCTAATTCGGTTGCCGTACGGTACAGAATGCCGCGACGCAGGCGAGAGCAGAGCGAGCAGGTCGTTTTGCCTTCTGGGATTTTGTCTTTGACGATCCCGTAGGTGTTTTCTTCGACAATCTTGTACTCAACGCCCAGCTGTTCCAGATACTCTGGCAGAATGTGCTCCGGGAAACCGGGTTGTTTTTGATCGAGGTTAACCGCAACTAAGGAAAAACTGATCGGGGCGCTTTGCTGCAAATTACGCAGGATCTCCAGCATGGTATAGCTGTCTTTCCCGCCGGAAAGGCACACCATAATGCGATCGCCGTCTTCGATCATATTGAAATCGGCAATGGCTTCGCCCACGTTACGACGCAGACGTTTTTGCAGTTTGTTCAGGTTGTATTGTTCTTTCTTTGTAACTTGTTGATTATCTTGCATTCTTACCGTTCTCAAAAACCAAAAGGGGCATATAATGGGCAAACTTCAATCACAGGGCTAGTTGGCTATTCAACATTGCAACCCGATCGTCATTCATTTCTTCAATCCATGTACTGTAGACGTCGTACACTATTTGCGCGTTTTCATGCCCCATCTGATTAGCTATAAATGATGGGTTCGCTCCAGCCGATTACAGCCAGCAGGCAAAAGCATGCCGCGTATGGTACGGATTACGGCGACGAATACCAGCACGTTTTACAGCTGAGTTCTATCTGGCACCTATGCTACTCATAGAGTAGTAAGATTTTTGCTCTTCGTGACCAGACCAGAATAAACAGCGAACAGCATGATTGGATAAAGGTACATAGCCCCGGACAGGAAGCAATTAATCAGTTGAAAGCAGATATTGAAGCGCTGAAGAAAATTGTGGAGCAACTTACCGACAGATAATTCAGTTCTGAACTATCAACGAGCAATGTCAGGGAGCGAAAAACGCAGGGTGTGGCAAACTGCCGCAACCATGCCGTATGCAAGAGCATGGCTGCGGCCGACCGGCAAACGTCCGATAGTGCGAGTATTGAATGATTGCCAGTCACAGCGGATGGTACTTAAGCAATATGACGATTCAAGGTGCTTAATCTGAAACCAGCCACATATCAGCCTCTTCAAACATTTCTTGAACCGTTCGGCTTATCTGTTCTTTTTCATGCTTGCTGGCGTCAGTGTTGATCGCCGGAAGTGTCATCATCGGTTTAACCCGAACTTCAGCATCGGGGAAGATCCGATGAACCCTCTTGGTCAATTCGCCGAGAATAATATCTTTTGCGCCGGGCAGACCATCAAAATTCCTTTTGTCATAAACGAGTTCCACGAACATTGCTCATCGCTCTTTTGCTGTATATATATACAGTATATATACTCTGTTTTTACCTGGGTTTCAAGAGAGGACGTAATGTTGTCGCGATGTAGCGATACATCAACGCAGGAAAGCGGGAACCTTACCATCGATATTATCTGTGCATCGATCTGTCATTTAGGATAGTCATGTAGGAAAGATGCGTAGAAACATAGGGTCCATTATGTAATATATCTTTTTGCGGGCCGATTTATTCTTTTTGAATATCCTCATTTAAAAAATAGTAATGATACTCTCATTGCTTAACGGGTTGTTTAAATGGCTCCTTGCCAGGATTCTTCCTTATTGGCTAAATATTCCCCTATCTCTCGCCTGTTGGCAGGAGATATAGCCAAAATGTTTTTTATTCCCATTCTTATCGAATGCCACATAAAAAGGCATTGTCTCTGCATCTTTTCTTAAGGTGTAGTTGATGCAAGTCCCATTGATTTCCAGAATATTTTTCTCACTATCTGGTTTTCCACCTGCGGCAAAAACTGTAGATTTTGTCGCATTAGGGGCGTAGGTTGCTTGCACAAGTGGATCATTATCAAATTTCATAAAACTGAAACTACAGGCGCTTAATAAAGGAACAAGTAAGTTTGCCTTTTGCGGCAACGTGCTGAATGTTCTGGCGGGAAAAATGTCCGCACATTTAAGACAGGAATCGTGGGGGATAAGGCGTAGAAACAAAAAGCCCGCAACGATGTGCGGGCCAGAAAGTTTAGCGGACTACCAGTACCGAACACTCCGCGTGACGCACTACAGCCGCGGCGTTAGAGCCCAGCAGGTAGGTGGTGATGTCAGGTCGGTGTGAGGCAATAATGACCATATCAGCCGGTAATTTTTTAGCGATCTCCAGAATCTTGTCTTTCGGCGCACCTTCTGCGACATGAACGTGCACTCTGTCCGTTGGGATATTGAACTTCTTGATAATCTCTTCCAGTTGAGATTTCGCTTCGGCTTTCAGATCGTCCATGGCCGGTAACTCTGCCGAGTAGGCCAGTCCCAGGGAAGCGTAATAGGGCAATGACGGAATGACGGTCAAAAAATGAACCTGCGCATCGTCAATCTTTGCTTCTGCTTCAACATGGGCAATAACGCGTTGAGTTAATTCTGAGTCTGAAATATCGATGGGTACAAGAATCGTTCTGTTCATAAAACCTCCTGTTTAAGTATCCACCTAAAGCTTACCGCGTAATGGCACTTTATGTACAATGACAACGATCACATTTTGGCATCACTTTATTTTGATTTCAGGAAATTTGCCTTTTATTACCCCATCGTAAAATCGGCCTTTAGAGACCACGATCAGGAAATCACGAAAAATACGGGCAGGGACCTGTTGATATTGCAGGGTAGCCAACTGGTGAAAGCGAATTTCTAGCGTGCAAGAGGATTCGTCATAGCCGACGGATGCAATACGGGATGATTTTACAGGATGATGATTCATTGCAGGTATCCTCTACTACAGACCTTAATGCAAGATATCATCTATCAGAGATGTGTTTTAACGCAACAGATATAATGTTTTGATCTGGATAAAACAGAGTTATTAGAGCGTAAAGAGAGCCCGCCGTTGCCAGCGGGCTGACGAACTTAGAACTGGTAAACCATACCCAGTGCTACAGTGTCATCGGTAGAGATGTCATTGTGATCTTTATTGTAGAAACTATCATCTTCATCCAGCAGGTTGATTTTGTAATCAACGTAGGTGGAGAAGTTTTTGTTGAAGTAATAAGTGGCACCTACGGAGGCATATTTAACCAGATCCTTGTCGCCGTCTGATCCGTTTACACCCAGATCTTTACCTTTAGACATCAGGAAAGAAACTTCCGGACGCAGACCGAAGTCGAACTGGTACTGTGCAGTGACTTCAAAGTTCTGGGTTTTGTTGGCAATAGTATTGTCGTGACCATCTGAGCCGCCATACGGGGTCATATTGCGGGTTTCAGAGTACATGGTTGCCAGGTAGATATTGTTGGCGTCGTATTTCAGACCAGCAGTCCATGCGTCAGCCTTATCACCACCTGCGGTAGAATGGTTTACCTGCTCATTAGTACGGTCAGAAGAGGTGTATGCCGCACCGAAGCTTACGCCCATACCCAGATCGTAGGTAGAGGAGATACCGAAGCCGTCACCGTTAGAGTTCTTCATGTTACGATCGTCGCCACCGTTATTGGTGCCTTCTTGCTCTGGTGACTGATTTTCGTTCGCACCCTGGTACTGCAGTGCAACGTTCAGACCGTCAACCAGACCAAAGAAGTCGGTGTTACGGTAGGTTGCAACACCGTTTGCACGACCGGTCATGAAGTTGTCAGCTTTGGTGTAAGAGTCGCCACCGAATTCTGGCAGCATATCGGTCCAACCTTCTACGTCGTACATAACGCCGTAGTTACGACCGTAGTCGAATGAACCGTAGTCGCCGACTTTAATACCTGCGAATGCCAGACGAGTCCAGGAGTCGCCTTTATCACCTTCGGTGCCGTTGGCCTGAACCTGATATTCCCACTGGCCATAACCGGTGATCATATCATTAACCTGTGTTTCGCCTTTGAAACCCATACGCATATAAGTCTGATCGCCATCGCTGTTAGCGTCGTCAGAGAAATAATGCAGGCCGTCTACTTTGCCATAGAGATCTAATTTGTTGCCGTCTTTATTATAAACTTCAGCAGCGTGAGCAGCGCCTGCAGCCAGCAGGGCAGGAATTACGAGAGCCAGTACTTTTCTGTTCATTGAAATAATCCTTTAGTTTTTTTATTAACCTGTGACTACCCATGTAGGGAGTAAAAGCATGCTAAAGGAGAAGTTCCGTAAAGAGATAAATATGAATTGTTACGTCTTAAGTAAAACCTTAAACAAATAATTCTACGGAAATAGTGATAGTTTACATGAATGAGTTAATGAAAATATATATAAAATAAAAATTATACAATTGAATTTTGTTGGGCTATTCTGCGCGTGTTATATGCCTTTATTGTCACGTTTTATTTTTCGTTGGTATATTGATGACACTTATTAATTAGCCAGCGAATAAATTGACAAGCCCGAACAACTGTTCGGGCTTTTTTTTTGGTTCCGGGCTAATACTGAGAAAAACGTATTATTCGGTACCGCTCTTTTCCGCTTTGCCTGCCAGTTGGGCCAGGAAGTCGTAGCGTTTTTGCAAATCAGCCGTCGCATCCTTCCACAGCTGTTCTGCAACTTCTGGCTGTTGGGCGTTCAGGCGGCGGAAACGCTGCTCGTTAAGCAATGTTTCGGCCAGCGCATCTGACGGTGGGCGCGAGTCGAGCGCCAGCGGCAGCTTACCTTCGTCTGCTCGGCGTGGGTCAAAGCGGTACAGCGGCCAGAATCCGGTAGCCGTGAGTTGACGCATCTGATCGTGGCTTAGCGCGAGGTCATAGCCATGCTCCTCACATGGGCTATACGCGATAATCAGCGACGGGCCGGGGTAGGATTCAGCTTCCTGGATAGCTTTGACCGTCTGATTCAACTGGGCGCCCAGAGAAATCTGTGCGACATAAACATGTCCGTACATCATCATGCTGACGCCAAGATCTTTGCGAGCCTTGCGCTTGCCATGCTCACCAAACTTGGTAACCGCCCCAAGCGGCGTGGCTTTCGACGCTTGTCCACCCGTGTTGGAGTAACACTGGGTATCCAGTACCAGAATATTGACGTTCTCGGTGAGACTCAGGACGTGATCCAACCCGCCAAAACCAATATCGTAAGCCCAGCCATCGCCGCCAATCAGCCAGATGGACTTTTCGACCAGCGCGTCGGCATCGGTTAACAGTTGCTGTGCACCTTCGACATCTTTCAGATGCTGGCGCAGCGCAGCAACTTGCTCACGGCGTACTTCTGGCGTCGCTTCAGCATGAAGAGCGTCATTCAGTTCAGCCGGAATATTATCCGCAAACTGTTCCAGCAAACGCATGACGCGCACACGGTGTTGATCCACCGTCAGGCGGAAGCCCAGACCAAACTCGGCGTTATCTTCGAACAGAGAGTTTGCCCACGCAGGTCCACGACCATTGGCATCGGTCGTATATGGCGTTGAAGGGAGGTTACCGCCATAAATCGATGAACAGCCGGTCGCGTTAGCGATCAGCATGCGGTCGCCATACAGCTGCGTAAGCAGTTTGATATACGGCGTTTCACCACAACCAGAACAGGCGCCGGAATATTCAAACAGCGGAGTGATTAACTGCGAGGTACGGATATCAATGCGTTCAAGCTTGCTGCGGTCGATCTCCGGCAGATTGAGGAAGAAGTCATAGTTAACTTTTTCTTCTTCAACATGCTCAAGACGCGACATCATATTGATGGCCTTGATTTCCGGGTTTTGGCGATCTTTTGCCGGGCAAACTTCGACACACAGATTACAGCCAGTGCAATCCTCTGGTGCAACCTGCAGGACATACTTCTGACCGCGCATATCGCGTGATTTCACATCCAAAGAATGCAGACTGGCAGGGGCGTTTTCCATCGCTTCAGGTGAAACCACTTTGGCGCGGATTGCCGAGTGCGGGCACGCGGCAACGCAGTGGTTACACTGGGTACACAATTCTTCCTTCCAGATGGGGATCTCTTCGGCGATATTACGTTTTTCCCAACGCGTGGTGCCCATTGGCCAGGTGCCGTCTGGCGGCAACGCTGATACGGGGAGGGCATCACCCAGACCGGCGAGCATTGCCGCGGTGACGGTTTTCACGAAATCAGGTGCGGCATCAGAAACCACCGGTGGTCGGTTTGCGCTGTGCGGATCAACCGGCTGGAGTGCTACTTCGGCGACGGATTCGCGCGCCAGGGCCAGAGCCTGCCAGTTACGCTCAACCAGGTCCTGTCCTTTACTGCTGTAACTTTTCGCAATCGCCCCCTGCAATTCAGCCAACGCGCTGTCGCCGGGTAAGATTTGCGTCAAATGGAAGAAGGCCATTTGCATAACGGTATTAATACGCGCTGCCAGACCGCATTCGCGGGCGATTTTGGCCGCATTAATCACGTAGAAACTGGCTTTCTTCTGATTCAGTACCGCCTGAACTTCCTGTGGCAGACGACCCCAGACTTCATCCACACTGTATGGCGTATTAAGCAGGAAGATACCGCCTGGTTTCAGGCGCTCGGCCATCTGATACTTATCGATAAATTGCAGCTGGTGACAGCCAACAAAATCGGCTTGTGAAACCAGATACGCTGATCGAATAGGCTGCTCGCTGACGCGCAGGTGGGAAACCGTCAGACCGCCTGCTTTTTTCGAGTCGTAGACGAAATAACCCTGCGCATACCATGGCGTCGAGTTACCAATAATTTTGATGTTGTTTTTGGTGGCTGACACGCTACCGTCGCTGCCCAGCCCGTAAAACAGCGCTTCGAGCTTAGCCGTACCGGGCAGGGTGTTTTCCGGTAACGGTAGCGACAAGTTGGTGACATCATCATAGATGCCGACCGTAAAGCGAGGTTTCGGCTTCGCGCTGTTCAGCTCATTAAAGACCGCCATCACGCAGTCTGGACCAAACTCTTTGGAAGAAAGGCCATAACGTCCGCCAATCACGCGCGGCAGCGTTTCTCGCTCGCCACAGTTGAAGGCTTCTGCTAACGCGGTCATCACGTCCAGATACAACGGTTCTGCCTGTGCGCCAGGCTCTTTGGTGCGATCCAGGACGGCGATGCTGCGTACGGTTTCCGGCAGCGCGCGCAGTAAATGTCTGGCAGAGAATGGACGGAACAGACGCACTTTCAGAACGCCGACTTTCTCGCCATGCGCCAGCAGTTCTTCAACGACTTCTTCGCAGGTTCCAATCGCCGAGCCCATTAAGATAATGACGCGCTCAGCATGAGGATGGCCGTAATATTCAAATGGCTGGTACTGGCGACCTGTCGCCGCGGCGAAATCGTTCATCGCCTGTTCTACATGATCGTAAACCGCGTTGTACCACGGGTTTGTTGCCTCGCGTGACTGGAAATAGGTGTCCGGGTTCGCAGACGTACCGCGAATAACCGGATGCTCAGGATTAAGCGCCCGAGCGCGATGAGCATCGATTTCCGCCTGCGGCATCAGTCCGAGGATCGTGTCGTCTGCCAGTGGCACAATTTTATTGATTTCATGGGATGTACGGAAACCATCAAAGAAATGAATAAACGGAACCCGGCTTTTCAGGGTGGCTATTTGCGAAATCAGCGCAAAGTCCTGTGCCTCCTGAACGCTGCTGGCACACAGCATCGCACATCCTGTCTGGCGCACCGCCATCACGTCGGAATGATCGCCAAAGATCGATAATGCGTGAGTTGCAATTGTACGAGCCGCAACGTGCAGTACAAACGGGGTCAACTGACCGGCCAGTTTGTACAGCGTTGGGATCATCAGCAACAGGCCCTGCGATGAGGTAAACGACGTAGAGAGCGCACCGGTCTGCAACGCGCCATGAACGGTTGCGATCGCGCCGCCTTCTGACTGCATTTCTACGACGCGAGGGGTATCCCCCCACACGTTCTTAAGCCCGTTCCCGGCCCAGGCATCTGCCTGTTCAGCCATCGTCGAACTGGGCGTAATCGGGTAGATGGCGATAACCTCGCTGGTACGAAATGCGACTGAAGCAACCGCACCATTACCGTCAATTGTGATCATACTGACACCCTTACATTGCGCAAAAAGAGGGACACGCGTAACAGCGGCGAATCCTGTAGTTATCTTTCTATTTTAGCAAAAGCGCTAAAGACAGATTTTCGCTTTTGTGTCCCCGGAATAAACAGAATGAATGGTTTGATCAAAGGAGCCGGCAAAAAATTGCCAGAAAATGTAAACAGTACGCATAAATGCGTATTTTGCCTCTCGACGGCGGTGTTTCCGCTGCCTATTATTTATGGCTGTGTCGTTTGGTTAATATTCAGAGGGGAGTAAGATGCGCGCAGCGTTTTGGGTAGGGTGTGCCGCGTTATTATTATCGGCTTGTAGCAGCGAACCTGTTCAGCAGGCAACCGCCGCGCATGTCGCACCGGGCATGAAGGCAGCAATGTCCAGTTCAGGAGAAGCTAATTGCGCCATGATTGGCGGTTCGCTCTCTGTTGCTCGTCAACTGGATGGTTCTGCTATCGGGATGTGTGCGCTACCCAACGGCAAACGCTGTAGTGAGCAGTCGCTTGCCGCCGGAAGTTGTGGGAGCTATTAAGCCACCACGTTTCCTACATTAAATCCGCGAGTTTATACGTCAGCGTTTGTTCTGCTGTCGCCAGCGTTAACTGGTCAGCAGTCAGATCGACCTGTGCGCCTTGCTTAAACATTTCGCTGACGATCCCGTCGAGCGCGTTAAGCTGTGGATCGGCGCACATCATACGTGTCATCGCCATATCTTTTACCTTCAACTCACCGTCGGACAGCTTGCCCTGACCGTGGAATTGATTACACATCTTTCCTGATACCGTCATGTTTTCGCCAAAACTTAACTCAGGTGGGTTGGTGGCGGTGACGGCTTTACCATTCACGCTTTGCAAAACGAAGCGGTGATGCTGCAACTGTTCGCGATTGACGGAAACTTTTCCATTGCTCACACAGCCAGCCATCAGCATGCTGAGCGCAATCAACGTGACAACGTTCTTCATTAAATTTCTCTACGTTTGTGACGGGAATACATTCAATATAATAATGATACTGAATGATTTATCATCGGTGATTGTCTGAAAATGCTCCCCTGACGCCAGGGGAGCACAGGAATTAGAAGAGGGCGTTTGGACAGGTCTCGCCTTTGGAGATTTGGGCCAGATTCTGTAGCGTAGTCTCAGAAATACTGGTCAACGCTTCAGCTGTCAGGAATGCCTGATGTCCGGTGAACAACACGTTATGACAGGCTGAGAGACGACGGAATACATCATCCTGAATGACGTCATTAGATTTATCTTCAAAGAACAGATCGCGTTCGTTCTCATACACGTCCATACCCAGAGAACCAATTTTCTGGTTTTTCAGCGCATCGATAGCGGCTTGTGAGTCGATCAATGCACCACGACTGGTGTTAATGACCATCACGCCGTTTTTCATCTGTTCAAAGGCTTCGTGATTGAGCAGATGATAATTCTCCGGTGTTAACGGGCAGTGCAGAGAGATGACATCTGACTCGGCAAACAGCGTTTTAAGATCGACATATTCAACGCCTAGCTCCAGCGCAGCAGCGCTCGGGTAAGGATCGAACGCCAGCAGACGCATACCAAAACCTTTCAGGATCCGCAGTGCAGCAATACCGATTTTACCGGTACCGATCACCCCAGCGGTTTTGCCATACATAGTAAAACCGGTCAGCCCCTCAAGAGAGAAATTGGCATCACGGGTACGCTGGTAGGCGCGGTGAATTCGGCGATTCAGCGTCATCATCATGCCAATCGCATGCTCAGCGACGGCCTCTGGTGAATAAGCTGGAACACGCACCACCTGCAGACCCAGCTCTTTTGCTGCGTCGAGATCGACGTTATTGAACCCGGCACAACGCAGCGCAATGTATTTCACGCCATGCTTTTTCAGTTCTTCCAGAACGGGGCGGCTGCCATCGTCGTTGACGAAAATGCACACAGCTTCACAGCCATGGGCGGTTTTCGCTGTTTTTTCCGTCAACAGAAAGTCAAAGAATTCAAGTTCAAAACCAAAAGCCTCGTTAACCTGCTGCAGATACTTCTTGTCGTACTGTTTTGTACTATAGATGGCGAGTTTCATAAGACTTTCTCCAGTGATTTTGACGTCACATTAATCCAATTCAAATTATTTTACAAAATCTAAAAAGTTATTGATAGTCATAGGCGTAATGAATAATGTCAGCGCATCTGTTGTTAGTGTGGGCAGGTTACACAATTTCAACAACTGGATATTTTTCTATCCAACTCAACACCTGAATATCGCGGCAGGTAAAAAGCCAGCCGAATCACATCCGGACAGCTACGCTTATACAGGTAGCAATTATCGGGAGGGGTTATGCTGACTCACTCTGAAGCAAAACGATGGGCCACCCTAATGCTCAAGGCGGCATTATGCGATGGTATGAAACCTGATGAGATTTCCCGGCAGGTACATCTGGTCTGCGATCATCATGGTAGGGAGTGCCTCGAAGAACTCATTGAGGAAATTCTGATAGAAGCAGGTCGTATCGGACCTAAACATAGCGATGGACAACTTAGGCCTCATTGAGTCTGAATCTTAATATCCCAGACGGCACGTGTAACAGCGTGCCTAGAAATCGGTTATCTATCCTTAATGTGGGCATATCCAGTTAAACATGCCACAATACAGGCCTAAACCGGCTTAAATTTTTGCTAAATCAGGATATTAACTACCCATGAAGGGTAAATATAAAGCCGTTCTGGCACTCCTCTTATTATTGATTCTCGTGCCGCTGACGCTAGTGATGACGCTTGGCCTGTGGGTGCCTACGTTGGTGGGTATCTGGTTACCCGTTGGAACACGCATCGCGCTGGATGAGAGCCCGCGGCTGACACGGCATGGGTTGCATATACCTGAACTCCGCTATCTGGTTGAAGATTGCCCGCTAGCACGCATCACTCAGGCGGATCTGTCTCACCCCAGCCGCTGGTCGCTGAATGTCGGGACCATTGAGTTGGATTCAGCTTGCCTGGCCAAATTGCCGCAGGCAGAGCCGTCGCCAGCAGCGCCTAAAACGCTGGCTGAATGGCAGTCAATGCTGCCCAATACCTGGATTAACATCGACAAACTTATTCTTTCTCCATGGCAGGAATGGCAGGGAAAACTGTCACTCTCGCTCACTCCCGCTACTCAACAGCTGCGTTACCAGGGTGAAAAAGTTAAATTTCAGGGGCGTTTGCACGGGCAAAACCTCACGGTAACTGAGCTGGATGTTGCGGCATTTGAAGGCCAGCCGCCGGTAAAACTGGTCGGTGAATTTACTATGCCACTGGTTCCCGATGGGCTACCGGTAAGCGGTCATGCGGTTGCGACGTTAAGTCTGCCGCAAGAGCCTACGCTTGTGGACGCCGAACTGGAGTGGCAAGAAAACAGCGGACAACTGATTGTCATGGCGCGTGATAATGCCGATCCGCTGCTGGACCTTCCGTGGGAAATAACACGCCAGCAACTGACCATCAGCGACGGACGCTGGAACTGGCCTTATCAGGGATTCCCGTTAAGCGGGCGGTTGGGCATAAAAGTTGAAAACTGGCAGGCCGGACTGGAAAACGCGGTGGTGAGCGGGCGTCTGAACGTTCTGACGCATGGCGATGCCGGTAAAGGAAACGCCGTATTAACGCTGGGGCCAGGTAAGCTTGGCATGGATAGTAGCGATATGCCGCTACAGTTGACCGGTGAAGCGAAACAGGGCGATCTGATCTTCTACGCGAAATTACCCGCCAGACTCACTGGAAGTCTGAACGATCCGCAATTGGCTTTCGAGCCAGGGGCGCTGCTGCGCTCACGTGGACGGTTGATTGATTCGCTGGATATTGACGAGATTCGCTGGCCGCTGGCAGGCGTAAAAGTCACGCAACGTGGTGTGGATGGGCGTCTGCAGGCTATTTTACGTGCGCATGAAAACCAGATGGGGGGCTTTGAACTGCATCTGGATGGCCTGGCAAATGATTTTCTTCCTGATGCCGGTCGTTGGCAGTGGCGATATTGGGGGGAAGGCAGCTTTACGCCGATGCATGCCCGTTGGGACGTAGCGGGTAAGGGAGAATGGCATGACAACACTCTGAAGCTATTTGATCTTTCTACCGGATTTGATCATCTGCAATACGGCACGATGAAGGTGGAAAATCCGCGTCTGGTGATGGACGAACCGATAGTTTGGGTGCGGGATGCAACCAAACCGACATTTAGCGGCGCGCTGTCGCTGGACGCAGGAAACACCACCTTCACCGGGGGAAGCGTGTTACCACCATCGACGCTGAAGTTCAGCGTGGAAGGTAGCGATCCGACAATTTTCCAGTTCAAAGGCCAGCTTCACGCGGGGGCGATTGGGCCCGTACAGCTGAATGGTCGTTGGGACGGTATCCGTCTGCGCGGACAGGCATGGTGGCCAAAACAATCGCTCACCGTATTCCAACCTCTGGTTCCACCTGACTGGAAAATGAAGCTACGTGAAGGTGATCTGTATGCGCAAGTCGCGTTTTCGGCAGCCCCGGAGCAGGGCTTTGAAGCAGGCGGTCATGGGGTGTTAAAAGGCGGTAGCGCCTGGATGCCCGATAACCAAATCAACGGTGTCGATTTTGTATTGCCTTTCCGGTTCAGTGAAGGCGCATGGCAACTGGGTACGCGTGGACCTATTTCACTGCGTATTGCGGAAGTGGTGAATCAGGTGACGGTGAAGAATATCGCCGCCGATCTGCAGGGGGCGTACCCCTGGAGTGAAAACAACCCGTTACTGTTGAGCGATGTCAGTGCCGACCTGCTGGGTGGCAAAATCATCATGCAGCAACTGCGGATGCCGCAGCACGACCCGGCCTTATTGCGGGTGCAGAATATCTCTTCCAGCGAGCTTATCAGTGCAGTTAACCCCAAACAGTTCGCCATGTCTGGCCCGGTCAGTGGCGCGTTGCCATTATGGCTGGATAACGAAAAATGGATCATTAAAGACGGCTGGTTGACTAATCCAGGACCGATGACGTTGCGTATTGATAAGGACACAGCGGATGCGGTCGTCAAAGATAACATGGCGGCGGGGGCGGCCATTAACTGGCTGCGTTATATGGAAATAAGCCATTCGTGGACGAAAATAAATCTGGATAACCTCGGTGTCTTAACCATGCAGTCAACCGTGACTGGCAATAGTCGGGTAGATGGCAAAGTAGGTACGGTTAATTTGAATTATACCCACGAGGAAAACGTCTTTACGCTATGGCGCAGTTTGCGTTTTGGCGACAATTTACAGGCATGGCTTGAACAAAATGCAGCGCTGCCGGAAACCCATTGCCCGGAAGGCAAGGAATGTGAGGAACAACAATGAAAACGATAGCTGCCATGCTGGGTCTGCTGACTTCATCTCTGCTGGTAGGGTGTACTCCCAGAATCGAAGTGGCTGCGCCAAAAGAGCCCATCACCATTAATATGAACGTCAAAATCGAGCATGAGATCCATATCAAAGTTGATAAAGACGTCGAAAGTTTATTGAAATCGCGCAGCGATTTGTTCTGAGGTCATGATGAGAAAACAGTTTGCAGTGGCGCTGGTCGTCCTAAGTTTACTCAGCAACAATACGTGGGCATTGACCCTGAATGAAGCCAGAACTCAGGGGCGAGTAGGGGAAACGCTCAATGGCTATCTGGTTGCATTGAAAACCGATGCCGAAACGCAGGCGCTGGTGAGTGAGATTAATAAAGCGCGCAACGCCAGCTATCAGCAACTGGCTGAGAGCAATAATATTCCTCCAGATGAAGTGGCAAAAATGGCCGGGCAAAAGCTGGTTGCTCGTGCTAAACCGGGAGAGTATGTGCAGGGTATTAATGGTAAGTGGTTGAGAAAAGAGTAAATCGCTTTTTCACACAGCCAGAGGGACACGACGCTGGATTATTCATCGACATCGCAATAGTTGCCACACGGCATAAAATGGATGCTGGTATAGTCCAACACCGGTCGCGTCGTGGGATGAAATCATGTGGCTTCTCAAGTGGTATGTCTGGAATCGTTGGGTATTCAAGCTGTTAAGCCGGGATGTCGCGGAGCCTGAACAATTTTTGCTTCATTGCTGGGAAGAGAATCTGGCGAAATGCAGGGATTATGCAACCATCTGGCGTGATATTAATCGCATTCACGGCAAACAGATACAGATGCAGGGAAAGAAGTAAGTGTGGAGAAACCCTCCCACCGGATGGTGAGAGGGGGAATTATCAGGCAGCTACCACGCTGTCGATAGCGGCTTTCGCATCGGACTGTGCTTTAGACGCCACTTCCGGGCCGTAAGCAATACCTTCAGCAAAGACGACATTCACGTCGGTGATGCCGATAAAGCCCAGGAATACGTTCAGGTACGGCGTGATCAGGTCGGTTGGTGTGTCTTTATGGATACCACCACGGCTGGTCAGCACCACCGCGCGTTTACCTGTCACCAGACCTTCCGGGCCTTTCTCGGTATAACGGAAAGTTACACCTGCACGGGCAATCAGGTCAAAGTAGTTTTTCAGCTGCGTTGGGATGTTGAAGTTGTACATCGGCGCGGCGATAACAATCACATCATGCGCTTTCAGCTCAGCAATCAGCTCATCGGAAAGCGCCAGCGCTTCTTGCTGACGCGGCGTCAGCGGTGTATCGCTCGGGCGCATCGCACCCACCAGTTCGCCATCCAGTACCGGTACAGGATTTGCAGCCAGGTCGCGGACAGTGATTTCATCAGCAGAGTGCTTTTCACGCCACTGTTCAACAAAATAATCAGACAACTGACCAGACTGAGAGTACCCTGCCAGAATACTGGATTTAAGAACTAATACCTTGCTCATGGGTGTTTCCTTTTATGTGTTTGAAGGGGTAGTGCCCCGTTGCTTGTTGACACTTTATTCACAATCCTGTCGCAGTGATAGCGCAATATATCGAATCCTATGTTCGAAATTATTGAACAACACATGAAAAGCGCCGATGTGGTACTCTATACCCATCATCTAAAAGAGATTTAACCCGGCAGAGCACTGCCTTTTAACGCTATGACAGAACAACAAAAATTAACCTTCAACATGTTGCAGCAACAGCTGGACTCAATGATGCTGCGTGACAGACAGCGTTTTGCCCGCCGCCTGCACGGTGTGAAGAAGGTTAAAAATCCTGATGCACAACAGGCCATTTACCAGGAGATGGCGAAAGAGATTGAGCTGGCAGCCGGTAAAGTTGTGCTGCGTGAAGCGGCGCGTCCGGAAATCCGCTACCCGGAAAACCTGCCCGTCAGCCAGAAAAAACAGGATATTCTGGAGGCAATCCGCGACCATCAGGTGGTGATTGTCGCCGGTGAGACCGGTTCGGGGAAAACCACCCAGTTACCCAAAATATGTATGGAACTGGGGCGCGGGGTAAAAGGGCTGATAGGCCATACCCAGCCGCGTCGTCTGGCGGCGCGCACCGTGGCGAACCGTATTGCGGAAGAGCTGCAGACCGAGCCGGGCGGCTGTATCGGTTATAAGGTTCGTTTCAGTGATCATGTCAGTGATAACACCATGGTCAAGCTGATGACGGACGGTATCCTGCTGGCAGAAATCCAACAGGATCGGCTGCTAATGCAGTACGACACCATCATCATCGATGAAGCGCATGAACGCAGTCTGAATATCGATTTTCTACTCGGCTATCTGAAAGAACTTCTACCGCGTCGCCCGGATCTAAAAATTATCATCACTTCGGCGACCATCGATCCTGAACGTTTTTCAAAGCATTTCAATAACGCGCCGATTATCGAAGTCTCCGGCCGAACGTATCCGGTGGAAGTGCGCTATCGTCCAATTGTTGAAGATGCAGATGACACTGAGCGTGACCAACTGCAGGCAATTTTTGATGCCGTAGATGAACTGGGGCGTGAAGGGCCTGGCGACATTCTGATCTTCATGAGCGGCGAACGTGAAATTCGCGATACCGCCGATGCGCTGAATAAGCTGGATTTGCGCCATACCGAAGTGCTACCGCTGTATGCGCGTCTTTCAAACAGCGAACAGAACCGCGTGTTCCAGTCGCACAGCGGTCGCCGTATCGTGCTGGCGACCAACGTGGCGGAAACGTCGCTGACCGTTCCGGGAATCAAATACGTAATTGACCCGGGCACCGCGCGTATCAGCCGTTACAGTTACCGCACCAAAGTTCAGCGCTTGCCGATTGAACCGGTGTCGCAGGCCTCTGCTAACCAGCGTAAAGGTCGCTGCGGTCGTGTTTCGGAAGGGATCTGTATTCGTCTGTATTCCGAAGACGATTTCCTGTCGCGCCCGGAGTTTACCGACCCGGAGATCCTGCGTACCAACCTGGCATCCGTTATTTTGCAGATGACCGCGTTGGGGCTGGGCGATATCGCGGCGTTCCCGTTTGTTGAAGCGCCGGATAAGCGCAATATTCAGGACGGTGTACGCCTGCTCGAAGAGCTGGGGGCGATAACCACCGACGAACAGGCAACTGCATACAAGTTAACGCCGTTGGGCCGTCAGTTGTCGCAACTTCCGGTAGACCCACGGCTGGCGCGAATGGTGCTGGAAGCACAAAAACATGGTTGTGTGCGCGAAGCGATGATCATCACCTCAGCGCTGTCCATTCAGGATCCGCGCGAGCGCCCGATGGACAAGCAGCAAGCTTCCGACGAGAAGCACCGCCGCTTCCATGACAAAGAGTCTGATTTTCTTGCATTTGTGAACCTGTGGAACTATCTCGGCGAGCAGCAAAAAGCGCTGTCGTCAAACCAGTTCCGTCGCCAGTGCAAACTTGATTTTCTGAACTACCTGCGCGTGCGTGAGTGGCAGGATATCTACACGCAACTGCGCCAGGTGGTGAAAGAGTTGGGTATTCCGGTCAACAGCGAACCCGCTGAATATCGGGAGATCCACGTCGCGTTGCTGACCGGTTTACTGTCGCACATCGGGATGAAAGATACCGATAAACAGGAGTTTACCGGGGCGCGTAACGCTCGCTTCTCGATCTTCCCGGGTTCAGGTTTATTCAAAAAACCGCCGAAGTGGACGATGGTCGCCGAGCTGGTGGAAACCAGCCGCCTGTGGGGACGTATTGCCGCGCGTATCGATCCCGAATGGGTGGAACCGGTAGCCCAGCATCTGATCAAACGTTCATACAGTGAACCGCACTGGGAACGCGCGCAGGGTGCTGTGATGGCGACAGAAAAAGTCACTGTCTACGGCTTACCGATTGTTGCGGCCCGTAAGGTAAATTACAGCCAGATCGATCCCGCGTTGTCGCGTGAACTGTTCATTCGTCATGCGCTGGTGGAAGGCGACTGGCAAACGCGCCATGCGTTTTTCCGTGACAATCTGAAGTTACGGGCTGAAGTGGAAGAGTTAGAACACAAATCACGCCGTCGCGACATTCTGGTCGATGATGAGACGCTGTTTGAGTTTTACGACCAACGCATCAGCCATGACGTGGTTTCTGCTCGTCACTTTGATAGCTGGTGGAAAAAGGTCAGCCGTGAAACACCGGATCTGCTCAACTTTGAAAAGAGCATGCTCATCAAAGAGGGTGCGGAGAAAATCAGTAAGCTGGATTATCCGAACTTCTGGCATCAGGGTAACCTTAAGCTGCGCCTGAGCTACCAGTTCGAACCTGGAGCCGATGCGGACGGTGTGACCGTACATATTCCACTCCCGCTGCTTAATCAGATCGAAGAAAGCGGTTTTGAATGGCAAATCCCGGGGCTGCGCCGCGAACTGGTGATCGCCCTGATTAAGTCGTTGCCAAAACCGGTACGACGCAACTTTGTGCCCGCGCCGAACTATGCGGAAGCGTTTTTAGGCCGCGTCACACCGCTGGAACTGCCGCTGCTGGACTCGCTGGAGCGTGAACTGCGCCGCATGACCGGCGTTACCGTTGACCGTGAAGACTGGCACTGGGATCAGGTGCCCGATCACCTAAAAATCACCTTCCGGGTGGTGGATGATAAAAATAAGAAGCTACAGGAAGGACGTTCGCTGCAAGATTTGAAGGATGCGCTGAAGGGTAAAGTTCAGGAAACATTGTCTGCGGTGGCGGATGACGGCATCGAACAGAGTGGGTTGCACATCTGGAGCTTCGGTCAACTTCCGGAAAGTTACGAACAAAAACGCGGTAACTATAAGGTCAAAGCATGGCCAGCGCTGGTGGATGAGCGTGACAGCGTCGCCATCAAACTGTTTGATAACCCACTGGAGCAACAGCAGGCGATGTGGTGTGGTTTACGCCGCCTGTTGCTGCTGAATATTCCTTCGCCAATCAAATACTTGCACGAGAAACTGCCCAATAAAGCCAAGCTGGGGCTGTACTTTAACCCATACGGTAAAGTTCTGGATTTGATTGACGACTGTATCTCCTGCGGTGTGGATCAGTTAATTGACGCCAACGGTGGCCCGGTGTGGACTGAAGAAGGCTTTACCGCGCTGCATGAAAAAGTGCGGGCTGAACTGAACGATACGGTGGCGGAGATTGCGAAGCAGGTCGAACAGATCCTGACCGCAGTGTTTAATATCAATAAACGTCTGAAAGGGCGTGTGGATATGACCATGGCGCTGGGTCTCGCGGATATCAAATCGCAAATGGGCGGACTGGTGTATCGCGGGTTTGTTACCGGCAATGGTTTCAAACGCTTGGGCGATACGTTGCGTTATTTGCAGGCTATTGAAAAACGTCTGGAAAAACTGGCTATCGACCCGCACCGTGACCGTGCACAGATGCTGAAAGTGGACAGTGTGCAGCAGGCCTGGCAGCAGTGGTTCAATAAACTGCCTCCCGCGCGCCGTCAAGATGCCGATGTCAAAGAGATCCGCTGGATGATAGAAGAGCTGCGCGTCAGCTATTTTGCCCAGCAGCTTGGTACGCCGTATCCGATCTCCGATAAACGTATTCTGCAGGCGATGGAGCAGATTTCGGGATAAATCGGTACAGGGCCGTAGGCCGGATGAAGCGTAGCCGCCATCCGGCATCTGTACCCGGTAAAGATAAACACCAGGAGTCATCAATATGAGTCAGTTTCCGACACTTTCCGCAACCACCCTTGCGGCTATCAATACCGTAGGGCGATGGCTGGCGCAGAATGATTTTACGGGGAATATCACCGTTCAGTCAGATTGCGTGATTCTGGCAGGAAACGCGGTTATTCCTACCATCGACGCCGCCTGTCGGATCGCGAAAGAGCAACAGGTTCCCTTGCTGATTAGCGGTGGTATCGGTCATTCCACGCGCTTTCTGTATGATGCGATTGCCCAGCATCCGCGTTATAGCATCATTCGTACTACCGGACGCGCGGAAGCGGCGATCCTTGCCGATATTGCTCACCAGTTCTGGCAAATTCCGGGTGAGAAAATTTGGGTGGAAGATCAGTCGACAAACTGCGGTGAGAATGCCCGGTTTAGCTGTGCATTACTGAATCAGGCGGCAGAAAGTATTCATACCGTCATTGTGGTGCAGGATCCCACTATGCAACGCCGCACAATGGCCACGTTTCAGCGCGTCACCCGCGATGAACCGCATGCGCCGCGCTGGTTGAGTTTCCCTGGTTTCATCCCTGAACTGGCCCAACAGCACAACGGCGTGGATTTTGTGCCCGCCGCAGAAGGTCTGTGGCCGGTAGAACGCTATCTTTCTCTCATTACCGGTGAACTTCCGCGTCTGCGTGATGATGCAACCGGCTACGGGCCCTGTGGACACGATTTTATCGTACATGTCGATATTCCTCAGGACGTCGAGCAAGCCTGGCAGCAGCTAAAAAATGATACCGCGCTGACCGACTTACTGGAGAGCCGTTCTCTGTAATTCTTGCTGCCCGTTTGTCGGCGTTTTACGGCAAACGGGCAGAAATCCCACCTGGTTTTTCTCTTTATTCTTACTTTTCCAGACGCTTTTATGAAGCAGTTCACAGAACCGCCACTCCAGCGATAATGCGTCATGCATGATTGATATTAATTAACAATAGTTTTACTTGTTAAAAACAAATCAATCACAGGAGAGCCGTATGTCAGTACCCGTACAACATCCTATGTATATCGATGGGCAGTTTGTGACCTGGCACGATGACGCCTGGATTGATGTCGTCAATCCGGCCACGGAAGAGATTATCTCGCGTATTCCCGATGGGCGTGCCGAAGATGCGCGTAAAGCGATCGATGCCGCGGATCGCGCTCAGCCGCAATGGGAAGCGTTGCCTGCCATTGAACGGGCAAACTGGTTACGCAAAATTTCTACAGGTATCCGCCAGCGAGCCGATGAAATCAGCGCGTTGATTGTGGCGGAAGGTGGAAAAACTCAACAACTGGCTGACGTTGAAGTCGCGTTTACCGCCGATTATATCGATTACATGGCGGAGTGGGCGCGTCGCTATGAAGGCGAGATCCTGCAAAGCGATCGTCCGGGTGAGAATATCCTGCTGTTTAAGCGTGCACTGGGCGTGACGACGGGCATTCTGCCGTGGAACTTCCCGTTTTTCCTGATTGCCCGCAAACTGGCTCCCGCCTTGCTGACGGGAAATACCATCGTTATTAAGCCGAGTGAATTCACACCGAATAACGCCATCGCCTTTGCCAAAATTGTTGATGACATTGGTTTACCGCGCGGAGTCTTTAACCTGGTGTTGGGACGCGGTGAAACGGTCGGGCAGGAGCTGGCCGGAAACCCGAAGGTCGCCATGGTGAGCATGACCGGTAGCGTCGGTGCGGGTGAGAAAATTATGGCCGCCGCTGCCAAAAACATCACCAAAGTTTGTCTGGAGTTGGGTGGTAAGGCCCCGGCTATCGTGATGGAAGATGCTGACCTTGAGCTGGCGGTGAAGGCTATTGTTGACTCGCGGGTGATCAATACCGGACAGGTATGCAACTGTGCCGAGCGCGTATACGTTCAGAAAGGTATCTATGACCAGTTCGTTAATCGTCTGGGTGAGGCGATGAAAGCCGTGCAGTTTGGCAATCCGGCCGAACGCAATGACATTGCGATGGGGCCGCTGATTAATGCCGCTGCGCTGGCGCGTGTAGAGCAAAAAGTCGAGCGAGCGGTGCAGGAAGGCGCCCGTGTGGTGCTGGGTGGTAAAGCCGTTGCCGGTAAAGGTTATTACTATCCGCCGACGTTACTGTTAGACGTGCGCCAGGATATGGCGATTATGCACGAGGAGACGTTTGGTCCGGTGCTGCCGGTGGTGGCATTTGATACGCTGGAACAGGCGCTGACGATGGCCAATGACAGCGACTACGGACTGACCTCATCGATCTATACGCAGAATCTGAATACGGCAATGAAGGCGATTAAGGGGCTGAAGTTTGGCGAAACCTATATTAATCGCGAAAACTTCGAGGCGATGCAGGGCTTCCACGCTGGCTGGCGCAAGTCCGGGATTGGCGGGGCAGATGGTAAACACGGTCTGAATGAATACCTGCAAACACAGGTAGTGTATTTGCAGTCTTAAGTTTTTCGTCGGGTGAACCTGTACGCCACCCGGCGCAATTCTCACACTTTGGTGGCGATCCAGTTCATCATCATTTCCGGCCAGATGGCCAGCGGTAACCCTTGCGCATCGCGAATACCAAACCCGTGCTTACCGCGTTCAAACAGATGCATTTCGACCGGAACGCCCAGCCCACGTAGCGCATTAAAGAAAACCAGGCTGTTTTCTACTTTCACCGCCGGATCGTCGATGGCGTGTAGCAGGAATGTCGGCGGCGTTGTGTTATCCACTCGCTCTTCCAGAGAATAGTGGCGCAGATCTTCCTTTTCTGGCGTAGCGCCAACCAGCTCAAGACGAGAGCCCGGGTGACCGATGTCTTCGCGCAGAGTAATCACCGGGTAGACCAACGCCATGAACGCAGGACGCGTTGGTTGCTCGTCTATGCTATCAATCGGTGTATAAACCGGTTCGGCAAACCGGGTTCCCAGGCTGGCGGCTACGTGACCACCGGAAGAGAAGCCCAACACACCGATACGATCAGGGTTAATTTTCCATTCATGGGCGTTGGCGCGAATGTAGCGCATGGCGCGCTGGGCATCGGCCAGCGGCGCGTTTGCACCTTCCTCATGGCCATCACCCGGCATGCGGTAGGTCATCACAAACAGGGTATAACCGCGGGCGTTAAAGAACGGTGCCAGTGCGCTGCCTTCTTTATCCATCACCACGCGACGATAAGAGCCGCCAGGAGTAACAAGGATCCCTGTGCCGTTAGGTTTTTCGGGGGCATAAACGGTAATTTCCGGGGCACGAATGCCGGTGGCCGCACGATCATACTGAGATGTTCCTGTATGTCGGGGTTCTGGCGTAAAGACCGCATCGCTGTTTTTTGCTCCGGGGGCTTCACTCTGCGGCCAGAATGAGACGGTGGTTGCGTGGGCAACGGCTTGCTCCATCATGTTTTCTAACGTTTCACGACTCAGTGCTTCCATTACTATGCTCCCTCAGTGGCAAAGGTTAGCTATAGCACAGTCAGTGAATCGAAAACGGGGAGAGACTCACAACGTATTGAATTCGCGGGAAATGAAAGAGGGCGGAGGCAGGCCTCCGCCAGAACATTAGAGCTTGATAAATTTATCCAGCGTACGAATAAGCTGGGTGACAAAACCGTATTCGTTATCGTACCAGGCGACGGTTTTTACCAGTTGCAGATCGCCAACTTCGGTAATCTCGGTTTGTGTTGCATCAAATACCGAACCGAAATGCGAACCAATGACATCTGACGAGACGATTTCCTCGTCGGTATAACCAAACGACTCATTATTTTGCGTGGTTTTTTTCAGCGCGTTGTTGACCTCTTCAGCAGTGACTTTTTTCCCCAATATCGATACCAGTTCCGTGACAGATCCTGTTTTCACCGGAACACGCTGGGCATGGCCTTTTAATTTTCCGCTCAACGCCGGAATAACCAGACCAATGGCCTTGGCGGCACCAGTGGTATGGGGAATGATGTTCTCTGCTGCTGCCCGCGAGGCGCGCAGATCTTTCCCGCGTGGACCATCAACCAGCGACTGCGTTCCCGTGTAGGCGTGGATGGTGGTCATAGTGCCAAGCTGAATACCGAAGCTATCGTGCAGCGCTTTCGCCATCGGTGCCAGGCAGTTGGTGGTGCACGATGCGACCGAGATAATCCGATCGTTCGCATCCATTGTGTCGTCGTTGACGTTAAAGACAATGGTCTTCATGTCGCCAGCCGGGGCGGATATCAGCACTTTTTTGGCCCCTGCATCCAGGTGCGCGTTGGCTTTTTCTGTCGAGGTATAAAAACCGGTGCATTCGATGATTATCTCAGCGCCAGTGGTTTTCCACGGAATATTTTTGGCCTCTTTTTCTGCGTAAACCGCGATTTTTTTACCGTCGACAATCAGCGCGTCTTCGGTAAAGTCGATGCTCCAGGGAAACGGGCCGTAGTTTGAATCGTGCTTTAACAGATAGGCGAGAATTTTGGGCGAGGTGAGGTCATTTATGGCCACAACCTCCACGTTGCTTTTGACTTCCAGTAGCCGACGCAATACCAGACGACCGATACGACCAAAACCGTTAATGCCAATTTTACTCATGGTTTTCTCCTGTCAGGATGAGGCGGTACGACATATTTTCCTTACCAGGCTTAGTCCAGACAGGCATCCTCGGCAATAGCGGTTCTTGCGGTTAAGCGTAAGCGACTGAAAATGGGTGAACAAAAGTTAATGAATTTTTAACAAAAGCCCGTTATGTTGACGCATTATTGTTTTTATTCAGGAAGTGTTATGGGGAATAAGTATTCTGGCCTGCAAATCGGTATTCACTGGCTGGTCTTTTTGTTAGTTATTGTGGCCTATAGCGCCATGGAGTTTCGCGGATTTTTCCCGCGCAGCTATCGTCCCTTATTCAACATGGTGCACGTATCCTGTGGTATCACGATATTAACGCTGATGGTGGCGCGTCTGCTGGTCAGGCTGAAATATCCGGCACCGCCGATTGTGCCAAAACCAAAGCCAATGATGACCGGCATGGCGCATCTGGGGCATCTGGTTATCTATCTGTTGTTTATTGTGCTGCCTATTATTGGGCTGGTGATGATGTACAACCGGGGTAATCCGTGGATTGCATTCGGCATCGTTATGCCGCATGCGGCAGAGGCTAACTTTGATTTAGTGGATATGCTGAAGTCCTGGCACGTGACGCTGGCAAACCTGGGTTATTTTGTTATTGGTCTGCATGCCGTTGCCGCCCTGATGCATCACTATTTCTGGAAGGATAATACGCTGTTGCGCATGATGCCGCGTAAACGCTCCTGATATAACGCCCCGCAAAATTGGACTGCACCCCAAAAGTTGGACATCCAACTGAGTAAGGTGCATTTTTTTAGCCGATTAATTTTCGCAGGGTGGTGCTTTTCGTACGCTTTGAACCTGGGAGACGCGTTTTTTCAGGCTGACGATAGCCAGCGCAACAACAATCAGCATAATACCGCAGCCTTCAACAACGCCAGGCTCTTCACCCAGCAACCACCAGGAAAACAGAACGCCACAGACAGGTACCGCCAGCGTACTTAAGCTGGCAATACTGGCTGGTAAGTTACGCAACACAAACAGCCATAAACTCCATGCCAGCGCCGTCGCCAGCACGGCGCTATAAGCTAATGCCCAGAAAACGACAGGTTGCCAGTCTGGATCTCGCTGTGGAACCAGCCAGGCCACCAGGCTCATCACCAGCGCGGCATACAGCATCTGCCATGCGGTCAACGCTAACAGATCGATATTCGGATGGCGGGTATACATTCGCTTGGCGACAATCGCGCTGGCCCCCCAACTGATCCCAGAAAGGATCGCCAGTAGCGCGCTCTGCATTGAGGCAAAGTTCAGTTGCCATGGCTGTAAAACCAGCAATAATCCCGCAGCTGCCACGGCAATGGCGAAATACTGTAAACGCCGCATGCGTTCACCGAGGAAAATGGCGGCCATAATCACCACCCAGAATGGCATGGTATAACTCAGTATGGCTACTTTACCTGCACCGCCGCTGACTAGCGCCCATTGTGATAATCCAACCATGCCGCATGTTTGTAGCAAGGCGATCGCTAACGTATAGCCGAAAGGTGTCGGGCGCATTCCTCGGCCACGCAGTAACAGAACGATGAATAACAATAATGCGCCAAAAGAACAGCGTAGTGCGGTGAAGTCGAACGCGCCGATGTAGTGCGTGACCTGTTTCATCGCGATCCAGCTGTAACTCCAGATGAGCGTTAAGGTGATGAGGCCGCCAATGGCCAGCGGATGACTTTTCCCTGCGGTGGTCATAATGTGTCCGTTTTAATGATTTTAGTACGCCACTATACGCGCTTTCAGGGCGCCGTAGTCGTTATCATTCCGGCTGAGTACATGTCGCGAAAATTTGTACTTTCTTCTGTGGAATAAAACCGAAAATTATTTTTCCAGATAGCATAAACGCTTACCGGCAAGATGGTTAAACAACGCTCAGTTCGCCACGTCTGTCACTTGATCACTGTTCTCATTAAAACTACTGTATATAAATACAGTTACATGAGAGGCAGATTATTATGTTGTTTTTCCAGCCAGTTGAACACCCCGAAATCAAACACTTCCCGCTATTTAGCGATCTCGTGCCCTGCGGTTTTCCTTCTCCGGCGCAGGATTACGTTGAGAAACGTATCGATCTTAACGACCTGTTGGTGCAGCATCCCAGCGCAACCTATTTTGTAAAATCGTCTGGCGACTCCATGATGGGGGCAGGGATCGGTGCTGGCGACTTGTTGGTAGTCGACAGTGCCAGAAAAGCGGCCCACGGAGACATTGTGATTGCTGCTATTGAAGGCGAATTCACCGTTAAGCGCCTGCAATTGCATCCGGTGGTGATGTTGAAGCCAGAGAACAGCGCCTACGCACCGATCATGATCGGCAGCGAGGACACGCTGGATATATTTGGCGTGGTGACATTTATCATTAAATCCGCGGGCTGATCATGTTTGCGCTGGTGGATGTTAATTCGTTTTATGCCAGTTGTGAATCGGCATTCCGACCGGACCTGAAAGGTAAACCCGTTGTTGTTCTTTCAAATAATGATGGCTGCGTCATTGCCAGCAGCGCGGAAGCGAAGGCGCTTGGCGTCAATATGGGAGCACCATACTTCAAACAGAAAGATCTGTTCAGGCGCTGCGGCGTGTTCTGCTTTAGTTCGAACTACGAGCTGTATGCGGATATGAGCAGCAGGGTAATGTCGATTCTGGAGGAGCTGTCTCCGCGCGTGGAAATGTACAGTATCGATGAAGCCTTTTGTGATTTAACTGGCGTGCGAAACTGCAGGGATCTTACAGATTTTGGTCGTGAAATCAGAGAAACCATTTTACAGAAAACGCGCCTCACGGTTGGGGTCGGTATCGCCCAGACCAAAACCCTGGCCAAGCTGGCGAACCATGCTGCCAAAAAGTGGCAGGAACAGACTGACGGGGTGGTGGATCTCTCGAATATTGAGCGTCAGCGTAAGCTGATGGCTGCGCTCCCGGTTGATGAAGTCTGGGGTGTCGGACGCCGTATCAGTAAAAAACTGGACGCTATGGGCATTAAAACGGTCTGCGACCTGGCGGATACCGATATTCGCTTTATCCGCAAACATTTCAACGTTGTGCTTGAGCGCACTGTGCGGGAATTGCGCGGTGAACCGTGCCTGGCGTTGGAAGAGTTTGCGCCAGTTAAGCAGGAGATCATTTGTTCAAGATCGTTTGGTGAAAAACTCACGGATTACAATGCGATGAGAGAGGCTATTTGTACCTATGCTGCACGTGCTGCGGAAAAATTACGCAGAGAGCACCAGTTCTGCCGGTTTATCTCTACGTTTATCAAAACCAGCCCATTTTCCCTGAATGAACCGTATTACGGTAACAGCGCATCGATAAAACTGCTGACACCAACCCAGGATAGTCGGGAAATTATAAGGGCGGCCACACGTAGCCTGGACGCAATATGGCGGGAGGGGCTGCGTTATCAAAAAGCAGGGGTCATGCTGGGCGATTTTTTTAGTTCTGGCGTTGCGCAGTTGAATCTGTTTGATGACAACGCCCCACGGCATAACAGCGATAAGCTGATGGCCGTTCTGGATACGCTCAATGCTGAAAAAGGTAAAGGAACGCTCTATTTTGCCGGACAAGGTATACAACAACCGTGGGCGATGAAGCGAGATATGCTCTCACCGCGTTATACAACGAGATACAGTGATTTACTGCGGGTTGGGTAGGGTGGTTATCGTAAATAAGTCTTAAGAGCGATTCTAAAACTGTCCAGAAATAAATAAAAAAACGATTATCAGCCTTCATTAAAAATCTTATTGTAGCGCCGACTAACAGATAACTAACTGACAAACGGCAAGTCTATAATAGGAAATTTATGAAAAAGACGCTTATTACACTCATTATTGCAAATGCACTGACCGCGACTACGGCATTTGCCGCAGCGGATGCGGGAACCTGGTATGCTGGTGGGAAATTTGGTTGGTCGCATTACTTTGATACCAGCGCAAGCCAGCAAACGGGGGCTAATGGTAATAAATATGGTGATGTTGGTTTTGATAGCGATAACGTCGGTGGCGGGGTATTTACAGGCTACCAGATTACTCCATGGCTGGCAGTTGAAGGCGGCTATGATTATTTAGGTAATATGCAATTCAACGGTAAAAATGGTTCTTCTGGTTCTCAAATGAAAAGCCAGGGTCTGCAATTATCGCTGAAAGCAAGTTATGGTTTGACTGATGATTGGGATCTCTACGGTCGTGCAGGGGCAATGGGATATCGCGCGGAGTCAGATATTAAAGGCAATAACCGCTTTGATACTGGTGTGCGTCCGGTTGTGGCTGTTGGTACGGAATATGCCTTTAACAAGAACTGGGCTGGTCGCGTGGAATATCAATGGGTGAGCAATGTGGGTAATGAAAACCAGATTGGCGTATCAAGTGATGTTAGTTCCGTTACCGCTGGGTTGTCATATCGCTTTGGCCAGCATGACGACGCGGAGGTTACGCCTGCACCGGCAGTTGCCGCAACTCCTGCGCCTGAACCTCAGCGTTTTAACTTAAAATCTGATGTGATGTTTGGTTATGATTCAGCAGCATTAACCCCAGAAGGGAAAGCGGCGATTGCGCAGTTATACCGAAATCCCGGTCTGCAACCGGCCAAAGACAAAGCGACCGTTGTTATTGGCTATAGCGATCGCACCGGAGCCGCAGATTATAACCAGCAACTGTCAGCCCAGCGCGCGCAGGCTGTTGCCGATGAATTAGTCGCGTTAGGCATGCCAGCTGCAAATATTACTGCACAAGGACACGGTTCGAGTGATTCTGTCACGGGATCCAGTTGTGATGGGCAGACCGGACAGCAGCTGATTAATTGCCTTGCTCCAGATCGCCATGTCGTTGTTGAGATCACTGATAAGTACTAAATCGGTGTACAAAAGCCCTCCACATTATCGAATGGGGAGGGCTTTTTTATTCGCACAGTGGACTATCATTAACTGTGACAAATTAAAGATGTTAGAGCGTAATTATGTTCATAGAATCCTTAGTTTCGAGAGCTAAAGGTAGATTATGGCGTTATTTTCTGCCACGGTTTACTCTGAAAAATCATGTGGATGATCAAGTATATAATTACTATGGTGTTTATTTTTCGGATGTAAAACAAGAAAAATATCAGCTTGTGAGCCTAAGAGGCAAAAATGTTGTGCTTGAAAAATGGCATGCTGAGCAGCACGCCTATATGGAGAAAATAAACCTTCCACTCAATGATATTGAAAAAATGAATGTTGAGATTATTCATTGGAGAAAGCAAGGTCCATTAAGGTTTGATTCGATTTTTCTTTTTGCAATAAATTATTTTACACGTATTGCTTATGCAAAAAATGCGCTGACGAGAGCAAAAAACAATCTCTTTTCTTCATTCACCAGTAACAAGGCGTTGAGTGGACTTGATCGTATAATGTTGCTACAGATGCTGGTGAACGAATATGTACATCAATCGCCAGAGAAAACTCACACTGGAGTAACATGTGATGAGGTTATTGATCTATTGTACGGGACGCTTTGGTATAAACATATCAAGAATGAAGATTTCAGGAGGAAGGTCTTTCTGCTGCTCCAGTCACTTGTAATTACAGAGGATGTCAGATTTAGTGATGAAAAATATTATATACAAGGCAAGGCTATTTCAACAATTGTCACATGGGAATCTGAGGAGAGAAGGGACAAGCAACATTTCAGGATCCAACGAAACATTAACCGCTTAATGCTTGTAATTACTGCATCCACATTGATGATCACGATAGCAATATTAGCTCAGGCAGGCCTTATTAATTTACATAATCTTTGGGTGCATCTGACACAGTTAAAGCCAATCAGGGTGTTGTTCAAATTAATGTGATAAAAAAACAATTTTTTTTAGTCCTGGCAGTAATACAAACTTGTGATGCTGCGTTTCTCTGCTGCCGTACTCCTTGAAATGCTGAATAATATCCGTTCCCTCGCGATGGCCTGTGATGAGGTATTGATAAATCTGCTGCGGTGAACCATAAATTAGTAATCCTGGTTGCCCTGGGCGTTATCGTTCGGTTTTTTCATTGGGGTGGAAAGTTCCGTGAATGTTGCGGTGACGTCCTGATCGGGGCAGTGATCATGATGTTTGCAGCAGCTCACCTCCCAAACGTAACGTTCACTATCCCGCAAGTTGGCGAGGTCACATTTACACACAATGAGATCGTGTTTGTGTTGGGTATGCTCGGTTATAAGGGGCTGAAGGAAGTTATCTTCGGGGTATTAAAAAACGGTTTGGTATCGATTTGCGCAAGCTTATAGCGCAACGAAAAAATAATTAAGGGGAATGAAGCCCGTACGAATTAACGGGCTTTACATAGATTACTTTAGACTGATGTTCGGCAAGATATCCTGTCTGGCTACAGATTGAACTTTCCAGGCCCCGCCTTCCTGCACCATACAGTCGATAACGGTATGTGCTTGATTCGTTCCAAACGACACATAAACTTGCATACACACGGGATCATAATCTGACGACACAATCTCGATCTGCCGCCAGTCTTCACTATAATCCTGGGCTTTGATAAACATATCAGAGTCCGGTACGTCTTCGGTATTGGGGTCAGCCGCATTAGATTTTTTCAATGCGGCAATCGTGCTGGTAGTGACGTAAGGTTTAAGTCCAGCGTAATCCGTTAAAGGATTTTTCTCTTTTAACAATTGTGCAACATACCAGTGATTAAATTTCAATGCTGCTGCCTCTGGGCCAGTAGGGGAAACAGTCGCGAACGCGGAAGTGCAGATTAATAGGCTGGTAAATATTAATAAATTCATATCAATTGTGCCTGAATAATTGATAAGACGGTGCCGCAGATGCCCAATTATTGCCAGGGCACATGCTGTTTTGTTTATAATCTGAATACCAGGTGCCATCACCGCCGTAAATGCAAGCATGTCCCGCCGGATGGCCAGCGATCGGTTGTATTACAGCAACATCGCCTTTCATTGGGGCGCCATACACAGCTCGAAAGCCTGCTGCACGTAGGTTAAACGCCATATCTTATGCATAGTTTGTATTAATGAGTCTAGCGCCGCCAGCGCGTACGGCATTAGAAACAAAATGAGCGCATCTATGTTGACTGGCACTTCCTGCGCGATTTCGTGCGTAATTAACGGCAGCATCTTTATTCCAGCTCATAACGTTTCCTTGTATTAATAAAAAAACACAATAAAACATTACGCTTTAAATTTAATTGTTTTTGTAAATTATCATTAAGTGATGTTAATCATCATCAAGAATAAATATGAAGTTAATTAAGTCATAAAACATTGGATTATATATTTAGGTAATAAAAAAAGGGGGGGGCGGAGTCGAAGTGGTTAACGAAGGTCCGTCGTTAAATTAGCGAGCGTGAAATAAAAGGGGCGCAGAACAACCTTCGGATGAAAGAAATTTTTGTGTCTAATCGGGTGGTGAACAGATTGAGTATCGTATTGGTAATTTCGTACAGCCAGGGCGACAGCTTTACCTTATGGCAGATGTACTGAAGAGAATTTCAATATTTGGGAAATGATATTAGACACTAATCATCAACCAATTAGCTAAACCGTTACACATCAAAATCAGCCGGCCTTGGGCGGTTTTTTATTGCCAGTAATCAGCACCCAGCTCCATCGCAGCGTAGTGACTATTAGAAGGTGGTTGACCGCCGCCAGCGGGAACTGGCGACAGTCATTCATACCCACATAGCGCTGTGGATATAAACCGGGGTTCCGTTTGCCTGCGCAGGCGATAGTAAACGGGTGTCCGCATATATCCGATAACAGCTTAACCTAAGCTACTGATATTAAATAAATCATATATTTTACAGCCAAATAACAAATCTGATAGTATACCCCCCTATAGTATCTGGAGGGCGTATGCCGCATTCACCTGAAGACAAGAAACGCATTCTCACCCGTGTACGCCGTATTCGCGGTCAAGTTGATGCGCTTGAGCGTGCACTGGAATCTGGCGAACCGTGTCTGGCAATCCTGCAGCAAATTGCCGCTGTGCGCGGCGCATCCAATGGCCTGATGGGCGAAATGGTTGAGATCCATCTGAAAGACGAGCTGGTCAGTGGGGAAACTACGCCAGACCAGCGTGCCGTGCGCATGGCTGAAATCGGCCATCTTCTGCGTGCTTATCTAAAATAACATCATCACCTCGCAATAATGGGAAGAGACAAATGAAATCACGTGCAGCAGTTGCATTCGGCCCCGGCCAACCGTTAAAAATTGTCGAAATCGACGTCGCACCGCCAAAGAAAGGTGAAGTGCTGGTTAAAATTACCCATACCGGCGTGTGCCACACCGACGCCTTTACGCTCTCTGGCGACGATCCGGAAGGCGTATTCCCGGCGGTACTTGGCCATGAAGGTGGCGGTATTGTGGTTGAAGTAGGCGAAGGCGTCACCAGTCTGAAGCCGGGCGATCATGTGATCCCGCTGTACACCGCAGAGTGCGGCGAGTGTAAGTTCTGTAAATCGGGTAAAACCAACTTGTGTCAGGCCGTACGTGCGACCCAGGGCAAAGGTCTGATGCCGGATGGCACAACGCGCTTCTCGTATAACGGTGAGCCGATTTATCACTATATGGGCACCAGCACCTTCAGCGAATACACCGTTTGCGCGGAGATCTCTCTGGCGAAGGTTAACCCGCAGGCCCCGCTGGACAAAGTGTGTCTGCTGGGTTGTGGCGTGACCACCGGTATCGGAGCAGTCCATAACACCGCAAAAGTGAAAGAAGGCGACACCGTCGCCGTATTTGGTCTGGGCGGTATTGGTCTGGCGGTAATTCAGGGCGCGGTGCAGGCGAAAGCCGGGCGTATTCTGGCCGTTGATACCAATCCGGAAAAATTTAAGCTGGCAGGTGATATGGGCGCGACCGATTTCATCAACCCGAAGGATTACGACAAACCGATTCAGGATGTGATCGTTGAGCTGACCGACGGCGGCGTGGATTTTAGCTTTGAATGTATCGGCAACGTTAACGTGATGCGCGCGGCACTGGAATGTTGCCATAAAGGATGGGGCGAAAGCATCATCATTGGCGTGGCGGGAGCAGGGCAAGAGATCAAAACTCGTCCGTTCCAGCTGGTTACCGGGCGTGTCTGGCGCGGTTCCGCGTTTGGCGGTGTGAAAGGGCGTACTCAGCTTCCTGGCATGGTTGAAGAAGCAATGAGCGGGAAAATTCAGTTGGATCCCTTTATTACCCACCGTTTACCGCTGGAGCAGATTAACGAAGCGTTCGATTTAATGCACCAAGGTAAGTCCATCCGTACCGTTATCCACTTTGGCGATAACTGATTCATTGGCCAGCGGATTTAACCGCTGGCACTTTCCTGAATTTTTTAGAATTATGTTGTGAAAGTGTGACGAATCCGGCGCTTTTCACGGTAAGTAAACTTCCCGGATTGCCGATGACTATCTAACGGGCGTGTTTTCACGCATAAACCCTACAAGAGAGTCGACGGTCATGGACAACACTACATCGATGCAAGCCCAGCATAAACTGGGCTTTCTGCATCAAATCCGGCTGGTTCCGCTGTTTTCCTCCATTCTCGGTGGCATCCTTCTGCTGTTCGCCTTAAGTTCCGGACTGGCAAGCTATTTTCTTATGCAGGCCGATCGCGATCAGCGCGACGTGACCGATGAGATTCAGGTCAGGATGGGGTTATCTAACAGCTCTAACCACTTACGCACCGCGCGTATCAATATGATCCACGCCGGCGCGGCGAGCCGTATTGCCGAAATGGATGACATGAAGGCCAATATTGCCGAGGCAGAAAAACGCATCAAGCAGTCGCAGGACGGTTTTAACGCTTATATGTCGCGTGCGGTAAAAACGTCTGCAGATGAAGCGCTAGATGCTGAACTGAGCGCCAGCTTCAAAGCCTATACCGACGGTTTACAGCCCATGCTGAAGTACGCTAAAAACGGCATGTTTGAAGCGATCATCAACCATGAAAATGAACAGGCCCGACCGCTGGACTCTGCTTACAATAAGGTATTGTTAAAAGCGATCGACATTCGTACCGCAAGGGCGAACCAGTTAAGCGAACAGGCGCATCAGCGTACACAACTCGGCATGGCTTTTATGCTGGGTGCATTCGTTCTTGCGCTGGTGCTAACCGTGATGACGTTCATTGTTCTGCGTCGTACCGTCATTCACCCTCTGCTACGCGCGGCCCAGCGTATTGAGCGAATTTCATCAGGCGATCTGACGATGCACGATGAACCGACCGGGCGTAGCGAAATTGGCCGTCTGAGCCGTCACCTACAGACAATGCAACGATCGTTGGGGAAAACGGTGGGCACGGTACGTCAGGGCGCGGAAGAAATCTACCGCGGTACCAGCGAGATTTCGGCGGGTAATACCGATCTGTCTTCACGTACTGAACAACAGGCCGCAGCGATTGAACAAACGGCAGCCAGCATGGAAGAGCTGACCGCCACGGTGAAGCAAAACGCCGACAATGCGCATCACGCAAGCAAACTGGCGGAAGATGCGTCCGGTAAGGCCAGTCGGGGCGGTCAGATGGTTTCTGGCGTGGTGAAAACCATGGGTAATATCTCAACGAGTTCGAAGAAAATCTCCGAAATCACAGCCGTGATTAATAGCATTGCTTTCCAGACCAATATCCTGGCACTGAACGCTGCGGTTGAGGCGGCGCGGGCAGGAGAGCAGGGGCGTGGATTTGCCGTGGTCGCCAGTGAAGTCCGTACGTTGGCAAGCCGCAGCGCTCAGGCGGCAAAAGAGATTGAAGGATTGATCAGCGAATCGGTCCGACTGATTGACCAGGGCTCCGGAGAAGTCGTCGCGGCGGGCAATACGATGACGGATATTGTCGATGCGGTAAAACGCGTCACCGATATCATGCTGGAAATCGCGGCGGCCTCTGATGAGCAGAGCCGGGGTATCGTACAGGTGAGCCAGGCGATATCAGAAATGGATAAGGTTACGCAGCAAAATGCCTCGTTGGTTGAAGAAGCATCGGCTGCGGCGGCCTCTCTCGAAGAGCAGGCGGCGCGCTTAACGGAAGCCGTAGGTACATTTCGCTTAACGGGAACGAGTGCAATTAAACGCCCTCCCGTAAGCACTACGCCTGACCATTCGCGTCCGCAGACGGCAACGGCCAGTGGCGATAACTGGGAAACGTTTTAACAATAAATTAAGGGACCTGATGGTCCCTTAATATTTGGCATCAAAACGGTACGGTTTTGCGTATTGCGGCGATAAGGATCTGCGCGGCCTGAGAGAGTTGCACATCGACACGGGTAAGAATACCGATGGGTTCACCCGCACCGTGGGTAGGTATCGGCAACGACACCAGCGTCGCCTGGCGTAAATCCTCTCTAACCGCGCCTGAAGGGACAAACCACACATAGTCGTAATCAACCGTCAGCTGGCGGGAAAGCGATGCTGACAGCGTTTCAATGCAGCCTGGCGGCATTTTACAACCCTGACTTTGCAACAATGCTTCTGCGTGCTGGCGAGGCGCGGTTCCTTTTGGCGAAACCACCACCGGCCACTCCATTACCCGACTTAACGTGATGGTTTCCTGCAACAGCGGATGGTTAGGGCGCACGACCAGTTTAAGTGATTCCAGAAACAACAATTCATAGTTCAGACCGACCATTAATTCCGGATCGGCCATGCGACCAATGCCAAGATCGATTTCCCCGGATTTTAAACCTGCCAGAATCATCGGATTGCTCATGGTGGCGACCTGTAGCGTGGTCTCCATTTGCTGCTTGTGGAAAGGACCAATTACCGCAGGCAGAATGCCCAGTGCCGCGGTGGGTAAGGCCCCGATCCGTACGACATCAGTCTGCGATTCTTCGCGCTGATTTAACGCTTGTCCGGCGGTGTTGAGCGCATCCAGCACTCTTACCGCGTGGGTAAGAAACTGTTCTCCGGGCAGCGTTAACTGCGCGCCAAGGCGGCCACGCTCAAAGAGACGGGTACCGGTCAGTTGCTCCAGTTCATTTAGCGTTTTGGAGAGAGCCGGTTGGCTCAGGTTAAGGGTCTCAGCCGCGCGCCCCAACGTTCCCTGCTGTGCAACGGCGACAAAAGTATGAAGGTGGCGCAAGCGAATGCGCTGATTGAACAGAACATTTTTTTCCATAAGCGATGTTAAAAACAGAGCCGTATCGGTGACAAGTAAAGTTGTTTGTTTTTGATAACCTGATAGCAAAATATTATTAACATTTATCATGTTTTACTTACAACTGATTTATTTTGCTTATGTTTTGTACAGCATTGCTGGGTGGTGGGATCATGGAAGGGAGTGTGCCCAGTCGTTATACTTTGGTGATTGTTTACTTTTGAATGATTTCTCTTCACAAGGCACTGATGAATGATACATGTAATAGGGCACCTTAATCCCGATAGCGATGCCATCTGCACCGCCGCAATGACGGCGCGTTGGCTTAGTTTACGTGGCCAGCAGGCGACGGCATGGCGTTTGGGCGAGCCTAACCGCGAAACGCAGTTTATCTTTGAGCATGCGGGGCTGACGATGCCTGAACGGTTGACGTTTGAACTGACCGATCGTGATGTCTGGCTGGTCGACTTCACCGAGCCGGCCCAGGGACCGGAATCGTTAACAGAAAGTAACGTGGTGGGAATTATCGATCATCACCGACTTGGTGGGTTAGTCACCCGTCTGCCACCGGAAGTGTGGGTGAAGCCTGTCGGCAGTAGCGCAACCCTGCTGTGGCAACTGATGACGGAGGATGAACGCAACCAATTATCTTCCGCTGAGGCTGTTTTACTGCTCGGCGCCGTATTGAGTGACACTGTCACGCTTCGTTCGCCAACGACGACCACTGACGATCGCCTGGCGGTTGATGCGCTGGCCCAAAAAACCGGAGTGGATCTTGACGCTTTCAGTCGCGACCTGCTGTCAGCTAAAACAAGTGTGGAAGGGATGAGTGCCCGGGAACTTTTGCAGAAAGACATTAAAACCTTCACCATCCATGGACATTCAGTCTGTGTCGCGCAGCTCGAACTCTATGCGCTGCAACAGGTGGATGCGGTGCTGGACGATCTCCGTCAGGAAATGGCGCGCTATGCAGAAGAAAAGAACGCTGCGTTAGTCGTGCTGATGCTCACTGTCATCAATCTGGGTGACACCAGCCTATGGTTTGCTGGATCAGAACTTTCAGACATCCCGCAGCCTTGCAAGGTCGAAGGTATGCTTAGCCGTAAAAAACAGATGCTGCCCTGGCTGGAAAGTCATTTGAAACCACGCCAGTAGGTACTGTTCATCTTTTGTATGGGTGGGAAGTTTACGCGGGGTCACACTTTGTAAATTCTTCCCACCGGAGTCAGCGGTGTTTTCTACACTCCAGGTAATATTCACTGGAGGCATGACATTATGGCGAACACCATCACGGCAGATGAGATTCGGGAACAATTTTCGCAGGCAATGTCAGCAATGTACCAGCAGGAAGTCCCGCAGTACGGCACGTTGCTGGAACTTGTCGCTGATGTGAATCTGGCGGTACTGGAAAATAATCCGACGCTGCATGAAAAACTGGCGAATGCGGATGAACTGGCCCGGCTAAACGTTGAGCGTCATGGCGCCATTCGAGTGGGTACCGCGCAGGAGCTTTCTACGCTGCGCCGGATGTTTGCCGTTATGGGCATGTATCCGGTGAGTTATTACGATCTCTCCCAGGCGGGCGTCCCCGTACATTCTACAGCCTTTCGTCCCATCGACGATGCCTCGTTATCGCGCAACCCGTTTCGGGTATTCACCTCGTTATTACGGCTCGAACTAATCGAAAACGCCGCGCTGCGGCAAAAAGCCGCTGAGATCCTCGCGAAACGCGATATTTTCACTCGCCGTTGCCACGAACTGCTGGATGAATTTGATGCGCAGGGCAGTTTTACATCTGAACAGGCGCAAGAATTTGTGCATGAAGCGCTGGAAACTTTTCGCTGGCATCAGCATGCCACGGTCGATGAAGCGGCCTATCACGCATTACACAACGAACACCGGCTGATTGCCGATGTGGTGTGCTTCCCCGGTTGTCATATCAACCATCTGACACCGCGAACGCTGGATATTGACCGGGTGCAGTCGATGATGCCGGAATGCGGCATTGAACCGAAAATACTGATTGAAGGGCCGCCGCGCCGCGAGGTGCCCATTTTATTGCGTCAGACCAGTTTCAAAGCGCTGGAAGAACCGGTGTTGTTTGCCGGTGAAATGCGCGGCACTCACACGGCACGTTTTGGTGAGATCGAACAGCGCGGCGTGGCCCTGACGCCGAAAGGTAGAGCGTTGTACGACGAATTGCTGAATAAAGCGGGAACGGGGAAAGACAATCTGACGCACCAGCTACATCTTCAGGAGGTGTTTAAAGCCTTCCCGGACAGCGAATTCCTGCTGCGCCAGCAGGGGCTAGCCTGGTTCCGCTATCGTCTGACGCCATCGGGTGAAGCGCATCGGCAGGCGATTCGCCCTGATGACGATCCGCAGCCGCTTATTGAACGGGGCTGGCTGGTTGCGCAACCCATCACCTACGAAGATTTTTTACCGGTGAGCGCCGCAGGAATTTTCCAGTCCAATTTGGGCAATGAAACACAAGCTCGCAGCCACGGAAATTCCAGCCGCGACGCGTTTGAACAGGCGCTGGGTTGCGCGGTTTATGATGAGTTTGCGCTGTATCAGGAGGCTCAAGAACGAAGTAAACGTCGGTGTGGTTTACTTTAATGGAATTTACATGGGATTCGGTCTGTTCCCATCGACATAAAATATTTTCGATTTTGTACAGATAATCGGCGACCAACAATTGGATTATTAATGAATTTTGTCTAGAGTGAGCGGTCAGAAATGTGCACTCTCTTGCCGCTGATTTTGACCGGCGCGGGACCATTTACACGACCAGAAGGACTCACTTTCAGGCATGAATCGCAGACGATTTATTAAAGGTTCAATGGCAATGGCCGCCGTGTGCGGAACCAGTGGTATTGCATCACTCTTTTCCCGCGCCGCCTTTGCGGCAGAGTCTGACATTGCAGACGGAAAAACCGTACGTTTTGATTTTTCCGTTCTGCAATCGATGGCCCATGACTTAGCACAGAAGCCCTGGGGCGGCGCACCGCGCGCGTTACCGGAAACGCTGGCGAAACTGACGCCGCAGGCCTACAACAGCATTCAATATGACGCAGAGCAGTCTCTGTGGAACAATGTTGAAAATCGTCAGCTTGATGCGCAGTTCTTCCACGTGGGAATGGGCTTCCGTCGCCGTGTACGCATGTTCTCGGTTGATGGTAGTACGCATATGGCGCGTGAAATTCACTTCCGTCCGGAACTGTTTAAATACAACGACGCGGGTGTGGATACCAAACAATTGGAAGGGCAGACTGACCTCGGATTCGCTGGATTCCGCGTGTTTAAAGCGCCAGAACTGGCCCGCCGCGATGTCGTTTCTTTCCTGGGCGCCAGCTATTTCCGCGCCGTGGATGACACCTATCAGTACGGTTTATCGGCCCGTGGTCTGGCGGTAGATACCTACACCGACAGCAAAGAAGAGTTTCCTGATTTCACCTCTTTCTGGTTTGAAACGGTTAAACCGGGCGCAACCTCTTTTACCGTGTATGCGCTTCTCGACAGCCCAAGCGTAACCGGCGCATTCAAGTTCGTGATCCACTGCGAGAAAACGCAGGTGATTATGGATGTACAAAACCACATCTATGCGCGCAAAGACATCAAGCAGCTTGGCATTGCGCCGATGACCAGCATGTTCAGCTGCGGCAACAATGAGCGTCGGATGTGCGACACTATTCACCCGCAAATCCATGACTCCGATCGTCTGGCGATGTGGCGGGGCAATGGCGAGTGGATCTGCCGTCCGCTGAATAACCCGCAAAAGCTGCAGTTCAACGCCTATACCGATAACAACCCGAAAGGGTTTGGCTTGCTGCAACTCGATCGCGACTTCTCCCATTATCAGGACATCATGGGCTGGTATAACAAGCGCCCAAGCCTGTGGGTGGAACCGCGCAACCAGTGGGGCAAGGGGACCATCGGTCTGATGGAGATCCCGACGACCGGCGAAACGCTGGATAACGTTGTCTGCTTCTGGCAGCCGGACAAGAAGATCAAAGCCGGCGATGAGCTGGAATTCAAATATCGCCTGTACTGGAGCGCTCAACCGCCGGTGCGTTCACCGCTGGCTCGCGTGATGGCGACCCGGACAGGCATGGGCGGTTTCCCGGAAGGATGGGCACCGGGCGAGCATTACCCAGAAAAATGGGCGCGTCGTTTTGCCGTTGACTTCGTTGGTGGCGATCTAAAAGCGGCTGCGCCGAAAGGCATTGAACCGGTGATTACGCTCTCCAGCGGTGAAGCGAAACAGATTGAGATCCTCTACGTGGAGCCTATCGATGGTTATCGCATTCAGTTTGACTGGTATCCGACCTCTGACTCAACCGAACCGGTAGATATGCGTATGTTCCTGCGTTGTCAGGGTGACGCCATCAGCGAAACCTGGCTGTATCAGTACTTCCCGCCAGCGCCGGATAAACGTCAGTACGTTGACGACCGCGAGATGCGTTAATCACGCCCTTTACGGCTCTCCTGATGGGGAGCCGTATCTGCAATCATCCTCATAACGACTCTGTACACTATTTACTCGATCCTGTTCGCATTTTTCTGTATGGCAAATGGGTACTCTGTGGGTGTGTATTTCTTATACACGTTCTTGTCCACTAACAGGGAGAAAGTATGTTTCCAGAATACAGAGACCTTATTTCCCGACTGAAATCCGAGAACCCTCGCTTTCTGTCCTTATTCGAAAAACACAACAGCCTTGATCATGAGATCTCCAGACTGGAAGGTTCGGATGGTCGGGGGTATAGTTTGGACATTGTTCGTCTTAAGAAACAGAAACTCCACCTGAAGGAAGATTTGCTCAAAATATTGCAAAAAGAGAGTGTCAGTGAGAGCTGAGTAGAACGGCGCTTGCTGTGTAAAAGGGCTTCCTGCGAGAAACGGAAGCCCTTCCTGTTTTAGGTGTTAATCGACCATCACGCGTTTGTTCGTCGCCCCCCAGAGGATCGACATTTCAGTGAACAACGCGCCGCTAATTTCTTCGACTTCTTCTGCACTAACCTGTGCATTTCCCTGTTTACCGAACAGCACCACTTCATCACCGGATGCAACCTGCGGCAAATCGGTTACATCGACGATCACGGTATTCATGGATGTTTTACCCAGTACCGGAACCCGCTGGCCGCGGATCAGCACGTGCCCTGCATTACTGAACACACGGCGATAACCATCGGCATAACCTGTCGGGATATTGGCCAGAACGGAATCACGTTTAAGGGTATAGGTTCTGTCATATCCGACGGTGTTTCCTTTGGGGTAATGGTTTACCGACGCGATGGCAGATTTAAACGTCATGACGCGTTTGTATTCGGTGCTGGCGATGGTATCGCCATAGAAAATACCGCCAACACGCACCATGTCGAGCCAGGATTCTGGAACGGTCAGGGTAGCGAACGTATTCGCGACATGCAGGGTGACATCTTCGCGCTTAAGCCCGGTAATTTTCAGTACCTGGGCTGATTGCGTATTGAAACGGGCCAGATCGCGTTTTACCACTGCCGCATCTTCTTCCGGGAAATGCGACATGATGCCGACAATTTTCAGGCCAGGTAATGCGGAAATAGCGCGTGCTTCTTCCAGACCTGCAGCGGTACTGACTTCCAGACCGTTACGCGACATACCGCCAGAGTTCAGCGCCAGATGGATACGAATAGTTTTACCTTTCTCCTGAGCGATTGCACTTAGACGCTTAGCCATATCCAGATTACCGATAAGCTCTTCGGTATCGAAATCCGCCGCCTGGCGCATCTCTTTTTCCGTCGCGTTACGCACGCGCATGAGCTGCGATGTATAGCCTGACAGGCGAACGGTACTAATCTCCTCGTTGCTGGCGATGCCAATACATTGCACGCCGTTTTGCATCATCACCGGTGTTACCAGTGAGAGATCGTGCCCATACGCGTCGCCTTTAAGAATGGCGCACATCCGGGTTTTATCTCCCAGCAGTTGCTGAACTTTATGAATGTTATATTCCAGCGCGCTACGGGAAATTTCCAGCGTGGTATTATCCACGACCTGTTGCTTATTGACGGCAAAGGGAACGGGGCCCGCTTGCGTGGTGGAAACAGGTTGGTGACAGGCGGTAATCAGTAAAAGCGGAATAAGTGCTAAACGACCCAAAGGTGCTGCCATGCTTGCTCCTTAGCAATAGAATGAAAGTGTTATTGTCATCATTACGGTCTATCCATCAGGGGATACCCGGATCACCAGAGTAACGGGTTCCACGCCAGAGATTCTTTCTAAGTGATTGCTGTTACAGCATAAAAATAAGACATCCCCGGCGCTAAACAGAGTAATATCGGCTACTGCCAGTCAGAAATGCCCCGTTTACGATCGCAAAGGAGATAAACATGTCAGAAATAATTATCGTTAGTGACGCGCTGGAACTGTGGGCGGTAGAAGAACACCACGTCACCCTTCTGCATCAGTTGGTGCTTAAAAATAAAACCTGGCTCCAACAGTCACTGAACTGGCCGCAGTTTGTCGAATCTGAGGACGACACGCGTAAGAACGTGCAGGGGAATATGATGTTGCACCAGCGCGGCTACGCCAAAATGTTCCTTATTTTCGAACAAGGGGAGGTGGCTGGCGTTATCTCGTTTAACCAGATAGAGCCGCTGAACAAAGCCGCTTATATTGGTTATTGGCTGGGTGAAGAGCACCAGGGCAAAGGCATTCTGTCTCAGGCGCTACAGGCAATGATTCATCATTATGCGCAGCGCCAGGATATTCGCCGCTTCGTGATTAAATGTCGTGTAGATAACGTCAAGAGCAACCAGGTTGCACTGCGCAATGGCTTCCGACTGGAAGGATGTATGCAACAGGCGGAGTTCCTTAATGGCGATTACCATGACGTGAATCTCTACGCCCGCATCATTGATGGCTCTTCAGAATAAACCGGCGATAGGGGTGCGCGTGATACGTTGTTCACCGTTGATCACTTTTGGCCCGCGCAGATGGATCGCATCGCCGTCAAAGGCTTCAACTTGGGCCTGATCGGTTATCTCAATATGATGCTCGATCAGCACTTCACCCAGAATACAGGCATAGCCTTCAATCAGGATGTGACCGTCAAGCTGGAGCGGTCCGCCACGTAATTGCGCATGCCCCCCAACCAGCACGTGGTGTTTCAGCACGCAGTTACCTTCAACCACCGCGTGTTCCGCCACCTGCGAGCTGTAGCGCAGGGTAGGAATGGCGTCTTCATCCGTTCCGGCGATGACGCGTGCATGCCCATAGACTTTGGCGCAATCGCAGATCCAGACATTATTCTCTTCATTGCCTTCTATCCGTGCAAAATCAAAAACTTCAGCCCGATGTTCTATAAAGGCATAATTGATCATCGCATCGCCATAGATTTGCGCCTGATGCACCACGCGTGAATTGCTGACTGCCGCCCGCTCGTAAATTTGCAGGAGCTGGTCGCTTTCACGGGTTAACCCTCTGGCCGCAATGATTTCAGAGTCACACACAATGCGTGCATCACCGCAGATGAGGCACTCACCGCGAACAACAGAATCCTGAATGGTGACGTTGTCACGTATTTGCGCGTTATGGCTGATTTCTGCTCGGTCAATCCAGACGGCATCACCAATCTGCGCGCCATCTCTGACCACGCTTGCCTGTGTAATACGGGCGTCTCCGGATATCGTCGCGCCGGAAAACGCGAGCGCATTCTCATCGTATATCCAGCAATTACCGCTTTGCGACAGAACGCTTTCATCATCAATCCAGCCACCGAGCGTACCGGATCTAACATCATTAAAATCAATGAGTGCGATGATTTGGCGTAGTAATACACTTTTTTTATTGCCATTATCCAGGTAACTAAAGGAGCGAGATTCATCGCTTAGACGGTATTTGGTCATAGCTCATTTCCATGTTGCGCACCTTAGTTAAACGTAGCAAAGTTTTCTGCACTGGCTAAACCGGCAGATATTCCATAAAATGCATTTCAAATATACTTTAAAAAATAAACAAAATGAGTAAGAACAAACAGAGTGAACGGGTCCTCAATCTTCCGGCCGGTTATTTTGGCATGGTACTGGGTACAATTGGGATGGGATTTGCGTGGCGTTACGCCAGCCAGGTGTGGCCGGTGAGCCACTGGATTGCTGATGGCTTAGTCATCCTTGCAATGGTCATCTGGGGATTGCTGACGCTGGCCTTTCTGAGCCGTTTACTGCGTTTTCCGCATAGCGTACTGGCGGAAATTCGTCATCCGGTGATGAGTAGCTTTGTCAGTCTGTTTCCGGCCACCACGATGCTGGTCGCGATTGGATTTGTTCCGTGGTATCGACCGCTGGCGATTGGGTTATTCAGTATTGGCGTGGTCATACAGCTGGCATACGCAGCCTGGCAAACGGCAGGGCTGTGGCGTGGGGAGCATCCGGAAGAGGCCACCACGCCGGGTCTGTATCTGCCAACCGTTGCCAATAACTTTATCAGCGCCATGGCCTGTGGTGCACTTGGGTTCAACGATGCCGGATTGGTGTTTTTGGGCGCCGGGGTATTTTCATGGCTCAGCCTGGAGCCAGTGATTCTGCAACGTTTACGAAGCTGCGGCGAGCTGCCGACGGTTTTACGGACTTCACTTGGTATTCAGTTGGCACCCGCGCTGGTCGCCTGTAGCGCCTGGCTTAGCGTCAACGGTGGCGAGGGGGATACGTTAGCCAAAATGTTGTTCGGCTATGGTTTGCTGCAACTTCTGTTCATGCTACGCCTTATGCCGTGGTATTTGTCACAGCCGTTTAATGCGTCTTTCTGGAGCTTCTCGTTTGGCGTGTCGGCCCTGGCGACAACGGGATTGCATCTTGGACACGGCAGCGAATCAGGATTTTTTCATACGCTGTCTATCCCACTGTTTATTTTTACCAATTTTATCATTGCATTATTACTGATACGTACGTTTGCATTGCTGATGCAGGGGAAACTGCTCATCCGCACGGAGCGTGCTGCATTACTGAAATCTGAGGATAAATAATGACCCTTTGCGACGAAAACTACTTTACTGAAAAATATGATTTAACCCGTACGCATTCCGATGTCGTTGAAGCGGCAAAAGTGGTTGCGCCAGGTAAAACGTTAGATCTGGGCTGCGGTAACGGCCGAAACAGCCTGTACCTGGCGGCAAATGGCTATGACGTTACCGCATGGGATAAAAACCCCATGAGCATCGCTAACCTTGAGCGCATCAAAGCGGCTGAGGGGCTGACCAACCTGAACGCGAAGGTCGCTGACCTTAATGCGTTGCGTTTTGAGGGTGAATACGATTTTATTCTTTCTACCGTTGTACTGATGTTTCTTGAAGCCAAAACGATCCCTGGCCTTATTGAGAATATGCAACGTTGTACTAAACCGGGTGGATATAACTTAATCGTCGCAGCGATGGATACTGATGATTTTCCGTGCACCGTTGGTTTTCCGTTTGCGTTTAAAACCGGAGAATTACGCAACTATTACAGTGGGTGGGATCTGCTGAAATATAACGAAGACGTAGGTGAACTTCATCGTACAGATGAAAACGGTAATCGAATTAAACTGCGCTTTGCCACCATGCTGGCACGCAAAACTGCCTGAACCTCGCGTCTGGGTTAACTCTTTCTGCGTTCAGCATTTTTTGTGCTGAGCGCAGAGATAAAATTGTGCGGTGCTTACCATTTTTAGTACATCCAAAATGAAACTGTTTTGCTATCCTTTTTAGGCATCATTGCGAAAACTAAAGGGATCGTTTCATGCGTACTCAAACTTTATTTAAAGTTGCAGCGCTTACTGGCTTGTTGGCATTATCCGGCTGTGCGTCAAAAGTGACCGAGCCGGATAAATATTCTGGGTTTTTAAAAAATTACTCTGATCTGAAGGAAACAAAATCAGCCTCGGGACAAACGGTACTCCGTTGGGTTGACCCGAGCTACAACGAATCCAAATATGACAACATCGTGTATAACCCGGTAACGTATTATCCGGTTCCGAAACCTACTACGCAGGTAGGGCAGCAGGTTCTTGATCAATTACTGACCTATACCAATACACAGTTGAAATCCGCCATCAGCAAGCGTAAGCCTCTGGTTACGACCCCTGGACCGCGTAGCCTGATTTTCCGCGGGGCGATTACCGGTGTAGCGACCAGCAAAGAAGGACTGCAGTTCTATGAAGTGGTCCCGGTTGCACTGCTCGTTGCGGGAACGCAAATGGCGACGGGTCACCGTACCATGGATACCAACCTCTATTTCGAGGGTGAGTTGATTGATGCAGCGACCAATAAACCGGTGATTAAAGTTGTACGTAAGGGTGAAGGTAAAGACCTGAACAACGAAAGTACGCCGATGGCGTTCGAAACGTTGAAGAAAGTTGTTGATGACATGGCGACCGATGCCTCCATGTTTGATGTGAACAAAAAACCACAATAAAAATGATGAACGCACCATCTCAGGATGGTGCGTTTTTTTATGCCACACGACGACGATAGAGTAGTTTACCCATCAGCGCTTCCGGTCGGGCAAACATCACCAGATTTCCCAGTAAGATCAACACCAATCCGGCAATTGCATTAACTTGCCAGATGTATCCTTCATACAATGTTGACAGCGTCAGCGCCACCAGCGGGAACAGCAGCGTGCTGTATGCCGCCTTACTGGGACCAATGCGACCTACCAGCGTGAAATAAGCGCCAAAGGCAATCACTGAGCCGAAAATAGCAAGATATAACAGCGCGCTAAGATAGCTGAATGTCCACTGTGGCGTGAAGTTGTCGCCGCGCACCAGCGCAATGGCCGCGATCAGCAATGTGCCGTACAGCATGGCCCAACTGTTGGTGGTCAGTACTTCCAACCCTTTTTTCTGGTGACGCAGACTGATCATATTACCCAGTGAGAAGCCGAAGGTTCCCAGAGCGCTCAAACCGATGCCCAGTAACAGTGAATGATTAAACCCGCTGTTGAGCAAATCCTGCCAGAACAGAGTCACGATGCCCGTCAGTCCCAGACCCGCTGCAATATAGAAGCGCAGCGGTGGTTTTTGACCAAAAAAGATGAAGCTATTGACTGCATTGAACAGGACGGCCATTGAGAAAATCACCGACTCCAGGCCGGTATTAATCCACGCCGCAGCCGTATAAAAACACCAGAAGTTAAAGCAAAAAACGCATCCGCCCTGTAACAGACAAAACAGATGATCGCGGCCAGACAGTTTGCGTAATTTACCGCTTAGCAACAGGATCACTATCATCACTGAGCTGGCAACGGCGAAGCGCCAAAAGATAGAAACCGGCGCAGAAACCGGACCTTGCTGCAAATAAATCGCAATCCATGTCGTTCCCCAAATAACCACTACCAGGCAGTACAACAGTGCGTTCATACGACTCTCTCTTTATTCATTCAGACTTACACTGTGTCACGACGGAATGCAGGAGGCTTTCATCGGCTTGCGGTGGACTTGCAAAATCTTGCGCTTTTTTTAGCGTAATAGTGAAAAGGCAGCTGTTAACGATATGTAGCTGATATAGACTGAAAGCCTGCTAACTTATTTTGAATGTGATGGTATGTCTCAGCCCTACGGTGCCTTTGAAAACTTGCGCAAACATAATGCCGTGCTGCATGAATCGGTTGCGTTACATTCAGGGATCCAACTGGCGGCCTGGTCGAACAAACGCGATACCATCACCCAATATTGCGATCACCATACGCTCAGTTTATACATCGCAGATGGTTACGAGAGTTACCACAAGACGGCGGGAGGCTGGAAGAATGGCGGGGGACCAGACCGTTTTTGCCTGATGCCGAAAGAGAGTGAGTCCAGTTGGGATATTCGTGACGATCTTTCCTTTGTTCATCTCTATTGTACGGACGCGCATTTGCGCGAAGTGGGTGAAAAAGTCTGGGACAAAAGCCCCTATAGCTTCACGCTGGACGAGCATACGTTTGGCAGTGACCCGGGGATCACGGCGGTTTACCGTCAGTTTTTGCTTGGTAATGACTGGCAGCAACCGGCCAATCACCTCACGCTTAGCGCGGCATCTTCACTACTGTTAACGCATCTGATCCAGCATTACAGCAATGTGCAATGGCGACTTCCCGTCGTCACCGGAGGGCTTGCGCCTGCCACATTGCGCAACGTGCTGGCCTATATTGAAGCACATCTGGCGTATCCCATAACGTTGAGCGATCTGGCAGGTGAAGCAGCGCTAAGTGAATTCCATTTTGCCAGAATGTTTCGCCAGTCGATGAGTATGGCGCCTCATCAGTACGTCATGCAACGCCGTATGGCGCTGGCGCAGCAACTGGTCTGTTGTTCATCACGCAGCCTGTCGGATATTGCAATGGCCTGTGGGTTCAGTTCGGCGAGCCATTTCAGTAACCGGTTTAAACAAGTGACGGGTAAAACGCCAACGCAGCTACGCGCGGCGAAATAATGTCAACACTGAGTAGCAAATACCGCCGACGACCAGCCCCCAGAATGCAGACCCAACGCCAAATACCGTCAGACCACTGGCCGTAACCAGAAAAGTCACGATGGCCGCATCGCGTTCTGCTTCATTATGTAAGGCTTGAAATAAACTACCGCTAATCGTGCCGAGTAATGCCAGACCAGCAAGCATCTGGATCCAGCTTACGGGCAGGGCTGCCATCAGTCCTGTGACCGAACCGCCAAACACCCCAGCCAGAATGTAAAAGACACCCGCTGCGGCTGCGGCGAGCCAGCGTCGATTTGCATCTGGATGGGCTTCGGGGCTTTGGCAAATTGCGGCGGTTATGGCGGCGATGCAGATGGAATAGACGCCAAACGGCGAAAATAGCAGTGCCAACAGACCCGTAAAAACAATCAGGGGTGAAACGGGTAACGAATATCCAGATGCTTTCATGGTCGCAATACCGGGGGCATTTTGCGAAGCCATAGTGACCAGAAACAGCGGTAGCGCAATACTGATACTGTGGGCTAATGAAAAGTGTGGTGCAATAAACGCTGGCAACACCGGTGACAGATTAACACCATCGGTGACAATGTCACCTTTAACCAGGGCGATGGCTATACCTACCAACATTGCGGCGATAACGGCATACCGTGGGGCAATTACTTTTAGTACCAACCACGCCAGCAGCATGCTGCCGCACAAGATAAGCTCACTGTTCAGGCTATTGAACGCCTGCAAACCAAAACGCAGCAAGATCCCGGCCAGCATGGCCGATGCCAGCGAGTGGGGAATAATTTTCATCAGGCGGGCAAACAGCCCGGTTATACCACACAGCACAATCAATGCATTAGCTACGATAAAAACACCGATAGCATCCTGAATCGATACCCCTTGCAGGCCCGTCACCAGCAGCGCGGCACCGGGCGTTGACCATGCGGTGAGTACAGGGGCGCGATACCACAATGTCAGCGCCAGCGTACTGACCCCCATTGCTAACCCCAGTGCGGTCATCCAGCCTGCGATTTGTCCGGTCGTCGCACCTGCGGCGAGCGCCGCTTGCCAGATAATGGCCGCTGAACTGGCGTAGCCGACCAGGACCGCCACAAAACCCGACAAAACTGTAGGCAAGGGGATGGAAAATGTGCGCATAGCAACTCCGCGTGCGTTATAACGGTCAGTCACTGTAACACTGTGCGTTATAGCGTACAAGTGCTAAGCTGTAGCCCTGAGAAAGGAGAGCGACGAAGGAGAAAAATGGACAACTTAACCCACTATTTGGCCACAACGCTCAAGACGCTACGTCACCAGAGGGAATGGAGCCTTTCGCGTCTGGCGGAGGAAACTGGCGTGTCAAAAGCGATGCTGGGGCAGATTGAGCGCAACGAATCCAGTCCAACGGTGGCGACATTGTGGAAAATTGCCACCGGACTGAACGTCCCATTTTCAACGTTTATTTCACCACCAGAGTCAGACGGCACGCTAACATTCGATCCCCAGCAGCAGGCGATGGTCGTCACACCGTTGTTCCCGTGGGATCCGCAACTGTGCTTCGATTATTTTTCGATACTGCTGGCACCCGGCGCGCTCAGTGAATCTACTCCGCATGAAACCGGCGTAATTGAGCACGTGGTGGTGATTAGTGGTCTGCTGGATATGTGTATTGAGGGGCAGTGGCGCACCTTTAAATCCGGTGAGGGTGTCCGTTTCGCTGGAGATACGGCACATAGTTACCGTAACAGTAGCGAGCAAACGGTTCATTTTCATTCGCTGATCCATTACCCACGCGGTTAATCGGGAAAACTATTCCGAAACGCCGCGCTTGTGACTACAATAACCGCCATTTTTACCGCTTGTGGATGGTAACAACTGTATGCGCCAGCAGCCTCATCACCTTGAATTGTTAAGCCCGGCTCGGGATACCGCCATTGCGCGCGAAGCCATTTTGCACGGCGCAGACGCCGTTTACATTGGTGGACCAGGTTTTGGCGCGCGTCATAACGCCAGTAATAGCCTGAAAGATATTGCCGAATTAGTGCCTTTTGCCCATCGTTACGGGGCAAAAATCTTTGTGACGCTAAACACGATCTTGCATGATGATGAGCTGGAGCCCGCACAACGGTTAATTACCGATCTGTATCAGACCGGCGTTGATGCCCTGATCGTGCAGGATATGGGGATTCTGGAACTGGATATTCCCCCGATTGAACTGCACGCCAGCACCCAGTGCGATATTCGCAGCGTTGAGAAGGCGAAATTTCTATCCGATGTGGGATTCACCCAGATTGTGCTGGCGCGCGAACTGAGCCTTGAGCAGATTAACGCTATCCATCAGGCTACCGATGCGACCATTGAGTTTTTCATTCACGGTGCGCTGTGCGTTGCCTATTCAGGGCAGTGTTATATTTCACATGCACAAACCGGACGCAGCGCTAACCGCGGCGACTGTTCCCAGGCTTGCCGTCTGCCGTATACCCTGAAAGACGATCAGGGGCGCGTGGTATCCTATGAAAAACATCTGCTGTCGATGAAAGATAACGATCAGACCGCCAACCTGGGCGCGTTGATTGACGCAGGTGTGCGTTCCTTCAAAATTGAAGGGCGCTATAAGGACATGAGTTATGTGAAGAATATTACCGCGCATTATCGCCAGATGCTCGACGCCATCATTGAAGAACGCGGCGATCTGGCCCGTTCATCAGCGGGACGTACCGAACATTTCTTTACCCCATCCACAGAGAAAACCTTCCATCGCGGCAGCACCGATTATTTTGTGAATGCCCGTAAAGGGGATATCGGCGCATTCGACTCACCAAAGTTTATCGGTTTGCCGGTCGGCGAAGTCCTGAAGGTGGCGAAAGATCATCTCGATGTTGAGGTGACTGAAGCGCTGGCAAACGGGGATGGCCTGAACGTGTTAATCAAACGTGAGGTTGTTGGATTTCGCGCCAACACCGTGGAAAAAACGGGGAACAATCGTTATCGGGTATGGCCGAATGAAATGCCCGCCGACCTGCACAAAGTGCGTCCGCATCATCCGCTGAATCGCAACCTCGATCATAACTGGCAGCAAGCGTTAACAAAAACTTCCAGCGAACGCCGTGTTGCGATCGATATTGAGCTCGGCGGCTGGCAGGAGCAGTTGATTCTGACGCTCACCAGTGAAGAAGGCGTGAGTATCACCCATACGTTGGACGGCCAGTTTGAGGAAGCGAACAATGCGGAAAAAGCGCTGAGTAACCTACAGGACGGACTGGCAAAACTTGGTCAGACGATGTACTACGCCCGCAATATTCAGGTGAATCTGCCGGGCGCGCTGTTCGTGCCAAACGGTCAACTAAATCAGTTCCGGCGTGAAGCCGTTGATATGCTGGATGCAGCGCGCTTGCAAAGCTATCAGCGCGGTAGCCGCAAACCGGTATCTCAGCCAGCGCCGGTTTATCCACAAACGCACTTGAGTTTCCTGGCTAACGTCTACAACCAAAAAGCGCGTGAGTTTTATCACCGTTATGGCGTTCAGTTGATTGATGCAGCCTATGAAGCACATGAAGAAAAGGGCGAAGTGCCGGTGATGATCACCAAACATTGCCTGCGTTTCGCCTTTAACCTGTGTCCGAAACAGGCGAAAGGTAACATCAAAAGCTGGAAAGCGACACCGATGCAACTGGTTAACGGCGATGAAGTCCTGACGCTGAAATTTGATTGCCGACCGTGCGAAATGCACGTAATCGGCAAGATGAAGCATCACATTCTGAAGATGCCGTTGCCGGGCAGCGTCGTGGCTTCGGTCAGTCCAGAAGAACTGATGAAGACACTGCCAAAGCGCAAAGGTTAATCGTTAGCTCAGATGTGTATCGGGTTTGCGTGATTTTTGCCAGTGATGGTGCTCACGAAGATCGGCGGCGGATTCTTCCGCCGTCACTCGAAGTTCATCGCTGTCGGCCGTGTGTCGTAGCAAATGATCGGCATCCTGCACCTGAAGATATTCATGTCCCTGATTAGTAGCGAAAAGTTGACCGGAAAAAAGCGCGCTGGCCAGCAATAACACCGTTAACCCTTTCTTAAACATCATGCACCCTCTGGTACGTTAGCTGCGGAATTGGCGATAATTTCGCCCGGTGACTATTCAATATTTTAATCGGGTTAATGACAATCTCTGTTTTGCCATTTCGATGTTTTTTACATTTTTGTTTAGTCGATGTTGGGATTTGTAACACCCGGGCAGTGCAGCGCGCTGACCGGGTGTTATCAGGGCGAGATTCAGGACTTAAATCCGGCGGCCGTCATCAGGAGACGAAAGAACATACCAACGGCGGCCAGGGCCAGCACGCTGCCGCCCCAGAGGATCACCAGCCACATCAGGCGTTTCCAGATTGTTTGTTGCATCAATGATACCCCTCACCATGTTGAACTTTGCCGCGGAAAACGTAGTAGCTCCAGAAGGTGTACACCAGGATTATCGGGATAATCAGCAGTGCGCCAACCAACATAAAGCCCTGACTTTGTGCCGGAGCCGCCGCCTGCCAGAGCGTAATAGACGGTGGAATGATATGTGGCCAGATACTGATCCCCAGCCCGCTAAACCCGAGAAAAATCAGCCCCAGCGTTAATACAAAAGGCAGCGTATGGCAGTTATGTTGCCCCAGCGAACGCCACAGCCAGAGACTGATAAGCGCAACCAGCAGCGGAACCGGCATCAGGAACCAAAGGTTGGGCAGGCTAAACCAACGCTCGGCAATTGCGCTATGTGCCAGTGGTGTCCACAGGCTGATAATGGCAATCACAACCAACATTGCCAGCAGCAGTTTTTTGGCCACACTGCGCATTTTATCCTGCAACGGATTTTCGCTTTTCATCACCAGCCATGTCGCCCCCAGCAGGGCGTAAGCCACGACCAGACCAACGCCGCAGAACAACGTGAACGGGGTCAACCAGTCGAAAGGACCGCCGCTGTAGCTGCGTCCGGTAACGGAAAATCCGTTGAGTACGGCACCCACCACGACACCTTGCGTGAATGTCGCGAGGATTGAACCGCCGAGAAAGGCTTTATCCCAGAATGGTCGGTGCGCAGGTGTGGCTTTGAAGCGAAACTCGAACGCGACGCCGCGAAAAATCAGACCGATTAGCATCAGGGTCAACGGAATCGTCAGCGCATCGACAATCACCGCATAGGCCAGGGGGAAAGCGCCGAATAATCCGGCTCCGCCCAATACCAGCCAGGTTTCATTGCCGTCCCATACCGGGGCTACGCTGTTGACCATAACATCGCGGTCGTCAGCGTCCTGAATCGCTGGGAATAAAATGCCAATCCCGAGATCAAAACCGTCCATCACGATATACATCAGCGTGGCGAAGACGATAATTACAAACCAGATAACTGATAAATCGATACCCATTAGCGATGTGCCTCCGGTTGAGAATCGAGGACGGCGGCTGAAAGCGGCCGGGCAGGCGTGCCTGTTGGCGGAATGGTAGGGTCATCTTCCTGTGGCCCTTTACGGATCAGGCGGATCATGTAGCTGTAACCCACGCCAAACACTGAGCTGTACACCACAAAGAAGGACAGCAGGCTGATGCTCATATGTAAATCGCCATGTGCAGAAACCGCATCCGCCGTACGTTGCAGACCGTAAACCACCCACGGCTGACGGCCAACTTCAGTGGTCACCCAACCGGCAAGGATGGCAATCAGACCGGAAGGACCCATCCATAAGGCAAAGTGCAGAAAAGGGCGCGAGGTGTATAAACGCTGCTTATAGCGCAGCCACAGGGCAAACGCGCCCAACAGGATCATCAGCATGCCTAGCCCGGCCATTATGCGAAACGACCAGAACACCATAGTGGAGTTGGGCCTGTCTTCTTTAGGAAACTCTTTTAGGGCCGGGACCTGTTTGTCCAGACTATGGGTCAGGATCAGACTGCCCAGCGCCGGGATTTCCAGCCCATAGCGGGTGCGTTCCTGCTCCATATCCGGCCAGCCGAACAGCAGCAGCGGAGTCGGCTCACCGGGGCGATTTTCCCAGTGTCCTTCAATCGCAGCAATTTTTGCCGGCTGATGCTTCAGCGTATTCAAACCGTGCATATCGCCAATCAAGGCCTGCAGTGGAGCGACGATTAATGTCATCCACAGCGCCATCGAAAACATCGCTCGAATTGCTGGTGTGTTATTCCCGCGCAGCAAATGCCATGCCCCCGAGGCAGCAACAAACAACGCGCTACTCAGGAAGGCGGCAACCGACATATGCAGCAGACGATAGGGGAATGAAGGATTGAAAATAACGGCGAACCAGTCGACGGGAACGACCTGGCCGTTAACTATTTCATAGCCTTGCGGTGTCTGCATCCAGCTGTTGGAGGCGAGGATCCAGAAGGTTGAAATAATGGTACCCAGTGCGACCATGCAGGTGGCAAAGAAATGAAGTCCTGGACCAACCCGATTCCAGCCAAACAACATCACCCCAAGGAAACCAGCTTCGAGGAAGAAGGCGGTTAATACTTCATAGGTCAGTAACGGCCCAGTGATACTCCCGGCGAACTCGGAAAAACCACTCCAGTTGGTGCCGAACTGATAAGCCATCACCAGCCCGGAAACTACACCCATACCAAAATTTACGGCGAATATTTTCGACCAGAAATGGTAAAGCGATCGCCAGGTGGGATTTTTCGTTTTTAGCCATAGCCCTTCCAGCACAGCCAGATAACTGGCGAGCCCGATAGTAATAGCCGGAAAGATGATGTGAAAGGATACCGTAAACGCGAACTGGATCCTTGCCAGGTGAAACGCGTCAAGACCGAACATGCTTAACTCCGCAGGCAAAATTGATTTAGCGCAATTCTAAGTCTGAGGAGCAGTGGAAGGCAGAAACAGAACAGTTCTTTTTAACCATAACAGTTGCACAATTGCTATAGCTTTCACAAAAGATGGAATTCTCAATATTGATGCCTTGATTAGTTCAAACATTGAATTGGCACTTTGTTATATTCGCCGAAAATTATTCATTGGAACAATAAAATGAGCGGAATCGACTTTGTCGTTTTGTGGGTTGACTCAAGTGATTTAGCCTGGCAGGCGAGTTTTGCCAAGCATAAAGCGGCGGGTTGCCATGATGAGGGGGCTAGGCATCCGGCGCGTTTCAGAGATATGGGTATTTTTAATTATTGGTTCAGGTGTGTGGAAAAATATGCGCCATGGGTAAGAAAGATACATTTAGTTACATGCGGACAGATTCCCGCATGGCTTAATGTGAATCATAAAAAGTTAAACATTGTTTTTCATGAACAGTTTATCGAAAACAAGTACTTGCCTACATTTAACTCTAATGCGATAGAGCTTAATATTCATAAGATAAATGATCTGAGCGACAAGTTTGTCTTGTTTAATGATGATATGTTCATTACGGCACCGCTGGCTGAAGATTTCTACTTCGATAATGGAAATCCAAATGACTTTTTGATTTTAAAGAAAAACCCTCCAACCAACAAAGATAATCTCATCATGGCCTCATCAGATTTTCTCAACATCAGCATATTAAATAGCCACTTTAGCAAGCGTGCGATGATGCAGGAAAATAAGAATAAATATTACAGCATGTGTTATAAAAGACGGCTACTGAAAAATTTCGCTAACCGAAAAGAAAAGTTTTTCGAAGGGTTTTATAGTCGACACATTCCGCAACCATTTTTGAAAAGTACGTTCAATGAGATATGGCAGGTGGAAGAACAGTTGCTGAGGGAAACAGTCAGTAAGAAATTCCGCGAGCCTTTGTGCTTAACGCAATACTTATTCCGATATTGGCAGTTGGCGAATGGGAAATTTAACCCTAAAAACCCTATAAAGAGAGGTAAGTATTTCAATTTATCCTCTAAAAGCATAAACGATGCTATCAAAACACTAACCGATGGAACTGCTCAAACCTGTTTTAATGACACCGAGATACTCAATGATTTTGATGCGGTGACTCACAAATTGCGAACAGCATTTGAAAATGTGTTTAGTGAAAAGTCAGGATATGAGATTTAAGACAATAACAGTTTAGGTTTCACTTGGCAGGCTGCAACTTCGGCATTGAAACAAAACTATTCATAACAGTTAGTAAAAATGTAGAGATTATGTAAACTGATATACATGATGGTGGTTACCTGAACGGATTTTCAGAATGAAAAAGTACCAGCGACTGGCAGAGCAAATTCGCGATCAAATTGCGTCTGGCGTATGGCAGCCAGGCGATCGCTTGCCATCCTTGCGTGAGCAGGTGGTCAGCAGCGGAATGAGTTTTATGACCGTCGGACACGCATACCAGTTGCTGGAAAGCCAGGGGCGGATTATTGCCCGACCGCAGTCTGGTTATTATGTCGCCGCGCGCCCCGAACGTGAACTTGCTGCACCGCAGGTGCAGGTCATGCGCGATGAAGCGGTGGATATCAATACCTACATTTTTGATATGTTGCAGGCCAGCCGGGATGCGTCAGTGATGCCCTTTGCCTCCGCATTCCCCGACCCGCGGCTGTTTCCACTTCAGCAGTTGAATCGCTCGTTGGCGCAGGTGAGTAAAACTGCCACCGCCATGAGCGTGATTGAAAACCTGCCGCCGGGGAATGCTGAGCTGCGTCATGCCATTGCCCGTCGCTATGCTCAACAGGGGATGACCATTTCACCGGACGAAATCGTCATCACCACCGGCGCGATGGAAGCCCTCAACCTGAGCCTGCAAGCAGTCACCGAACCGGGTGATTGGGTAATTGTCGAAAACCCCTGTTTTTACGGGGCGTTGCAGGCCCTGGAGCGATTACGTCTGAAGGCGCTTTCGATTGCCACCGACGTAAAAGAGGGGATCGATCTCACCGCGCTGGAGCAGGCGTTGCAGGAGTACCCGGTAAAAGCTTGCTGGCTGATGACAAACAGCCAAAATCCACTGGGTTTTACGCTCAGCGCAGAGAAAAAGGCGCGTCTGGTTGCCTTGCTGGAAAAATACCACGTAATACTGATTGAAGATGATGTTTACAGCGAGCTGTACTTTGGCCGCGAAAAACCGTTGCCTGCCAAAGCCTGGGATCGCGCCGACAGCGTTCTGCATTGTTCGTCCTTCTCGAAGTGTCTGGTACCAGGATTTCGTATTGGCTGGGTAGCAGCAGGGAAACATGCCCGGCGTATTCAGCGACTCCAGCTAATGAGCACCTTATCTACCAGTTCGCCTATGCAGCTTGCCCTTGTTGATTATCTTTCAACCCGGCGCTATGACGCGCATCTGCGGCGCTTGCGTCGGCAACTGGCGGAACGTAAACAACAGGCCTGGCAAACGCTGCTGCGTCATCTTCCGGCGGAAGTCAACATTCACCACAACGACAGCGGTTATTTTCTGTGGCTGGAGCTGCCGGAACCGCTTGATGCCGGTGTGCTCAGTACCCATGCGCTGGCACACCACATCAGTATTGCGCCGGGGAAAATGTTCTCGACCTCGGGAAGCTGGACACGTTTTTTTCGTTTTAATACGGCATGGCACTGGGGAGATCGCGAAGAGCAGGCCGTAAAACAGCTTGGTAAATTAATTCGTGAAATGATGAAATAAACCATAACGCGCTATTCAATATAAATGAATAGCGTGTTCTTATTTTCGAAATAGTGAATGCTGAACCACGGTATTATTTATATCGGGTGCGTCCATACAAAATATCAATAGTTAATACTATTGCCACCTCTGCGTCTAACTCCTTGTCTATACTCCAGAAGATTACCCCCAGGTCAGAGTCTGTAGCGTAATGAGCGTTAGCTCACAACCTGATTAAATTTCCTTGCGCCAACAGGAACGCTTACAACACCCCGACTATTTTTAGAAAAGGACATATATTTACGGCAAGGCTGCCGCTCAATATTTTTTAGACAGGAGTAAGACGTTATGAGCAAGCAGTTTGCCCTCAGTAGCCTGTGCGCACTCAGTATGACGCTGATGACTGCGCAGGCAGCCGAACCCCCCACATCATTAGATAAACCGGAAGGCCGCCTGGATATTATTGCCTGGCCGGGTTATATCGAACGTGGGCAAACCGATAAACAATATGACTGGGTCTCACAGTTTGAGAAAGATACCGGCTGCGCGGTTAATGTAAAAACGGCAGCCACATCTGATGAAATGGTCAGCCTGATGGCAAAAGGCGGCTACGACCTGGTTACCGCTTCTGGTGATGCCTCACTGCGCCTGATTATGGGAAAACGCGTTCAGCCAATTAATACCGCGCTGATCCCTAACTGGAAAACCATCGATCCACGCGTGGTAAAAGGCGAATGGTTTAACGTTGGCGGAAAAGTTTACGGCACACCGTACCAGTGGGGACCAAACCTGCTGATGTATAACACCAAAATTTTTCCAACGCCGCCGGATAGCTGGAGCGTGGTGTTTGTTGAGCAAAAACTTGAGGATGGGAAAAGCAATAAAGGGCGCGTTCAGGCCTACGATGGCCCGATCTATATTGCCGATGCCGCGTTATTCGTTAAAGCCACTCAGCCGCAGTTGGGTATTACCGATCCCTATCAGCTCACTGAAAAACAGTATCAGGCGGTGATCAAAGTCCTGAGCGATCAGCACGCGCTGATCCATCGCTATTGGCACGATACCACCGTGCAAATGAGCGATTTCAAAAACGAAGGCGTGGTGGCGTCAAGCGCCTGGCCTTATCAGGCTAACGCCTTGAAAGGCGAAGGTCAGCCAATTGCCACGGTTTTCCCAAAAGAAGGGGTTACCGGATGGGCTGATACCACCATGCTGCACAGTGAAGCGAAACACCCGGTTTGTGCTTACAAATGGATGAACTGGTCATTAACCCCGAAAGTACAGGGCGACGTAGCGGCCTGGTTTGGTTCTCTGCCAGTGGTACCTGAAGGTTGTAAAGCCAGCCCTCTGTTGGGTGAAAAGGGTTGTGAAACCAACGGCTATAGCTACTTTGACAAAATTGCCTTCTGGAAAACGCCGATTGCCGAAGGTGGAAAATTCGTTCCTTACAGTCGCTGGACGCAGGATTACATCGCCATTATGGGCGGTCGTTAATTCCACTGGGGGTTTTATGACGTACGCAGTGGAGTTTCATAACGTCTCGCGTTTGTATGGGGATGTTCGTGCAGTTGATGGGGTAAGTATTGCGATTAACGACGGTGAGTTTTTCTCTATGCTGGGGCCATCCGGCTCCGGCAAGACCACTTGTCTGCGCCTGATTGCCGGGTTTGAGCAGCTGTCAGGCGGCGCAATTACCATTTTTGGTAAGCAGGCCAGCGAATTGCCGCCCTGGGAACGGGACGTCAATACGGTATTTCAGGATTACGCGTTGTTCCCGCACATGTCGATTCTCGACAACGTCGCCTACGGGCTGATGGTCAAAGGCATCGATAAAAAACAGCGCCACGCGAAAGCACGTGAAGCGCTGGATAAGGTCGCACTCGGTTTTGTGCATGAGCGTAAACCGTCGCAGCTTTCCGGTGGGCAACGTCAGCGCGTGGCGATTGCCAGGGCGCTGGTCAATGAGCCGCGCGTCCTGCTGTTGGATGAGCCGCTCGGGGCATTGGATCTTAAATTGCGTGAACAGATGCAGCTGGAACTGAAAAAATTACAGCAATCTCTTGGCATCACGTTCATTTTTGTTACTCACGATCAGGGTGAAGCCCTGTCGATGTCCGATCGTGTGGCGGTGTTTAATAACGGTCGCATTGAACAGGTAGATTCTCCGCGTGAACTGTATATGCGTCCACGTACGCCGTTTGTGGCAAGTTTCGTCGGGACGTCCAATGTCTTCGATGCGACGATGTCGGCGAACGTTTGTGGGCTACAGGGGATGTTCTCCCTGCGTCCGGAACACATTCGCTTGAATGATACCGGAGGAGAAGTTCAGGCCCGGGGGGTTATTCAGGCGGTGCAGTATCAGGGGGCGGCGACGCGGTTTGAGCTAAAACTCGCCGGAGGGGAAAAATTGCTGGTTAGCCAGGCGAACCTGACGGGAGAAATGCTACCGTCAACGTTGTCGCCAGGTCAGCAGGTGATGGCATCCTGGTCACGCGACGTGATGGTACCGCTGGTTGAGGAGAGGTGAATGGCTATGAACGTCTTACATTCGCCTCCACAGTCGACCAACCTGAACCGGATCTCAGGTTACTTCTGGCGTAATCCGGGGCTGGGGTTATTTTTGCTGCTCCTCGGACCGCTGATGTGGTTTGGCATCGTCTACTTTGGCTCATTACTGACGCTGTTGTGGCAAGGTTTTTATACCTTCGACGATTTCACCATGTCGGTCACACCAGACCTGACGCTGGCGAATTTGCAGGCGCTGTTTAATCCCGCTAACTACGACATCATTTTGCGCACTCTGACGATGGCGGTAGCGGTCACCATCGCCAGCGCGATTCTGGCGTTTCCGATGGCGTGGTATATGGCTCGCTATACCAGCGGCAAAATGAAGGCTTTTTTTTACATTGCCGTAATGTTGCCAATGTGGGCCAGCTACATCGTTAAAGCCTATGCGTGGACGCTGCTGTTGGCTAAAGACGGCGTGGCGCAGTGGTTTTTAACCCACCTTGGGCTGGAGCCGTTGCTGCTTTCGTTCCTGACATTGCCTGCGGTAGGCGGCAATACGCTGTCGACTTCAGGGTTAGGGCGTTTCCTGGTGTTCGTCTATATCTGGCTGCCGTTTATGATCCTGCCGGTACAGGCCGCGCTGGAGAGACTTCCGCCGTCGCTGTTACAGGCTTCTGCTGATTTGGGCGCGCGTCCGCGTCAAACCTTCCGCTATGTGGTGCTTCCATTGGCGATACCGGGCATTGCAGCGGGTTCAATCTTTACCTTCTCTCTGACGTTGGGTGACTTTATTGTGCCGCAACTGGTGGGACCGCCGGGCTATTTCATCGGCAACATGGTGTATTCACAACAAGGGGCGATCGGCAATATGCCGATGGCGGCGGCATTTACTCTGGTGCCGATTGTGTTAATCGCACTGTATCTGGCGTTCGTGAAGCGTCTGGGAGCTTTCGATGCACTCTGAACGCGCACCCTGGCTACTCAAACTGGCGGCATGGGGCGGGGTTATTTTCCTGCACTTTCCCATCCTCATCATCGCCACCTATGCTTTTAATACTGAGGAGGCTGCTTTTAGTTTTCCACCCCAGGGATTAACGCTGAAGTGGTTTAGCGTTGCTGCGCAGCGTAGCGATATCCTGGAATCTGTGACGTTGTCACTTAAGATCGCAGCGTTGTCGACAGCTATTGCCCTTATTCTGGGGACGCTGGCCGCGGCCGCGCTGTGGCGTAGGGACTTTTTTGGCAAAAGTGCAATATCGCTGTTGCTACTGTTGCCGATCGCGCTGCCGGGCATTATTACCGGCCTTGCGCTGTTGACGGCGTTTAAAACCATCAACCTGGAACCGGGTTTTCTCACGATCGTAGTGGGCCATGCGACGTTTTGCGTGGTGGTGGTGTTTAACAACGTTGTGGCGCGTTTTCGCCGTACCTCATGGAGTCTGGTCGAAGCGTCTATGGATCTTGGCGCCAATGGCTGGCAAACCTTTCGTTATGTCGTGCTGCCAAATCTGGCATCGGCACTTCTGGCGGGGGGGATGCTGGCGTTTGCCTTGTCGTTTGATGAAATCATCGTGACAACGTTCACCGCCGGACATGAAAGAACACTTCCTCTGTGGTTGCTCAATCAATTGGGCCGTCCACGGGATGTGCCTGTCACCAACGTTGTGGCATTGCTGGTAATGCTGGTGACAACACTGCCAATTTTAGGGGCCTGGTGGCTAACGCGTGAAGGCGACACTCTCGCCGGAAACGGTAAATAAACGACGATATGGGAAATTGCTATGCAACATCAATTACTGATTAATGGCGAGCTGGTCAACGGTGAAGGTGAAAAGCAGCCAGTCTATAACCCTGCCACTGGTGAACTCATTCTGGAGATTGCTGAGGCGTCAGCCATGCAGGTTGATGCCGCTGTACGTGCGGCAGACGCCGCGTTTGCCACCTGGGGGCAAACCACGCCGAAAGTCCGCTCTGAACTGCTGCTGAAACTGGCGGATGCTATTGCTGATAACGCGCAAACCTTCGCTGAGCTGGAATCACTTAACTGTGGTAAACCGCTGCACTGTGTTCTCAACGATGAAATTCCCGCTATTGTCGATGTTTTCCGCTTCTTTGCCGGTGCGGCGCGTACCCTGCAAGGACAGGCGGCCGGTGAATATCTGGAAGGGCATACCTCGATGATTCGCCGTGATCCGCTGGGTGTGGTGGCTTCTATTGCGCCGTGGAACTATCCGCTGATGATGGCGGCGTGGAAGCTGGCTCCAGCGTTGGCGGCGGGGAACTGCGTGGTGATTAAACCGTCAGAAATTACTCCGCTGACAGCGCTTAAATTAGCCGAATTCGCCAAAGACATTTATCCAGCTGGCGTGATTAACGTGCTGTTTGGTCGCGGTAAAACGGTGGGCGATCCGCTGACCGGTCATGAAAAAGTGCGTATGGTTTCGCTGACCGGCTCCATTGCAACCGGCGAACACATTATTCAGCACACCGCGCCGTCAATTAAGCGTACGCATATGGAACTGGGCGGAAAAGCTCCGGTGATCATTTTTGATGATGCCGATCTGGATGCAGTGGTGAGCGGCGTGCGGACCTTTGGTTATTACAACGCCGGGCAAGACTGTACCGCCGCTTGCCGAATTTATGCCCAGAAAGGCATTTATGATGCACTGGTCGAAAAACTTGGCGCCGCCGTTGCCAGCCTGAAAATCGGTCCGCCGAATGATGAATCGACCGAGCTGGGACCAGTGAGCTCGCAGGCTCATCTCGATCGCGTGACTAAAGCGGTCGATGAGGCTAAAGCGTTGGGCCATATTAAGGTCATCACCGGCGGTAAAAAAGTGGATGGTTCAGGCTACTATTTTGCCCCGACGCTGCTTGCTGGGGCGAAGCAGGACGATGCCATCGTACAGCGGGAAGTTTTCGGTCCGGTGGTCAGCGTGACCGTATTTGATGATGAAGATCAGGTGCTGGCATGGGCCAACGATTCGAAATACGGCCTGGCATCCTCCGTCTGGACCCGGGATGTTGGGCGAGCGCATCGCTTTAGCGCTCGCCTGCAATATGGTTGCACCTGGGTCAATACCCATTTCACGCTGGTTAGCGAGATGCCGCACGGTGGGCAAAAACAGTCCGGCTATGGAAAGGATATGTCGGTTTATGGGCTGGAGGATTACACGGTTATTCGCCATGTTATGATCAAGCATGAGTAATATCTTAAGCGCGATCGGCGAATGGGGCACGGATAGCTAAATATTGGCATACGTGTGTCTATACTATTCGCGCCACTGGCCTCGTCGCCATCGGACGGCGGTAAGTTGGAAATATCCGCGAGGTCAGGCTAATTGATACAACAAAGCCCCAGCATATAGCCGGGGCTTTGTGCTTTCAGGATCGCCATCGGGTTTATCTGCGGCCCAGGCTGCAAAGCCAGGCGAGTAGGGCACAGACGCTCAGAACCAGCCCCAGTTGCTGCACCATGCCTGCTAAACCCAGCATCATCCCAAGTAACAGGTAATAGCTTAATCCGAACAAAGCACCGGCGGCCCCGACCTGTTCACGGTAGTGACGCAGCGCCTGACTCAGCACATTGGGAATGGCGATACCATAGGCAATCACCACGCCGAACACCGGAATCAGGATCCACGCGGAGTGCTGTAAACACCACGCGACGAGACCTGACAACACTGCCAGCACACAGGCATAACGTACCAGTCGCTCCGGCGTCAGAGCTGTCGTTAACAGTCTTCGGTTCAGCAGGCTACCTGACAGAGAAGCAAACGCAAGTAGCAACCCCGTCCAGCCAAAGGCTCTGGAGCTCCATCCTAATTGCCCAAAAAGAAACGGTGCCAGGCTGTAATAGCTAAACAGCATGGTGTTCAGCAGGGCAACCAGCATGGCGTTTTTCCGCAACTCACTGTCCCGCATCATGCGGGAAAATAGCGCGGCAAGCTTCGGGCTGAGCGTATGTTCGGGCCGGGTTTCTGGCAGCATGGTCGCTGTCAGTATTAGCAGTAGCAACGCCAACAGCACAAGGGCAACAAAGACACCGGTATGGCCGTACAGACTCACTAACCAACCTCCGCTTAGCAGGCCAAAAACCGGACTCAATGCCAGCGCGGCCCCCATCACGGAAAAGACGCGCGATAGCGCAGTTGATTCATAACTGTCCCTTAGCATGGTCTGTACCACGACCGACCCCGCAGCCGCACCGACGGCGGAGATCATCCGTGCCAGCAGCAAAACGCTGAAGTCGGTGGCAACAACGGCCAATGCGCAACCTGTTCCATAGCAGATAAGCCCTGCCAACATCGCCCAACGTCGTCCGATGCAGTCACTTAGCCAACCCCACATCGCTACGCCGACGGCAAAGGCAACAAAATAAACGGAGAGTGTTTGAGCCGCGCGCTCACTGCTTACGTGAAAAGAGGTAGCGATACCCGGCAATGCCGGGCTGTAAATGGTTTCCACCAGTTGTGGAAACATAATCAGTAGCGTAAGAAGCCACAGCGATGGGCGACGAAGTGTGTTCATAGCAATATCCAGAGAGACAGAAAACAGGCGGGCATTATTGCTGAAAGGGATATGTCGTATTACCATTATCAGGACTTTAAATATCAAATATCAGACAGATAATGAAAATTGCCCCTGATGATGCTTTTGATGCGGATAGCTTTGATAAACCGGTAATCGGTATTGCTGCCGATATGGGGGTACATGATTCCGGGCGGCACAGTCATCTTCGTCATCAGCTACTTTTTTCGGCAGCGGGAAGTATTACGATTGAACTGGAGCAGGCCCTGTGTCTGCTACCGCCACGCCGTGCGGTTTGGATCCCGGCAGGCACGGTACATCGCGCCATAATGCGTGGTGTGATGGCTTATCGCTCTTTGTACTTTTCAACCACATTGCCGTTATCTGAGTTACCGCTGCAGATAGTCGAAGTTAATCCGCTGTTTTTTGAAGTGATAGAACGTATGGCCTTCTGGCCATGGGAAATGCCTGCCGCACAGCAGTCCAGCCTCATTGCCGTTTTTTGTGAGGAAATGCGTGCCGCCCGCAGTGAAAACTGGACATTGCAGTACCCCTCAGATCCACGGCTTAACGAGTGGCTCAAGGGATTACGCATGGGTGAATTGCCACCACGACTGAATCAATTGTCCCGACAGGTTGGGGCATGCGAGAGGACGATCAGCCGAATATTTATCAGGGATACCGGGATGAATTATCAGGACTGGCGGCAGCAATTTAGGCTGTTAAAAGCCATGGAGATGTTGGCTGACGGAGGCCATATCAGCCAGGTCGCGCAATATCTGGAGTTTGTCAGCGACAGTGCTTTTATTGCGTTCTTCCATCAACATACCGGCACAACACCTGGCCGATATTCGGGCAATATAATGCCGCAGAAGGATTAGGGGTATTACATATTAAGGATAATTTACCCAGTAATAGCAGAGTGGGAAGATCGTTTACTGATGGCAGAGAGAAGATCCTCTCTGCCAGCGGACGCTGCAATTAATCAAGAAGAGTTACATCAAGCAAACCAGCCGAACCTTGCGGATATCAGACTGAAAAGTCCTACAGCAGCAAATATATTTATCAGCACCACAGTTTTACTGGAAACATTCATTTTTGCCACCTTTCGTTTTAACCCTTATGGGTATAGTACGGCTTATAACTATCCGCAATAGTACGAATTCTGAACATAATGAAAATGGGTTGTTTTACAGCCGTTTTTCTTAAATTAATTAATAAAACTTGATGTGAGTCATGAAAAAGAGCATATTGCGCGCGATTTTCCCATCTGGCCAGGATGCCTTAAATGTCCCTATACCAAAAAATGTTGGTTTTTTATGCGGTGATGGCCGTCATCACGGCAATCATCACCTGGTTTCTTTCCCGCGATAAAAAGCGGATCCGCTTTCTTAGCGCGGTATTAGTCGGGGCGACCTGGCCGATGAGTTTTCCCGTTGCGCTGATGTTTTCTCTTTTCTGATGACGGCGTATACGCCGTTTCAGGAGAAAAGCAGGGCATCTAATCGTTTTTTGTCGGTTTCAGAGACATCCTGTGGGTGCTGATATCCCGCATTCTCATTCGCACGGGTGTACAAGGCAACCAGCCAGTCGTAAACGTAACGGCTTGCACCATGCGAGGGTTGTTCATCCAGCTTCGTCAGGCGTAGCATCGGCGATTGCTTCGGCGCGCTAAAAATAGCCGATCCTTTTTGGATCCTGCTGGCAGGGCGCTGTTCCTCAGCAACGTCGGCAAATCCAAGCCAGGTAATAAAATCACCAATATCGGCGTGTAGCTGCGCGGCACAGACGTTTTCTCGCTGCATAATGCGCTGTAAGCGTTGTGGCATCTCCAGGCGATAGCTGGTGGTGACGAGAATGTCGGCAACCAGCCTTAACGTACGGGGATCGAGTCGTAAACGGCGGGCATTATTTTCATCGCGACACCACTGGCGCACGTGGTTAATCCACATTTTGTGTGCCTGATATCCGGTCTCCTGACTTTCCGGCGAGTGTAGTGTGTCACGCACTTCGGCAAACAGGTCAATCTCCTCATTAAATAACCCGCTTACCTGCTCCTCGCGTGGTTGCTGAACACGCAGCAGCGACTCAAAAATGCGCATCGGCGGGAGCAAACCATCCAGCAGTTCGCCATGTTTTGCCGCTTGCGCCTGTAACTGGCGGATCACCGACTCGTGGCTATCCGATTCAGCTTGAGCGGGATTAATCCAGCTTATCAGCGTTTCGCGGATGCGCTGTTGATGCTGCTCGCGTAGAGAAGTCAACCTGGCCTGGCGCTGCTGTGGTGAGGTTGCCTGAGTCAGCCATTCGACAAGACGTTGTAAGCTATGTTTATCCAGCGCCTGCAACGTACCCCAATGCAGCCCGGGCTTGCCCATCAATTGCTGCACGGATTCATCAAGGTTTTGCTGGGTACTAAAACGCGCATCCTGCGGGGTAATGGCCCAAACCACGCCCGGTAATGCGGCATCATGAACAGGTTGGGTATCGTTGACCCAGCCCAACAGCTTGCGGGTGATGGCGGGCGTCTGGGCGCGGGCAGAGACCGCGTTGCAGATTAAGAGCACATCCGGTTGCAGGTGCTGGCGATAATGTTCCAGCATCCAGCCTAATTTTGCCTGCCACAGTGGGTTAGGATGAGCATCCGGGGCGAGGGGAATATCGAGCAGATCGACATTCTCCAGCACCGAGTCTTCAACCGTCAGGACCAGCTCGCGCGTGAGCAGCGCCAGTGACGACAAAGAAAGACTGACCGCATTGAGCAACTGATGATTTTCAATCGGATGAACCACCACATCGCTTTGCGTCTCATTATTGCTGGTCAATGCCACCTGGGTCAGGAAACTTTCGGCAGGTAAACCAAAATGATCAACCAGCAGGCTCAGCGGGGCCGCTAATTCTTGCGCGTGTCCGGTTTGTTGCAACGTGTGCGCCAGCGCCAGCCACTGCTGCGTCAGCTCTGGTTGTTCTCCCCACAGTAACGCCCAGGCGTTTGCCCGGGTAGTCAGGTCCAGTGCGGGCAGCAACGTGGCAAACTGATACCATAGTGCATCGTCAATTTGCTGCTGGTTTGCCGGTACGCAGGAGCGCCAGAAACGACCAATTGCCGCAACATCATGTGCGGTAATGCCCGGCACCGGGTGACGCTGACGCAGCGTTTGCCATTTTTCCAGGCGCGCCTCAATAATCGATTTCTCGACCTGTCGGTTGCCCGGGAGCGCGCTGAACTGGGCGATAAATAGCTGTACCAGTTCGGCTTCACTGAGTAATCGCAGACGCAACGGCCATTCGCTATCATGCGGATTTTCATCGCGCGTAAAGCGGATCGCCATATTGGTTGGTGCATGGCCCGGATTAATATGCGAGAAATAATCAAAGCTGCGATCCGGGGTAACAATATTCACTTTGCCAGTGGCATTGCAGCACAATGCCGCCAGCAGATGTGCTTTTGCCGATTGTGAGTGTCCGTATAACCCTATACATCCTTGCGATGAAAAGGTCTCCTTCAACGCAGATTCACTCACTGCGGCTAGCGTAAGCTGTGCCAGCAGGGCATCCGCTTCATCATCAAGACGCGCCGCACGTTGACGGGTATCTACCACCCACTCGATGGCGGCCTGCGCGGTATTTAACATCTTACTCATTTCAGGTACACGCTCCCGCTATCAATCCAGTAATGGCTTCCGCTATGGCGACGGTCTGCCAGCGTATTCAGTTTTAACGTTAAGGCATTGGCGGCAACGGGGGTGCCATCCTGTAACCAGGCATCACTCAGGATGAAGAATTCCGGGCCACTTTCTTTGCTGCCGCCGCGTAGCTGCAGCCGAACATTCAACACGCCATCTCCGGCGATAGTTTTTGCCAGTTCGGCAGAGTTTATGCTGAGCGTATACAGCGGCGTGGCAGGCCAGCGGCTGTTTGCCAGTTGCCGAAATCCTAACGTCACGTTGCCACGTAACGGGAAATGCAACCGGGCATCCAGCTTCGCCCCAGGTTTATCCAGATCAATATCGTGATACCAGATGTTCTCATCGCGCAGGGTATTGACCGTATTATCCAGCACACCGAGAAAGCGTACGGTCGAGTAAGCGCCGATATCGGCAGCTTTAAAGTTAAAACGTGGTAAACGCAAATCCAGCGCCAGGCTGCACAGCATAGCGCCTACAGCAGCGGTGGATTTAGGGTTACCAATCCGCCCCTGTTGGCTGAACGGATACCACTCATGCACGCGGTAGTTATCCATCCAGATCATACGGTTAACCGGAACAGGTTGCAGATGGCGGATCAACGCCTGTACACCCGGTAAACAGGCGGGCCTGCCGGTCACTAATAAGATATCGCAGCGATAGTGTGAAATGGCCTCACAAACCGCGTGCAGTGGGGAAGTCAGGGTAAATTGCCCCGCCAATAGTGCTTCTTGTAACTGCCTGAACTGTACCTGTAACGGCACGCTCAGAACATCAAACGCTGGCGACCCTGCTGGCAACGCATGATCGATAGCCTGTTGGATGTAGTTCATCACGTTGCGCGTGGGTTGTTGACTCAGGAGTTCCCCAAAGGTGGCATGTAGCCCGGCGACCGGGTCGTTAATATCGCTTTGTTCCCAGGCTGAGAGGACCGCATGACCAAGCGGCATAAAGAGCTGCAACGCCGTTTGTTGACGCAGAATTGCTTGAGTATCGATGCGACCAGAATCGCCAAATAGCGTGGCCAGCAATGCGGCGGCGTCGGTCACGCCAGCCTGTTGTAAGCGGGTTTGCAGCGCAGGCAACACGCAGCGCTGAATCACGTCCAGCAGCATGTCGTCGCCCGCGACCTTAAAACCTTCACGGAACAGCAGGTGCGGGGTAATTTTGACGTTCGCGCCAACGCCGTCATCAAGCTGGTAATGAACGACGGCCATATCCGTTGTCCCGCCGCCAATGTCGATCGATGCCACGCGCAGTGCACGGCCTTTAGTCTCACCAGGCTCCGGCAAACGGTCCGGGCGGGCAAGGGCGTTAAAGAACGATTCGGTGTGGCCATCGTAGTGAGAGATAGCCTCGTTATACAGCCACACCAGTTGTCCGCAACTGGCTTCATCCCATTCCATCTGAATTTCAGGTACGGGAACCACACTCTTTTCCTGCTGCTTACGGGTGGTGAAGTCTTCATCCTGCGGGTGCCAGCCCATCGCTTTCCAGACCAGGGCAATAGCTTCAAACATGCGCAGGCGGAAAATCTCGCGCTCCTGTTTGGGCATCGCCGACGGTAGGGTCAGGATCAGCGTCCGTAACTGACGAGGAGACGCCGGGAATCCGAGGCGCAAACGCGTCGCTACGCTGTTAATTTGCCCCAGCGCCTGGGCCAGTATTTCGCACAGCATATGCGTCATCAGCGTGCTGCGGCTGTATTGTGGTGAGAACACTGGCAGACGATCGTCCTGCGGCAGGCTGAACAGCGGCTGCCCGTCATCGTTCATCAGGTTCATCAGCGGAAAGGCGGTAGCCAGCGGTTCGCGCTGGGTTTTGCCATTCATCTGGCTAAAGCGCCAGTCATGCAGCACCGGCGTTTCATCCCACAGATAGCGGCGCGGGCTTGAGATCCCACTGTTGCCCTCGGTGCCCATACGCTGCATCGCCAGCTTACGGGCTTCATCACCCACACGCACAATCGACGGCCAGATAAAGGCGTCATCACGTCCGCTCTCAACGGAAAAGTGCTGCTTACCAAAGCGTGCTTCGGAAAACTCCAGCCGACTGGTGAATAGCGGATCGTTGAGGAACTGCGGCTCGCTTAACGAACGGACCTGCAATTCAGCGGTCTGACGCAGCCCGTCATTGGCATCCCCGTGATCTTCAATCAGGACACCACAGGTATGGGTATTACCGATATCCAAAATAAGATCGACGGGAATGGCGGGTGTGCTAAGGGTGTGCGTAACCAGTTTCACTTCCGGGACGGAAAGCTGCTCACCTAACAGGGTCAGCACATTCAGCCAGTGCGCCTGGTATTCAAAGTTACGCAGCGCCTGCTGGATCTCTTGTTCTGAGCGGTTCTCATGTTGTGTGACATAGTGCATAAAAGATTCGCGCAACCAGCCGTCAATCCAGGTCTGGTCAAGGAAATCAGCAATTTCGTTGTCATGCCAGGCCAGCGCAAACCGTGTACCGTTAAGCAGATCATTTTCGTTGGGGGTTAACGCCGCAGGGGCATTTTCAGTAAGCTGGCTGTCCAGCGCTACGGTAACACGGTGGGTGTTGCCCGCGCTGTCCGGCTGCGGCAGCTTTCGCACCTGCACGCGTGCCCAGTTATCCGGACCTTCAACAAACGTACGCGGCGGGTTAAAGCGCAAAAACGGCAGCGGCAGCCAGACGCCGTCGAGCACGTCCAGCGAATAGTGCAGCGTCTGAGTACTTTCCGGCTTCACCACTTCGGGTTGCGCGCCGGTGCTGCCCGGTAGGGTATAGCGTCCTGACGTCAGATCGAAGTCTAGTCTCAGTAGCGGACCGTTTGCCGTTTTGCGCACAAAGCGTCCATGGTGCGCAGATTCCTGCGGCGTGAGGCCGAAATCCAGAAATTGCACACCGCTATTGGCGATGAGCGTCACGCTCTGTTTGTAATCACACAGATTCACCAACATAAAATCAGGCACCTATCTTTTTGATCGTCAGAGGGATTTCCGCGTGATCGTCATAACGCGCGGTACAGGCGGCGACGTCATTGGTTCCCGCTTTACAGGTAATTTCAGGCATCGGATAACGTGAACCGTCGGTACAACGGGCATTGCCGCGACTCTTAATCATTAATTCACCCGACTGGTGCAAACCAGAGAAAATCTCGGCACGACAAACAATATTGTCACCATGAACCACGCGCGCAGTGCCTTTATTGGCCTGAATCTGATAGCGCAGCGACGGCGCTTTGCCGCTCACCGGATCTTTAACATCGACTATGACGCGCCAGTTACCGTTGAGAAAACGCGTCGTTCCTGCCTTCATCTGGTTGGCATCCATCACCAGCGCATCTTTTGGAATTGCGGCGATCACCACCGGTCCTTCGACAGGTTTCTCTTTCTTCGCAGTTGGGGTCACTTCAGCACGATGCAGGGGCAGTGCAGATGTCAGTGCTGGCAGCGGTGCCATATCAACCTTAGCGACTTCAATAGCGGCTACTGCGGGTACGGGCTGGGTGGTCTGTTGCTTCCACAGCAGCGGCCCAACGATGGCTGCAATAATCACTGCGGCAACGGGGAGGCTCCACAGCGGCAGGCGGCGTATGGGCTTCTCCTGTACCGGCGACGCAGTGACTTCAGGTTCGTTAACAATAACCGGGGGTTGAGGTTCAGGTTCAGCCGGTTTTGGCTGATCAACGACCGGCGTCAGTAAGGGGACATCGGCCTCGGCAAAGGTAATTTCCGGTGCGATTTCTTCTTCCTGTTCTGGCTCTGCTACGGTAACCACAGGAGGAACATCGGCAATGCGCAGGCAGTCGAGCACATCGGCGCGAGGATTTTCATTCAGATTGACGAAGCCCCAGAATGTAATAACGGGTTTACCATCAACCAGAAACACGTGATTTTCACCGGGAAATTGGATGGCTTTCTCGAGCAGTGAGCCAAACAGCTGTAGGGAGGTTTTCCCCGATTGCAGGCTTTTACGGCTCAGGGTCGCCGCATTTTCCAGCGTGCTCCCCAGATAGCGCAGCGCACGAAAACGTGCTTCTTCATCAGCGGCTTTCCACGCCACGGCTTTCCCTTCTATCGGGGAATACCAGTCAACCCGATCGCCGTTGTCGTTAATTTGTGGGATCGCCAGACAATCCACCATCGCCTGCTGTTTACGCAGACGAAGCGTTTCACGAATTTGCAATGCTGAATCAAACACGGCCTGACCACCGCCGCCCACGGCCTGATAGTCATCCAAATTGCCGCTGCGCAAGAGAGTTTTTGCCACGTTGTTACCCCTTAGACTTCTTCACGTATCTACTTTACGTTTTATAAAAACGAGCAAACGGCGAAAGAGAGGCAAAAAGGGGCTAATTTTCATGGCATAGAGTGCCGGGAAAAATCTTGACGTTTTGAAAAAGACTTAAGGGAAATTAATTCGCTTGGAGTGATGAATTATTCAGCGAAATACACCGGATTAGAATAACCTGATAGTGATTTGTTATTGGTCAGTTTTTGTCAGCTATGCTCTGATATCCCTGTTAATAATAAAATAAGAAGGCTTATAACCATGATTGCAAGGAAAACGTTACTCGCGCTGGCTCTCAGCGCTGTCTTACCGTCAGGCGCTGCGTTCGCGGCCAATACTGACACCATCATCTATTGCTCTGAAGCATCTCCGGAGTCATTTAACCCGCAAATCGCCAGTTCAGGTCCTTCATTTGTGGCCAGTTCACAGGTGCTCTACAACCGACTCATTAACTTTGATCCGGTAAAAAATACCCCGATACCGTCTCTGGCAACAGACTGGACGATTTCTCCGGACGGTAAGACTTATACGTTTACCCTGCGTCAGGGCGTGAAATTCAACAGTAATAAATTCTTTAAACCGACTCGCGACTTCAACGCAGATGACGTGATTTTCTCGGTATTACGGCAGAAAGATGCCGATCATCCTTATCACAAGGTTTCTCAGGGAAGCTACGAATACTTTAACGATGTTGGTCTGGATAAACTGATTAAAGAAGTGAAGAAGGTCGATGATTATCACGTTCAGTTTGTCCTCAATGAACCTAATGCCGCGTTTCTTGCCGACTGGGGTATGGATTTTGCCTCCATCCTTTCTGCGGAATATGCCGACGAGATGCTGAAAAAAGGCACCCCGGAAAACGTCGATAACTGGCCGATTGGCACCGGTCCTTACGTGTTTCAACAGTACAAGCAGGACTCGCAAATCCGCTATCTTGCCAACCCTAACTACTGGGATGGCGCCGTTCCAACGAAGCACCTGATCTTCTCAATCACGCCAAACGTCCAGACGCGGCTGGCAAAACTGCAAACCAATGAGTGCCAGATAATCCCGGCGCCAGCCCCCGTACAGTTTGACGAGATTAAAAAGAATAAAGATTTGACGCTGCATTCGGTTGAAGCGCTGAACGTCGGATATCTGGCGTTTAATACCGAGAAAAAACCGTTTGATAACGTACTGGTGCGTCAGGCGCTAAACTACGCGACCGATAAAAAGGCCATTATTAACGCCGTCTTTTTAGGTTCCGGTACGGTGGCAAAATCGCCGATTCCGCCGAATATGATGGGCTTCAATAAAGATCTGCAGGATTACGCTTACGACCCGCAAAAGGCAAAAGATCTGCTGAAGCAGGCGGGGCTGGAAAACGGCTTTGAAGCGACGCTGTGGTCAATGCCGGTTCAGCGCCCTTACAACCCGAACTCCCGACGGATTGCTGAGATGATCCAGAACGACTGGGCAAAGGTGGGCGTGAAGGCGAAAATTGTGTCGTACGAGTGGGGGGAATATCTCTCCGGAATGCGTAAAGGTGAGCATGACACCGCGTTGTTTGGCTGGATGTCAGACAACGGCGATCCGGATAACTTCGCCGATGTGCTGCTGGGCTGCGACAGCATAAAAACCGGATCTAACGCCGCGCGCTGGTGCGATAAAGAGTATAATTCGTTGGTTCAAAAGGCGAAGCTGGTGAGTAAACCGGAAGAGCGCGCCGCGCTTTACCAGCAATCGCAAGAGATTTTCTACCAGCAGGCTCCGTGGATAGCTCTGGCAAACGGTAAAACGTTCTACGCTACGCGCAGCAACGTCAGCGGATACAGCGTCAGCCTGATGGGCAGTGATTTTTCAAAAGCAAAATTAAATTAATGAGTTAAGGAGAGGTTATGTCGCATCTGGATGAGGTCAGCGCACGTGTTGATGCCGCCATTGAAGAGAGCGTCATTACGCATATGAATGAATTGCTGATTGAGCTCAGCGATGATGTCGCGTTGAGCCGGGAAGACCGCTATACCCAGCAACAGCGTTTGCGTACGGCTATCGCACATCATGGCCGTCAGCATAAAGAAGATATGGAAGCCCGTCGCGAACAGTTGACCAAAGGCGGCACAATCCTCTGATATTTCCCTTATCCGACCTACAGGCACGTTCTGTAGGTCTGATAAGCGAAGCGCCATCAGGCAATTAAAATGAACGTCTCGCCACCAGCCACGCCCCGATGACCAACAGCACCGCGCCACAGACCGGACCTACCAACGCCCGCAGCGGCACGCCGTGACTACGTAGAATATCCAGCACCAGTCCGCCGATTAACTGGCTAGCCACCAGCACCGCGATAGTGGTAGCGGCCCCCACATTTTGGTACCCACTGATACTGGCAAAAACAAAGAACGATCCAAGCAATCCGGGGATGAGCGTCCACCAGCGCACGCTGGAAACCAGTTCTCCAAATCCCGCAGCTCCTTGCTTAAACCACAGTATGCTGACAAACAGCACAATCCCGACCAGCGAGTTAAGCAACATGGCGATGAGGATCGTCGAGGACGTCTGGGTGATGCGTACCATCAAGGTATTTTGCACCACCAGACCAATACCTGCGGCAATCAGAAAGGAGAGGGTCAGCGTCTGATTCATCTACAGGCATCCGGATCGCGGCGATCGTCTAGCTGTAACTGCATGAAGGTCAGATCCAGCCAACGGCCAAATTTGGTTCCAACCTGCGGCATTTGCGCGGTGGTTTTAAAACCCAGCAAGCTGTGCAGATGCAGTGATGCCTGATTCTGAGACTCAATACCTGCCACCATCACATGCTTGCCGCATGCGCGGGCTTCGTCTATCAGTCTGCTGAGCAGTGCCCGTCCTAGCCCTTTTCCCTGATGTTCAGGATGAACATACACCGAATGTTCAACGGTATGACGGAAGCCATCAAAGTTACGCCAGTCGCCAAAGGAGGCGTATCCCGTAACCACGCCATTCTCTTCACTCACCAGCACCGGATACCCCATCAATTGGCGGGCTTCATACCAGGAAATACGGTTTTCGGCATCGACCGTTTGATCGTTCCAGATAGCCGCCGTATGCAGTACCGCATGGTTGTAGATTTCTGCAATGGCGGCGCAGTCTTCTTTGCTGGCAAATCGAATTGACATGTTGAACCTCAGGGGTTGTTCACTATAGTATTACAATATGAATACTATTGAAGACAGCATAAATCAACGGATCAGTGCAAGAATTCGCATTGAGCGGGAATCTCGCGGTTGGTCACTCACGGAACTTGCCGAGCGCGCGGGTGTGTCGCGGGCCATGATCCATAAAATAGAGCGCGGCGAGAGTAGTCCAACGGCTACGCTGCTGGGCAGGCTTTCCGGCGCGTTTGGCATCAGCATGTCTACCCTGATTGCGCGGGCTGAAATGCAGGAGGGCAAGCTATTGCGCTTCGTCGATCAGCCTGTTTGGCACGATCCACAAAGCCACTATCTGCGCCGCCATGTTTCACCGCGCAGCGATCTGCCTATCGATCTGGTGCAGATCGAATTACCTGCCGGAAGTGATATCCCGATGCCAGCCTCTTCCTATGTGCAGGCCAGACAACTTATCTGGTTACAGCAGGGGGAATTAGTCTTTGTCGAAGGGGACGTACGCCATGAAATGCAGGCAGGTGATTGCCTGGAACTTGGCCCGCCGAATGACTGTCGGTTTATCAATGAAACCGCGCAACCTTGCGTTTACCTGGTTGTGCGGTTAAATCACGTCGTCAGCTAAATAGCAGGAACGGGCTGCTACTATTGATGGATTCATGCCAAAAGCAGAGGAGCACATCATGGGTCAACAGACTAATCGTAACCGTCGTTGGGTACTGGCTTCCCGTCCACATGGCGCGCCAGTCCCAGAGAACTTCCGTCTTGAAGAAGATGAAGTCGCAACACCGGGCGAAGGCCAGATGTTGTTGCGCACCGTTTATCTTTCCCTTGATCCCTACATGCGTGGCCGCATGAGCGATGAGCCATCTTACTCACCACCAGTAGAGATTGGTGGTGTCATGGTGGGGGGTACCGTAAGTCGCGTGGTGTCATCCCACCATCCGGACTACCAGCCAGGCGAATGGGTATTGAGCTACAGCGGTTGGCAGGACTATGACATCTCCGACGGAAACGGGCTGGTGAAGCTTGGCGATCATCCCGAGCATCCCTCCTGGGCGCTGGGTGTTATGGGTATGCCGGGGTTTACCGCTTATATGGGCCTGCTGGATATTGGTCAGCCAAAAGCGGGGGAAACGCTGGTGGTAGCTGCCGCAACCGGGCCGGTTGGCGCAACGGTCGGGCAGATCGGTAAGCTTAAGGGTTGTCGGGTGATCGGTGTGGCGGGTGGGGCAGAGAAATGCCGACATGCCACCGAGGTATTGGGTTTTGATGTTTGTCTCGATCACCACGCACAAGATTTTGCGCAACAACTGGCAAAAGCCTGTCCGCAGGGTATTGATATTTATTACGAAAACGTCGGAGGAAAAGTATTTGATGCTGTCTTGCCGTTACTCAACACCTCAGCGCGGATCCCGCTTTGTGGCCTGGTCAGCGGTTATAACGCAACGTCGCTTCCGGCCGGACCTGACAGATTACCGCTGTTAATGGCAACGCTGCTGAAAAAGCGTATCCGCATGCAGGGTTTTATCATTGGTCAGGATTATGGACACCGTATTCATGAGTTTCAGCGGGAGATGGGGCGCTGGGTTAAAGAGGGCAAAATCCACTACCGCGAGCAGGTGACCGACGGTCTGGAAAATGCGCCACAAACCTTTATCGGTCTGCTGACCGGCAAAAACTTCGGCAAGGTAGTGATTCGTCTTGCTGAGGATTGATGCGTAAAGGTGGAAGACGGTGAATGCCTGTAACCAGGCCTGCTTCGTACAAAATGTAGGCCTGGTAAAATGCCAATGTCGTTATCTGGTATTCATGGAGAAAATAAGAAGGTTACTACCCGAAAGCGAATAAACACTCCACATTGAGATAAATAATGATTACTATTCTCATTCTTAAAAAGGCAGAACCATGATTTTGCTCATTGAAGCTATGTGAAGCAGTAACAAACGAATTTATCAAAGGGAGTCGTCATGTCTTTACGTCATCTGTTTTCGCCGCGTCTGCGTGGTTCTTTACTGTTAGGTTCACTGCTCGTTGCATCATCTTTTACTACGCAGGCTGCAGAAGAACTGCTGCGCAAAGCCGTCGGCAAAGGCGCCTATGAAATGGCGTACAGCCAGCAAGAGAACGCGCTGTGGCTGGCGACCTCACAGAGCCGCAAACTGGATACCGGCGGGGTGGTTTATCGTCTTGACCCGGTCACCCTCGAAGTGACCCAGGTGATTCATAACGATCTCAAACCGTTTGGTGCCACCATCAACAACGCCACGCAAACGCTGTGGTTCGGCAATACGGTAAACAGCGCGGTAACGGCGATGGATGCCAAAACGGGTGCGGTGAAAGGACGTCTGGTGCTGGATGCGCGTAAACGTTCTGAAGACGTTCGCCCGCTGCAGCCGCGTGAGCTGGTCGCCGATGATGCTACCAACACGGTATACATTAGCGGTATTGGTAAAGAGAGCGTGGTTTGGGTGGTGGACGGTGAGACGATCAAGCTGAAGGACACCATCCAGAATACCGGCAAAATGAGCACTGCTCTGGCTGTCGACAGCAAGGCTAAACGCCTGTACACCGCCAATGCGGACGGTGAATTCATTACCATTGACACCGCCACTAACAAAATTCTCAGCCGCAAAAAACTGCTGGATGACGGGAAAGAGCATTTCTTTATCAACCTGAGCCTGGACACAGCGGGCAACCGCGCATTTGTCACCGACTCTAAAGCGGCGGAAGTGCTGGTAATCGATACCCGTAATGGCAATGTACTGGCAAAAGTAGCCGCGCCGGAATCCCTGGCCGTGTTGTTCAACCCAACGCGTAATGAAGCCTACGTGACTCATCGCCAGGCCGGTAAAGTGAGTGTGATCGACGCGAAAAGCTATAAAGTCGTCAAAACATTCGAGACCCCAACGTTCCCGAATAGCCTGGCGCTCTCCGCCGATGGTAAAACCCTGTATGTCAGCGTGAAACAGAAATCTACCCGCGAGCAGGAAGCCACCCAGCCGGACGATGTTATTCGTATTGCGCTATAAAACATCCGGAGGGGGAAACCCCTCCTGTCATTTCTCTAAACCCCACGATACGCCTCGTTACACCCCGGCGGTAGCCCGAGCCACTTCAGGGACTTACACTACGCCCTCAACGGCTAACTGAATAACACGGGAATACCATGAAAAAGCCATTTATCTGTCTTTGTGCAGGCGTAATGCTGTTTACCCTTGCAGGATGTACCACCGATTACGTCATGACGACCAAAAGCGGACAAACCATCACCACCCAGGGTAAGCCAAAACTGGATAAAGATACGGGAATGACCAGCTATACCGATCAGGATGGAAATGCGCGGGAAATTAACAGCAACGATGTAGCGCAGTTGATTGAAGCGAACTAAAAATGAAGGCCTGAAGGGTTAACCAGTCAGGCCTTCAGCCATTACGGCGCGGTGCGGTGGATTTCCGCGACGCGTTTACGCACGCCGAACCACCCTGCAACCAGCAGGATGGCAATCAACGGTAATGACGCGATGGTGTAGGTGCCGTTTGGATAGTCAAACGCCATCAGCACTAGCACGCTCAGCAGGAATAGTAGGGTTAGCCACGAGGTAAACGGAGCGCCCGGCAGTTTAAAGCTGACGTCTGCCGTTTTACCTTCTTTTATGGCCCGGCGCAGACGCATCTGACAGACCATGATAAAGCCCCACGACGCAATAATGCCCAACGACGCGAAGTTCAACACGATCTCAAACACCTGCGACGGTACCAGATAGTTCAGAAATACCCCGACGACATAGACGACCAACGTGGCGAGGATCCCAGCCCAGGGTACTTGTTGACGGCTCATTTTAGCCATGAATTTAGGCGCCGATCCGCCCATCGACATGGAACGTAAAATACGCCCGGTGCAGTACAGCCCAGAGTTAAGGCTGGAAAGCGCCGCGGTGAGCACCACAATATTCATGATACTGCCGATATACGGCACGCCCAGTTTGGAGAAGAAGGTAACAAACGGGCTTTGCCCCGCCTGATAGGCATTCCACGGCAGTAACAGAACCAGCAGCACGACAGAACCCACATAGAACAGACCAATACGCCAGATAACGCTATTGATCGCTTTTGGCACCATGGTTTGCGGATCTTTGCATTCTCCAGCAGCGGTTCCCACCAGTTCAATGGAGGCAAACGCGAAAACCACCCCCTGGACCAGTACCAGCGCCGGCAGCAGGCCATGTGGGAAGAATCCACCGTTGTCGGTGATCAGGTGAAAACCGGTGGCGTTACCATCCAGCGGCTTTCCAGTGCCTAAAAAGACGGTACCCACCACCAGGAAAATCACAATCGCCAGCACTTTGACCAGCGCAAACCAAAACTCCATCTCCGCGAACCACTTCACGCCGATCATGTTCATGGTGCCGACAATGGCCAGCGCGCCGAGGGCGAACACCCACTGCGGTACATCACCAAATGCGCCCCAGTAATGCATATACAACGCCACCGCGGTGATATCGACAATGCCGGTCATCGCCCAGTTGATGAAGTACATCCAGCCAGCCACATAGGCGGCTTTCTCACCTAAAAATTCACGGGCGTAGGAGACAAAGCTGCCGCTGGAAGGGCGATGTAAAACCAGTTCACCAAGCGCACGCAGTATAAAGAACGAAAAAATACCGCACACCAGATAGACCAGCGCCAAAGCAGGACCCGCCATTTGCAAGCGTGCGCCAGCCCCTAAAAACAACCCGGTACCAATTGCCCCGCCAATGGCGATCATTTGTACCTGTCGATTACCCATCGCTTTGTGATACCCCTCTTCGTGGGCATTCAACCAGCGTCGTTTCGCCGCATGTTGTTCCGCGGCTTGCGTGTTGTTTGTGTTCATTACTTTTCCTGTTGACCTGACAAAAATACAAAATCCTTTTTGCCGCACCTGCTGCGGCGAAAACAGCCTTACCCTTCATTGTGTTACGGGGGAAAACTGCCGGCCGAGCATCCTACATTCAATTGTTCGGTTCCGCAAAGCCCCGATAACAAGAATTCAGCATTTTTGTACAGCCAGCACTGGCGCGGTGTGGCCTCGATTCAGCCAATAAAAGAGAAGGGCGTAAATACGTGGAGAGGTGTGCGCTTATCGAGACATTCACCCGATAAGCGCCGTAAGGTTATGCTGATACGCCAAAGACCTGAACGGCCTGCTGTAAGCGCGATGAACGTTGAGTCAAATCGGCGGTAGCATCGGTGACACGCTCCACCATCTCGGCGTTATTGTGTGTCATGGTGCCAACGCGTGAAATCGAATCGTTAATCAGATCCAGCGCCTGGGTTTGCTCACGCGTCGCCAGACTAATATCTTTGATCATCATCGACATCTGCAGGACATCGCCAATCATCCCAGTGAGATGCGTTTCCGTTTGCTCCACCATTTTGACACCGCTGTTAACGTTAGCGACATTCTTCTCAATCAGCTGTTTGATCTCTTTTGCTGCAGACGCCGAATGCTGCGCCAGATTACGGACCTCTGCCGCCACAACGGCAAAACCACGCCCGGACTCCCCGGCCCGCGCGGCTTCAACCGCGGCATTGAGCGCCAGAATATTAGTCTGGAAAGCAATACTGTCGATAACGCCGATGATGTCGACTATCTGCCCGTTGTCACGCGATATCGCCTGCATCATGGCGATAGTTTGTTTCATAATATCGCCGCCTTCTGCCGCATTGGCGCTGGTTTTATCGGCCATGGTCATAGTATGAGCCGCAGTCTCAGCAGTTTGCTGTACCGCACTACCAATTTCTTCAATGGCGGCAGCGGTTTGTTGCAGGTCGGCGGAGGTTTCTTCTGAACGCTTGTGCAGCGCCGTACCTTCTTTTGATACCCGCTGACTGATGGCGCGAATACCGGATATTTGCGTACTGACATCATCGACCAGGGAATTCAGATTAAGCCCGGACTGATTAACCAGACGCATCAGCATTCCGATCTCATCCACCCGATTTAAATGACAGTTATCAGGTTTTCTCCCGGATACCACTCTCTTCATTTGCGTCAGTAGCGTATTAACTGGCTGACAAATTTGATACTTAAGGTAAATAGCAAGCATCAGAAATAAGAACAATAACCCTCCCGCCTGAATAAATGGATTAACAGGAGCGAAGAGAAATAGCACAGCGAGCAGGGCGATTACCCCTAAAGAATAATTGACGCGCTGGCTAATACTCAGCCATTTAAACATTGATGCCCATGACAATATTCCGCGACGAATGATAATGCCTTTAAAAAGACGAAACCCTTTAAGCTGCTGATTATTAATTTTTTGATATAAGCTTTCGCTTTGAGTTATTTCATCGCGCGAAGGAACGGTACGCACCGAGATGTAGCCGGTGAGTTTTTCATTGTGCCAGACTGGCGTAACGTTGGCGCGAACCCAGTAATGGTCGCCATTCTGTCGACGGTTTTTCACCATCCCCGTCCAGCTGTCTCCCTGCTGTAGCGTGTACCACATATCGGCGAACGCCGCGGGAGGCATATCGGGATGGCGAATAATATTATGTGGTTCGCCCATTAACTGGTGTTCGTTAAATCCGCTGGCATCAATAAACGCGGAGTTGGCGTAGGTAATATGACTTTCTTTATCCGTCGTAGAAAGCAGCGTCGCTTTATCGTTAAGTGCGTGCTCAATTTGTGTAACGAGCATGTTACTTTTCATAGAGGTCCCATGGTGCTATGTATAATCCATACAAAAATCCCCGCAATAAAATCGGGGGATATTAAAATCTGTTTTAAACCGTTTTAATAAGAACGTTGCATTCTCTACTAATCATCAATTCTGTGGAAGTAGTTAAAATAAAAATTCCTATGTAAATCATTCATCCTGTGTCATAAAAGTGAAACAATTAATACAAGCGCATAACGTGACAAGTCGTTTAAACTGACTTAACGTAAATCGCGTTAAAAAACCTTTTCGTAAAAAGAAAACTGGCATGAAATGATTTTGATGTTATTACCGTGATTCCAACGACCCTATTATATTTTGTAGGCTATTAATTGCGGGCGTTTTTCTGTTTAGCGTTACAACCAGTACTGGGCGATCCAAATTTTAACCCTGGCAGCGACAGGGGCTGTTATCTACTTTTTAGCTGAGTAAATGTGAATTAAATGTTTCAGTATGGCTATTTGATAAATTAATAATAAAGACATGTTAACAAACATAGGCTCGTAACATGTCATATCGCCTGAGTATTCTGGATAAAAGCCCCATCGGTGAAGGTGAAACTGCCGCGACCGCGCTTTCCCGTACGTTGCGCCTGGCGCAACTGGCAGAAGAGTGGGGGTGCCATCGTTTCTGGATCGCGGAACACCATAATACGGCACAGCTGGCCAGCCCATCGCCGGAGCTGGTGATCGCCTGGATCCTCGGGCAAACCCAGCATATCCGCGTAGGTTCCGGCGGCGTAATGCTGCAACATTACAGCCCGTACAAAGTGGCGGAAAACTTCAATCTTCTGGCATCGCTGGCTCCTGGACGTGTTGATCTCGGCGTAGGGAAAGCCCCTGGCGGCTTACCGCTGTCGACCCAGGCGTTACAGCATGGGCTGCATCAGGAAGAAAAAGGCAGTTTTGCCGACCAGCTTTCTTTGCTTAACGATTGGCTGGCGCTGAGCGGAACGGAAAGCGGGGAAACGGTATTCCCGACGCCAATTCCACCGATACCACCGGAAAAGTTTGTACTGGGAGCCAGTGTGCAAAGCGCGCAGTTAGCAGCGCAATCCGACTGGAATTTCATCTTCGCAGCGCACCTCAATGGTGACAAAGCGTTATTGCATGACGTTTTGTCCTTCTGGCAGACCCACAGTGCACGCCCGACGATAGTCGCCGTGCAGGTAATTGTGGCTGACAGTTACGACACCGCTGCGCAACTGGCGGAAAACGTACAAATCTGGGGCGTGGAGCTGGAAGATGGTCAACGTGTCACGGTAGCCAGCGAAGAACAGGCGCTGGCGTTTGCCGCTCAGTCTGGCAGCCCACCAAGCAAAATCGCGCGTCGTGAGCAGGCGTTGCTACATGGCACAGCTCAGGAGGTGATGGCAAAGCTGAATGCTCTGCATACGCAATTTGGCATTGACGAGTTCATTATCGACACGCCAGTGGCGCAAGGGCATGCGCGTCTGACATCGCTGCGTTTGTTAGCGCAAGCCCATAACGCCGTGGAGGTGCTCTGATGACTCTCGGATCAACGCTTATCGACTGGCGTCGTGAACTACATCAGCATCCGGAGCTTTCCCTGCAGGAGGAAGCAACCACGGCGCGCATTCACGCCTGGTTGCACGCTGCGGACGTCGACATTCTGCCGTTCGAGCTGAAAACCGGTCTGGTCGTGGAAATTGGTCAGGGAGAAGATGTCATCGCGCTGCGGGCGGATATCGACGCGCTACCGATAGAAGAAAGCGCCGATGTTCCGTTTCGTTCACTCACGCCGGGCGTGATGCATGCCTGCGGGCATGACGTCCATACCAGCGTCATGCTTGGTGCAGCACTGCTGCTAAAACAGCAGGAAATAACCTTACCGGGGCGAGTACGTATTTTGTTTCAGCCAGCTGAAGAGAGTTTCGGCGGCGCAAAAACGTTGATCCGCGCCGGTGCGCTGCAAAACGTAGCGGCTATTTTCGGTATGCACAATGAGCCCGGTTTGCCGGTGGGCGAATTTGCCACACGCGGCGGCGCATTTTATGCCAATGTCGACCGCTTCGTACTGCGCATTAATGGCAAGGGCGCACATGCGGCGCGTCCGCATGAAGGTAAAGATGCCATCCTGCTCGCCAGCCAGTTGGTAACGGTGCTGCAAAGCGTTGCCAGCCGCGACATAAACACGCTGGATTCGGTGGTGCTCAGTGTGACCCGTATTCAGGGAGGAAACACATGGAACGTACTGCCGGAGTCCGTTGAGCTGGAAGGGACACTCAGAACGCACCGACCCCAGGTGCAGCAGCAGGTTAAGGCCCGCGTTAATGACATCGCCGCCGGATTTGCCCACGCCTTTGGCGCACAAATCGACGTAATCTGGCATGCGGGACCAACCGCATTGGTAAATGATGATCGTTGGTCCGATATTGCCACCGCGGTGGCGAAACAGTCAGGCTATACCACCCACCATGCCGACCTGCATATGGGCGGGGAGGATTTTGCCGTCTACCTGCAAAATACACCTGGCGCATTTGTCAGTATTGGCAGCGCCAGTGAATACGGATTACATCACCCGGGATTTAATCCGGACGAGCGTTTAATTGAACCTGCCGCGCACTACTTTGCGCAGTTAGCAAAAACGGCATTCGCACACCTTTAAGTTTACCTGTTGGGTAGGGGTTATTATGGCTGGAAATCGGCAACTACGGCTCGGCACTATTCTACATGGCGCATCTGGAAATATGTCCGCATGGCGCCATCCGGCGGCTCAGGCTGATGCCAGTATTAATTTTGATTTTGTCAAAGAGACGGCGCTTATTGCGGAAAAAGGGAAGCTGGATTTTATTTTTGTCGCCGATGGTCTGTATATTAATGAAAAATCAATCCCGCACTTTTTAAATCGTTTTGAGCCGCTGACAGTATTATCCGCTTTGGCCAGTATCACCAAGAATCTGGGGCTGGTTGGCACGGTGTCCACATCATATAGCGAGCCGTTTACGACCGCACGGCAGTTCGCTAGCCTGGACCATCTCAGCCAGGGGCGCGCAGGTTGGAACGTGGTGACGTCGCCTCTGGAAGGATCGGCAAAAAACTACTCTCGCGCTCAGCATCCAGAGCATGCCCAGCGTTATCGTATTGCTGATGAATATTTACAGGTAGTGAAAGGACTGTGGGATTCCTGGGAAGAAGATGCTTTCACCCGTAATAAAACAAGTGGAGAATTTTTTAATCCGCAAAAGCTGCATACGCTTAACCATCATGGAGATTATTTCCAGGTCGCTGGGCCATTAAATATTGGGCGTACACCACAAGGCCGTCCGATTATATTTCAGGCGGGAGCTTCAGCAGATGGCAAGAAATTAGCGGCGCAGCACGCTGATGCCATTTTTACCCATCAGGAGTCGCTGGCAGAGGCTAAAGCGTTCTATCAGGATGTAAAAAGCCAGCTGGAAGTCGCCGGACGACATCCCGATCAACTGCATATATTCCAGGGCGTCAGCGTTATTGTTGGCGACAGCGCAGAGGACGTTGAGCAGCAGTATCAGACTACCGCTGCGCTGGTCTCCGTTACTGACGCGCTGAACTATCTTGGCCGCTACTTTGAACATCATGATTTTGCCCAATATCCGCTGGACGCACCGTTCCCGGATCTGGGCTCTCTCGGACAAAACAGCTTTCGCAGTACGACTGATGAGATCAAGCGCAACGCACGCGAGCGTGGTTTAACACTTCGTCAGGTTGCTCTGGAAGCGGCCAGTCCACGTCCGCGTTTCAGCGGCACGCCACAACAGGTTGCCGACGGCTTGCAGCAGTGGTTCGACGAAAAAGCCGCAGACGGTTTTATCATCCAGGGCGGAACGCCGGATACCTTCCCGCGTTTTGTCGAACAGGTTGTCCCCGTGCTTCAGGCGCGCGGCCTGTTCCGCCATGAATACCCCGGTACGACCCTGCGCGCAAGCCTGGGATTAGCGACACCTGCAAATCAATTCACACAATAAGAGAAAAACGCTATGCAGAAAAAATCAGTATTTCTCGCGCTGTCACTGGCTTTCAGCGCGACCGTTTGGGCAAATGAGGTGACGATTAACGGCACCGGCGTAAGCCTGGAAGCCAATAAAGCGCCGATCAATACAGCTAAGAATCCGCAGGCGATTGCGCAGTTGCCCGCAAACCTGCACCTGGCCGTACCGGGTAAATTCACCGTGGCGATTGCCGGGCTCAGCCAGCCACCGCTGACCGTTTTTGCCGATGACAATAAGACGTTGATCGGCAGCGAGGCGGACATCGCGCGTCTGGTGGCTGACAGTCTGGGACTGGAACTCAACGTTGTACCTACGTCATGGGAAGACTGGCCGCTGGGCGTCACTTCCGGCAAATACGATGCCGCGATCAGCAATATTACCGTCACCAAAGCACGCAAAGAAAAATTCGATTTCGCGACGTATCGGAAGGACTCTCTTGGCTTTTATGTCAAAACCGGCAGCAAACTGAAGAAAATCGAGCAGGCGGAAGATATCGCAGGACTACGCATTATCGTCGGTTCGGGGACTAACCAGGAAGCCATTCTGTTGGCCTGGAACGATGAGAACGTTAAGAAAGGGTTACAGCCGTTTACGCCGGTGTATACCAAAGATGATGCCGCGCAAACCCTGGCCCTACAGTCGGGCCGCGCCGATGCGTACTTCGGTCCTAATGTAATCGGCGCGTGGAAAGCTGCACTCAACGGTAAAACGCAATTAGTGGGTAGCGTTGATGGCGGTTGGCCAAAAGCGGCACATATCGCTGTGACGCTGAAAAAAGACAGCGGCCTGGTTCTGCCGGTACAAACCGCCCTCAACGGCGTGATTGGCAACGGCGACTATGACAAGGTGCTGAATCGCTGGGGAGAAGGGGTGGAACGCATTCCACAATCTGAAATCAACCCGGCCGGTTTAGGCGACTAAGGAGGTCATCGTGAGCGATCAATTTCGCGTGCTCTCACCGGAAGCCAGCGAGCTGCAGCCCATTTTGAACGGTCTGTTCGGTGAATATGCCGCCCGCTATGGCGATTACTTTTCTCGCGACGCTGAAGTGGAACTGACCGAATGGTATCTGGCGCCGCAGGGACTTTTTGTGGTACTGGAGCGCCGCGGCGAAATTATCGCCACCGGGGCTTACAAACCTTACGATAAAGATACCGCCGAGATTAAGCGCATCTGGACAAAAAGCAGCCTGCGTCAGCAGGGGCTGGCGGCGCGCGTGGTGCAGGAACTGGAACGTAGAGCGCTGCTCGCAGGCTACAGCCGGATTTATCTGACCACGGGATTTCGCCAGCCGGAGGCCGTCAGACTTTATTTAAGCCAGGGCTACGATCCGCAATTTGATACGACGCGCGATCCCGAAGAGTACAGCCTGCCGCCGTTTGATGGACGGCTGCGCTTTACCAAACTGCTGACTATTGCCGGTCAGGCCAGAATCGCCTGAGGAGAGAAAATGAAAACGACAGATAGCATTAGAGTCGTACCGGCACGTTATCCCATGCGTACCGTAGGCGCGGTCATTGCCTTATTTGCCCTTGCGGTAATTCTCCAGTCCGTGGCGTTTAATCCGCGCTGGGAATGGAGCGTGTTTGCCCGCTGGTTCTTTGATCCGGTTATCTTGTCCGGCCTCGGGCAAACGCTGTTACTGACGCTGATCGGGACGCTGTTGAGTATTGTCATCGGCGGTCTGCTGGCGTTGGCGCGGCTTTCATCTTCCTGGCTGTTGAACGGTCTGGCATGGGGATACATCTGGCTGTTTCGTTCGTTACCGCTGATTGTGGTGCTGATCGTTTTGTACAACTTCTCCTATCTGTACGACACGTTGACGATTGGTATTCCGTTTACTCCCATTCAGTGGGGAAGTTTTGAGACCATCAATGTACTCGGTCAGTTTTCCACTGCGGTGGTTGGCCTGACGCTGGTGCAAAGCGCCTATACCGCCGAAATTATTCGGGGTGGATTTTTAGGGGTCGATCACGGTCAGTACGAGGCAGCGGCAGCACTGGGCTTACCAGCAGGGCGACGTACGCTGCGGATTATTCTGCCGCAGGCGCTGCGCACCATTTTGCCTGCTGGATTCAATGAAATCATCAGCCTGGCGAAAGGGACGGCGATGGTATATGTGCTGGCAATGCCGGAGCTGTTCTACACCATCCAGATGATATATAACCGCACGCAGGAAGTGATCCCGCTGCTGATGGTGGGTGCGGTGTGGTATCTGGTGATCACCAGCGTCCTGTCGTTAATTCAGCACCTGGTTGAACGTGCGTTGGCACGCAGCGAACGACGTTCAGCGATCAACACAACCCGGGTGAGGCGTGCAGAAAAACGCAGTCGTCAACGTCCACAGCAGGAGGCCGTCCATGTCCCACTCGCCTGAAGGCCATATTTCTATTACCGGCGTCAGCAAATACTATGGTCGCCACAAAGCGCTGGATAATGTGTCGCTGGAGGTCCCTCCCGGTACGGTAACGGTTATTCTTGGCCCGTCCGGTTCAGGGAAATCCACACTCCTGCGGGCCATCAACCATCTGGAACGCGTCGATGAGGGGTTTATTCAAATCGATGGCGATTACATTGGCTATCGTCGGCAGGGAGACAAGCTGTATGAGCTGAAAGAGGCGGAAATTTTGCGCCAGCGTGTTAACGTCGGCTATGTGTTCCAGAACTTTAATCTGTTCCCGCACTTAACGGTTCTGGAGAATCTGATTGAAGCGCCCATTGCGCACGGACTGGCAACGCGTAAAACCGCCACCGAGCGGGCATTAACTCTGCTTGATGCGGTAGGGTTACGGAATAAAGCCGATGCCTGGTCGCGCCACTTATCCGGAGGTCAGCAGCAGCGTATCGCTATTGCCCGTGCGCTGGCGTTAAATCCGCGCGTCATGCTGTTTGATGAGCCTACATCTGCACTGGATCCTGAACTGGTCGGTGAAGTACTGGATGTCATTAAAGCGCTGGCGAAGTCGGGAACCACGCTGGTTGTGGTAACGCATGAGATTGGCTTCGCCCGGGAAGTGGCGGATCAGGTGGTGTTTATGGTCGATGGCAAAATCATCGAGCAGGGCAGCAGCGAGCAAGTGCTGAATCATCCACGCCACACGCGCACTCAGCAGTTTTTGTCGAAAGTGCTTTGAGACACATTGCGGCACAAGGCTGTGCCGCACAGAGGTTACAGAGTGACGACGATTTTGCCTACCTGGCCGTTGGCTTCCATGTATTGATGTGCTTCGACGATATCATCAAAGGCAAAGGTTTTATCAATCAGCGGCTTGAGCTGGCCAGACTGCAATCCTTCAAAGATAAACCGTTTCGCCCGCGCAAGTTTTTCTGCGTCCGTGGTGATTTCGAAAATCTCATAGCCGCGGAAGGTCAGATGGCGACCGAGTATCTCAATGACCGGGATAGAAAGGTCACGTGAATCAAGCGAACCATACTGGAAAAAGAGCCCACCGGCTGGCATCACTTGGGCAATTCTTGCCACCGCTGGGCCACCGACCGGATCGAACACCACGCGGGTTCCTTTACCCTCAGTAATCCGCTGAATCTCGGCCACCAGATCCTGCTCCTGGCTTGCAATAACCTCTGCCGCGCCCAGTTGCAGCAACTGATCACGTTTCTCACTGGTCCGTGTCATCGCAATCGGTTTTGCTCCCCGCATGTTAGCAATCTGAATTGCCGCCAGTCCGACGCTGCTGGAAGCAGCATTGATCAGCACGTTATCACCGGGCTTAATATCCGCATATTCAACCAGCGCACCGAAAGCGGTCACATACATCATCCAGCTGGCAGCAGCCTCGGTAAAGCTCAGGTTTTGTGGATGCTTTACGACCGCGTGAGCGGGGGCATTAACGACTTCACCATACATTCCATATTGATGAAAGCTGAATGCCGGGATGACGCTAACGTAATCGCCAGGTGCAAACTCACGTACGTTGTCTCCCACTGATTCAATGACTCCGGCAGCTTCATAACCCAGTCGCGCCGGGAAATTAGGTTGGTAAATATACTGTCCGGTGCGGTACATAACTTCCGCACGGTTGATACCAATAGCCCGCACGCGGATCTGAACCTCATTTGCATCAGGCGCGGGAACCTGCATCTCCTGAATCTTCAGGACTTCAGCGCCACCAATTTGATTAAAAACTACGACCTTAGACATAGCAGACCTCAGTAAATTGTTCTGTATTGGGTCTGCACAATTTAACGACTCAGATGAGAGTGAAAAACCGTTGTTGCGGAACTTCACTATTACTTATTTTGTAATAATCCCTGAAGTCGCGGTTTTTGTTGGCTAAAAAGTTCGCATAACCAGTCAATGAATACCCGAACCCGAGGGGCGAGATGACGTCTGTCCGGGTAAAGCACCGAAACTGGTTTTGATTCTCCGGTATAATCGGCCAGCACCTCAACAAGCTGGCCTGACTGAAGATAGGGCGCAAGAACAGCATGAACGCCACGTATAATGCCGAGTCCAGATAAGCAGCCGGTCAACAGAATATCGGAGTTATCAACGCTTATCCGCCCTGCGGGGGTGAACGATTCGGTTTTACCTCTGTTGACGAAGGTCCATTCCAGCGCTTCGCGATGACGCTCGCTAAAAAAGTTAAGCGCCTGGTGTCGGGATAAATCCTCTGGTACCTGCGGCACCCCCTGTTTTTGCAGATAATCCGGTGAAGCACAGGTCACCATTTTGACCTCACCAAGCCGCCTGGAGATCAAGGTCGAATCTTGTAGCTCGCCAATACGGATCATGCAGTCGATGCCTTCGGCAAGCATATCGATTCTACGGTCGGTGGAGGTGAGCACCATCTCGATGTCAGGATACCGCGACTGGAAATCTTTCAGCGCAGGAACTAACACGGAGTGCGCCAGCGACAGAGGTGCATTAACCCTGAGTTTTCCGCGTGGCGGGCGAGTTGGCGAGAAAGAAGCCATGATGTCATCAACGTCACTGAGCAGTATTTTTGTGCGTTGGTAAAAAGCATCACCTTCTTCTGTCAGACTCACTTTACGAGTCGTGCGGTTAAGCAACTTTGCCCCCAGGTCGTCTTCAAGATGTTGGATAGCTTTGGTGACCGCAGGGCGGTGCAGGTGTAACACATCTGCGGCTCTGGCAAATCCACCTTGCTCAACAACCTGTACAAAAATGTTCATGTATTCAAACATACTGGAACGCATTGCTTATTCTCTCCCGGTATTCGACCATTGTTATTATGAAAGTAATAATCATGTCTGCATAGGTTGCCGAATGCTGCTCTACACTTAGGGTTTTAACGTTGGGGGTTGCAGCATGATTAAGGTCTATGGGGTACCGGGCTGGGGATCGGCCATCAGTGAAGTGATGCTCACACTGGCGGAGATCCCTTACAGCTTTATTGATGTGGACGGTTTTGACAGCGATGGTCCTTCGCGGGAGTTGCTTAAAACAATGAATCCACTATGCCAGGTGCCCACGCTGGTACTGGAAAATGGCAGCGTAATGACGGAAACGGCGGCGATCGCGCTGATGATCCTCGATCGTCGCCCCGAACTTTCACCACCCGTTGGACACGCCGAACGCCAGCAGTTTCAGCGTCTGCTGATATGGTTGGTGGCAAATGTCTATCCCACGTTTACCTATGCCGATTATCCTGACCGATGGGTACCGGACGCCCCGGCGCAGTTGAAAAAGAACTGCATTGAGTACCGTAAATCCCTCTATATGTGGCTGAACAACCAGCTAAGCGCCGAGCCGTACGCATTTGGGGATCAGCTAACACTGCTGGACATTTACATTGCCGTTATGCGCTCCTGGGGACCAGGGCATGACTGGTTTCAGGACAACACGCCGAATATTAGCGCCATCGCCGATGCGGTTTGTCAGCATCCGAGGCTGCGTACCGTACTGAAAAGCAATAAGATTATTTGAGTAAAAAACGCTGTTCCGCAGGAGTGCAAATCCCGGAACAGCGGGCGAACTATCGCCATAAGTTTTAAATTACGCGACAGAAGGGGTCAGCGTAATACGATCCAATGGACCCACGATAAACAGATAAGAAATCAGGCCAATCAGCCCCATCGAACCGACGTACAGAATGGCGTAATCAAAAGACTGGGTATTCGCCAGAATGATGCCGATCACCAGTGGCGTGATGATACTGGCCATATTGCCGCACATATTGAAAACGCCACCTGCAATACCGAGCACTTCTTTTGGCGAGGTATCGCTAAGTACGCACCATCCCAGATTGCCAAAACCTTTGGCGAAAAACGCCAGACTCATCGCCGCGATCACCACAAATTCTGACGAGGTGTAGTTGGCGATAACGATGACGCAGGAAAGCAGCATTCCGCAGATAACCGGCAGCTTACGGGCAATCGTCAGGCTGTAGCCGCGCTTTAAAAGCCAGTCGGAGAAAACACCGCCTAATAATCCACCGATAAAACCGGCAATGGCAGGGATACTGGCGACAAACCCCACTTTGAGGATCGACATGCCTTTCGCCTGATACAGATAAGTAGGGAACCAGGTCAGGAAGAACCAGGTAATTGATGTCACGCAGAACTGTCCGATATATACGCCAATCATCATGCGGTTGACGCAGACGCTTTTAATTTGCGCAAAGGTAACCTTCTGTGGCTCTTTTTTATTACCCAGCGACGGTTCACCACCGCCTTCCCGAATATAGTCAATTTCCTGCTGGTTCACCTTTGGATGATGCATAGGGTCTCTGACTTTGACCAACCAGAAGATGCCAAGAATAACGCCTATTGCCCCAATGTAATAAAACACAAAGTGCCAACTGAGATTATGCAAAATAATCGTCATTAGCGGCGTAATAATCCCTAACGAGATATATTGCGCGGCCTGATAGACAGAGGTAACAAAGCCCCGTTCGTTATTAGGAAACCACTGCACGCTTAATCGGCTGTTGGCCGGAAAGGCCGGAGCTTCAATCGCACCCATCAGTAATCGTAAGATAATCAATACGACAAGCGGGCTGGCGTACAGATAAATGGTGCCCTGAAACATCGTTACCAGCGACCAGCCAATCAGTGCGCAGCCGTATACCAGACGAGAACCATAGCGATCTAGGAGCCAGCCGCCGGGCAGTTGCATAATTACATAAGAAATACCGAAGGCAGAAAAGGCCAGCCCCATTGCTTCAGGATCAAAACCTAATTCTTTGCTCATAATCGGCGCCACGACGGATAACGTCGCGCGATCGGCGTAATTAAATACGGTAGCAAGAAACAGAAATATCAGAATGCCGTAACGCACTTTTGTACGCTTTATTATTGTGTTCATCACCCACTCCTTTCATAAGGTTGAGAGCGTTTCTGTAGGGAAGAGGGCGGGTATTACTTACCCGCCAAATAAATAAGGACGTTTACCAAACTCGCAGGTCAATTGTGTCCAGCGGCGCGTCTGCTCGCTGATGCTAAACCCCAGGCCGTGACGGTCGGAAACCCACATCCGGCCATCACGCAACTCAAGCTGTTCATTAAATAACGGGTTCAGCCATTCAAAATGCTCCAGCCATGGCTCAAGCGGATAAGCGGCGGACAGATGCAGGTGAACTTCCATAGCGAAGTGTGGAGCCAACTTGCGACCATGTTTAGCCGCCAGGTCCATAATTTTCAGGAACGGTGAAATCCCTCCCACACGCGGTGCATCGGGCTGCACAAAATCGCTGGCATTGCCGAGGATCAGCTGTTCATGTTCGCGGAAGCTGGTCAGCATTTCACCGGTGGCAATCGGGGTATCAAGCGCGGCGGCCAGTTGGGCGTGGCCTTCAACATCGTAGGCGTCCAGCGGCTCTTCAATCCAGATTAGATTAAATTGCTCCATTTTACGTCCCATACGGATGGCGGTTTCTCGATCCCACTGCTGATTGGCATCGACCATTAGCGGGAAGTCATCCCCCAGCGCTTCACGCACCGCGGTTAAGCGGCGAATATCCTCGGCGCAGTTTGGCTGACCAACCTTGAGTTTGATACCACCAATGCCGTTTTCACGGGAAATAACCACGTTTTTTAGCACCTGATCCAGCGGCGTATGCAGGAATCCGCCGGAGGTGTTGTAGCACTGCACGGAGTCCCGATGCGCGCCAAGCAGTTTTGCCAGCGGCAATCCTGCACGCTTGGCTTTCATATCCCATAATGCGATATCGATAGGGGAGATGGCTTGTACCGCCATGCCGCTGCGCCCCACGGAAGCGCCAGCCCACAGCAGCTTGGTGTAGATCTTGTCAATATCGTTTGGATCTTCGCCTAACAGGTTATCGGCAATTTCTTTGGCATGCGCATAGATTCCCTGGCCGCCAGCCCGCTTGGAGTAACTAAATCCCACGCCTTCAAACCCGTCGCGGCTGTGGATCTCGGCGATGATTATGGCGACTTCAGTTAGCGGTTTCTGGCGACCGGTGAGCACTTTGGCATCGCTCACGGGTGTTGCCAGAGGAAGGAAAGCCAGAGACAGTTTTACCCATTCAATACGGTCACCGGTTTCTGCTGCGGTTTTAGCGTTAGCCGATTTGGCATAGGTCACGGCATCGGAATTGGCACTTAAAGACATATTGTTCTCTCCTGGTGATAACAAATGATTGCGCTATCATTTTTAATGTTAGCGCAATCACTGTGCCAGCGAATTGACTGCGATTTGAACAATTGCTCACAAATTCAGAGAGAGAAGGGTGGTAAATTATAAACGACGTCACATTCCAGTACTTTATGGAGAAATGCACAAATCATTGTGATTGCGCTATCATTTTGAGTGGCGATAATTAACTAAGCTGCTGTTTTCCCTGCGTTATCACTGAGCAACGCTGGCAATAGCCAAAATCATGATGAATAATGCCAGGATAAATCAGCGATTTTTGACAAGGGCATCGACAGTGAAAAATCCCAAACCACCGCGCGCTCCCACGCTGGAAGATGTTGCCCGTACCGCGGGATTGTCACCCATGACGGTGAGCAGGGCGTTGAATACCCCGCAGCTGGTGCGCCCGAAAACGGTTGAAAAAGTGATGCAGGCGGTGCGCGCCACCGGCTATATTCCCAACGCACTGGCTGGGGGACTGGCGTCGCGTCGCAGCAAGCTTATCGCCGTGGTTATTCCGCAAATTAACAACAATATGTTTGTCGATACCATCCAGTCATTAAGTGATGAACTGGCAGAACGCGGATACCACATTTTGCTTTGCGTGTCGGGTTATACACCGCAAACTGAGGCGGAGCTGGTGGCGACGCTGCTTTCTCGTCGCCCGGATGGTGTAGTACTCACCGGTATTCATCATACCGCTGAGCTGAAAAAAGTGATTCTTAATGCGGCCATCCCGGTCGTGGAAATCTGGGATTTAACCCCAACACCCATCGATATGCTGGTCGGTTTTTCGCATGAAAAGGTCGGGCAAGCGGTGGCAGACTATCTGCTGAATAAAGGCTATCGACGTCCGGGGTTGTTATGGACTGCCGATCGCCGGGCAGGCCAGCGTAAACAAGGACTGTGCGATGCGTTGAGTCGTCATGGTATTGCGGCTGACGCACAGGTGGACGTCCCACTTCCGGCCTCTCTGGCATTGGGACGCACTGGATTGGCGCAGCTATTGGCGGATCGCAAGTTTGATGTCATTGTCTGTAGCTCAGATACGTTAGCTCAGGGGGCGATCATGGAGGCCGAGAGTCGCGGTATACGCGTGCCGCAAGAGTTAGCGGTAATCGGTTTTGGCGATCTCGATTTTGCTGCCAGCAATCGGCCAGCCATCACCACCGTCAGCGTCGACAGACGAGCCATCGGGCAACGTGCTGCCTCACTGCTTGCCGATCGTATCGAACAAATTCCGCGTGAAGACGATATTATTGATGTCGGTTTTCATCTGGTTGAACGAGAGTCCGCATAAGTTACCTGCAACCCAAAACAATAAGGAATCTGCTATGCCGCACGTTGATATTAAATGTTTTCCTCGCTCTCTTACCGACGAACAGAAAACCGCCCTGGCGGCGGATATTACCGAGGTTATTATTCGTCATTTGCAAAGCAAAGACAGTTCAGTCAGCGTGGCGCTCAATGAAGTTGAGCCAGAGGCGTGGCAGGCCGTGTGGGATAAGGAAATTGTGCCGCAGATGGCGAGATTAATTAAAAAACCTGGCTACAGTATGTAAGAAAAAACGGGCGGATTTCCGCCCGTTTTCGTTGTGCTTATGGCGTAACGATGTTGAACCAGAATTCGAATTTATCCATATAGCCGAGCATGGCATCAAGCTTGGCGCCGTCACCGGTTATCTTCACGTCACCGCTGTCTTGTGCCTGTTTCAGCGTCACTTCCTTGAGGATGATTTTGTTCAGCGTATCGCGATTAAGCGTGATCGTAGCATCGGCATCTTTCGCTTCGGCATTGGCGGTATGGTTCAGGACGCCATTCTCCAGCTCAAGCTTATATTTACCGCCATCACTGCCAAGATCGATGTTAAATACCGACTTCGCATCACCCGCTTTTTGTCCGTTAATATGCACTGCCAGATAATCGAAGAACATTTCCGGTGTCATAGCACGAACGGTATCCGGGCTGGCGGTATTCGGGGTTGGGCCTTTGACCACTCCGTTACGCAGCTCTTGCGCGCCGGTCAGGTAGAAGTTACGCCACGGGCCGGATTCGGCCTGATAACCCAGTTGCTCAAGCGCATCTGCTTCCAGATTACGTGCGGCCTGGTTATTTGGATCGGCAAACACGACTTTGCTTACCACCTGTGCCACCCAGCGGTAGTTACCCTGGTCATAGTCGGCTTTTGCTTTCTGCAAAATGGCGTCCGCACCGCCCATGTAGTCGACAAATTTCTTCGCAGACTCTTCCGGCGGCAGCTCATCCAGCGTTGCCGGGTTGCCGTCAAACCAGCCGAGATAGAGCACATAGGTCGCTTTTACGTCATGGCTCACGGAGCCATAGTAACCGCGGTTAGCCCAGGTATGTGCCAGTGAGTCCGGCAGCTTAAAGTTGGCAGCGATTTCATCGCGGGTCAGACCTTCGTTAGCCATGCGTAGCGTCTGGTCGTTGATGTAACGATACAGATCGCGCTGACTTTTCAGCAGGCTGACCACCTTGTCATTACCCCAGGTTGGCCAGTGGTGCTGCGCCATCAGCACCTCGGCTTTATCACCCCAGCGCACAATCGCTTCGTTGATGTATTTGGACCACGGCAGCGGCTCACGAATTTTGGCTCCGCGCAGGGAGTAGGTGTTGTGCAGGGTGTGGGTAACATCTTCTGCGGATTCAATAAGTTTTTTCTCTTCGATGTACCACAGCATTTCCGATGGTGCTTCGGAACCCGGGGCCAGCATGAAGTCATAGGTCAGGCCGTCGATGACCTCTTTTTGTCCATCTTTCTCAATGATATTTGTTGGCGCAATCAGGGTAACGGTTCCCGCGGAGGTCGTGGTTCCCAGTCCCGCGCCGACCTGGCCTTTGGCATCAGGTTTTAACAGGTTGCCGTACATGTAGCTCGCGCGGCGGCTCATGACGTTACCGGCCATGATATTCTCAGCGACCGCGGCTTCCATAAAGCCGGCTGGCGCATAAACTTTCACTTTGCCCGCTTTAACGTCGGCTTCATCGACAACGCCGCGTACGCCGCCGTAATGGTCAACGTGGCTGTGGGTATAAATCACTGCAACAACCGGTTTTTTACCGCGGTTTTTAAAGTAAAGATCCATCCCGACTTTGGCCGTTTCTGCCGAGACCAGCGGGTCAACAACGGTGATGCCTTCTTTACCTTCAATAATGGTCATGTTTGACAGATCGAGGTTACGAATCTGGTAAACGCCATCCGTTACTTCAAACAGCCCGCTGATGTTGATCAACTGAGATTGACGCCACAGGCTCGGGTTTACCGTATCCGGGGCTTTATCGCCTTCTTTGATGAACGCGTACTGCTGCGGATTCCAGATAACATTTCCCTGCTCGCCCTTGATCACGTCCTGCGGGAGTGGGGCGATAAAGCCTTTGTGGGCGTCGGTAAAGTCGGTGTTATCGGAGAAGGGCAGTTGATTGTAAAGCGCGTTGTTGGCTTGTTGCGTGGCGGCTGTAGCGTCTTTGGGGGCTTCAGCGGCCATAAGGGGAACAGAAAACGATGTGAGTAACCCAGCAAGTATAAAACTTTGTGCGATTCTATTAAGTTGCATCGTAAAACCTCTCTGACACTTCAAAAGTACAGTTGGGATGCTGCTTTGACGGATAGCGTTTTGATTAGGTATTTGAGTTAGTGCAAGATTAACTATAATTCACATGAATGATTAGGCAAGGAAGGCAGAGTAATTTATCTAACTGGTTTTTCAGAAGTTTTAAGAAAACAGTTGCGGATGACAGAGCAGAACTGCCATCCGTTAGCATACTATCATTCACCTGCGATAATGCGTTTCCCGCTGGAGATAAACGTTCCGGCCCCAAGGTGATGCAGAGTATTGAGCTTGCCATCATCAAACTGCCAGCGTCCTTCCACGAAGGCTCGCTCATCAGCGGCAGCGGAGACCACTTCCCCAAACAGAGTGTCATATTTTTCCTGTGCCGCCGTGGCTGGCAACAGGCGACACTCCATCCAGGCCAGACATTTCGCTTCTATCAGCGGTAAACCTAGCACGGGTCCTTGTACCACGGGAATGCCGTAACAGTTGAATTTATCTTCCACGCGACCGGAAACGCTGCCTACGGCCCAGGTCCAGTTGACGGCGGCGATACCCGGAATAACGATGCCGAATTTACCGCTACGTTCAATGAGATCCCGCGACCAGGCGGTCTTATCAACAACAATTGCTACCCGCGGCGGCTCAAATTCCACGGGCATTGACCACGCCGCAGCCATCACATTTCGCCGCTCGGTATGCTCATCCCGGCTGGTTATCAATATCGTTGGGCCATGATTGAGTAGCCGACTGGCATGTTTTAATTCGATCGGACGAAAATGGCTCATGGATGCTCCTTGGCTGAGAGATAACACACCACAATAAACATAGATATTAACGGTATTAGCGATTTTGTCGCCTCACAGGAATTAACAACGCACAAAATCGACAGCGTAAAACGAAAAATACGTTATAAGTACTGCATTAATCGAACAGGAACTCCGTATGACGCCTTTTTTAACCGCTTATTTTGCCCGTATTTGCTGGTCAGGTTCGGCCAACGTCAACCTTGAAACCTTGCAAGCGCTACATCTACTGCACAACAGCGCAATTCCCTTTGAAAACCTGGATGTATTACTGCCAAGAGAGATGCAGCTTGACGATTTGTCGCTGGAAGAGAAGCTGGTAACGGCGCGTCGTGGCGGTTATTGCTTTGAACAGAATGGCGTGTTTGAACGCGCGCTACGCGAAATCGGTTTTAACGTACGTAGCCTTCTCGGTCGCGTGGTACTGGCAAATCCGTCAAGTCTGCCGCCGCGCACGCATCGTTTGTTGCTGGTTGAATTGCAGGGAGAGCAGTGGATCGCCGACGTTGGCTTTGGCGGGCAAACGCTGACAGCACCAATTCGTCTGCAGGCCAACACTGAGCAGAAGACGCCACACGGCGAATATCGGCTGATTCAGGAAGGTGAAGATTGGATCCTCCAGTTCCGTCATCACGAACACTGGCAGTCAATGTATCGTTTCGATCTGGTCGTGCAGCATCAGAGCGATTATCTGATGGGCAACTTCTGGTCCGCACACTGGCCGCAATCACATTTTCGTCATCATCTGCTGATGTGCCGTCATCTGCCCGACGGCGGGAAATTAACGTTAACCAATTTTCACTTTACCCATTATCAGGATGGACATGCGGTAGAGCAGATTAATTTGCCTGACGTCGCCAGTTTGTATGCGTTGTTGCAAGAACGATTTGGACTGGGTGTGGATGACGTGAAGCATGGATTTACCGAAGATGAGCTGGCGACGGTCATGGCGGCGTTTGATACGCATCCGGAGGCGGGGAAATAGGGGCATCGGAAGTCATGCCGGATACGGCGTCATCGCCTTATCCGGCCTTCGGGAACAATTAAAAATCTATCGCCCATTCTGCGTGAAACAGGATCACCGCCGAACCGGTAATGGTGACTTTTTCCGGCTGGTTTTCACGGATAGTCACCGTCACATCAACAATCCCGTCGCGCCCGAGCGCACGGCCCTGATGCCCCTGAACACGTAACGTTTTCCCATCATGCGCCATCAGCCCATGGTGGACCAGCCACGCGCCCATTGGACCGTTGGCATTGCCGGTAACCGGGTCTTCCACAATACCAATAGCAGGTGAAAACATGCGGCCATCAGTGGCGTTTTCGCCCTCGCGGATTTGAAAAGGGAAAAAGCCGTTACAGCCAATTTGCTGGCTGATGGCGGTCAAAGCCGGTAAATCAGGGGAAAGGGCGTCAAGGTCCACCTCGGGTTTCAGTGGAATCATCACTTTCGAATGTCCGGTCGTGGCAACCTGAATGGGTAAGCCTGCCAGCATATCGTCTTCGCTCAGGTGCAGCGCATCGAGAATCGCAGTACGAACAGCGCCCTCCAGTGGAGGTTCAAAACCCGGTTCACCTTGCTCAAGGCTAATGCGATAGTCGTTCCCGGTAGCGTCAATATCCACCCGATGACGTCCGGCCAGCGAGGTTTGCCAGACCGTGCAGTTGCCCAGACCCAGCACCTTAGCCCGCACATAATGCGCGGCGACGGTAGCATGCCCACAGATAGGAACTTCGACCGTCGGGGTGAAATAGCGGATGCGAACATCGCTGTCGTCACTGGTCAGCAGAAATGCGGTTTCTGAATGACGCAGCTCGCGAGCGATGAGCTGCATCTGCGCGTCACTCAGTCCATCAGCATGTAAAACCACACCTGCTGAGTTGCCGCGAAAAGGGACCGAGGTAAAGGCATCGACGTGGTAAACCTGTGGTTTCATTAGCGTTCTCCCTGAAATGGAGAAGCATCATAACGTACAAAAAGCGGGATAGCGATGCAGGCCCGGTAAGCGCAAGCGCTACCGGGCATCAGAGTTCAATTATCGGCGGGAACGCACTATCTGATAGCGGCGAGTGAAGTACTCAAACGGCGCACTCCATACGTGGACCAGACGGGTGAACGGGAATAGCAGGAAGATAGTCATCCCCAGAACCAGGTGCACACGGAAAATCAACGCCACACCATCCAGATGTGCAGATGCGCCGCCCTGGAAAGTCACCACTGACTGCGCCCAACCAACCAGTTTCAGCATTTCACTGCCGTCAGGATGCTGTGCGGAGAACGGGATGGTGGTTAAGCCGAGGATACACTGAATCAGCAGAACGCAAAGGATCAGAATATCAGCGGTGGAAGACGTTGCACGAATGCGCGGGTTGGTCAGACGCCGCACCAGCAAACCTGCGCCACCAACCAGCGTCAGTACGCCACAAAGCCCACCGGCAATCATCGCCATCTGTTGTTTCACCGCAATCGGCAGGAACCAGGCATACATCCAGTGCGGCGTTAGCATGCCGAACAGGTGACCGAAAAAGATCCCCAGAATGCCGATGTGGAACAGGTTTGACCACAGCACCATGCCGCGTTTGTCCAGCATCTGGCTGGAAGAGGCGCGCCAGGTGTATTGCCCGTAGTCATAGCGTAGCCAACTGCCGAGGATAAACACCGTACCGCACAGGTACGGGTAGATATCGTAAAAAAAGACGTTCAGGTACTGTATCATTTTGGGCCTCCCGCGCTGACGTCGACATACTGCGGCGCCACGTCCTGGCTAAAGCGTCGTTGATAGTTTTGTAACGGTGAACTGTCGCAGGCGGTGGCGTTATCCTCGATAAACTTCACCTGTTCCTCTTCCCACACCGCATCCAGCGCCTGACGAGTATCATCGCGGGTTTCAGCACCAACCTGCTTAGTGACACTGTCACTTGAAAGAGGGCTTCCGGCAAGCAGCAGCAGGGCGTCAAACAGTTGATACCACGGCGTATCGCGCTGTTTTAAGCGCCCGCCCAACAGAGCCAGAATCGGAGCAACGTTCTGCAGTCCTTCTTTGGCCTGGTCCTCCGGCAACACGCTCAAATACTCCAGATACAACGGCAGATGATCCGGTAGTTCGCGGCAGTCGAGCTGTAGCCCGACCTTTTCATACTGCGCCAGCAGATCAACCATCGCCTGACCCCGGTCACGGGACTCGGCGTGCACGTGCTCAAACAGCAGCAGAGAGGTGGCCCGGCCCCGGTCAAAGATTTCGCACCATTCCGCTTGTTTATCCAGCAGTGGCGCATTGAGCAATCCCTGGCTAAATTCGGTAAGCATGGGGGCATCGCTGGCCACAAGCGCCAGCGCGTCGTCTTTACACTCCCACAGCAGCTCGTCGGGATATTCCATCAGCAGGCCGATAACCTTCAGGATTTGCATTATTCACCCTCCGCTTTATCGCGCACTTCGGTGATGTCGATTGCATCGATACGGCTACTGTTAAACAGGTTGAATTTGGTATCTGAGCCGTGGCAGCCGTCACCGAAGGTAAATCCGCAGCCGTTTTTCTCCGGGAAGGCATCGCGCGCCATTTCACGGTGGCTGGTCGGGATCACAAAGCGGTCCTCATAGTTGGCGATGGCCAGATAGCGATACATCTCTTCAACCTGCTCAACGGTCAAACCTACTTCCTCAATCGCGCGGGTGTCCGTCACGCCTTCCACTGTTTGCGCACGCATATAGTGGCGCATGGCCATCATACGTTTCAGTGCGCGCAGCACCGGACCGGTATCACCAGCACTGAGCATGTTGGCGAGGTACTGAACCGGAATTCGCAGCGACTCAACCGCCGGCAAAATGTTGCCATTGTGCGGCAGTCCGCCCGCGTCGGCGACCGACTGAATCGGTGACAATGGCGGTACATACCAGACCATCGGCAGGGTGCGATATTCCGGGTGCAGCGGCAGCGCCAGCTTCCAGTCCATCGCCATTTTGTAGACTGGCGAACGTTGGGCCGCTTCGATGACGTTATGCGGAATACCTTGTTTTAACGCCTCTTCAATAACCGCCGGATCGTGCGGATTGAGGAATACATCGCACTGACGCTCATAGAGATCGGTCTCATGCTCGGTGCTGGCCGCTTCTTCGATGCGGTCGGCGTCGTACAGCAATACGCCGAGATAACGGATACGTCCAACGCAGGTTTCCGAACATACCGTCGGCTGGCCAGACTCAATACGCGGATAGCAGAAAATGCACTTCTCTGACTTACCGCTCTTCCAGTTAAAGTAGATTTTTTTGTACGGACAGCCGCTGATGCACAAGCGCCAGCCGCGACATTTATCCTGGTCGATCAGCACAATGCCGTCTTCTTCACGCTTATAGATAGCACCGCTTGGGCAGGTGGCGACACAGCTTGGGTTCAGGCAGTGCTCGCACAGGCGCGGTAAATACATCATGAAGGTGTTTTCGAACTGGCCGTACATCTCTTTTTGCATCTTCTCGAAGTTACGGTCGCGGGCACGTTTTGAAAATTCGCCGCCAAGCAGTTCTTCCCAGTTTGGACCCCAGATAATCTTGTCCATCCGCTTACCATCGATCAGCGAACGCGGACGCGCGGTGGGCTGATTCTTGCTTTCCGGCGCGCTATGCAGATGCTGATAATCGTAAGTAAACGGCTCATAGTAATCATCGATTTGCGGGATTACCGGGTTGGCGAAAATTTTGGTGATAACGCCCATCTTACCGCCCAGACGCGGTCTTATCTTGCCGTTAACATCGCGAACCCAGCCGCCTTGCCACTCTTCCTGATCTTCCCAGTTTTTTGGATACCCAATCCCCGGTTTAGTCTCGACGTTGTTAAACCATGCATATTCCATCCCTTCACGCCCGGTCCAGACGTTTTTACAGGTGACGGAGCAGGTGTGGCAGCCGATGCACTTATCCAGATTAAGAACCATGCCTACCTGTGAGCGTATTTTCATTTTTTCGCCTCCTGTACCTGATCGCGACCTTCATCATCCAGCCAGTTAATATTTTTCATTTTTCTAATCATGATGAACTCATCGCGGTTAGAGCCGACCGTACCGTAATAGTTGAAGCTGTATGCCAGCTGCGCATAGCCACCTATCATGTGCGTGGGTTTCGGGCAGACGCGGGTCACCGAGTTATGGATCCCGCCGCGCATCCCGGTCACTTCTGAGCCAGGGATATTCATGATTCGCTCCTGAGCGTGATACATCATGGTCATTCCCGGTGGCACGCGTTGACTCACCACTGCACGCGCGGTGAGCGCACCGTTGGCGTTGAAGGCTTCAATCCAGTCGTTATCCTCAATGCCCAGCTCTTTGGCATCGGTTTCACTGATCCAGACAATCGGTCCGCCGCGCGACAGCGTCAGCATCAGCAGGTTTTCGCTATAGGTAGAGTGGATCCCCCATTTTTGGTGCGGCGTCAGGAAGTTGAGCGCTTTTTCCGGGAAGCCGTTAGGCGGAACCTCGCGCATTTCACTGACGCTGCGGGTATCGATAGGTGGACGATACGCCACCAGACTTTCACCGAACGCTCGCATCCACGCATGATCCTGATACAGCTGCTGGCGACCGGACAGAGTACGCCATGGGATCAGCTCGTGGACGTTGGTATAGCCTGCGTTATAGGAAACATGTTCACTTTCCAACCCGGACCAGGTGGGGCTGGAGATGATTTTGCGCGGCTGCGCCTGGATATCGCGAAAACGGATCTTTTCGTCTTCTTTGTTCAACGCCAGGTGCGTATGGTCGCGTCCGGTCATCGCCCCCAGCGCTTCCCAGGCTTTCACCGCCACCTGACCGTTTGTTTCCGGTGCCAGGGCGAGGATCACCTCAGAGGCATCCAGCGCGGTGTCAATCAGCGGGCGTCCTTTTGCCGGGCCTTCGCGCTTGGTGTAGTTCAGCTTGCCGAGGAAATCGACTTCCGCCTGGGTATTCCACGCAATGCCTTTCCCGCCGTTACCGAGTTTGTCCATGAGCGGGCCAAGTGAAGTAAAGCGTTCGTAGGTGGCGGGGTAGTCACGCTCCACAACGGCGATATTCGGTGCCGTTTTGCCCGGGAGGAGATCGCATTCGCCTTTGCGCCAGTCCTGAATGTCAAACGGCTGCGCCAGCTCTGCCGGAGAGTCGTGTTGCAGCGGTTGCAATACCACATCCGTTTCTTGTCCAAGGTGTCCGACGCAAACCTCAGAAAATACTTTGGCGATGCCTTTATAAATTTCCCAGTCGCTCTTCGATTCCCATGCCGGGTCGACCGCCGCAGACAACGGGTGAATAAACGGATGCATATCCGAGGTATTCATATCGTCTTTTTCATACCAGGTAGCGGTTGGCAGAACGATATCGGAGAACAAACAGGTACTGGACATACGGAAATCGAGCGTGACCAGCAGATCGAGCTTGCCCTCTATCGCCGCCGACTGCCATTCAACCTCTTCAGGTTTAATACCCTCGCTTGAACCGAGCGCTTCCCCCTGGATCCCGCTTTCGGTACCCAGCAAATATTTGAGCATGTATTCATGCCCTTTACCGGAGGAGCCGAGCAGGTTAGAGCGCCAGACGAAGAGGTTGCGCGGATGGTTTTTGCCGTTATCTGGCTGTTCGCAGGCAAAACGAATATCACCTGACTTCAGCGCCTGTGCGGTGTATTGCGCAGGAGATAGCCCTGCTTGTTCGGCTTTTGCTTTAACGGTCAAAGGGTTGAGGTTAAGCTGCGGCGCAGACGGCAGCCAGCCCATCCTTTCAGCCCGCACGTTAAAGTCAATCAAATGTCCGCTAAACTTCGACGCATCGGCCAGTGGAGAGAGGAGTTCCTGCGCGGTAAGTTTTTCATAACGCCACTGGCTGGAATGGTTGTAGAAAAACGAAGTGCTGTTCATCTGACGCGGTGGTCGGTTCCAGTCCAGCGCAAAGGCCAGCGGCAACCAACCGGTTTGCGGACGCAGTTTCTCCTGACCCACATAGTGCGCCCAGCCGCCGCCGCTTTGTCCCACACAGCCACAGAACACGAGGATGTTAATCATGCCACGGTAGTTCATATCCATGTGATACCAGTGGTTGACGCCAGCCCCGAGAATGATCATCGAACGGCCATGCGTTTTGTGCGCCGTATCGGCAAACTCACGGGCGATCTGTTCGATATGACGGCGTGGCACACCGGTAATTTGCTCGCCCCAGGCCGGGGTGTAGGCTTTCACTTCGCTGTAATCTTGCGCGCTATGAACGTCATCCAGACCACGATCGAGGCCATAATTCGCCAGCACCAGATCATAGACGCTCACCACCGGGCAACGGCTACCGTCAGCGAGGGTAAGATGTTTTACCGGCAGTTGACGGATCAGCACCGGTTCTTGTTTTACACTGCGAAAATGTGGGTTTTCGTTGCCGCCAAAATAGGGGAATGCCACGCCGGTCACTTCATCATGCTGACCAAGCAGCGAAAGAGAAAGTTCAGTTTCAGCGCCAGCCGCCAGTGGTTCCAGGTTCCATTTGCCTTTTTCCCCCCAGCGAAAACCGATAGATCCGTTCGGGACAACCAGTTCGCCAGCGCTGTTAAAGGCTACCGTTTTCCACTCCGGATTGTTGCTTTCACCCAGGCCATCGACAAGGTCTGAAGCACGCATCATGCGTCCAGGCACGTAGCTGCCATCTTCGCGGGCATCCAGTAAAACCAGCATCGGCATGTCGGTATAGCGACGACAGTAATTGAGGAAATAATCGCTGGGATTGTCGAGGTGGAACTCTTTCAGGATGACGTGGCCCATCGCCATTGCCAGCGCGCTGTCTGTTCCTTGTTTGGGTGCCAGCCACTGATCGCACAGTTTGGCGACTTCCGAGTAATCCGGCGTAATGGCAATCGTCTTGGTGCCTTTGTAGCGTACTTCTGTGAAAAAGTGCGCATCCGGGGTACGAGTCTGCGGCACGTTAGAACCCCAGGCGATGATATAGCTGGAGTTATACCAGTCGGCGGATTCAGGAACGTCGGTCTGCTCGCCCCAGGTCATCGGTGACGCGGGCGGTAAGTCGCAGTACCAGTCATAGAAACTCAGACATGTTCCGCCGATTAGCGAGAGATAGCGAGTGCCGGCGGCATAGGAAACCATCGACATCGCCGGGATCGGGGAGAAGCCGACCACGCGATCCGGGCCGTAGGTTTTCACCGTCCAGACGTTGGCGGCAGCAATCAGCTGATTAAGCTCTTTCCAGTTCGAACGGATAAATCCACCGCGCCCGCGTACCTGCTTGTAGCTCTGGCATTTTTGCGGGTCGTTCATAATGGATTCCCAGGCCAGCACCGGATCGGGCTGGCGGGAGAGGGCGTCGCGCCACAATTCGATTAAGCGTTTACGCACCAGGGGATATTTCAGGCGGTTAGCGCTATAGAGATACCACGAGTAGCTGGCGCCGCGTGGACAGCCACGGGGCTCATGATTTGGCAGGTCAGGACGAGTACGCGGGTAGTCGGTTTGCTGCGTTTCCCAGGTCACCAGCCCGTTTTTAACGTAGATCTTCCAGCTGCATGAGCCGGTACAGTTAACGCCGTGGGTAGAACGCACAATTTTGTCGAACTGCCAGCGCTGACGATAGCTGTCTTCCCAGTCCCGGTTGGTGTGCATCACTTGCCCGTGCCCCTCGGCAAACGTATCGCCCTTTTGTTTAAAGTAGCGAAAGCGGTCTAACAGTTTACTCATGACATAACTCCTGCTTCGATAATATTGCCGACGGTGAATCGAACTCCAGGCCTGATCCGACCTACCTAAATGTCCGATCCTGCGGTATCCATTTTGTTATTTTTTTTGTGATTTACGGCCATAGACCAACCAGGTCACCAGCACGCAGACGATGTAAAACACGAGGAATATTTTCATGGCACCCACCGGAGAGCCGGTCAACGCCAGCGATGAGCCAAACGCTTTAGGAATGAAGAAGCCCCCCACTGCGCCAATAGCGGAAATAAATCCCAGGGCGGCGGCGGTATCGGTTACCGCTTCCCGCTGAGCCTGTTCTTCGGTACCACCATGCAGCTTCACCCGATAAATTGTGATTTTGCGAAAGATCACCGCAATCATCTGGAAGGTTGAACCGCTGCCCAGACCCGCGGTCAGGAACAAGCCCATAAACACCAGGTAAAACGCGATAAAGCTACCTTCGCCCGAGCCGGGCAAAGTGAGAAACAGCAGGGCGCTGAACAGTGCCATAAAGATGAAGTTAATTAAGGTGACACGCACACCACCAAACTTGTCAGAGATAACACCACCCGCCGATCGTGCAAGCGCGCCGATGAAGGGGCCGAAGAACGCCAGTTGCAGGATATTCACGTCGGGGAACTGGGTTTTCGCCAGCATGGCAAAGCCTGCCGAAAAACCGATAAATGAACCGAAGGTGGCGAGATACAGCAGACTTAATAACCACAGATGAAAACGCTTGAGGACCGGTAACTGAGAGGCAATTGAGGCCTTCGAGCTGGCAATGTCGTTCATTCCCATGCCCGCTGCCACGGTGGCTATCAGCAGTAACGGCACCCATATCCATGCTGCATTGGCCAGCGACAATAACGAGCCGTCAGCTTGCGGTACGCCCTGTACGCCCAAAAAGGTAAATATGGGCAGAAAGATCACCAGTGGCGCGATCAACTGCATCACGCTGACGCCGAGGTTGCCGAGACCACCGTTAACGCCTAACGCGCTGCCTTGCTTCGCTTTGGGGAAGAAAAAGCTGATATTGCCCATGCTGGAGGCAAAGTTAGCGCCTGCAAATCCGCACATCAGCGCAATGACTATAAATACTCCAAACGGAGTAGCGGTATTTTGCACGGCAAATCCGAGCCAGACGCAGGGAATAACCAGAATAATCGTGCTAAAAATGGTCCAGCGACGACCACCAAATATAGGTACCATAAAGGAGTAGGGTACGCGTAATATTGCACCAGAAAGAGATGGCAATGCCGTTAATAAAAACAGTTGGTCGGTGGTGAAATTAAAACCAATTTTATTCAGATTGACGGCTACGGCACTGAACAGCATCCAAACGCAAAACGCAAGAAGCAGGCAACTCACTGATATCCAGAGATTTCTGCGCGCAATGTGCTTGCCTTTATTTTCCCAAAAGCCGGGGTTCTCTGGTTTCCAGTCAGTTAAAAGATAACGATTATTTTTCTCATTTGATGATGACATATTATTCTCCATGCACATGCCGTTCATGAAAAAGAAATAAACGCATGCAGCGCCGCGCGGCTTCTTTTTAGAAACTATTGAAAAGTTTTAGGAATATTGACTGAAAGAATAGATAAAAAAGCGCAATAACGCGGCGTGATGGGAGAATTACACGTTGCTTAAGTGTTACTAATTGTAAACATAAAAGATGTATTGTTAATCCATCTATTACATCAAATAAATAACTCCTGCGTTATCATACGATCAAGATGACGATCGAATGCAGGATCGGCCATTTCCTCAATACCTAATATGTACATACCATCCAGGCCGCAGACTAATGCGATTAAGCGCCATGCGACGTCGGCGGCATCAGGCGCGGATGAGAACTCACCGGCTTTCTGTCCTTGTGTAATGATGTTGGCGGTTTCTTCGTGCCACATTCGCATGGTCAACAGGTAGGCGCTTTTAATTTCCAGATCTTTACCCGCAACAACCTGTGCTTCACGCCATAGCTTAATATAGGGTTCCAGACCACCATCTTCACTGCCTAGCATCGCATGCAGTCGCTCACGGAAACTGGCGTCTTCGCTGACCAGTTCGGCATCAAGTAGGGTGCGGATAAGGCGCACAAATGCCTGGGATTTGAGTTCGCCGGCAGAGGCGAAATGGTGATGTACCTGGCCCGTCGCGACGTGAGCTTCTGCAGCAATGCGTCGAACCGTCATGGCGGAAAATCCTTCTTCAAGTGCGACACGCATTGCTGCTTGCAGAATCACTTCCCGACGTTCATCCCGATTTAGATAGCTCATCATTCCTCCTGTACCCGTATAGATCGCAGTCTAACAAAAAGTTGGACATATGTTCAATTTTCCGTAGGATCGCTAAAGCTGGACATGTGTCCAGTTTTGGTTTCGTTAGGGAGTTTTATGTTTCGTCAGTGGTTAACGTTAGTCATTATTGTGCTGGTCTACATCCCTGTTGCGATTGATGCAACGGTGCTGCACGTTGCCGCGCCCACGCTGAGTATGACGCTGGGTGCCAGTGGTAACGAGCTGCTGTGGATCATTGATATTTATTCCCTGGTAATGGCCGGAATGGTATTGCCAATGGGTGCGCTGGGGGATCGCATCGGCTTTAAACGTCTGCTGCTGTTAGGCGGTGGATTATTTGGTCTCGCATCGCTGGCGGCCGCTTTTGCTCATAGCGCAAGCTGGCTGATTGCCACCCGGGCGGTATTGGCGATTGGCGCGGCGATGATTGTTCCGGCAACGCTGGCGGGTATTCGCGCCACGTTCTCTGAGCAACGGCATCGAAATATGGCGCTCGGCGTCTGGGCGGCGGTCGGTTCCGGCGGTGCGGCGTTTGGCCCACTGGTTGGCGGGATGCTGCTGGAGCACTTCTACTGGGGGGCCGTATTCTTAATTAATGTGCCAATTGTCCTGGTGGTAATGGCCTTAACCGCACGCTTAGTGCCACGCCAGGCCGGACGTCGCGATCAATCGTTAAATTTTGGTCATGCGATCATGCTGATTGTTGCCATTCTGCTGTTGGTTTACAGCGCTAAAACTGCGCTGAAAGGGCATACGGCGACCGTTGCCATCGCCCTGACGCTGTTAACCGGCGCTTTACTGTTGTGGCAGTTTGTCCGTATCCAGCTTGCGGCAGCTCGCCCGATGATTGATATGCGTCTGTTCACGCATCGCATTATCTTGAGCGGTGTAGTGATGGCGATGACCGCGATGATAACGCTGGTGGGTTTTGAGTTGCTGATGGCTCAGGAACTACAGTTTGTTCACGGTTTAACACCGTATCAGGCTGGATTGTTCATGCTGCCTGTGATGCTGGCAAGTGGTTTCAGCGGACCGATTGCCGGTATGTTGGTTTCACGCCTGGGATTACGTTGTGTGGCAACGGCGGGCATGGCGCTGAGCGCCGTCAGTTTTTACGGCCTGGCGATGACGGATTTCAGTAGCCAACAGATACAAGCCTGGATTTTGATGGCTTTGCTCGGTTTCAGCGCCGCCAGTGCGCTCCTGGCTTCAACGGCGGCTATCATGGCAGCAGCGCCGGCGGAAAAAGCCGCGGCCGCTGGCGCCATCGAGACAATGGCTTATGAACTGGGGGCAGGACTTGGGATCGCTATCTTTGGCTTACTGCTGAGCCGTAGCTTTTCTGCATCGATTCTGCCGCCAGCCGGACTTAATCCGCAGGAAGCAGAACGAGCCACATCGTCAATGGGGGAGGCGGTACAACTGGCGCACTCGCTCCCGTCGTCACTGAGTGAGGCATTGCTGACGGCTGCCAGAGAAGCGTTCACCTGGTCACATAGCGTGGCCTTAAGCAGCGCCGGCAGCATGCTTATCATATTAGCGATAGGAATGTGGTTCAGTCTGGCAAAGGTACAACGTTAATAACTAGTGAGCTAAATGACAGGGGTAATCCATCTCTTCGACTTCTTTCCCACTCAGTCGAGCGTATTGCCCCGTCAGTCTCCAGAACGCAGGTTGCGTTTCCGTATAGATCTCTGCCGCTAATATCAGGCGGCGGCGATCTACCTCATTAAGTTCCAGAAGTGTCCATGGAATAAAGTAGCGATCGCTGTCCGTCAACGTAAACCACAGTGGGCATCCGCAGCCGGAACAGAAGAACCGTTCACCACGATTTGAAGAAGGAAAGTGCGAAGGTTCTGCCGATTCTGGCGACATCAGCGGGTGAGCGCTGGCTTCCAGATACATGGCGATACCGCCTGACCATTTCTGACACAGCGTACAGTGGCAGGCATAGACATCCAGCATTTCGACGTCAACGGTAAAATGACTCTGTCCGCAAAGACAACGACCAGTGAATGTCTGCACGGCATACTCCTTATGACCGAGTCTACATTAAGAGAAAAAGCCAGCCCTTGGAGGACTGGCTTTGTATTCAGACTACAACAAAATTAGAACTGGTAGTTCAGACCAATAGCCACGATGTTGTCAGTGCTTACACCGGCAGCATTGGTGAATGCATTGTCATCCAGCAGGTTGATTTTGTAATCAACGAAGGTAGACATGTTTTTGTTGAAGTAGTAGGTAGCACCCAGGTCTACGTATTCAACCAGATCCTGGTCGCCGTAATTGTTGATGTCTTTACCTTTGGATTTCAGGTAAGCAACGGACGGACGCAGACCGAAGTCGAACTGGTACTGTGCAACAACTTCAAAGTTCTGTGCTTTATCAGCGATACCGTTAACTTTAGAACCATAGGTGGTCATGTTGCGGGTTTCGGAGTAGGTGGTTGCCAGGTAGATGTTGTTCGCATCATATTTCAGACCAGCAGCCCATACTTCAGCGTTTTTACCGTCAGCTTTGAACGCGCTGCCAGCATTGCTCTGAGAGTCAGTACGGTCAGATTTCGCATAGGTAGCACCTACGCCGAAGCCTTCATACTCGTAAGTAGAAGACAGACCGAAACCGTCGCCATTAGCTTCTTTGTCGTTGCTACGGTCATTTTTGCCTTGGTACTGAGCAGCAAAGTTCAGACCTTCAACCAGACCGAAGAAGTCGGTGTTACGGTAGGTTGCAACGCCAGTAGTACGGCCAGTCATGAATACGTCAGTCTGGGTCCAGGTATCACCACCGAACTCAGGCAGGACGTCGGTCCATGCGCCGATGTCGTATGCTACGCCGTAGTTACGACCGTAGTCGAAAGAACCGTATTCAGCGAATTTCAGACCAGCGAATGCCAGACGAGTTTTGTCGCTGTTGGAACCACCGGTGGATTCAGTACGGTTACCTTTGAATTCATATTCCCACTGACCAAAACCAACCAGTTGGTCATTGATCTGAGTTTCGCCTTTGAAGCCCAGACGCGCGTAGGTTTTGTCGCCATCGCTGCCGTTGTCGTCAGAGAAGTAATGCTGAGCGTGAACTTTACCGTAGATATCCAGTTTGTTTGCGTCTTTGTTATATACCTCAGCTGCGTTTACCGCACCTGCCGCCAACAGGCTAGTCACTGCCACTGCAACTAATTTAAGTTTCATTCTAAATAATCCTTATAATTTTTTCTTGGTGTGTTTCCTAAACCATTGCTAAACGAAGGGGTTCGTCAATGGCAAACTATTTTTAAATGACGCAGTGGTATAAGTTCAATAATAAGTTTCATAATATTGCGAAATATTTGAATTTGTGTGATCCAGATCTACATAATATAGCTGATTGTATTAATCTTTATATGTGACAAATCTGAATGGGTATATTTACGTAGGGGACTATTGTGCCGTCTATGGTTTAAATGGCGTTAGTCACGCAGGTATAATATATACATACTGAGGAATATAGATAAGCATGCAATATTTTCGGGAGTTGATTAATTACCAATTATTTAACATTAAATTAAACAAAAACAAACATAAACCACAAGTGGAATGAACATTTATTATTCATTAATTTGATTACAGTGTAGCCGGGTTTTAGATTTGCGCGATAAAACCCGGATTTTTTTTCAGGCGCGGCGTGTTGCCAACCAGCAAAGTAGCGAACCCGCACAAACCATCAATGCACCCTGCCAGAAAGATAGCGACAACGGGGCGCTGAGTAACACAGCAGCCAGAGCGGAGGATAGCACTGGGGTAAAATAGGAACCTACGGCCATGATGGTCACGTTGCCATGCAAAATGCCAATATTCCACGCCGCATAGGCAAATCCTAACGTTAATGCCGCTGAGAACATTTTAATAGTCACCGAAGTGCTGAAATTCATTTCTGGTTGCGGAGTCATAAAATAGTAAACCCACAAACTTGCAGCAGTTAGTAAAACGAATACGGTAATACCGTTAAAGCCTTTTGCGTATTTATTGGTCACCGTGCAATACGTTGCCCAGATAAATGCGCCAAGAAAGGCGAGGAAATAGCTCAGCGGGCTGCTGGCAACGTTGTTTATAATTTCACCAGGATTAAGGCCATTTTCGCCACCCAATACCCAACAAACCCCGGTCAATGCGATAATTAATCCAGGGATTACCAGCCAGGTTGTTTTTTGACCATTAAATAAAATAGCAAACAATATCGTCAGACTCGGCCAGAGATAATTGACCATACCGACTTCAATAGCCTGGTGACGAGTAGCCGCATAACCGAGAGCCAGCGCTAAACATATTTCATAGGTAACAAAAAGCACGCTACCCGCGATTAAATAACGCACAGGAATTTTTCTGATATTCGGAAAGCCAACGGTAAAAATCAGCAACAGGCCACTTAACGAAAAAATCATTGCTGCGCCACCCGCAGGACCCAGCCCTTCACTTACCCCACGCATTAGCCCGACCATCGTGCTCCAGAGCACGATGGCAATGAGCCCAATTAACGTCGCTTTTTGTTTTGTCATTCTGATTGTCTGTCCATGGTGCTGGCAAAAATTTAAGCTGAAATTTATAGCACTTTTACACCGTAGCGCGCTAACTAATTACCTTTCACCTACCCCCTTATGGGTACAAAGGTTAAACAAAGTGCACTATTTAGTAGCGGAACCGTTTCGTTATTGATTTGACGCAAAAAAAATATGGATATAGCTGATAGTTTCGTCGCGAAGTTGTACATGTCATTTTTCAATTATGCCTCGCCGGCGCGATTTGAGAGATGTCCTGTACGAATCCCTGCAAAAAAGAGGAAAGCAATGGACGTCAGCCGCAGACAATTTTTTAAAATCTGCGCGGGCGGTATGGCGGGAACAACAGTAGCTGCTCTGGGTTTTGCACCCAAAATGGCACTGGCTCAGGCGCGAAACTATAAGCTGTTACGCGCCAAAGAGATCCGAAACACCTGCACATACTGTTCCGTAGGTTGCGGGCTATTAATGTATAGCCTGGGAGATGGAGCAAAAAACGCCAAAGAGTCGATTTACCATATTGAAGGGGATCCGGATCATCCGGTGAGCCGTGGGGCATTATGTCCTAAGGGCGCAGGATTACTGGATTACGTGCACAGTGAAAACCGTCTGCGTTACCCGGAATACCGTGCACCAGGTTCCGACAAATGGCAGCGTATCAGCTGGGATGAAGCATTCACCCGTATCGCGAAGCTGATGAAAACTGACCGTGACGCCAACTTTATTGAGAAGAATGAGCAGGGCGTAACGGTAAACCGCTGGCTTTCAACCGGGATGCTGTGTGCATCTGCGGCAAGTAATGAAACCGGTATGCTGACGCAAAAATTTGTGCGCTCACTCGGCATGCTGGCAGTAGACAACCAGGCGCGCGTCTGACACGGACCAACGGTAGCAAGTCTTGCTCCAACATTTGGTCGCGGTGCGATGACCAACCACTGGGTTGATATTAAAAACGCTAACGTCGTGATGGTGATGGGCGGTAACGCCGCTGAAGCACATCCAGTGGGATTCCGCTGGGCGATGGAAGCTAAAAACAACAATGATGCCACGCTGATTGTTGTTGACCCTCGTTTTACACGTACAGCTTCGGTGGCGGATATCTATGCGCCAATTCGTTCCGGCACGGACATTACGTTCTTGTCCGGCGTCTTGCTGTACCTGATTGAAAACAACAAAATTAACGCTGAATACGTTAAGCATTACACCAACGCCAGCCTGCTGGTGCGGGATGACTATGCTTTTGAAGACGGTCTGTTCAGCGGGTACGACGCGAAAAAACGCCAATACGATAAATCGTCCTGGAACTACCAGTTCGATGAAAACGGCTACGCGAAACGCGATGAAACGTTAAGCCATCCTCGCTGTGTCTGGAACCTGCTAAAACAGCACGTTTCCCGCTACACGCCGGATGTGGTGGAAAACATTTGTGGTACGCCGAAAGAAGACTTCCTGAAAGTCTGCGAAGTGCTGGCTTCCACCAGCGCAGCCGATCGCACCACCACGTTCCTGTATGCGCTGGGTTGGACTCAGCATACCGTCGGGGCGCAGAACATCCGCACCATGGCGATGATCCAGTTGCTGCTCGGCAACATGGGGATGGCAGGTGGCGGTGTCAACGCCTTGCGCGGCCACTCCAACATTCAAGGGTTAACCGACTTAGGTCTGCTCTCTACCAGCCTGCCGGGCTACCTGACGCTGCCGTCAGAGAAACAGACAGACCTGCAAACCTATCTGGCCGCAAACACGCCAAAAGCGACATTGGCCGATCAGGTTAACTACTGGGGCAACTATCCGAAGTTCTTCGTCAGCCTGATGAAATCTTTCTACGGCAATGCAGCGCAGAAAGAAAATGACTGGGGCTTTGAGTGGCTGCCGAAGTGGGATCAGTCCTACGACGTCATTAAATACTTCAACATGATGGATAGCGGGAAAGTCACCGGCTACATCTGTCAGGGCTTTAACCCTGTTGCGTCCTTCCCGGACAAAAACAAAGTGGTGCAGAGTCTCAGCAAACTGAAGTATCTGGTGGTTATCGATCCGCTGGTGACCGAAACTTCAACGTTCTGGCAGAACCACGGTGAATCAAACGACGTTGATCCGGCGTCGATTCAGACCGAAGTTTTCCGTTTGCCTTCTACCTGCTTTGCGGAAGAGGACGGCTCCATCGCCAACTCTGGCCGCTGGCTGCAGTGGCACTGGAAAGGTCAGGACGCACCGGGTGAAGCCCGCAACGACGGCGAGATCCTTGCCGGTATTTACCACCGCCTGCGCGACATGTATCGCACTGAAGGCGGTAAAGCTGTAGAACCCGTTCTGAAAATGAGCTGGAACTATAAGCAGCCGGACGAACCGCACTCCGAAGAAGTGGCGAAAGAGAACAACGGCTATGCGCTGGAAGATCTCTATGATGCCAACGGCGTGCTGGTTGCGAAGAAAGGTCAGTTGCTCAACAGCTTTGCGCTGCTGCGCGATGATGGTTCTACGTCATCATCCTGCTGGATTTATACCGGCAGCTGGACCGAGCAGGGCAACCAGATGGCCAATCGCGATAACGCCGACCCGTCAGGTCTCGGTAATACGCTGGGCTGGGCCTGGGCATGGCCGCTAAACCGTCGCGTGCTGTATAACCGCGCTTCGGCGGATCCGCAGGGTAAACCGTGGGATCCAAAACGCATGCTTATCCAGTGGAACGGTACGAAGTGGACGGGGAACGATATCCCGGACTTCAATACCGCGGCACCGGGCAGTGGCACCAATCCGTTTATCATGCAGCCGGAAGGGCTGGGGCGTCTGTTTGCTATCGATAAGATGGCGGAAGGTCCGTTCCCGGAACACTACGAGCCGATGGAAACGCCGCTGGGCACTAATCCGTTGCACCCGAATGTGATCTCCAACCCGGCAGCGCGTCTGTACGAAGCGGATAAACTCCGTATGGGCACGAAACAGGACTTCCCGTACGTCGGGACGACCTATCGTCTGACCGAACATTTCCATACCTGGACCAAGCACGCATTGTTGAATGCGATTGCCCAGCCAGAGCAGTTTGTGGAAATCAGCGAAACGCTGGCGGCAGCGAAGGGGATCAACAACGGCGATCACGTGAAAGTCAGCAGCAAACGTGGATTTATTCGCGCAGTTGCCGTGGTCACTCGTCGTCTGCGTACCCTGAACGTCAACGGTCAGCAGGTAGAAACGGTTGGGATCCCAATCCACTGGGGCTTTGAAGGAGTCGCGCGTAAAGGCTTTATCGCCAACACCCTGACGCCGAACGTCGGTGATGCAAACTCGCAAACGCCGGAATACAAAGCGTTTTTAGTTAACATCGAGAAGGCGTAAGGGAGGCGAACATATGTCTATGGAAACGCAGGACATCATCAAACGGTCCGCAACAAACTCCATCACGCCGCCACCTCAGGCTCGTGATTACAAAGCAGAGGTCGCGAAGCTGATCGACGTTTCCACCTGCATAGGCTGTAAGGCCTGTCAGGTGGCATGTTCAGAGTGGAACGATATCCGCGATGAAGTCGGCCACTGCGTCGGGGTTTATGACAACCCCGCCGATCTCAGCGCCAAGTCCTGGACGGTGATGCGGTTTACCGAAACCGAACAGAACGGCAAGCTGGAGTGGTTGATTCGTAAAGACGGCTGTATGCACTGTGAGGATCCGGGCTGCCTGAAGGCGTGCCCGTCTGCCGGGGCCATCATCCAGTACGCCAACGGGATTGTCGATTTCCAGTCAGAGCACTGTATTGGCTGCGGCTACTGTATTGCCGGGTGTCCATTTAATATTCCGCGCCTCAATAAAGAGGATAACCGCGTGTATAAATGTACGCTGTGTGTGGACCGCGTCAGCGTCGGGCAGGAACCTGCCTGCGTGAAAACGTGTCCGACCGGGGCAATACATTTCGGCACCAAGCAGGAAATGCTGGAAATGGGTGAACAGCGTGTGGCCAAACTGAAGGCACGCGGTTTTGAACATGCCGGTCTTTACAACCCGGAAGGTGTGGGCGGCACGCACGTCATGTACGTTCTGCATCATGCCAACCAGCCTGAACTGTATCACGGCCTGCCAAAAGACCCGCAGATAGATACCTCTATCAATCTGTGGAAAGGAGCGCTGAAGCCGCTGGCCGCTGCCGGATTTATCGCCACCTTCGCCGGACTGATTTACCACTACATTGGTATTGGTCCGAATAAGGAAGTGGACGACGACGAGGAGGATCATCATGAGTAAGTCGAAAATGATTGTGCGCACGAAATTTATCGACCGCGCCTGTCACTGGACGGTGGTGATCTGCTTCTTCCTGGTAGCGCTGTCGGGGATTTCATTTTTCTTCCCGACTCTGCAATGGCTGACGCAAACCTTCGGTACGCCGCAGATGGGACGCATTTTGCACCCGTTCTTCGGCATACTGATCTTCGTGGCACTGATGTTCATGTTTGTACGCTTTGTGCACCACAACATCCCGGATAAGAAAGATATTCCGTGGCTGAAAAACATTGTGGAAGTACTGAAAGGCAATGAACACAAAGTGGCGGATGTGGGCAAATACAACGCCGGGCAGAAAATGATGTTCTGGTCGATTATGAGCATGATTTTCGTGCTGCTGATTACCGGTATCATTATCTGGCGTCCGTACTTTGCGCAGTTCTTCCCGATGCAGGTCGTGCGCTATAGCCTGCTGATCCATGCGGCTGCGGGGATTATCCTGATGCACGCCATCCTCATCCATATGTATATGGCGTTCTGGGTGAAAGGATCGATTAAAGGCATGGTCGAAGGGAAAGTGAGCCGTCGTTGGGCGAAGAAACATCACCCACGTTGGTATCGCGAAGTTGAAAGACAAGAAGCGAAAAAAGAGAGCGAGGAGGGGGTTAACTAATCCCTGATGTTCCCTCTACGCAATGGCGCTACATCGGTAGCGCCATTTTTTTGCCAAAAAAACGTCATGTTTCTGTCATCTGCTGAACGTAAGGTGTTGTCTTTCCGATAATAGAAGAGTTAAAAGACAATGCATCTGGTGAAAAAATTACTCGCAGTCAGCGTGTTTCTTTGTGCTTCAGCTCAGGCACAGAACATCCTCGAATTTCCTCAGCCGGAGAACAACCCGGAAGAGTTTTATGCCGTAACCGAAATTCCTGCAGGTGGAATGATTAAATATGAAACCGACGCCAAAACCGGTTTTATCGTTGCCGATCGCTTCCAGTCAATGCCGGTTGCCTATCCCGCCAACTACGGTTCACTCACCCAGTCTTTAGCCGGTGACGGTGACCCGCTGGACGTCATTTTTTATACCCGTGCGCCGCTTGCTCCGGGAACGTTGATTAAGCTGCGCGCTATTGGCGTCCTGAAGATGATCGACGGCGGTGAAAAGGACGACAAAATTGTCGCCGTTCCGGCCAGTAAAATTGACCCAACTTATGACGACATCAAAGAGTTGAGCGATCTGCCCAAGATTGAAGTTCAACGTCTGGAATCTTTCTTCCGCGTGTACAAAGATCTGCCGGAAGGGCGCAAGAAGGTCGAATTAAACGGTTTCAATGACGCCGCTACGGCAAAGCAAGAGATCAAACAGGCCTGGGATGCCTGGAAAGAGAAAAAACCGCAGCAATAAATGGTATGCCGGATGACAAAAGTATATCCGGCATTTATATCACTGTACCGCCAGCTTACGCAGACGTGAAATATCCACGCTTTTTTGGGCCTCTGCCAGACTCCAGGTATTTTGCAGGTTTAACCACATTTCGGGTGAACTGCCAATCACTACGGAGAGTTTAATCGCCATCTCAGGCGTCAGAGCCGCTTTCCCGGTTAATAGTCGACTTGCCGTTGACGGTGCAATCTCCATAGCTCTGGCAAACTCGCGCAGGCTGACATTGAGTTCTTCCAGCGCTTCCTGAATGATATCCCCAGGACGGGGATGATTTGCCATCTTCATCAATGATAGTCCTCGTAATCCAGTATGTACGCGTCGCCATTGACGAATTCAAACGTAATACGCCAGTTACCTGAAACAGAAATTGCCCATATGCCGTCGCGTTCACCCACCAGAGGATGTAGCTTATAACCGGGCATATTGATATCTGTAACCTTGCTTGCCGCATCAATAACGGCAAGTCTGTGTCGTAATCGTCGGACATGTTTCGCCATAACGCCTGATGTTCGTCCATGAAGAAACAAATCGCGCAATCCCTTGTGCCTGAAGTTCATGATCATCCGTATCATCCTTGTTCCTTCAAGAGGAACACTACCATCAATGTTCCGTTAAACGCAACACCAAGATTGCGATATTTAAAATTGTGCGGCGAATGTGCAAAAAGAAAAAGGGAGAAGGGGAATAACTGGAAAGCGTCACGCAAGAATTGCCGGATGGCTGGCCTACACGCGCATTTTGCTGATGTAGGCCGGATAAGCTTGCGCCATCCGGCAATAAAGGTTACTCCAGTTGTGCGTTCAGACGTTCAATCTCTTTACGCCATTGCGCCTGTAACAACGGTTTTTGATGTTTCGGCTTGCGGGCGAGATCGTCGGCCAGACGCTGCTCAAGATCGAGAAGTTGTTCCAGCAATCTATCGCTGTCACCGCTTATTTCAGTTTTCGCTTCGACCGCCGTTTTGGGAACGGTTATCTCCGCGGACGTTTCCCGAATACGCGCATTGACCGCCTCCAGATCGTGCCATTCACTGAGTTCGCCATTGTCGATTAGCCAGAACCGGTTGCAGCTTTGGCTGATAAGCTGCCGGTCGTGACTGACCAGCAACACGCCGCCGTTATAGCTTTGTAGCGTTTCTGCCAGCGCCTCTTTGCCTTCCATATCCAGATGGTTGGTCGGTTCATCGAGCATCAGCAGACTGTAGCGCGCAAGCGTCAGCCCAACAAATAGTAACCGGGAGCGCTCACCGCCGCTTAACGTGCTGACTCGCTGCGCATGACGAACCCACGGAAATCCCGCGCTAATCAACGCCATCTTGCGAATCTCTGGCTGCGGGGCAAACGCTTCCAGCGCGTCAAACAATGAATCGTTATCGGCAAGCTGATGCAGCGTCTGGTCGTAATAACCCAGGGTAACGCGCGGGTGTAACACCAGTGAAGGCGATGCCAGCTGTGACTGAAACTGTTGCCAGATAAGCCTTAATAGCGATGATTTCCCGCAACCGTTACGCCCGACAATCGCCACGCGATCGCCGCTTTTTAACCGGATACCGGCAATGGAAAACAGTGTATCTGCACCGGGAGCAGGGGCTACAGACAGATTGGTCATCTCCAGCAAACGATCTGCACGCAGGGCATCACCCTGCAATGTTAGTGTCCACTGACTTCCTGACGTCACTTCTGTTTGCACCTCTTTCAGGCGCTGTACCTGTTTTTCCATCTGCTTGGCCTTGCGGGAGAGATCTTCGTTGTCGTAGACCCGCCCCCAGGTTGCCAGCCGTTTGGCGCTGGCAGTCACCCGGTCTATCTCTTTTTGCTCAGCCTTGTGGCGCAGAGCATCGCTGACATCTCTTTCTGCCAGAGCCTGACGCGCCGCGCTACAGGGTAGATCGAAGGCATGCAGGGTGCGATCGCGCAAGATCCAGGTTCCGTGAGTCACCGCGTCCAGCAGCTGCGGGTCGTGGGAAACCACCACAAAACTACCAGACCAGTTCTGTAAGAACTGCTCCAGCCACAGTAATGTTGGCAAATCCAGGTGGTTACCCGGTTCATCCAGCAGCAGCAGGTCAGGATTACGCATCAGCGCCCGCGCTAATAGCAAGCGCGTGTGCTGGCCACCGCTCAACGTTTGCGCTGTAAGAGATAAATTCTCTGGCGTAAAACCCATTTCGGCAAGCAGTGCTTCAACCCGCCACTGCTGAGCTGCGCGTTCATGCTCGGGAAGTTGAGCGAGAACGGCTTCCTGTAGCGTAAGCGGCAGTATATCGTCAGGTAGATGTTGTTCTACACGCGCGAGATGGCAGTGATTCGCCTGCGCGATTGCCCCACTGGTGGGCGAGATCGTGCCATCGAGCAGTTTTAACAGCGTGCTTTTGCCGCAGCCGTTGTAACCGATAAGCCCGATGCGGTCGCCTTTTTTCAGGGTAAAGGAAAGATCGTCGAATAGCGTGCCGAATGCCGTATCAACGTGTAAGGATTGTGTGGTTAGTAATGTGCTCATTGTTGCTTACTCAAGAGTTACAGGCGTGAAAACGCCTCGTCAAACATCGCTGACGATAACCCGGTAAGCCCGAGAGAAGGGGATTTAGAAGTTAGCTTCGCTCAAGCAGAAGTTATCGCAGCACGATACCGATAACGCTTGAGCACTGGCGATCGCCAAAAGCATGTGAAACGATAAAACGTTCACAGTACAGCATAAGTATCCTCCTTTTGTTTTTCAGAATGTTAATCGGTGGTGAAAGTGTAATCGTAAGTTACGCAAAAGCGCAAGTGTTGAACGCCCGGCAGCAGTGTGCCGCCGGGCAAACCGTCAAATAGAGGTACGACGGTAGTCGCGATATTCTGCCTGCCAGAAATTATCGTCAATTGCCTGTTGCAGCGCTTCGGCGGAGGTTTTCACTGCCACACCTTGCTGCTGAGCCATTTTACCGACGGCAAAGGCTATGGCGCGAGAAACGGTCTGAATATCTTTCAGTTCCGGTAGCACCAGACCTTCACCGTTGAGCACCAGCGGTGAATACTGCGCCAGCGTTTCACTCGCCGACATCAGCATTTCATCAGTGATGCGCGACGCGCCAGACGCAATCACACCCAGGCCGATACCCGGGAAGATATAGGCGTTGTTACACTGGGCGATTGGGTAAATTTTATCTTTCCACAGTACCGGTGCGAACGGACTACCGGTCGCAACCAGCGCGTTCCCTTCGGTCCAGGCGATAATATCCTGTGGTGTAGCTTCAACACGGGAAGTGGGGTTAGACAACGGCATGACGATCGGACGCGGACAATGCTTGTGCATTTCGCGGATGATCTCTTCGGTAAACAGGCCAGTTTGTCCGGAAACGCCGATCAGGATATCCGGCTTAACGTTGCGGACCACATCGAGCAACGACAGCACATCTTCTTGGGTATCCCAATGCTGGAGATTTTCGCGTTTTTGCACCAGTTTGGTCTGGAAGGAGAGCAGGTTCGGCATTTTGTCTGTTAACAGGCCGAAGCGGTCGACCATGAATACGCGTTGACGCGCCGCTTCTTCGCTTAGACCTTCACGCTGGATCTGCGCAATGATCTGCTCGGCGATCCCGCAACCGGCGGAACCCGCACCGAGGAAGACGATGTTCTGTTCGCTCAACTGGCTACCGGCCGCGCGGCTAGCCGCAATCAGCGTACCGACAGTAACCGCCGCGGTGCCCTGAATATCGTCGTTAAACGAGCAAATTTCATCACGATAACGGGTCAGCAGTGGCATAGCGTTTTTCTGGGCGAAATCTTCAAACTGCAACAGCACGTCCGGCCAGCGATGCTTCACGGCCTGGATGAATTCATCAACGAATTCGTAGTATTCATCATCAGTGATACGCGGATTGCGCCAGCCCATATACAACGGATCGTTCAGCAGTTGCTGGTTGTTGGTCCCCACGTCCAGTACCACCGGAAGAGTATAGGCCGGGCTAATTCCGCCACATGCGGTATATAGCGACAGTTTACCGATTGGAATGCCCATCCCGCCGATCCCCTGATCGCCAAGACCTAAAATACGTTCGCCATCGGTGACAACGATGACCTTGATATTGTGGTTAGGGACGTTTTGCAGGATATCGTCCATATTGTGGCGGTTCTGATAAGAGATAAACACGCCGCGCGCACGACGATAAATCTCAGAGAAACGCTCACAGGCCGCGCCGACCGTTGGGGTATAGATAACTGGCATCATCTCATCCAGGTGATTATGCACCAGTCGGTAAAACAGGGTTTCGTTGGTGTCCTGGATGTTGCGCAGGTAAATATGTTTGTCGATTTCGGTTTTGAATCCCTGATATTGGATCCAGGCGCGTTCAGCCTGTTCCTCAATCGTCTCGACCACTTCCGGCAGTAACCCCAGCAGGTTGAAGTTACGGCGTTCTTCCACACTGAAGGCGCTCCCTTTATTCAGTAAAGGGAATTCCAGCAGTACCGGGCCAGCGTAGGGGATGTAAAGGGAACGCAGTTTTTTGGTTTCGTTTTCCATGTCACTCACTCTTTTTTGAATAACCGTCCCTGGCGCTCTTTATGATCGTATGTGGCCTGTCCGCCAGGGAAACGGGCGAAGTATAAAGCATTGTGAATGGGTTAAGGGGTTTTATAAGCAAAAACACCACTGCGGTTGCAATGGTGTTTATCTCGTTACTCAGTCAGACGTGCGAAAGGCTACTTGCCGTCAGTGCGGCGCTTTCTTCCAGTAGGATTATTGACCACGTTGGTTTTGTCACCTTCGGTCACGATTTTACGTTGATTTGAGATTTTGTGGTCCAGTCCGAGAATATGACGGGCCTGACGGTTCGATTTCATTCTAACTCCTTAATCCTGTTACTGGTTTCAAGGGCGAGCCCGTATGAGAACGGACGAAATACAACCTGATATAAAGCCGATGTTCAACATAACGGCTTTCTGGATGGTCGGTCATTTTATCTGAAAGGTCAATGCTTAAGCGGCAAATGAGAACTATCCCGTATGTAACATGCTTTTTCTCAGCCGTTCTATACTAGTAACTCCGACGACAATACAGGAGAGCGGTAATGACTATCCATAAGAAAGGTCAGGCACACTGGGAAGGCGACATTAAGCGCGGCAAAGGCACTGTGTCGACCGAAAGTGGCGTGTTGAATCAGCAACCGTATGGGTTTAATACACGATTTGAAGGTGTGAAAGGCACCAATCCTGAAGAATTGATTGGCGCGGCCCATGCAGCCTGCTTCTCGATGGCACTTTCGCTGATGCTGGGCGAAGCAGGGTTTACACCAGATACCATTGATACCACTGCCGATGTTTCTCTGGATAAAGTAGATGCCGGGTTTGCGATCACTAAAGTCGCGTTGCATAGCCAGGTGAGCGTGTCGGGGATAGACGCCGCCACGTTTGACGGCATCATCCAGAAAGCAAAAGCTGGATGCCCGGTATCGCAGGTACTGAACGCGGATATTACGCTGGATTATCAGCTGAAGTCTTAATCATGGCGCGCCGGATGCGACTGCGTCTTATCCGGCCTACGACTGTGCCGGATGTAAGTCAGTCTTATCCGGCACCTGATGATGTTATTGCGCTACCCAACCGCCATCCATATTCCACGCCACGCCGCGCACCTGCGCCGCACCGTCTGAACACAGAAATACTGCCAGCTCACCTAACTGTTCCGGCGTGACGAATTCGCGCGATGGCTGCTTTTCCGCCAGCAGGGCGTCACGCGCAGCCTCAGGCTCTGCGCCTTCGGCAATACGCTTATCGATCTGCTGCTGGACCAGCGGCGTGAGCACCCAGCCGGGACACAGCGCATTGCAGGTGACACCCGTCTGCGCGGTTTCCAGTGCGATGGTCTTGGTGAATCCCACCACGCCGTGCTTCGCCGCTACGTAGGCAGATTTCTCTTTTGAGGCCACCAGGCCGTGAACAGAAGCGATATTAATGATGCGCCCCCAGTTTCGCGCGCGCATACCAGGAAGTGCCAGACGCGTGGTGTGAAAAACGGAAGAGAGATTAATAGCGATAATCGCGTTCCATTTATCAACCGGGAAGGTTTCCACCGGGGATACATGCTGGATCCCCGCATTGTTGACCAGAATATCAACGCCACCGAATTCGCTCTCGGCATAGCGCATCATGTCGGCAATTTGCGCTTCATCGCTCAGATCTGCGCCATGATAGCCTGGTGTTTTGCCATATTGGGCAACAGCATCTTTGGCGGCATCCACATCACCAAACCCGTTGAGGATCAGGGTGGCGCCCGCTTGCGCCAGCACCTGTGCGATACCTAATCCGATACCACTGGTCGAGCCGGTAACCAGGGCGGTTTTTCCCGTTAAGTTCATGATGATTCTCCTTAAACAATTCCGGTGGTGTAGAAGACGCCGATGACAAACAGTACGGCCAGACTTTTAATGACGGTAATAGCAAAAATTCCGCCATACGCCTGACGGTGGCTGAGACCGGTGATAGCTAATAAGGTAATGACTGCGCCGTTATGCGGCAGGGTGTCCATACCGCCGCTGGCCATAGACGCCACGCGGTGAAAGACTTCAAGTGGGATATTGGCAGCGTGAGCGGCCGCGATAAAGGTGTCAGACATGGCGGCAAGGGCAATACTCATCCCGCCAGACGCCGAACCGGTGATCCCGGCGAGCGTAGTGATACTGATAGCTTCATTGAGCAGCGGGTCAGGAATAGCCGCCAGCGCTTTTGACAGTACAAGGAAACCTGGCAGGGCGGCGATCACTGCGCCAAAACCGTACTCTGACGCGGTGTTCATCGCCGCGAGGATCGCGCCGCCAACCGCCGTTCTGCTGCCTTCCGCCAGGCGACCTTTAATGTTGCGATAGCCGAAGAGCACCACCAGCAGGATCCCAGAAATCAGCGCCGCTTCCACTGCCCAGATAGCAGTGATTTTACCGACTTCGGTGGTAATCGGTTTGGCGAGACCCGGAAGCTCCAGTTGATGCGTGGCGCCATACCATTGCGGGATCCAGCGGGTAAACAGCAGGTTAAATACCCCAACCAGGATCAGCGGAGAGATCGCGATGATCGGGTTCGGCAGATTAATGTTATCCGGCGTTTCCGGCTCGTTTAACAGTTCAGTCCCATAGCCTTCATTCTTTGCCTGCGCTTTACGACGCTGACGTTCGAGATAAACCAGACCAACAACGATGATAAACACGGAACCTATCAGACCCAGCCACGGCGCGGCCCAGGCGTTGGTACCGAAGAAACTGGTCGGAATAATGTTCTGGATCTGCGGTGTGCCTGGCAGGGCATCCATGGTGAAGGAGAACGCGCCCAGCGCAACGGTTGCCGGGATCAGCCGCTTCGGGATATTGCTCTGACGGAACAGTTCGGCCGCGAACGGATACACCGCAAACGCCACGACGAACAGCGATACGCCGCCGTAGGTCAACAGCGCACATACCAGCACAATAACCGGAATGGCATGGCGACGGCCGAGAATGTTGATAGCGGCGGCAACAATGGAACGTGAAAACCCAGATAACTCGATTAACTTGCCAAACACTGCCCCCAGCAAGAACACCGGGAAGTAAAGCTTCACAAAACCGACCATTTTTTCCATAAACAGGCCGGTGAAAGCAGGGCCGACGGCGCTAGGTTCGGTAAGCAATACAGCACCTAATGCCGCGATGGGGGCAAACAGGATAACGCTATATCCGCGATAGGCTGCCAGCATCAGCAGGCCCAACGCTGCCAGGGCGATTAATACACTCATCATGACTCCTCAATATCATTGTTATAGTGGGGTACAGAAAGAGAAGTTACGGTTTCAGGGCAAAGCGCAGTTGATGCTCCCTGCGTTGCTGGATGTATTCCTTGCGCGAATCATCCCAGCGATAAAATCCCTGGCCGCTGCGCAACCCGGTATCACCGTTGGCAACCTTGTCAGCGACCAGCGACATCATGTCGCTGCCGGTTGCCAGTTCCGGAAGCAGATGCCGACAAATGTCCTGCACCGTAGAAAGTCCGGTCATATCAGCAGCCTCCAGCGGACCGACCATTGCATAGCGACGTCCGAGCGAGGCGCGCATCACCTGATCAACCACTTCTGCGCTGGCGATGCCGCTTTTAACGATATGTAGCGCTTCACGCAGCAGAGCAAACTGCAGTCGATTGCCAACAAACCCTGGTGCTGCGCGGTCGAGCACCACGGCCTCAAGTTGCATCGCGATCAGTTGTTGTTGCAATTCATGGAGATACTCCGGCTTCGTTGCGGTGCCAGGTACAATTTCGACCAGCGGAATAAAATGTGGCGGGTGCCAGAAATGGGCGATCAGCAACCGTTCAGGATGGGCGAGTTTTTCTGCCAACGCATCCGGCGGCAGGCCGCTGGTATTACTGGCAATAACGGCCTCCGGCGCGATCAGCTCTTCCAGTTGCGCATACAGTGCGTGTTTAAGTTCGAGCCGCTCCGGGATCGCTTCAATCAGTAACCGGCATGCGGCAATATCCTGTAGCGAGGTTGTGCCGTGCAGGCGAGCCACGACCGTCGCTTTTTCACCAATTGCAAATTGATCAGTGACAATCAGCTCATCCAGGATACCGCCAGCAACTCCGCTTATTTCTGCAATTCGGCTGCTATCGGTATCGTATAACCAGACATCGTAACCAAAACGGGCGAAGTGGGTAGCAATGCCGACACCCATTAACCCCGCGCCCAGAACGCAGATAGGCTTACTTTGCATGAGCTACCCCCTGCGGACGTTCTACCGCCAGCGCCACACCTTGACCGCCACCTACGCACAGCGTACCCAGCCCTTTAGCTGCATTGCTGCGAGCCATTTCGTGCAGCAGTGTTACCAAAATTCGGCAACCTGATGCGCCAATCGGGTGCCCCAGCGCAATCGCACCGCCGTTCACGTTTACCCGGTTGCTGTCCCAGTTCAGGGATTCGCCAACCGCCAGCGCTTGCGCAGCAAAGGCTTCGTTGGCTTCGATAAGATCCACGTCATTTAGCGTCCAGCCAGCACGCTTCAGGCACTGGAGTGACGCTTCTACCGGCCCAATGCCCATAATGGCGGGATCGACGCCAGAAACCGCGTAGCCCGCCACCTGGGCAAGCACTGGCAGATTGAGTTCCGCGGCTTTGGCGGCGCTCATCAACATCACCGCGGCGGCACCATCATTGATGGATGATGCATTTCCGGCGGTCACCGTGCCGTTACCCGGACGAAACGCCGGTTTAAGTTGCGCCAGCTTGTCGGCCTGAGTATCCGGGCGAGGTTGTTCGTCACGGTCCACCACACGTGGCGGCTTTTTGCCCTGTGGGACGCTGACCGGCGTGATTTCCGCGTTAAAACGACCCGCTTCAATGGCGGCGGCAGCTTTTTGCTGGGAGTGCAGGGCAAAAGCGTCCTGCTGCTCACGACTGATTACGAACTTATCCGCCAGATTTTCGGCAGTAATACCCATGTGATAGTCGTTGAACGCATCCCACAGGCCGTCATGCACCACGCTGTCTTTCATACTGGCATGACCCAACCGCAGACCGGCCCGCGCGCCGTCGAGATAATAGGGCGCATTGCTCATGCTCTCCTGGCCCCCGGCAATCACGATTTGCGCATCGCCACAGCGAATCGCCTGTACCGCCTGATGCACCGCCTTCAGACCCGAACCACACACCAAGTTGATGGTTAACGCGGGCGTGGTGACCGGCAGTCCTGCCCGTAACGCCGTTTGTCTGGCCGGATTCTGACCGCAGCCCGCAGTCAGAACCTGACCTAAAATCACCTCATCAATTTGCTCAGGCACCACAGCCGTTTTTTCCAGCAGCGAACGGATCACCACTGAACCAAGCTCAACCGCGGAAAGTGGTGCCAGCGCGCCATGAAAACTGCCAATCGGGGTGCGCGTTGCCGCGACAATGACAACATCCTGCATGGTCAGCTCCTCAGCTAAAGTGCATTTCGGGGACAGTTTCGGGAACGATCAGCTTGCCTGCTGTTCTGGCGACAATCTCATCCACGCTAATGCCCGGTGCGCGTTCACGCAGAATGAACGCACCGTCGGCAATTTCCAGCAGAGCCAGGTCGGTAAGCACGCGTTTGATGCAGGCCACGCCGGTCAGCGGCAAGGTGCAGGCGGGAAGCAGTTTGGACTCACCGTTTTTGGAAGCATGGGTCATTACCACAATGATATTGTCAGCTCCGGCAACCAGGTCCATCGCGCCGCCCATGCCTTTCACCATTTTTCCGGGGATCATCCATGAGGCGATATTGCCGTTAACATCGACTTCAAACGCACCGAGCACCGTCAGATCAACGTGGCCGCCGCGGATCATGGCGAAGGATTGCGCCGAGTCGAAAATCGCCGCGCCTTTTCGCGCCGTCACTGTCTGTTTCCCGGCGTTGATCATGTCGGCATCAATTTCGTCTTCTGTGGGAAACGGGCCCATACCCAGCAAACCGTTTTCTGATTGCAGCATCACGTCCATGCCATCAGGGATGTAATTTGCCACCAGCGTGGGAATGCCGATCCCAAGGTTGACGTAATATCCGTCGCGCAGCTCGCGGGCGACGCGCATCGCCATTTGTTCACGCGTTAACATGGTCAGGCTCCTTTCTGGCGCAGGGTGCGTTGTTCAATACGTTTTTCAAACTGCCCCTGAATGATGCGGTTAACGAAAATTCCGGGAGTGTGAATCGCAGCAGGGTCCAGTTCTCCGGGAGGGACAATCTCTTCGACTTCCACGACGGTAATGCGCCCGGCAGCGGCCATCAGCGGATTAAAATTCTGTGCGGTGTGGCGATAGATGATGTTGCCGTACCAGTCGGCTTTCCAGCCTTTAACCAACGCAAAATCACCGGTTATCGCCTGCTCAAGGATGTAAGGGCGTCCGGCAAACTCGCGAACCTCTTTCCCTTCCGCCACGGGGGTTCCATATCCGGTCGCGGTAAAAAATGCCGGGATCCCCGCGCCGCCCGCGCGCAACTGCTCTGCCAGCGTACCCTGTGGCGTCAGGATGGCTTCCAGTTCGCCGCTAAGCACCTGTCTCTCAAACAGGGCGTTTTCCCCCACATAGGACGCGACCACTTTGCGCACCTGACGCGTTTCCAGCAGTACGCCAAGGCCAAAGCCATCCACGCCGCAGTTGTTTGATACAACGGTAAGTCCCTGAACCTCCCGACGGCGTACTTCGGTAATCAGGTTTTCAGGGATCCCACATAGACCAAAACCACCTGCCAGCAGCGTCATGTTGTCGGTCAGTCCTTCCAGCGCCTCTTGATAAGTGGCAACACGTTTATCCAGTCCAGCCATACACTTGCCTCCCCAGTTGTCCTTGCCGACATCATTGGGGGTGAAAAATGATTTGTTAATTTTAAATTTGTGACTCACTCATTGGGTTTTTTTATCAATTTAATGTTAATTAAAGGTATTCAACAAGTTAAAGGAATGCGAAATGGGAATGAGCATCAAACAGTTACGCGCATTTTTAGCGGTAGCTCACACTCTGAATTTTGCTCATGCCAGCGAAAGACTGAATATGTCGCAACCCGCGTTAAGCCTGGCGATTAAAGGACTGGAAGATTCGCTGGGCGGGGCGTTACTGTTAAGAACAACTCGCAAAGTGACCCTGACGCAGGAGGGAGAAACGCTGCTGAATATGGGGCGACAGCTGCTGGCGGACTGGGAGAATACGGAAGAAGCCATGCGCCAGCGCTTTACGCTGCAGCGCGGTAAAATATCGATCGCCGCCATGCCCTCATTTGCCGCTAACGTCCTGCCATCGGTACTGAAAACATTTCGTGATTCTTATTCCGGTATCAACGTAACGGTTCACGATGTGATCAATGAACACGTGATTGAAATGGTCAGTGAAGGCCGGGTCGAGATGGGCATAGCCTTCGAGCCGGACTATTCGGGACATCTGCATTTCACGCCGCTCGGCGTGGATCGTTTTATCGCGATTGTGCCGCCAACCTGTCGACTGGCAGACAGGGATCGTATTGCGTGGCGCGAACTGCTGACGCTGGATTTTATCACCCTGCAACGCCCGTCCGCCGTGCGGCTGATGCTGGAAGAACAACTGGTGCAAAGCGGACATACGCTGGAAGTAGCGCTGGAGAGCCATCAACTGGTGACCGTTGGCCGTCTGGTGGCTAACGGTCTGGGCGGTAGCGCCGTACCTGCACTATGCCGCACGCAAATGACAGAGTTAGGCGCAACCTGTATCGATCTGGATACGCCGGTGATCCAGCGTCGGATCGGGGTTTTGCGTTCGGCGCATCATAAATTATCTACCGCTTCCGAGGTGCTGGTGGATTCACTGAAAAAGGCGTATCGCACCTGACTTTTCTCAACGGCTCAGGTCATGTAACCGCCCGCCAGCAGCGAACGTCACATCCGGTATCACTCTTCAGCAATGCCTGTTTCTTCTCACAACCTTGGGTTGCCAATGGACATCTGTCACGGAAAAAGCAGCCCTGGGGCAACGTTCGGTTTCCCGGTAGCTCGGTTTTACGTAACACCAAATCTTCCGCCAGCGGTGCGCCCGTTTTAGGTACCGAGTCCAGCAATAATCGTGTGTACGGATGGGCGGGATGAGTGAGAACCTGTTGGGCATTGCCCAGCTCAACAATTTGCCCGAGGTACATCACCGCCACACGGTCGCTCATATGGCGGACCACCGACACGTTATGCGATATCAATACGTAGGTCAGGTTTCTGCGCGCCTGTAGCGACACCAGCAGGTTGAGAATTTGCGCCTGCACGGATATATCCAGTGCTGAAGTTGGCTCATCAAGGACGATAACATCCGGCTCTGACGATAGCGCCCGGGCAATAGCAATACGTTGGCGCTGTCCACCGGAAAACGCGTGCGGCAAGCGGTCGAGATATTCAGGACGAATCCCCACCTGCCGTGCCAAATCCTCGGCAAGCATGCGTCGTTCACGCTCCGGGCTCCGTTTTTGGATCCACACCGGTTCGGTAATTATCCGCCACACCGGTAAGCGCGGATCCAGTGATGAAAGAGGGTCCTGAAAGACCATTTGCATACCGTTATGCTGCTTATCACCACGGCGAGAATAGCTTCCCTGGCTGGGTTTCAACATGCCCATCAACAGTTGCGCCAGCGTACTTTTTCCACAGCCGGATTCGCCAACAATCCCCAGCGTTTCACCCTGACGAATCTGTAAATCCAGACCGTTGAGCGCATGCACCCGTTCCGTAACCTTGCCAAGCCAGTTTTTACGCGCAGGAAAGTTGACATGAACATCCTGCAGCGCCAGTAAAAAATCAGACATGTGTTGTCTCCAGTTGCGGATACCAGCAGGCAGATTGTTGATCTGCACCTCCCTGACTACTTAACGCCGGCGTTTCTTCACAACGAGGACCAGCGGCAAAGCAGCGGTCGCGAAACGCGCATCCGGCAGGTAAGCAGGTTAGGTTCGGCACGGTGCCGGGAATGGCGGGCAGCAATGCGCGCGGTTCGCCGTGTTCCGGTGCACATTTCAGCAAGCCGATGGAATAGGGGTGTGTCGGGCGTTGAATAACGGTTTGCGTCGGGCCACTCTCAATCACGCTCCCGGCATACATGACGTACAACCGGTCGCATAACTGTGAAACCACCGCCATATCATGGCTGATAAATAACACGGCTGTTCCACTGGCGCGCGCTTTTAACTTCAGCAAACGCAGCACCTGCAGTTGCACCGTGACGTCCAGTGCAGTGGTCGGTTCATCGGCAATGATAAGCTCCGGCTCGCACGAAAAGGCCAGCGCAATCATCACGCGTTGGCGCATACCGCCGGAAAGCTCAAACGGAAAACGTTTCATGACCTCCGGCGCGTCCGGGATTTGCATCTCTTCGAGTAGAGCGACGGCTTTCTGGCGGGCATCCGTGCGGCTTAACGCCTGATGATGGCGGATCACCTCCACCATTTGCTGGCCGATACGGCGGGTCGGATTCAGTGCCGTCATGGGCTCCTGAAAGATCATCGCGACGCGTGCGCCGCGCCATTGGCGCATTTGTTTCTCACTGGCGTTGAGCACATCTTCACCCAGCAGCGAAACGCGTCCCTGGTGAATACGATAGCTTCCCTCCGGTAGCAGACGCATGGTGAGCATGGCGGTCACGGACTTACCGGAACCGGATTCACCCACCACACCAACGATTTCTCCGCGGTTGATGTGCAGTGATACATGGTTCAGCGCATGCACGTCAGCTTTATAGCCGGGGAAACTCAGATGCAAATCTTCGATTTCCAGTACGGGTTGTGTCATGACTGTTTTCCTCCGGCTTTCGGATCCAGCAGATCGCGAATACCATCGCCAAAGAGATTAAAGCCCACGGCGGTAATCAGAATGGCGGCGCCGGGGAAAGCGCAATACCACCACTGATCAAGCACGTAATTGCGGCCAATTGCGACCATCGCACCCCATTCAGCGCTGGGCTGCTGCGCGCCAAGACCGATAAACCCGAGCGTGGCGGCCATCAGGATCGCACTGCCGATATCCAGCGACGCCTGAACAATGAGCGGCGGCAGAGAATTGCGTAAAATGTGCCAGCTAATCAGATGCCAGCGTGAAGCGCCGTAGATCCGGGCAGCCTGTACATAAGTAAACTGGCGTACCACTAACGTCTGACCACGGGCGAGGCGTACATAGAAAGGGATACGGACGATTGCAATCGCCAGCATGGCGTTAAACAGGCTGGGGCCCAGCGCGGCGGCTAACGCCATCGTCAACACCAGCGAAGGAATGGACAGCATAATGTCCATCATCCGCATAATTATCGCGTCGGCACGCCCACCCATGACACCCGACAAGCAACCCAGCAGTGAGCCCAATCCCCCGGCGATACCCACTACCACCAGACCCGCAACGACAGATTGCTGACTTCCTACCAGAACGCGGCTGAACAGATCGCGACCGACTTCATCGGTTCCAAACCAGTGAGCGGCTGACGGGGGCAGCAGGCGCGCACTCAAATTGATGGCATTCGGATCGTGGGGTGTTATCCACGGCGACAGCACCATCAGCAGCAGTATCAATACGATGATGACCCCGCCAACCAGCGTCAGCGGGCTACTTTTCATCATCCAGAACAGTTTGGCCCAGTCCGTGCGGCGGCGTGCAGTCTGAGGGGCGGTCGGTGTTTCTTGTGTGAGCATCATTCAGCACCTCCACGTCCAATTCGAGGGTCTACCCACAGATAGAGTAAATCCACCACCAGGTTGACCAGCACATAGGCGAACGAGACCACCACTGCAAAGCCCATTACCGCCGGGAAGTCGAGAGCCTGAATTGAGGTCACCACCCAGGCGCCCATGCCAGGCCAGGCAAAGACTGTTTCGGTCAATACCGCACCGTAGAGCAGATCGCCCAGCGCCAGGCCGAGGACGGTGATTGATGGGATAAGTGCGTTAGGCAATGCATAGCACAACACGATGTACCAGCCCGGCAGCCCGCTGGCGCGCGCGGTGCGAATGTAATCTTCACTCAGTTGCTCCAGCATGGCGGAACGAATCTGACGGGCAACGATCCCAAGATGTACAAAAGCCAATGTCAGCGATGGCAAAATCAGGTGCTGAAGCGCATTGAAAAAGACTTCGCCGTTTCCTTCCAGCAGAGCATCAATCAGGTAGAAACCGGTGACGTGAGCAGGTGGATCCAGCCAGTCGTCTAAACGCCCACCGCCGGGTAAAATTTGCAGATGACCGTAAAACAGCACGATAACCCCCAGCCCCAGCCAGAATGCAGGCGTGGAGATACCGGTAATTGCCATTAGCCGAACAAGGTGATCAAGCCAGCGGTTACGCCAGACCGCAGATAAAATACCCAGCGGGATACCTATCACCAGCGCCAACAACAAAGAGCAGAAAGCCAATTCAAGGGTCGCGGGGAAGAAAATGCGCAGCTCATCCAGTACCGGACGTCCGGTGCGAATGGAAGTGCCTAAATCGCCGTGAAAAATATCGCTGACATAGCGAAAAAACTGGACATACAGCGGTTGATTCAGCCCCAACTGTTGGCGAATATTTTCGACAATTTCATCGCTGGCGCGATCGCCCGCCAGCAGCCGCGCGGGGTCGCCAGGTATCAGGTGTGAAATAATAAAGGTGATTACGCAAACACCGATAACCACCAGAATAAGTCCCCAGCATCGCTGGCGTAAAATACTCCAGAACGTCATTAGCTTCCCCTTGCGGAGCCAGAGCGGCTCCGCATAAACGTGGCTTATTTACTCATGGTGGAGATATTGAAGACCTGTTCCAGCATGGGGTTGAATACAAATCCTTTGACGTCTTTATTCATCGCCAGCTGATAGTTTTTCTGGAATAAATAGACGTAGGCTGCTTCATCAATCACGATGGTTTGCGCCTGCTGGTAGTCATTGGTTCTGGCCACCTGATCGGTTGTGGCCAGCGCGCTGCGCAGGAGTTTATCGACCTCAGCGTTTTCATAGAACGAACGGTTACCCGGCAAGCCTTTCTTGTCTGATTCAAACCAGTAGTTCATAAACATGTACGGGTCGGCAAAATCCGGACTCCAGTTGCCAATGGCAATGTCGTAATCACCTTTGCCCACGCGGTCGCGCATGGTGGCGTTTGCCAGTTTTTCCAGTTTCACCTTAATGCCCAGTTTGCCAAGGCTTGCCTGGGTGGCGAGCGCGATAGGTTCCCAGTTAGGGTCATTATCGGAGTACAGGAAGCTCAGGCTTTCAGGTTTGGTGGCAACTTTGTCCCACTCTGCTTTGGCTTTGGCTTCATCAAAGCTGTACTGCATGGCCTTGTCGTCAAAACCCCACATGCCTTCAGGGATCGGGCCACGCATTTGCTTCCCGTTGCCGCTCAGGATCCCGTTGACCATGCCTTTATAATCGGTGGCCCACGAGATGGCGCGGCGTAAATCCACCTGATTGAGCGGCGCTTTACTGTTGTTGAGATACAGATAGGTCACGCGCAATGAGGGATAATCCGCCACGTTCACTTTGCCTTCCTGTTTTAAAGCGGCAAGCTGGTCAACAGGAAGCGCATCGGCAATGTCGATATCACCACGTGACAGTTGCAGGCGACGGGAGGCGCTTTCACCAATGATTTTGACTGAGACACGCTTAAATGTCGGTTTCGCCCCGGCATAATGCGGGTTCGGCACCAGCACCAGTTGTTGTCCCTTTTGCCAGCTCTTCAGCATGAAGGGACCAGAGCCTGCCGTGTTCTGCGCCAGGAATCCGCGGGCATCATCTGCGGCATGCTCTTTTAAGATGGCCGGGTTAATGATTGAGGCACCGTCATTTGCCAGCGTATACAGAAACGGGGCAAACGGCTGGCTGAGGGTAAATTTCACCGTATTGTTATCAATGACGTCGACCTTCAGATCTTTTGGGAAAGCTTCCGCAGGTCCCTGACCAATTTTGAGCAAACGTTCAAAGGATTGCTTTACCGCATCTGCCGTTACCGGCGTTCCGTCGGCGAATTTGGCATCGTTTTTCAGGGTAAACGTCCACTCTTTCTGATCGTCAGAGGCTTTCCAGCCGCTGGCTAAATCACCTTCAACTTCTGTGGATCCTTTACCTCCGTCGGTTTTGTATTGAACCAACCGCTGGTAAGAGGGATAGGTAACCGTCCAGTCATTGTTATCGATGGTCACGGCGGGGTCGAGCGTCTGCGGATCGGCGGCTTTACCAATCACCAACATATCTTTGGGAACGGCAGCCTGTGCGGCGGGCAGGGTAAATGCTAACGCAACGGCTATCAGAGCGGGGCGGCAAAACGCGTTTAACGCAGGTGTAGTCTTCATAACCAGGCTCCAGAATTAAAGGGGATGTTGTGTTGTTATAGGCGTGACAGTGTAACAATCTATTTGATCGTCAAGCAGCGGATAGCGAGCGGCATCAGGTAATTCAAAATGCCACCATTCACTGTTAATACCGACAAAACCACCGCCAAACATAATGGCATTGAGCAGCAGGCGGTTACGCTGCGCTGCCGGAGGTACAGACGGGTGCCAGGCATGGGAACGGTCATGCATTTCATCAAAACCGGCACCCATATCAAGGAGATGGCCGCGATCGTCCATCAACGTAACGTCAATGGCTGTACCCCGGCTGTGATTGGAACCAATTGCGACATCGACAACATACTGCGGGTCGGGACAGGCATTCCACAGTATCGCCTGCGCCTGCTGGGGGCGATACGCGTCGTACACCACAAGCTGCAGGCCGGCCAGTTGCGCAATGCTGATGCTTTTAGCCAGCGCTGTTACCGCCTCAGTGTGCAACAGACAACGCGCTTCCCGGTAGATAGGTGCGCCGGTAATGTTGTCGGCAGTAGCGTATTTAAGATCGATATGCAGCGACGGAAATATCACCGACAGATCGACCAGTTCTGGGAGTTCTGACATAGCACGTTTCCTGTTTATTGTTCGAATTGACCAAATTGTTGTTGTAACTGGCGATTGGTTTGCAGGCGTCCTGCGAGGGCGTCACCCAGTTGCGCCACCACCGCAGAAAGTAATAAGTTGAACAGACAGCTCACCGGTGCCAGTGAGTCCCAGAAATGCCCGGTGTCAGTTTTTACCTGAAGTAAATCAATGGAATAATCCCTGGCCCATGGGCACCACACATCGGTAATGAGCGCCAGCGGAATACAGCGTTCTGTGGCGACGCGGCAATATTGTCGCGAAATAGCGGAGTAGGCGCGCATATCGGTAATAACCACGTAAGGCTGGCTGAATCCCGAGTTCAGCGACTCTACCCAACTGCCGGACAGGCCTTCGGAGTAGCTGACTTTAGGTCGCAGGTATTCCAGGTGACTAAAAAAGGCGTTGGCGATCCCGCGGGTGGACTGGATCCCGAGGATGTATACGGCTTCCGCATGCGCCAGCTGCTGTGCAATGCGTTGAAACGTCTCACCCTGGGCAAGTTGATAGACGTGGGTAATGGCGTCGATCTCCAGTAACAGCGACTGCTGTGCCCGATCCGGCAGGCTTTGTTGCTGGTGCCAGGAGTCCAGTCGTTCATTCATTCCCCAGGGCTGATACGGAACAACGGGAAGCTCACGCAGACTCGCTTTTGCATCCTCCAGGTTACGAAAGCCCAGTTTACGCAGATAACGTCCGACGGTAATGCCGCTGGTTCCGGTTGCTTTGGCGATGCCATCTGCGGTTTCAAATGGGATCTGCACAGCATGGGCTAACAGCCACCCGGCCACGCGCTTTTCGCTGGGCGTCAGCTGGCTAAAGGTTTGCTCTATGCGGGTAAATAACTCTGGTTTGGCTGTCATTACCTTCTCGCTGTTAGTTGCCTGTCAGATACCGTATTTCTGTTAGCGAATTAACAATGCAGGACGCGTGCCATGTGCGTAACAGCGGCACGCCGGCTGTTTTTGTTAAAAACCAACCGATATTCATTAACCAATGATCAACATTTGTGCAGCGTAGTTCAGTTTTGGTGCAACGGTAGAGCAAGAGGGGTATGAATCTGCTGATTTCGTCGGAACGATCACATTGTGGGCAACATTTATCCCTCAGACATAAGAATCAGTAATGGGAAATATAAATTTCAGCCATATCAATAACAGCAATCTTTATTCTTATGACGGTAGGGGTATTATTTTTCGCGAGCTACATTAACGGTGTTAAGCGCAAGTGTAGATATTATTTATATTATAAATGGAGTACTACAATGAATAAATTCTCCCTTTCTACAGCAGGTATTCTGGTCGCAGCGCTGTTAACCAGTGTCAGCGTCAATGCAGCAACAGATAACGCTAAAACTGAAGTGACTCCGAAAGGCATGAACTGCCAGGAGTTTATTGATTTAAACCCACAAACTATGGCTCCGGTGGCCTTCTGGGTGCTCAATGAAGACGAAGACTTCAAAGGTGGTGACTACGTCGACTATAACGAAACCGTTACGACTGCAGTTCCTCTGACCGTTGAACTTTGTAAGAAACATCCGCAGAGTGAATTAAGTAAAATAAAAGACGAAATCAAAAAAGAATTATCTAAATAAGATTAAACCGTTATTAAAACCCAGCCAAAGTGCTGGGTTTTGTTATTTGTGACGCTGTCACTTGTTTGTTTTGCAATACTTAAGAAAACTTTATAAAGATATAAACGCCTGTGCCGATACTGGATAAAAGTTAGCCTTTTGCAGAAGGAGTTTGTATGGCCTGGTATCCTACTCGTATTTCAACGCGTTTAACCATCGGCGGCATTCTGCTGCTTGCAGTAACGACCCTTGTTATCGTGGTGATTATGCTCTGGCGCGGTCAGCCGCGCGTCGTTGAAATCAACACCGCCCTGATCGAAGAAACAGGGCAAGGTTTAACCCGTCAGTTGAGTACCGTATTGTCCCGAATTGAAGGTGAGACCGTCAGCCTGTCGCGACTGGCTGAAGTGTTGCCTAACGATGAATCTCTGTACCAAAGCATTGTTCCGCATCTTATTGGTGAAGGTAAAGACTCGATTATTACCGGCGGCGGCATCTGGCCAGAACCAGACGCCTTCACCCCAGGTGTGGAGAAAAGAAGCTTTTTCTGGGCGCGTAATGCTGAAGGAAAGCTGGTGTTTTCCAATGATTATAACGTCGAAGGATCGAGTGGATACCACAATGAAAGCTGGTATCAACTGGCCAAAGGCCATTCACAAAACAGCTGTTTATGGTCTGACGTTTACCAGGATGCCAGTTCAGGCGTCAACATGGTGACATGCAGCGTGCCTTATCAACAGGCGGGCAAGTTTGCCGGTGTCGCTACCACCGATATCCGTCTGGATAACGTCGCTACCTTCATGCAGCAGCAGGGAAACAGCACCGGTGGTTACGCGTTTGTGGTAGACAAGCAGGGACAAATTCTCTATTTCCCGCAGGCCGACCTGGCAAAATATAAAACCATTAACGATTTGGCGCAAAGCGCGCAGTGGCTTATCCCGGTGCAAAACGGTCTGAAATCTTTGCGCCCGACAGATGGGGTGAAGACTATCACGCTGGCAAACGACAACGTCCTGAATACAGCGTCACAGGTAATGCTGTTCCCGATGCCAGATACCGGCTGGGTCGTAGGACTTGCAACCCCGGAATCTCGTATTGTCGGTCTTGCCAAAGTGATGATGCAGGACGTTCTGGAAGTATTGATCCCTATCATGACGCTGTTGCTGGTGGGATCATGGCTGGTGGTTCGTCGACTGATTTCACGTCTCGATGATACTCGTCAGGCACTTGATGACATCGCGCAGGGAGAAGGCGATCTTACCCGTCGTCTGGATGTTCGTGGCAAAGACGAGATTTCGGCTATCGCCGAGGCGTTTAACCTGTTCGTCGATAAAATCTCGGCCATCCTGATCACCGTCAGAAGCAGTAGCACAGTGGTAGCGAATAACGCCGTTAGCCTGGCTGACAGTAATATGGAGCTTTCATCTCGCGTAACGCAGCAGGCCGCTGCGCTGGAAGAGAGTTCGGCGGCTATGGAGCAGTTAAATGCGACCGTTCATCAAAACGCCAGTAATACACAACTGGCGGATGAGCTATCCGATAGCACCGCGCAAACGGCCAACCGCTGCGGCGATGTAATGCAGGGCGTGATCTCAACAATGGATAACGTCAGCGCCTCATCCGGCAGAATGGTGGAAATTGTCGCGGTCATCGACAGCATTGCGTTCCAGACCAATATTCTCGCCCTGAATGCCGCGGTTGAAGCAGCCAGAGCGGGCGATGCTGGCAGAGGGTTTGCCGTCGTGGCCTCCGAAGTGCGCACGCTGGCTCAGCGCAGTGCCACCGCCGCCCAGGAAATTAAAACGTTGATTGATGAATCCGTTTCTCATGTTGGTAGCGGAAGTCAGCAAATTCACAATGCAGGTGAGCGTCTGGGAGAACTGGTCAACAATGTGCGTCAGGTGCGCCAGTTGATGGGGGAAATACGCGTTGCGGGTGAAGAACAACGTAAGGGCGTTTCCGAAGTTACGCTGGCCGTTACCGAGATGGACAGCACCGTTCAGCAAAACGCCTCATTAATTGATGATGCCGCAGCACGGACGCAGGCGCTGAAAGAGGAGGCGGAACAACTGGCAATGCTGGTTTCGTCATTCAGACTACCTGAGCCTTCCGTTGCCTGATAACGGCATCATTTCCGGGTGCAGACCTTGTGCCCGGATAACTCCAGTATAATGTCCCTTAAGCAAGATTTTCCGGTTTAACTCCTTTTTATTGTGTCTTATAAGACTTTGAATCATTCCCCACTTAACTCTATAATATTGGGTGTAAAGTCGTTTTTATCCCAATAAGAGCCAATATTATGGATTTAACGCTAAATACTGCAGCCGATATCGTCAAACTACTTTGCGACAGATTGCGTAAAGAACGACTCGCCCGGCAAATGACGCAGGCTGATGTTGCCGCGCGTTCAGGGGTCGGTGTGAATACCGTGTCGAATCTGGAAGCGGGGAAAAATGTAGGATTTGAGAATCTGGTCAAAGTCGCGATGGTGTTAGGCTATGGCGATGCACTGGAGGGGTTATTCAAACCCAGGATTGATAGTCTGGATGATATTTTGCGTTACGAAAAGAGCGCGGCACGTCAGCGGATCAAAAGGAAAAATTCTGATGCCTGAGCAAGTTGATGTCTTCTATGAAGGCTGGGGTGAGAAATGGCTGTGGGGCAAACTGGTGTCTTCCACAGCCCTGACCGGACGTCCGTTGATCGCCTTTGAATACAGTGAAGAGGCCTTACGTAAGGGGCTGGAACTGTCCCGACTGATGTTACCGCTGAACGGTCCCCGTTTACGCAGGGATTTCCCGGCTCATCAGCTGGGATTACCTGGGCCAGTCTATGATTCGCTACCTGACGGCTGGGGTATGCTGTTGATGGACCGACTATTTAAACGCCGCGGGCTCAACGCAGCACGCATTGGTCCATTGGAGCGCTTAACCTGGGTCGGCAACAACGCGATGGGCGCCATGACATTCCAGCCCGTTCAGTCAGATGCCGAGACGCTGTCAAAAGAGGATGTTCCTCTCGCACAACTGGCCGCTGAGGTTCAGGAAGTCCTGAGCGGCGAAGGCGGGGAATTCTTGCAAAAACTACTCCAGATGGGCGGTTCGCCACAGGGAGCAAGGCCTAAGGCGTTACTTTATCGTGACACTGTCACGTCTAAATTCACCACGGCGCCGCTACCCGGGAGCGAAAGCTGGCTGATAAAATTTCCCGCCAGGCATGAGCATGCTGAGGTATGTGCCATCGAAGCGGTTTATGCTGAATGCTTGCGCCAATGTGGGATAACCACGCCTGATACGGCGTATTTCAATCTGCCCGGCGGACAGGCGGCATTTGCCACTCGCCGTTTCGACCGTGACCAGTCGACACGAATTCCTATGCAGAGCCTGGCGGCACTTACCGGGGCAAATTACCAGATACCCGGCGCTTTAGACTACCGGGATTTTCTGCGCGCCACGCAGATTTGTACCAATGATGTCAGAGAAAAGGCAAAAGCGTTCGAACGCGTGGTTTTCAACGTGGCATTTAACAACCGCGACGATCATCCGAAGAATTTTGCCTATTTAATGTCAGCTGATGGAGACTGGACTCTGGCTCCGGCTTACGATGTCACCTGGTGCGAAGGGCCTGGCGGGTATCACCAAATGGACGTGCAGGGAGAGGCGCTGGATATCGAAAGAAAGCACCTTCAGTCGCTTGGCGTTCAGGAAGCTGAGTTATCTGCTGACCATGTGAACGGCATAATCGAAAAAGTCTGTCACTTTGCCACGGCATTGAGCGCTATCGCCAGGGACAAATACCCCGATCAGATAACGCAATCCACGCTGAAGACGATTCAGAAACAAATTGATGATAATGTCCGTCGGTTAATGTCCCGGTAACGCAGATACAGCCGCTACACTTAGCGAAGAATTAAATCTGAGCGGGGCAATGTTATGGCTGAATTTGTCTTGGGTATGCTGGAACACACGCCAGTTTGGGTGTATCTGCTGTTTGCCTTTCTACTTTACAGAGGGATTAAAGCCAGAACACCCGCCACCGTCACGCTGGAAAAGCTGGCGCTGATCCCGGCTATTTTTCTGTTCTGGGATATCTACGATTTAATCACTTATCGCGACCCGACCCTCATTACCTATATCCAGTGGACGATAGGTATTATCAGCGGCGCGATAATTGGCTACATATTAATTAACCCAGACCGTTTGAGCCGCAGTAGCGCACCGCGGAGTATTCATCGTCCGGCAGATTATTCCGCATTGCCATTTATGCTGCTGGCATTTGGCGTTAAGTACGTTCTTGGCGTACTTAACGCCACTGCTCCCGACGTTTTACGTCAACCCGCAATGAGCGCTCTGGCTATCATTACAGGCGGCATGTTCGCCGGCGTTTTTGTGGGGAAATTTACCCGCTACGTGAGCGTCTGGCTCAGACTTCCCACTCAGGACAACTATTAACGTCCCCAACGATTACGAATATAGGTCACGGCTTCCTGCGTTTGCGGTTGATTAAGATAATCTTCGCGAAACAGGATCGTGCCGTTGATGTACGGTTCGGATTCGTTTAAATCGAGCTGCTTTTTCAGTTCCGGCACACCGCCTTTTACCGTCCAGTCTGGCTCTTTTCTCGATGGTTCACCAACTTTATACAGCGCTACACCAATGTAGAGGCGGGTGTTGGTTGATATCACGACATCTGCCCACCATTTTGCCAGTACATCGTAACGCGCTGCGTCGCGGGCAAAAGGCCAGTAGAGTTGCGGTGCAATGTAATCCAGCAAACCTAGTTGCACCCAACGGCGGGTGTCTGCATACGACTCATCATACGCTGCCGCGCCGCGCGTGTCGGAGCCCGCTGGATCGTGCGAACGGTTGCGCCACACGCCCGCAGGACTGACGCCGAATTCAACCTCAGGCTTGAGTTTCTTGATGGTCCGCGAAACCTGGGCAATCAGCCGTTGCGTGTTATCGCGACGCCAGTCAGCCTTGGAGGCGAATCCCTGGCCGTATCTTCTGAAGGTCTGGCTGTCGTTGAGCGCAGAGCCGGGAGATTCGGTATAGAAGTAATCATCAAACTGCACGCCGTCAACCGGGTAATTCTCAACCACTTCCGCCACGATGCTGGTGATCCAGTCGCGCACGTCGGGAATACCGGGGTCTAACACAAAACGCTCGCCCGCAGTGCGGATCCAGTCCCGATGCAGGACGTATACGCTGGACGGTGTCTGTGACAGAGTGCTGTTTAACTCAGTGACCGTCGAAGGTTTGGTGTTTACGGACACGCGGTAGGGGTTAAGCCAGGCATGAACTTTCATTCCGCGTTTATGCGCTTCATCGAGCATAAACTGCAGCGGATCGTAACCCGGATCCTGGCCAATCGTACCGGTCAGGGTATCTGACCACGGTAGGATCTTTGACTTCCACAATGCGGTCCCATCGGGCTTAACCTGGAAAAAAACGGTGTTAATACCAAGCCGTTTCAGGTTGTCCAGCTTATCCGTCAGCGCTTTTTGCTGCAGGCTGATGCGTACGGCAGGCGAACTGATGTTCACGGATGAGATAGGCGGCCAGTCAAGACGAGAAACCGTGGCCAGCCAGATCCCGCGCACTGGCTCCTTGCTCTGCTGTGGTTTGCTCACCGGAGGTAGCGGAGTGGTTTTGGGGCCGGGCGGTTGTGAAGAACAGCTGCCAAGTAACAACATACTGCCCACAAGTACAGCAAACCATTTCATGTTGGTCAGCGGTAGTCTGGCACGAGAACGGGCGAGAATATTCGCCAGTTTTTTCTGATAATTTCCTGAAAAGAAACCGGATGCTGCCATCTGATTTTGCTCTTATTTCTTTTTATTGCGGCTGTTAGCCCAGGGATCGAAGGCCGGTTCGGGGGTGTTGTTTGAGGCCAGGTCATGCAGCGAATCAAGGTACAGCGCTTCAACTTCTGCCCGCGCCCACGGCGTACGGCGCAGAAACTTCAGACTGGATTTAACGCTCGGTTCATTTTTAAAGCAGTTGATATTAATGTGTTGCGCCAGTTCAGCCCAACCATAACGTTCAACCAGGGCATTGACCTGCATTTCAAGCGTTACGCCATGTAAAGGGTCTTTAGAAATATGAGCATTCATATGAAGTCCAGTTCAGTGGTTCCAGATTTTGTCAGTAGTGTGACGGGAAGAAGGTTACAAGAAAGCAAAGCTGCCAGCAACGGCAGAAAGCGGTATGGCGCGACAAGCCGTACGCCATACCGGCAATGGATGGCTCAATACTCTTTAAAAGCCAGTTCCAGACGGGCAATCAACGGTTTAAACAGGTAACTCATCAGGGTTCGTTCACCGGTCTTGATCGTCACGCTGGCAGGCATTCCCGCTTTAATTTTGTAATCGCCCAGCAAACGCGCGCCCTCTGCTGAAACCTGTACTTCCGCAAGGTAGTAAGGCTGCTGAGTGGTTTCATCAATTAAGCGGTCTGCCGAGATAGTCAGAACCCGGGCCGGAACCGACGGCAACAGGGCATGGTTAAGGGCAGGGAAAAGCACATCAACGGTTAAGCCGGGGACCAGTTTATCAATGGCATGCACGGGTATTTTGGCATCAATTTGCATGGGTTGTCCGGCGGCGACAATATCCATAAGATGTTCGCCGGGTTGAATGACGCCGCCCACGGTACTGACTTTAACATCCAGCACGATACCGTTAATCGGTGAGCGGATCTCGGTGTTATCCAGCTCGTGACGGGTGGACACCAGTTCATCCTCCAGCATTGCCACTTCTTTTTGGTTTTCCGTCAGTTCAGACTCAACTTCACGTAAATATTGATGACGCACCTGGTAGGCTTTAATTTTTAATTCGTTTTGCTGCGATTTCAGTTTAGCAATATTAAGAATATCTTCTGAAACGCTGCCAGATATTTCAGCCGCCTCGCGCTCCAGCACCAGTAATTGCGCTTTGGGGTAATAATTCTTTTCGCTCAGCGCGCGAATAGCCCCCAACTCCCGGTTAATCAGAGAAAACTGGTGGTCGCGATAGCCTTTTATTTTATTGAGATTATCCGTTTGCCCAACCAGACCATCGAGCGTCTCCTCAATCATCGACAGTTCGTCCTGAATCGTTTTGCGACGCGTATCGAAAAGCTTGGCCTGCAGATTTCTGACTTCTGTCAGCCGTTTATTGCCTGAGAATTGCTGCGTCAGCGTCGTATTAAAGCGGATCGCTTCCAGGCCATCGCGTTCTGCCAACAGACGATCTTCGATACTTTTTGCAGAAATATACTGGGCATTTAACGCGCTAAAACGCATTTCGAGCTGCATTTTATCCAACCGGACGAGAACCTGATTTTTCTTCACGAAGTCGCCTTCTTTGATAAAGATATCCGTTACCCGACCGCCGCTCAGATGCTGAATGGTTTTGCGGTTACTCGATACGGTTACCGTACCATCAGCGACCACGCCCGCATCTAACGGAGCTTGCACTGCCCAGAGGATAAAACTACCGACACCAAGCACAATGACGATCGCGCCCCGGATAATCGGCGACCAGATATTGGTATCTACGCCAGCAAATGCCGTATTGTGGGGATTCTTTTTCATCATCAGGCCTCACGTTGCTGTTCAGTAGTGGATGGAGAAGGCGTAGCCACCGGTTTCAGTACGTTGGCCTGACGCAAATGGGCAAAAACCTGATCGCGGGTACCAAACTCCTGTATGGCGCCATCGTTAAGCAGCAAAACCTTATTGACCACGCCGAGCAGCGTCGGGCGGTGTGAGATAATGACGGTAGTTTGTCCCTGTGTACGCAGGGTATTGATGGCTTTAACGAGTGCAAATTCGCCCGCGTCGTCAAGATTAGCATTCGGTTCATCAAGCACGATGAACGCAGGATTGTTATACACGGCGCGTGCCAGTCCGATGCGCTGCCGCTGCCCGCCGGAGAGCTGGTATCCGCCTGCGCCCAACAGCGTGTCATAACCTTGCGGCAAGCGCAGGATCATCTCATGAACGCCTGCCAGTAATGCGGCGGCGACGATAAGCTCACTGTCATTCTGCGCGAAGCGGGCAATGTTTTGCGCGATGGTACCGTCAAACAGTTCCACATCCTGCGGCAGATAGCCAATAGATGGGCCCAGCAGCGCTTTATCCCACTGACAAATATCTGCGCCGTCTAATCTGACTTTCCCTGATAGCGGTTTCCATACGCCAACCAGAACCTTTGCCAGCGAGGTTTTCCCTGAGGCTGAGGGGCCGATAATCCCCAGGACTTCACCTTGCTCCAGCTGGAATGAGATATTACGCAGTAGCGGGGAAGGCTGGCCGGGGGCTGCGGCGAAGACGCTTTCGACGCTGATGTTGCCGTTCGGACGCGGCAGGGTCAGTACCTCTTTCGGTGCCGGATACTCCTTCAGCAAGGTTGAGAGCTGATGCCACGCGCTACGAAACTGCACGAACTGCTTCCAACTGCCAATAACTTGTTCTACCGGGTTGAGGACGCGGCCAAGAATGATCGAGGCGGCGATCATCAAGCCCGGAGTAATATGGCCTCCGATCACCAGTAAAGCCCCGGCACCCAGCGCAATAGATTGCAGCAACACCCGCACAAAGCGGCTGAGGCTGCTTAACCCGGCCGTTTTGTCGGCAATCTGCGTTTGTAGCGCCAGCACTTTGTTATGTTGCTCCTGCCAGTTGGACTTCAGGGGCGAGAGCATACCCATCGCCTCAATGGCATCGGCGTTTTGCAGCTGTTTATTCAGTTTGCTGGCATTGTTAATGGTTAAGGCGTGCGCTTGCTGAATCGGGCGCTTGGTAGAGATTTCAGATACCAGCGTCAGAATGAATAATAACGTTATTCCGCCGAGAGAAAGGTATCCCAGCAGGGGATGGACCAAAAAGGCGATGAACAGATATATCGGCGTCCAGGGAATATCCAGTAAGGCGAACAGACTATTCCCGGAAAGAAACTGACGAACCTGATCCAGTTCGGCTAAAGATTGCGCCGGGTTGTTATCGCCGGTAACCATCTTTCTTTTAAAGGCTGCGTTAAAGACCAACTGGCTTAGCTTTATATCAAGCCGGTTGCCAAGTCTGACCATAACCTGCGCGCGGGCAGATTCAATCATGGCAATAACGATGTACAAGCCGACAATTAATAAGGTCAACATTAACAGCGTGGTGGTATTTTTACTGACCAGCACACGGTCGTAAACCTGTAGCATATAAATTGCCGGCGCCAGCATAAGCATATTAATCACACAACTAAAAAACAACAGCATCAGAAAAGTGGGCTTCGTTCCCTTTAATGCATCATTCAGTTCTGTTGGCGTATGCTGGCGCGACATAGTCTTCTCCTTATACGATCAATGAACTATTGCCGTTGTTACTGGCAAGGGTAGTGGGCATTTCCAGATAAAAGTCACCAATATTCACGGTGGTCGAATTGACGCCCACCAATGTGATGGTATCTGTACCGATAGTCACAATGGTGTTGCCATTGTTTCCGGTGATAGACACGCTGCTGGCAAAATTACCCGCGTTGATACCTAACAAGACGAGATCAAGGAAGTCCTGCCCGCCGTTGGGGTTACTGTCAAAACCGGTAATTCGGTCCTGCCCAAAGTTGGCGCCAAAGGCGAAGATATCGCTCCCGGCACCACCGTCCAGAATGTCGTTACCTTCCTGACCATTAAGAATATCGTCCCCGCTACCGCCGGAAAGGGTATCCGCGCCCGCACCGCCAATCATGACGTCGTTGCCAACTCCACCTTGCAGATTATCAGCGCCATCTCCGCCATCGAGGAAGTCATTCCCGATACCACCAAACAACTGGTCGTTACCGCCCATGCCGAACAGATAGTCGTTACCGGTCCCTCCCGTAATGGTGTTCGCAATGGCATTACCAGTACCGATAAAACTACCGCTGCCGGTAAATACCAGTTCTTCCACGTTATCGGTGAGGTCGTAGCTGCTGAGGTTGGTTCGGACAACGTCCGTGCCACCATTCACACCTTCGATAACTACATCACCGAAATCATCAACAATGTAGGTATCATCGCCCGTGCCGCCGGTCATACTGTCGGCACCAAGCCCGCCATCAAGCGTGTCATTACCGGCATCACCTTGCAGAATATCTTGCCCCGCCTGACCAGAGAGGTTGTCGTTTCCCGCACCGCCAATGAGCAGATCGTCACCTGCACCGCCGAGTAAGGTGTCATTACCGCCTTCACCGCGTAGGATATCGCTCCAGGCAGTACCGACGAGGGTGTTAGCCCCGTTGGTACCCACAATCAGATCGCCCACGGGCTGGGTGGTGGTCGACGTCAGGACAACAGGGGGGTTGCCTTCATCGTCGACGACGGTAACGACCACCTGCAACGTTCTGCCGACCATAGCCTGACCCGGCGTATAGGTGGCGGAAGTCGCACCGTTAATGTTGACGAATCCGGTTGGCGAACTCATTCTCCATTGATAAGTGAAATTACCGCCGCTCAGACCATCGGCGTCAGCAATGCCTGAAACCACTGCGGTCAGCGTCAGGCTTTCAGTTGGGGTGAGGTCGTTAATTACCGGCACACCGGTCGTGGCCTGATTTCGCGGTAGGATCGCCTGAGTTTGTGCCGACACCAGGGTTTCAGCGTCACCCATGCGGTCGTTAAAGCTGGCTACCACACGCAGCGGTGCGCCCTGAATAGTGCCAGGCACTCTGAACTCAACGCCGGTTGCCTGATCTCGCCATTGGCCGTTGACGAATGCCTGCCAGGTCATGGTGATGGCCACATCCGCCGCCAGCCCGTTACCATCCAGCAAGTTCGCCACGTTGACGCGCAGCAGGTCGCCCACCGAAGGGTTAGGGTTACTGATGGTAAGATCGCCCGTCGCTTGTTGCCCCGTCACCCACAGCTGCTTCCCATCGCCAAACTCCAGTTTTTCGATGTTCAACAGACGATCGATGCCATCATTCAGGTTCAGCGCGGCATCCGGCGTGGCGTGTTCGACGCGCAGGCTACCGTCTGCCATACGGGTAAAGACATAGTTGCTGCTGACATCACGGTACACCGCGACGTCAGTTTCCGTGCCGTTACCTTCATGCAGGATTTCTCGCACAATCGACAGTTGATTCGGTTTCAGCGTGCCGGCCAGCATGTACGATTTCAGTTCAGCCATACCTTCGGCGCTGGTGAGTCCTGCCATACCCGTAACGGCAATACGCACGTTGAGCCATGCATCACCATCAATGATATCGTTACCGGCTTTACCCATAATGCGGTCGCTACCTCCACCGCCGAGTAAAATATCGCTACCATCATCAGGATTCAGGAGCACCGCGTCCGGGTTTGTAGAACGCTCTACGCCGAGAATAGCCTGTAAACCGGTGATCCGATCCGCACCTTCCTGGGTCAGGTTGTTAGAGAGGGGAACGCCCTGAACAGGCGCAGTACCTATCGGCTGTTCTGTCCCGGTCAGGATATCGTCGTATTTCCAGCCCGACAGCCCTTCAACAAGATCAAAACGGTCGCGTAGAATAAACTCCTGCTGGTTGACGAAAATAGGGATCCCAAGGTCAGAGTTAGCGCCATTTGGGTCGCCTTTATGGATAGCCCAGTCGAAACCGGCCATGCCATTATTGCGCTGGATCCCCGCGCCCTGAACCATGATGTCGTCACCGGCTTCGCCATCGTAGTCGGTGTCGTTACCCTGACCGTTAAGAACATCGTGACCGATAATGGTACTGTTGAAGAACAACTCAGAGTTGTCACCCGCCAGCGTGTCAAACCCGTCGCCGCCTTCCAGCCAGTCATCGCCTTCGTTGCCCATCAGGAAATCACCACCCGAGCCGCCAAGCGCAAAGTCGTTATCCTGACCCGAGAAGACCTCCTGCGCATCTTCGCCGACCACCACGAAGTCGCTACCGCTGCCACCAAAGACCAGATCGTTTCCGTTACCGGAGAAGATAACGTCATGTCCGGCATCACCGTGCAGGAAGTCCGCATCACCAACAGGCGTACCGGTATCGGTAATAATGTCATCACCGTCACCACCATGGACCACGTCTGCTTCGTCGCCGCCGTCCAGCCGGTCATCTCCGCCATCACCCCACAGACTGTCGATCCCTTTACCGCCGATTAACGTATCATTGCCTGCCGTCCCTCCAAGCACCACATGCCCATCGCCGGTATATTTCAGATACCCGCCATCGGCAAAACTATCGCCGTCAACATCCACACCTGGGTCGCGACGCACCAACAACGGCGAGAGCAGATCCTTCAGCGGATTACCCCATTTCGGGTCGATTTCCGTTTGCAGCACGCGGTTCACTTCAAAAATATGGTCCGGTGTCTGGAACAGATTTGCGGGCAGGTGGGAGGATCCCTCATCACCAAGATCGCTGTTACGCATTACTAGTGCGGAAAACGAGTTGGCCTCCAGTTCATTGAGTAAGTTTAATCCCTGAACGCGGCTCAGATAGTAGAAACGATCGCCGTCCTGAAGCATTTCCATTTGTGTTTCAAAGACGAAGTTGAAGGTTGAGCCGAGCATGCCGCCAAATTCATTTTTGCGCTCTGCCAGCCCGCCAATCCAGAAATCGACCATATTCAGGCCGGTCTCTTTGGTTGCCCACGCTCCGGTACTGTTAAAGAAATCCATCGCATCCGCAGGCGGGGCATTGTTAGCATCACCAAACAACAGGAAGTTTACCGCTGCACGCTTACCTTCAAGGCTGGTGGCATTGAGGATCAGCTCATGCTGACCATAGGCGGCCATAAAGTTAATGATTGAAGCGGGATTTTTCAGGTAGGTAGTGAAGTCAGCCCAACTGGTATAAGGCTTCAGTTGACTATCACCGCTTAATGCAAAAAACTGCTCGCGGGCCTGGTTCAGCGTCGGCATTGCGGTGTCACGGCCACGGGCTATATTAAGCGCGCCTAAATCGAGGGGCAGGCCGATGAGATTATTACGCAGAGCATCGGTAATAAATTCATCAATTTCGTTACCCACCTGACGCGTCATACCACGCACAATTGCGCCAATAGCCTGATCGTCCGTGACGGTGGCCCCGTTGATTTGATTAAATGCTACCGGATTCAGGAATGCTGAAATCAGGTCAATATCGCCACTTTGCATATCAATGTCGGTGCGCGCCACGGTTTCTGTCAGCATTGAATGCCCGAAACGGTAAACCACATGCGCAAACTCGGCAAAGATCATCGGGTTTATATCCGCCGTGTTGGAGAAAACAAACGGATCGACGGCGGGTTGTACGGTACGGGCAAACTCCTCGAAGACGAGGTGCTGATATTGCATTTCCGTGGAGAAACGACCTGCCTGGAATAGGTACTCACCGTTCCATACCAGCGTACTGGTATCGGCAGGTAATTCCGTGATTTGATGATTGGGCATCAACCACTGATTAATGAGGTCGATATCACCGGTTTCCAGCAGTGTTGTTTTATATTGCTCAACCAGACGGTTATGCTCGCTGTGAAAAACGGCGTGCACCGCGGTTAAACCTATATTTTCGTTCCCACGCCCGTCACCGGTAATAAAGTGACGATCGAGCAGTTCGTTATCATAGGTTCCTGCCGGTTGCGCTCCTTCGCCCCCAATCGCAGTGTCATCATCTGCCAGCAGACCCGCTTTTGGCGCGGCAGTATGCGCAATATCATCAAGAAACGCATGGCCGGTTCGGAATGTTCCCTCAGGCAACAGACCGCCGTTGGCTTCAACCAGTCCCCCGGTGGTAACAATCTGTACCTTTCCATTTTCACTTAAAATCAAATTACCATAGCGATCCGTAGCCAGCAGGGGAACATTAAACACATCCTGATCGGTGAGTTTAATGCCAAGCAGGGTTTCAGCCTGGTTTTTAACGTCGGCCCAGGTCGCCAGTCCACCGTTCGCACCGCCTAATAAATTCCCGGTAGGCTCAGGTTTCCCATCAATAATGACGTATTCGCGGATGAAAATTTGATGTGAAGGATGGGAGGTGTAGGTTTGGTTTTGGTCGATGAAGGGGGTCGTCAGGTTTACTGTCTCTCGATTTTCATCCACCGTTGCCCGGGTTAATAGCATAAAGTTTGTTGACGACCCTTCCACATATAAAGGGTCATCCGGCTGTAGCGGAATGAAAACGATACCGTTGCCTCCTTTGGGAATCAAATCCAGACCGTGGTCAAAAAACTGGCCAAAGAAGGTCATCCAGCCGTTAAAAGCAGGGGAGAGACCGATATCGGGAGACTGGTTAGGAATGGATAACGTTTCTCCGTCTCCTGTAATAGTCCCCCCGCCGGGAGCATCTTTTAACGCGTTAAATACCTCCAGTGCGGCTGGGTTAGATGCCGTTTGATCGGAAATTAAGTTACTAATAATACGTGGGTCGGCATCAATAACGGTGCCACCAATTTGGATATAACTGGTCATTTGGTCCGCATCTTGCCAGTTTAACGCGGTTAATCTCGGCATTGTCTGGTCGGCAGAGCCATATAACTCCTGACCCGGTAGAAGATTATTCCATGAACCATCTACCGTGCGAAGTCCATAAGGCAATAGCGGACTGGAAACTAATTCCCTAAGCAATTCAGCATTAACGCTGCCATCCGGGTTAGTTGCCGCTTCGGATATTTTGATCTGCTTAAGAATAAAAGCAAGATCGTGCAGAGTGACAGTAAAGTCATATTGTGAGGCCATAAGTCATTACCCCTATCTTTACCTGTATTAACTATCATCACTCTTTTCTTCCACTTACAAAAATTGACAGAAGAATGAGTCGTATAAGATACCTGATTGTTATTGCATGATTAAAAGTCCATATTTTAAAAATGATGTATCCATGACCAGATTAGCGTTATTCTCCTGAGGATTAGTTAGCACAATAAGATATTCGCCTCACTTATATATTAGGTTTTAGAGGTTAATGATCATCGTGTCCCATTGAAATCAAAGACATATTTGAGACACAATGTTTTGAGAAGACAAGGTCTCCTCAAGGCTGTAAAGGTTTTACTTTTTAAAACGCATATTACAGTTATGTGATGATCATAACTATGGTTTTTCCGTTGGCGACTTCACTCATACTTTTTTATGAAAAGATTAAATTTTCATTTCTTTACATTAGAATTTATGTCAAATCACTTATTAAGAAGAGTTCTCATTAAGTCGGCATTTAAGATGTCGTTGTGTTGAATTATAAAATTTAATATTGGATAAAATTTAACACGACATCATTCCTGATGCCTGATTATGCTATTAGCATAAATCAATACCGTGTGATAGCTGACCCTACGTTTAGTAAAGAACGCCCCCTCCAAACAGGTAATACAATGAAAAAAAATATAATTTTTCTCTCCGGGATGATCTTTTCGTCGGTCGGTCACGCCAGTGCGCTCTATTTCTATGAAATCGGAACGGAAGATACCGCACTGGCTGGTGCAGGGCAGGCCGCTCGTGCTCAGGATGCCTCTACGCTGTTAACGAACCCTGCGGGGATGACTCGTTTACCTGACCATATGGTCACCGGAGGATTACAGGCGATGGGCGGAGATATTCCCTATACGCTGAATAATACGACAGATGGCAGACAAAGCCCCGGTAATGTAATGACGCTTTTCCCCAATGCCAGCATGTTTTATACGCAACGGCTGAGTGATACCGTTTCTGCCGGTTTGGGTTTGTACGGCAACTATGGGTTAGGTATCGACTTCGGCAACTGGGCTGGGGATCGGTTAATTAAACAAAGTACCATGGTTGCGATGACGCTGAGTCCCGCCGTTGCATGGAAACTAAGTGATAAGGTGTCGGTTGGCGCAGCTGCAGGGCTAAACTATGGTTTTCTGTCGCTAAGCAGAGATGTCGATGGCCACGATGAGAAACAAAGCGATCATGACTGGGCGATGAATTACCACCTTGGGTTATTAATGGACTTAACTGACAATACTCGGGCGGGTGTAACCTGGACCAGCAAGACTGATTATCATTTCAATATTGACGGGACAGCGCGTTTTCCCAATATACCTAATATTGGATATGATCTGCCGATCTCCACACAAGTCCGTGCTCCGCAGCAGGTGATGCTTAGTCTGGTTCACGATATCAACAGGCAGTGGTCAGTGATGGGCGATCTTGGCTGGCAGGACTGGAGTCAGTTTGGCAGCCCGCAGATTACAATGAATGGTCAGCAAAGCGATCGTGATAATCGTCTGAAAGATACATGGCATACAGCGCTGGGCGTGCAATATCATCCCGATGAGCAGTGGCGCATTAATGCCGGTATTGCATATGACAGTTCACCGTACAAATCGCAAAGTGATGTAGCGCTTTCGATGCCAACCGGCGATGAATGGCGACTTGCCACCGGTGCACAGTACCAGATTACGCCAGCCAGCAATATTGGCGTTGCCGTTGAGTATTTGCACATGCAGTCGTCCAACGTCAAATCTGATATCTTTGCAGGCCAGTATAAGAACCCGTGGTTATGGTTTGCCAGTGTCAACTACAGCTATCAATTCTAGCGCCGTTATTCCCGATTAAATATCTCACGCATTGTTAATAGTCACCATAGCGGATTATCTATCCGGCGGTGTCTGGTGACCATCTGCTGGTGGTCTTATCACACACGCTCGTTTAAATAAAAATAAATTTGTACTTTTATTATTGAGCAATTTATGGTTTTAATATGAATCTGTACTACCTTCATGGAATATAGGTAAAAGCATATTGTTTTCAATCTAAATAATACAGGTTTGATTATGCAAATTTCACCTCCGGTACGCCCAGAACAAAGCATACAACGTTTAATGCAAGCACTTGAACCGATTGCAGAAAAGATGAAAGTTGTGCCGCGGCGGCGTATCATGTGGAAATACAAGAATAAGCCTCAACTCTACCTTTTTTTGCAAGGGGAGCTGTCCATTTTACGTTCTTCTGATGGTCTGTTAATCGTGACCGTCTATGAACCCCATCTGTTCGGTATTGCCGAAATGATCCAACCGGTACACGGCCATTTATTGCGCGCTGAAGCTGAATCAACCTTATTACGCGTCGATGCCGATAAAGCACGAGAACTCTTTCATCAACAAGGCTTGTGGGAAGATGCGGCGGCAGTGCTTTCATATCATACGGGTTATCTCTTTTATCGTGATGATTTAGTCGTACAGCAGCGTACTTATTCAGTGATACGTAACCACCTCGAAGAGATGATTTTGTTGCCGGAAGAGACGCGCAAGCGTGTTTCTATTTTGGATTATATTCAGGATCGGACCCACTTATCGCGCAGCAGTGTTTTAAATGTTGTATCTGCGTTAAAAAAAGGAGGGTATATTGATTTTGAACGCGGAGGGTATCTTACTTCCATCAATAAATTGCCTGAGCGATTTTAAATAAACCCACAAACAAGTTACAAATCGATTATCTAACTTTAATATTCTATTGTAGTAGCATGCCATATATCAATCGTAAAAAAACCTCCTCATCATTCTCTGAGGAGGACTTCTTGTTATTCAATAAGAGAGTTCACGGACTGATTAATGCTTAACAGTCCTGTTTGATTATGCTCCTTATAATAAAAATTGTTCATTTGCTGCATTTGTTCGAGCTTGGTTAAAGAAGCATAAACCTGGTATGCCTGGCTATGAACGTCAAACATCTCTCTTGGCTTAACCTCATGAAGATATTCATTTTTTAACGAACTCACGACGTTTTCAATTTGCTGTTTATTATCCTGATATAAGGACAGGGATGCCGAGTCACTACTTGATTTTGACTCGGGTTGTGCCTGAACAACAGGGATCACCATTTTATTGATCTTAACAACTTTCTCTGGGGGAGAAGTATTACAGCCAGAAAGTATCCCAGTGATGAGAAGTAGATAGAGAGTGCGCATATATAGTATTCTAAAGACAATGGATACCAGCCATTATCTTTTTATACAGTCAGGTGTCTACAGCCATTTTGTTTAAATAAAAACAAAAGGAAATTTAAAAATAAATGTCATTGCATTACATTGTTTCATAAGACCATGTTAGCCTACGAGCATTAGATCATAGAAACCTGATAAATACAGTATTAAGGAAGCTTCTCAACAATCAGAGCAGCAGGGTTTCTTTCTTCTTGATAATATATTATTAGCGAGGATTTATGAAACTTAATAAACTAGTAAGTTATCTGGCTTTAGCTGGCGTGTGTTCAACATCATTAATATCACTACCTGTATTGGCACAGGAAGGGGCAAAAGATGCGACTGCTCAGACCAAAAGTGCGAATGACGCCTTATATGGTCAATTGCCATTCACTGATAAAACCGATTTTATGAACGCTCATAAAGGTTTTATTGCTCCGCTTCCCAGTGAATTGATTAAAGGGAAGCAGGGAAATGTTGTCTGGGACCCTCAGCAATATGCCTTTATCAAAGAGGGCGAAAAAGCCCCCGACACGGTTAATCCAAGCCTGTGGCGTCAGTCGCAGTTGATCAATATTGGCGGCTTGTTCCAGGTCACCGATGGCGTGTATCAAATCCGTAATCTTGATCTCTCGAATATGACAATTATGGAAGGGAAAGAGGGTATTACGGTCATTGATCCGCTTGTCTCGGCAGAAACCGCGAAAGTGGGAATGGACCTTTATTATAAGAATCGCGGTAAAAGACCCGTTGTTGCCGTCATTTATACGCACAGCCATGTTGACCACTACGGTGGCGTCCGCGGCGTGATTGATGAAGCGGATGTGAAGTCCGGTAAAGTGAAGGTATATGCACCGGCTGGTTTTATGAAGGAAGCTGTATCTGAAAATATTATGGCAGGTAACGCCATGAGTCGCCGAGCCAGTTACATGTATGGCAATCTGTTGAAACCGGATGCAAAAGGTCAGGTCGGTGCGGGTCTGGGAACGACAACCTCCGCCGGTACGGTGACGCTGATTGAACCCACTAACTATATTACCCACACCGGGCAGAAAGAAGTTATCGACGGTCTAACCTATGATTTCATGATGGCGCCGGGATCGGAAGCACCTTCTGAAATGCTGTGGTATGTAGAAGAGAAGGGAATGATCGAAGCTGCAGAGGATGTCACCCATACGCTACATAACACTTATTCATTACGTGGCGCGAAGATCCGCGATCCGCTGGCATGGTCAAAATATATCAATGACGTTATTGGCCGCTGGGGTGGAAAGGCAAACATTATTATTGCTCAGCATCACTGGCCGACCTGGGGTAATGAAAATGTGGTGAAGTTAATGAAAAGTCAGCGTGATATGTACCGTTACATCAACGATCAGACGCTGCGCATGGCTAACCAGGGGCTGACCCGTGACGAAATCGCCGCTAACTTCAAACTGCCGTCTGGCCTGGAAAAATCATGGGCCAGCCGTGGATACTATGGTTCTGTCAGCCATGATGTGAAAGCAACGTATGTCTTTTACCTCGGCTGGTTCAATGGTAATCCGGCAACACTGAATGAATTACCGCCCGTTGATGCCGCGAAGAAATATGTCGATTATATGGGCGGCGCCGATGCAATCATGCAAAAAGCGAAAACGGATTACGCCCAGGGCAATTACCGTTGGGTGGCGCAAGTCACTAACAATATCGTCTTTGCTGATCCGAGCAATAAAGAAGCCCGTAATCTGGAAGCAGATGCCCTTGAGCAAATGGGTTACCAGGCTGAGTCCGGTCCATGGCGTAATTTTTATCTGACTGGTGCACAAGAATTACGCAACGGTGTGGTGAAAGGCGCGACACCAAATACCGCCAGCCCGGATACCGTTAAAGCCATGTCACCTGAGATGTTCTTTGATTATCTCGCGGTACATATTAACGGAGAAAAAGCGGCAAATGCGCAAGCAGTCTTCAACGTCGATTTAGGTGCTGACGGCGGTAAATACAAACTGGAACTGGAAAACGGTGTTCTTAACCATAGCGCTGATGCACAGGCCAGCAATGCTGATGCCTCCATTACGCTTAACCGTGCAACGTTGAACAAAATTATTCTCAAGGAAGAATCGCTGAAACAGGCAGAAGAGAAGGGTGATGTACAAATTTCCGGCAATCATGCCAAGCTTGATGAGTTCCTCGGGTATTTAGATAGCTTTGATTTCTGGTTTAACATGGTAACGCCTTAACTGTAGAGCCAAACCATGCCATAACCCGCCAGCACTGGCGGGTTTTTTATTGTTGCTTATCAGAGTATTGAGTTGTACGAGACTGTATAGCAGTTGCTATACAGGACGTTTGTTGTCTGCAAAACAGACTCGCGAAAAGTCGCTGGCTTTTATTCACTGGCCACTGGTAGCGTCAACCACACAGAAGCAACAGGCAATCTTCGGCGTAACATGCCAGATCCAAGCCAGATTGGCCGTAGACCTTTCTGTTCGTGGAAAAGGGTTAGGGGCCGATCTGCTTCACGATGCGGTACTGCGGTGTTACAAAGTGGCAGAAAATATTGGCGTGCGTGCCGTTATGGTGCATGTGCTCACAGACGAAGCTAAACGTTTTTATCTTCACCACGGATTCAAAGCATCTCAACTGCAGGAGCGAACTCTGTTCCTTGGGCTTTCATGATTGTAATGAGCAGAGGAGGTCAATGGCCAAACGTGGGCCACATGGGGATTCAACTGAGTACGTATCAAATTGTATTTAACATAATATACATTATGCGCACTAACGTAGATAAAGGCTGAATCTGATGTTTTATGGTCATCCTTGTGCTGCTCAATAATGACGCCTCAAAACCCTTTCAAGCACAGTTGCCTCAACAGCGCTAACAGTTCTGGATGATGGCTCTCGACTACAGCTGGTTATGCAAATAGCTGTTTTATGTCTTCTACAATTCCACCGCGACTCTCACTTCACTGAACATTAAAACTGATAACTGTAGTTCACACTGGCAAACCACAGATACGGATTATCGTAACTCCCCTGATAAATTGATGGTGACTGTACGTGGGACGACTGCATATGCAGATACGACACGGCAGCACCGATATTGCTTTGTGGTGTAATTTGATATTGCGCTCCGGTAGCAAATCGCCATTCATCACCGGTCGGCAACGTCAGCGCCACATCGCTTTGCGAATTATAGACCGTACTATCAAATGCTACGCCCGCATTCAAACGCCATTGTTCCGTAGGTCGAAATTGCACACCTAAAGCCGTATGCCACGAATCCTTAAGACGACTGGACTTATCAACTTCTTGCCCGACCACCGTTATTTGCGGCGCGCCGAACTGACTCCAGTCCTGCCAGCCAAGATCGCCCATCACTGACCACTGTTTATTAATGTCATGAACCAGACTTAACATAATCTGCTGTGGAGCACGTACCTGCGCAGAAATAGGCAAATCGTATTCCACGTTCGGTAAGTTCGGGAAACGCGCTTTGCCGTCAATATCAAAATCGTACTCAGTTTTGCTGGTCCAGGAGATACCGGCCCGGGTTTGATCGGTCAGTTCCATTAATAATCCCAGACGATAGCTCATCGCCCAGTCATGATCCTTTTCTTTTTCATCGTTGCCATCAACATTTCGAGTGAGTGACAGAAAACCGTAATTGACGTTAACAGAGCCCCCAACGGAAACCCTGTCACTAAGCTTATAAGCCAGCGATGGACTGAGCGTCATCGCAACCATGGTGCTTTTCTTAATCAGCCGGTCGCCGGACCAATTGCCAAAATCGATCCCCAGACCGTAATTTCCGTATAGCCCAATACCAGCATAAAGATCGTCATTCACCTTCTGGGCATAGAATGCGCTGGCATTTGGAAAGAAGCGCATGATGTCACCGGGACTTTTACGCCCCGTCTCGTCTTCAAGTGTGTAGGACACATCACCATCCATTGCCTGTAATCCACCGGTGAACATATGATCCGGAAGTCGCGTCATTCCTGCGGGGTTAGTCACGATGGTGGAGGCATCCTGCGCACGTGCTGCCTGCCCCGCCCCTGCCAAAGCCGTATCTTCGGTGCCTATTTCATAAAAATAGAGTGCGCTAGCTTGTGCTAACGGCGAGCAAAAAAGACTAAGATAAATCAAGGTCAATTTTTTCATAGGCCACCTGCAGAATTTCTTCATTATTGAAGTAGTTAGCGTCTGTAAAAGCGTAGCTCGCAGCATTTAAATTGTCAGGCAAAAGCACCGGATTAAAAGCGCGACTTGTGCATACGTTCGAGCTGGATTTTGTCTGCTTCACTCGCTGTGTCAGCCAGGGACTGAAAACTATCTGGTGCGTAATAAGTTTTCGGTCGCGGAAGCGATTGCATGGAAGTGCCCGGGTAAATTTGTAACTCGCCCAGGCGCGCAAGCCGATATCCTTCGATCACGGCGGGAAAAGTCAGTTGCAGTGGCGTGGCGTTCTCGTACGAAACTGGGGTTGGTAACCGGTTATGCTCAAGAATATAGTTACGCTTTAACACCAGAAATTTATCTGGAACCCTACGTTTACTGTTCCACCAGTCACCGTCCAATTCGCGAAACTTACGCTCAGTTTCAGTCCGGGTTGCGACGCCAAGTTGCAGTAAAACCCGCTGCAGTTCGCGATCCACCGCCGCGTTGTATTCCGCAATGGATTCCACCCTGCCCTGTAAAATCACGTTGATGGCGATACGCGCACCCAGTAGATTTGAATAGAGATCTTCCGGGGAAAATGCAGAAATCTGCTCAGAAAAACCGGGAACAGACTCGAATCCATACCACTGTGCAATTTCGTGCCATTGAGCCAGTTCAAAGGCCAGATTCCCCGCCAACCAGGCGGCCAATGTGTAACGCTGCGCCATTGCTGCAGGAGGTGTGAAACCGTGTAGCTGTATCCGTCTGACGCCCAATTCTTCGCTGTAAAAAAAACGCCACTGTTGACCAAGTTTTGGATAAATACGAGAAAAGAGGTAAAAGGTGTTATCCGCCGTATCGCGAACGTGCGCTATGTCGATAAAACCCCCACGGTGGGTATAAAGCAGTCCGTTTTTTTCCTCACTCAGTCCAACGATATTTTTCACGGCCCCCAACGCACTATCGTTATAGTGATGACGCCCCAGTGAATCTAACGTTAATACATTGCCAATCTGGTAGACAGGGATCGGCACACCTATCGCCCTGACATGAAGATCATAGCCAAACGCGCAGCATGGGCGTAGTGACTCCGGCGGTGCTAAATGGCCGACAACGGGATATGCCTTATGCGCTTGTTTAAGAGTGAGGCCAGGAACTTCCGCGCAGGCAAATCCGGCTACCAGCAGTAAAAACAGAAATCCTTTAGCCATTCAGAATGCCTCCGCAATTTGAAAATAGAATCCTGCACTCTCTCTCCCAAAACCTAAATCCAGGCGGATATTCATGGCGGGCTTCACTTCAAAGCGATAACCGACACCCGCATTAGGTAAGATCGGATGATGTCCCATATCGTCAATGTTTCTGCCTAAAGCTCCTGCGCCCAACCACAACACGTAACCATGTCGCCAGTTGAGTTTTTTTCGATATTCCACCTGCCCACTTACCACATCCTTATCCCGATAACGCCCCTGGTAATACCCCCGCAGACGGCGGTCATCTCCGGCCATTGATAAACGATCCCACGGCACGTCTCCACGAGTGAAACGTCCCCATAAATCGAACGCCAGCACAGTCCTGTCATCAAGTAAAAGGTAACGATCGTATTGAACCTGTGCTGCCGTAAAATGAGTATCTGAACCAAAAGACGGATCAAACCAGGTGTACTCCAGCTTAAAATAGTGTCCATGCTGTGGCCGCGTGACAACGTCACGCGTGTCGTAACTCAGACTTACACTGGGTCCAGACGATAACGGCGATGTCTGCGCATTATTTAGGCTGAACACGTCCCCCTGATGCGGATCGTCAACGTCCGCCTGCATAGAAGAAAAATCCCAACCCGCGCCGAGATAAACGCGTTCAGCGATTTCTCGCATCAATACAGGATGCAAACTCACGGAGTTGTTGGTGTAATCCTGTTCATTACCCTGGGCTGCGTCGTAGCCAATGCCCCAAAAACCCGTTGGCACTTTGTTCACTGAGCCGTCCACAAACAATCGCCAACGGTCGTCGGTAAAAAAGGTATAACTGCTGATCCCCATTCCCAACGCCCCGCTGGCACTGACATAACCCGTCAAGGAAACAGAAGAGTTCTGAGTTGTTTTATCTGCCGCATCCACCCGGTAGATCCCCGCCACCGCCATGCCAAGACCCAGCTTCAGCTCTGGAGTGTAAAATGGCCCCGGCAACACGCTCCAGTTCACCCCTTTTGCCGGATCGTACTGGTTATCCGCACCCAGCTTCCCGAGGAAAGCGTCAATTGAGGGTTGATCCAATGTTAACGCCTCCGCAGACCAGGTCGTCAGAGCCAATAGCGATGTCAACATGACGCGATAACCGTTCATCAGAAGCGATATTCACCGGCAATAAAGAAGCTATTGCGTTCGTTAAATCCAAACTCCGTCAGGACGTTAAATTGTGGTGTCATTTCAAACTGAGTCCCCAGCAGCATGTTCCACGGAGAGGTCAGATTCTGTTTAACATCAAATCGCCCGTTGCCATCCTGGTTTACGGCCTGGATCAGTGGCTGAAGCTCAGCGGGCATATGCAGATCGGAGAGGCTACCCCTGAACTCCTGCTGCACGTTCTGGTACATACTCCCCACCCAGACGCTCAGATGAGATTCGCCCACCGGCCCCTGAAATTTAAAGCGATATCCAACACGGGGAGACACGGTAAGGGCTGAAATTTTGCCATCCAGAATGTCAAAATCAGTACGGGTATAGTTGGTATCCACCAGGGCAAACCAGTTTTCGTATCCTCCTGCCAAAGTAATACCGGTTCCCCAGGTTGTTCCTTTAAAATCTAGAATAAAATCAATATCCTGTAGCTCACCGCTCTGATAAAGTTGATGCACAGATGATGCGATAATGCGGTCAACACCGGTGTAGCGCGAAGGGTCTGCATCTACTGAAACATTCGAGACCGACGATCCGCGTGTGTGCCCTACCAGCCCGTAAATGTTCAAAAACGGGAAGACCCACATGTCGAGACGTAGGTTTTCAGTTTTGCTCTGTTCACGCGTATGGCCGGCATCAATATTGAACATATCGACAGGAATCGGGTGATTGCCAAGCGCCAGTCCGGAAAAACTGATGCTATCGACATCAATATTTTGCCGCATGTTCATATAGCTCAGGTTGATGCCAAACGGTAGCGGAATGGCATATCCCCGCGCCCTGGCCTCCTCGCCCCAAATAGGAAACGTGCTGGCATCAGTTTCAGCTGCGCTGGCCACGCCGGAAACCCACAGCAACGGAACAACCGCGTGGAACCATTTCATTATTTGTCCTCATTCATTCCGCTCATCCCTACAGGCCAGAGCCAACATTAAAATAAACTGCTTGTTCGTTATCGCTAAAAGCGACATCTACACCGGTACGCAGTCCGTATTCGCGCGCAATCAAATATCGAATACCGCTGCCCCAGGCCACTTCTGCGCTACGGTAAAGCTCTGATGTACTGTCTGCCGCACTTCCAGCACCGACAAAACCCAAAACAATCCAACGCGACGACATTTGCCAGGCTAACTGCGTCTGAACGGTACTCACGTCATCCCCCTGGTAGCGATAGCGAGAGATACCACGAAGTTCGATATAAGGGCGCGCCATTGGTGGCAGATGTTTATCCTGCTGCGACAGCGTTTGATAGTTCCCTGCAAGTGAAAGCGTCCAGTCGGCGTTCAGTGGCAGGAAAAACTTGCCTTCGAGCGTCAGCAGGTCGTAGCGATAGTCGCCCCCAAGATAATGGCCGTAGAATTGATACTCGCCGCTAAGAGAAAGCCCGCGTCCGGGCCAAAAGAAGTTATCGGTTGTGTCGTATTCCGCTACCAGCCCCAATGCAGAGGTGATGCTGCTTTCACCCAATAGCTGCCGCCATACCTGGTTGACGAGCGGATTATTGCGGGCAGAGATATCCATCTTTGCCCAGAACTGTGATGCTCCCAAAAAAACGGGAGAATCCCCTGCGCGAAAGAGAAGCTTTTGCATACCGCCATAACCGCGAGTTTCGGTTTCCACGGCCCGGTTATTGCCAAAGCCCAATACGTCACCGGAATATATATCCAGATTGACATCGGCATAGCCTCCTGCAACCAGATAGCGAATGTGGTCATCCTGCCAGGTGTGGCGATGCCCCCCTCCTACAAACCAGGTACCGTTTTGCGTTCCGCCACCGCCAAACGCGCTCATGGCCGGGGGAATAAACTGCCCATCAACCTGTCGTCCCTTGCCATGCAGAAACAGACCGAACAGGCCGCCGCCATAACCAACGGCCGGTTCGGTAATAACCAGCGGAATCGGTAGAAAACCGTACGGGTTTTCTTGTAAATAACGGCTCATGTCCACCATGCCGTCTTCAGGATCGATAAGCCCTGTCGCCATAGCGCGCCAGCACAGCAGAGGAATTAGCAGAAAAAGCCAACGCATTATTTCCCGCCTTCTGGCGGTGTTGCGGGTGCGGTATACCAATTCTCTTTGGCCACCATCACGCTGTTTTCTGGCTGTAGCACAAAATTCGGAGACATAATCTGCACGTTAAATTCGTTGAAGACGTCCTGAATATTGCTGTGCAGTTCATTGCGGGCATCTGCCAGAGATACATCCGGCAGCAGGCGCACCTGCAATTCATAGGAAATATACCAGTCCATCAGACTCAGCTGACGCACCAACGGCGGCTGTGAAAGATCGATTCCTTTGGCACGCTTGGCTGCCAACTCCAGCATTGCGTGGACCTGGCGCCAGGGCGTGTCGTAGCCAATGGTAACGCCGACCGTCAGGTTGACGCCGCCGTTGGTGCTTTGCGCGCTAAGGTTAGTAATTTTTCCACTAACCACTACCGCATTTGGCACGGTGACCACGTAATTTTCACGAGTGATAATTTTGGTCGCGAGCATACCAATTTCGCTTACCAATCCCTCGTTGTCCGCTACCCGAATCATGTCGCCTTTGCGCAGCGCGCGCGAATAGATCAAAACCAGTCCACTCATTGCGTGGTTCATCACCCCGGCCGACCCCAGCGTGAGCATCAGGCCAAAGAAAACGCTGATACCTTTAAACGCCAGTGAATTGGCACCGGGCAAAAAGGGATAGGCTGCAGATAGCGCAAAGAGCCACACCACCACAGAGATCAACTTCCGGGTTGCGCCCACGGTTTCAGGATGAATTCCAGGCAACTGCAAACGCCCTGCCTCCACCTGGTTGAGAACCACCTTAAGCAGCTTCAGTATGAACGCAGTGATGAGAAAAATGATCAGGACGATCATCAAGCCAGGTAACGCTGAGACAATCGACAATGCAATATCACGCACTACGCGTACAGACCAGTCACCAAGGGACTCTCCCCAGACGCGCGTCCAGGGAAACAGGCTAAAGACCCAACTCAGCCAAACGTAAAGTGCAACGATACCCAGCAGGATCATCAACAGTGCGTATAGGCGTGTCTCGATAGCGCCGATAAAACGCCGCCAACTCTGGGGGATCCAGCTTTTGTTCTCAAAAATGCGACGACGATAAACGCGTCTGACCCAACGCCAGGAACGGTATGCACCGAACCAAAACAGCACCAGTCCCACCAGACCAGCCACCGTTTTCACCGCCGACAGCGCCAGCCAGCCGCTGTTATACTGATCGCTCAATGCAGACCGCTGCGCCTCCATGCGCGCCAGTACGCGCTGCGCCGCCTGGTCGAGCGTAAGATCGTCTCCTTCGTCGAGATCGCCTTGTGTCAGCAACATCACCGGTTTACCGTTCATCACGATAAGCCTTCCCGGCTGGTTATAACGCGTGACCGACACAACCTGTAGCGGTTCGCGAACATCGGCTTCAGTGAAATTTCGTAGTGTATTGCGGATGCGCAGCACCCGTTCTTCTGGCGTGGTAAGGCCGAATTTCGCCTGGAGCATGACAATCGGTTGATGAAAAATATAAACCGTTCGCGCGCGTTCCTTTTCGGTGGGCTCCTGACGAGGTTCCGCCGCATATGTGTTAACAACCAAAGAGGAAAGAAAGCACATTAAAAAAGCGATCACAATCCTGTTCATATTCGCCACCGAAAACGCGAGAATTATCGTTATTATTCAAAAAGCCAACGCAAATTTGATTGCTTTTTTTAGCATAGACCAGCCTTTCACTTACGCAATGTTAGTGATAAAGAGATCTTCATTTCATGTGAAAGATGACATTGCCTTTCAAAGGTTCTTTTCCTCATCACTAAATATAAGCGTTTGATTATCCCGTCTGATAAAAAGGTAAATAACGCTTCCCTACGGGGTCAGTCAGCGTATCCATTCGTAAAGAAATAGCGCCTCTTTGACCTGAATAGAGCATTTGGCAGCTATGTATCCGCGAGGCTTGCATAGCGTCCTGGTGCATAAAATTAACTGTCAGTGTGTGTTGCATCGATTCAGCATTATGTTGAAATCCAATAATGATAACTTCTTCCATAATTTATTATTAAATAACTTCCAGATGGAATAACCCCTCCGCCTTAATTAAGCTGCATTAAATTAATCACGATGCGAAAGATATGCCCTGCATTATTCATATTTTTGCAGGAATTCTCGAATAGTTATCTTGTGAAAGTAATTAACCTCCATTAGAAAAAATTTGGAGGATTTTTTTCGTGTCTATACTCAAAAGGCTTTCCTAATGAACGGAGTTCCCCACCATGCATAAAAGTGTCCCTTTTAGAAGGACGATGATTGCCAGTGTGCTAACGTTAGCAGCTGGCGCTGTGTCCACTGTTCATGCTGCACCGGCGACATCTACCGCACCGGAAAATGCGCCAAAGCAAGACTCATCTAAACCAAATATTGTCGTTATATTTGGTGATGACATCGGCTACTGGAACCTGAGTACCTACAATCAGGGCACCATGGGATATAAAACCCCAAATATCGACAGCATCGCTGCCGAAGGTGCCAAGTTCACCTCCTACTACGCTGAGCAAAGCTCGACCGCTGGCCGTTCTTCATTCATTACCGGACAAATGCCGTTCCGTACCGGGATGAGTAAGGTGGGGATGCCGGGTGCGCCACAGGGTCTGCAAAAAGAAGATCCGACCATTGCGAACATCCTGAAGCAACTGGGCTACGCTACTGGCCAGTTTGGTAAAAACCACCTCGGTGATCGCGATGAATTCCTGCCAACCGCGCACGGATTCGATGAGTTCATGGGTAACCTTTACCACCTGAACGCCGAAGAAGAACCGGAGAACCCGGACTACCCGAAAGATCCGGCCTTCCGCAAAGAGTTTGGCCCACGTGGCGTCATTAAGAGCACCGCCGATGGCAAGATTGAAGATACCGGTCCGCTTACCGTCCAGCGTATGAAAACCGTGGACGAAGAAACGCTCGCGGCCAACAACGACTTCATGGAACGTCAGGTTAAAGCCGGTAAGCCATTCTTCACCTGGTTCAATACCACCCGTATGCATAACAAAACGCACCTGAAAGACGGGAGCATTGGTGCTACGGGCCTTGGAACCTACGCCGACGGCATGGTGGAACATGACAAGATGATTGGTGAAGTGCTGCAGAAGATTAAAGATCTCGGCATCGAAGACAATACGATCCTCGTCTATACCACCGATAACGGCCCGATGACAGCAACCTGGCCGGATGCAGGCGAAACGCCTTTCCGCGGCGAGAAGAACACCGGTTGGGAAGGTGGTTTCCGCGTACCTGCGATGATTCGTTGGCCGGGCCACGTTAAGCCAGGCACCATCGTTGACGGCATTTTCGGCAGTAACGACTGGTTCCCTACCCTGGTTGCGGCTGCGGGCGATCCGAACATTAAAAACGAGCTGTTAAAAGGCTACAAAACGCCGTCCATTACCTACAAGGTGCACCTGGATGGCTACAACCAGCTCGACTACCTCCAGGGCAAGGGCCCGAATCAACGTAAAGAGTTCTTCTACTGGAGCGATGACGGCGATCTGCTGGCTATGCGCTACGAGCGTTGGAAAGTTCACTTTATGATTCAGGAGCATACCGGTCTTGATCTGTGGAAATACCCATTCACCAAGTTGCGTACGCCACTGATCTTTGACCTTGAAGTCGATCCGCTGGAGAAAGGCAGCGACGGTATGGGCTACAACTCCTGGTTCTACGACCGTCTGTTCCTGATGGGCGGCGCGCAGAAATACGCGAAAGAGATGCTGGAAACCTTCAAAGAGTTCCCACCGCGTCAGAAACCGGGTTCGTTCACCATTTCCGACGCTTCGGCGATGCTGGAACAAGGCTCTAATATCAATAAATAACCTAAGCCTGCGGGCAGGCTGTTCAGACAGCCTGCCCGTTTTTTGAAGAGTAGTGACGTTTTCTTGTTAGGGGTCTGCTATATGAAGTACAGCACCACACTACCGGTTAAAGCGCTTCCGTCGGCGGAAAAATATGACGGCAAAGGGCCAGAATACAAGCGCCGCTTTCATGTGATGGCCAAGCCCACCGGCTCGACCTGTAACCTTGACTGTTCCTACTGTTTTTACCTGCACAAAGAAGAGCTGCTGCATCAGGACAGACATACTGGCATGAGCGATGAAGTGCTAGAGAATTTCATTCGTCAATACATTGATGGCCAGGACGGCGACCAGGTGGTCTTTTCCTGGCAAGGTGGCGAACCCACATTGATGGGGCTGGAATTCTTCCAGAAAGTAGTCAAATTTCAGAAGCAGTACCAGAAGCCCGGCCAGCGCGTCGAGAACGATTTACAAACTAATGGCGTGTTGCTGAACGACAAATGGGCTGAATTTCTTAAAGAACATCAATTTCTGGTGGGGCTGTCCATTGATGGCCCACGAGAACTGCATGACCGCTATCGCGTTACCCGTAGCGGCAAACCGACATTCGACAAAGTGATGGCGGGCGTTGAGGCCCTCAAGCGTCACGGCGTCCCATTTAACGCCCTGGTCACGGTAAACCGCACCAATGCTCGCTTTCCGTTGGAAGTATACCGCTTCGTCACCCGTGAACTGGGCGCAACTTACGTACAGTTTAATCCGTGCGTCGAACCAGTCGATTTCAAGCAAACCGCACCACAGTTCTGGCAGGACGAAAGCATCCCGTTAACCGGTAGCCGCCGCGCACGCCCTGGCGATCTCGATTCGATCGTCACCGACTGGTCAGTTGACCCGGAGGACTGGGGCACATTTCTGATCGCCGTGTTTGAAGAGTGGGTTAATAACGATCTGGGCCGCGTACAGGTCAATCTGTTCGAAACGGCGGTCGCGCAGACGATGGGAATGCCTGCTCAAATCTGTACCCATTCAGAGTTCTGCGGTAAAGGGCTGGCGATCGAGAAAAACGGCGATATTTTTTCCTGCGATCACTACGTCTATCCCGAGTACCAGATCGGCAATATTGAACATGCCCAGCTTTCACACCTGGCTTTTTCCGAACGGCAAAAAGCCTTCGGCATGGGCAAACGCGACACGCTACCCAATTACTGCAAAACCTGCCCTTATCTGAAGCTGTGCTGGGGCGAATGCCCGAAAAACCGCATTGTACGCGCACCGGACGGCGAGCTGGGGTTGAACTACCTTTGCCCGGGCATTAAAGCCTTTTTTAACTATGCCGAGCCGATTCTGGTGGGCATCACAACCTTACTTAAACGTGATTTTGCAGGGCTACGCCGATGATAAATCGAGAAAAATTATTACAGCTTGAACAACGCATGAATGAGCAGGTTCTCGGTCAGGAAGAGCTGGTGCGCATGCTGATCATCGCCCTGCTTTGTGATGGACACGTTCTGCTGGAAGGCCTACCGGGTCTGGCGAAAACTCGCGCTGTGCGTGAGCTTGCGCGCCACGTTGAGGGGGATTACCGCCGTATTCAGTTCACGCCGGATCTTCTGCCTTCAGACATCACCGGCAGCGAAATCTATCAGCAAAACGCTTCCCGCGAAGAGGATCAGTTCCGCTTCCGCCCTGGCCCGGTGTTCGGCAATATCATTCTCGCCGATGAAATTAACCGCGCCTCGGCGCGCGTGCAGTCCGCTCTGCTGGAAGCCATGGAAGAACGTCACGTAACGGTGGCGGGCAACAGTTGGCCTCTGCCCGGTGTTTTTATGGTCCTTGCCACGCAAAACCCGGTGGATCAGGAAGGAACCTGGCCGCTGCCGGAAGCCCAACTGGACCGTTTTTTGATGAAGGTGCTGGTGCATTACCCGTCTAAAGAAAACGAACAGAAAGTGATGCAACTGGTGCGCAGAGAACAGCAGCAAAAGTACCAACAATTGACGAACGTCACACCGGCCGCACCTGAACAACCCGATGCGCTGATGCTGAGCCAACAAGAAATTGCCGAATGTTGGCAGGCTATTTCCGCCGTTCATGTTTCCTCTACTGTCGAAAACTATATCGTCAATCTGGTGGACTTAAGCCGCCATCCGCAGTCAGTGAGCGATACGCTGGCCGGGTACCTGACCTTTGGCATTAGTCCCCGCGGCACCCTAGCCCTTGAGCGTTGCGGTCGCGCGCAGGCCTGGCTGGAAGGTCGGGATGCGGTGCTACCAGAAGACATTAAAAAGATAGCCCCGGCCGTGTTGCGCCACCGCCTGATGCTCAGCTACCAGGCCAGCGCCGACAACTGCACGCCGGATGATGCCGTACGGATGCTCCTTGATGCCGTGGTAGCGTGATGAACAGTGCCGTTTGCGTTGACCGCGATACGCTGCTGAAGCTCGCTGGCGATGCGCGAGCCATTGCCAATCCGCCAGGGCAGATCCCACCAGGCGCACTTGGCGGAGAGCGCACATCACGACAGCAAGGTCGCGGGCTGAACTTTGACAGCCTACGTCGCTATCAGCCCGGCGACGACGTCCGGCTGATTGACTGGCAGGCCACCGCGCGCATGCGTACGCCGTGGATTCGCCTGTATAACGAAGAGAAAGAACGTCCCGTGTTCTTGTTGGTCGACCAGAGGCGGGATATGTTTTTTTCGACGCGCGTGCAGACAAAATCCGTCGCTGCGGCTAAAACCGCCGGGCTGCTGGCCTGGCGCAGCTGGCACGACGGCGATCGTTTAGGCGGTATCGTCTTTGGTGACCAGGACTTTTCCCTGCGCAAATGCCGTGCGCCAAACGCTTCACTCCCTGCATTTCTCGACGATTTAGTGCAGTACAACCACGCCGTGGCGGACAACTATCCGCATGAAGCCCCCCATCCGCTCACGCTGGCAGCCATCCTGCGCCACAGCCTGCCGTTGATTCCAACCGGCTGCTGGGTCGCGTTAATCAGCGACTTTCATGATATGGATAGTGAATGCGATGCACTGCTGGCGGCCCTGCGCCGTCGGGGAGAAGTGAGCGCGTTCGTGATGCTCGACGATCTGCATTTGCGCCTGCCTGCTCACGGGCGACTGGCGGCCTGTTATGAAGGGCAAGAGGTGGCATTTTCACTCTCGCCTGCACTACAGGACGGCATCAAACAGAGTATTACAGCGCGGCTTTCGGCGCAGGCGTCGCGCCTCACGCGGCTTGGCGTCCAGGTGAAGCAGATTGTTGTCGCCGGGGATCTGCTCAGACAGCTACAAAAAGGGGTTTAGATGCTGGAGAAAGGATTTACGGTACCCGAACTGGCGGAACCGGTTCTCCCCGATTCACCGTCATGGTTTCCCCTGCCGCCGGGATGGTTCGCTCTGGGCGGCGTCGTGCTCCTCGTGATACTGGTTTTTCTCATCTTTCGTGTCGCCAGATGGCGCCGCAATCTGTGGCGTCGTCAGGCCCTGACGGCCCTCACTCAACCGCAAACGGTGGACAGCTGGCTGCTGCTGATGAAACGTATTTTGCTGGTGCATCAGCCGCGTGAACAGGTTAGCGGTGCGCTGGACCCTGCCCAATGGCTCCCGTCCGTCCCACTGGATAATGCGCTGCGCCAACGTCTTTGCGAACGATACTGTCAACCAGACAACCAGTTGAGTGATGCCGATACCGCGCGGCTGCGTGTGCAGCTTCGCACCTGGCTTGAAGGACTACCCCATGTCTGAATACTTCTCACGACTGGCGTTCGCCTGGCCATGGGCCTGGCTGCTACTTATCCTACCGTTGGTAGGCCGCTTTGTGATGGCCAAAGAGCGCTCACTTAAAGAGTATGTTCGGGTCCCTTTTTTACCCGGGCTGATCAATGAACTCCAGCTCAATAGCCAGCCTGCCCACAGCGGAAAGTTATCGACCGGGCTGTTCTGGCTGGTCTGGGCGCTGCTGGTCTGCGCGCTTGCCCGCCCGGAATTGCTGACTCCGCCACAACATATTGAAAAACCAATGCGCAACATCATGCTGATTCTGGACGTTTCTGGATCAATGGAAAAAAACGATGTTGCGGGGGGCATTACCCGGCTACAGGCGGTGCAGGAATCGGTTAAAAAATTCGTGGCCGCCCGCAAATCAGATCGTATCGGTCTGGTGATCTTTGCTAACAGCGCCTGGCCATTTGCGCCCGTCAGTGAGGATAAACAGGCGCTGGAAACCCGTATCAATCAGCTTGCGCCAGGCATGGCGGGGCAACAGACGGCGATTGGCGACGCGTTGGGCGTGACGGTGAAACTGTTAGATTCCAGCGGTGATAATGAAGCCAGCAAATTGGCCATTCTTCTGACCGACGGTAACGACACAGCTTCGCAGTTGACACCTCGCCTTGCCGCACAGCTGGCGGCCAGCCATCACGTACAGGTCCACACCATCGCTTTTGGCGACGTCAACAGCAGCGGCGATGACAAGGTGGATTTAGGTCTTTTGCAGGATATCGCCCATACCACCGGCGGGCGCGCATGGACGGCGCAGAACAGCGGTGCGTCGCTGGATGCGGTCTGGCAAGAAATTGACGCCATCACGCCGGTGCAGGTGAAGAGTATTGGCTGGTCATGGCGAATACCGTTGTTTGCCTGGCCTCTCGCTGCCGCACTGGTTTTATTGCTGGCTTTTAATATTTATCGCGCGCTCAGGGAGAGAATGGCATGAGCGATTTTCACTTTTTATACCCCTGGTGTTTGCTGCTGTTGATTCCTGCCATCGCGCTGTGGTGGTTACCCTCTGCCGGGCGTAGCGCCTGGTCACGCATTATGGATAAGTCGCTGGCAAACGCGCTGATCGTCGGGCGACAACGTAAACTCAGTCGGGCGCTGCCGTGGCTGGTGATGCTTGGTGTTATCGCGCTCGCAGGCCCAAGCTGGCAGCGTCAGCTTCCCGCCGCCCTGACGCCAGAAAGCAACGTGATGGTGATTTTGCAGCAGGATACCGCGATGCTTGCCAGCGACCTGCCTCCCAGCCGACATCAGCGGATGCAGACCAAAATCATGTCGCTGATGGAACGCATGCCGGGAACACGCTTTGGCCTGGTGGTCTATAACGCCGGGGCCTGGCTTACCACTCCACTTACCGTCGATACGGCCTTTTACTCGCTGTTCCTGCATGCGCAAACGCCTGCACTATTACCCTCTGGCGAAGGTTCTGGATTACAACATGCGGTCTCGCTGGCAATGCACAATATGCCCGCCGCGCCGCGCAGCATTATCCTGGTGACCGATACCTTAAGCGCGGAAGACGCCAGATGGCTTGGTGAACAAAATACGCCGCTACAAATCTGGGTGCCCGGAACCGCGCAAGGGGGCGCGCTGCCCGAGAAATATGCCGCCAGCGGTACGGATACACGGTTGAACGTTTCGCGCTTCGAGCAGATGCGCGACGACGGAATTCCGGTCACGCTGGTAACCACCGATGGTGAAGACCTGCCCGTGGTACAGAGCCACATCCAGCAAAGTGTCACCGCGCAAAACAATGCCCGCAGCGATTTACACTGGCGGAACGATGGCTGGATGCTAACGATCCCAATACTTGCCCTGCTGTTAATCTGGCGACGCCAGCTCTTTTGCTGGGTTTTGGTCGCGCCGATGCTGTTCTGGCAGCCTTCCGGCCACGCCGCCTGGCTGGATGCCTGGATAAGCCCCGATGTGCAGGGGCAGCGTGCGTTCTCCAGGGGGGATTACACACGCGCGGCCCAGCATTTTAACGATCCACTCCGGCAAGGTATCGCATGGTATCGGGCGGGAAATTATCCCGCCGCTACCGCCGCGTTCCGACAGGCTGAACAAACCCCGGAAGCGCTGCTTTGGACAGGCAATAGCTACGCCCAGCAAAAACAGTGGCAACAGGCGTTGAACAGCTACGATCGGGCATTAAGCCTGCGCCCGGACTGGAAGCTGGCGCAGGGTAACCGCGCAAAAATCGCCGCAATCATCATGCAACTGCGACAAAAGGAGCGCGAAAATAAATCGGCTCAGGGAGAAGAAGAAGATTACAAACCCGATGAAATTAAGCACGACCTGAAGCCCCACCAGGGGGCAGAACAAAAGGATATTCAGCCCATTGCCGGAGGGAATCCACAGGTGAATCAGTGGTATGAAAATCTGGCGGTTTCACCTTCTGGGCTGTTAGAAAGCCTCTACCGAACCCAGCCAGGAGAAGACCAATGAAGCTTATCTGGTTATTACTGCTGGCGGTACTTCCCTGCCAGGCGGCAATGACGGTCTCCCGCGAATTGATCGCCCCCGAACACGTTGTCCCTGGCCAGCCGGTGCGGGTAGCGGTAACGTTCTGGACAGATTCCTGGTTTAACCCGCCGCCGCAGTGGCCTGATTTCCCAGTAGAAAATGGCGATATTCTAACCAGCACGTCACCGAATCAATTGCTGACCCGTCACGATGGCGGTACAAGCTGGAGCGGCGTGCGCATGGAACGCCAAATCACTGCATGGGATCAGGGTAAGCTGGATTTACCGGCTTTCGAAATGACATTAACCGCATCCGGGCAAGCACCCGTTACGGTCAAACTGCCTGCACTGGAAACGGCGGTTAGCTGGCCGACAGGTGTCCAACAACCGGACCGTTTTCTGCCCGCTTCCAGCTTTTCGCTCAGCCAGAAGGTCAATATTTACCGCAGTGGTGAAGATAAAACGCTGCGCGCCGGTGACGTAATCGAACGCGTCGTCACCGCCAGCGCTACCGATGTCATGCCCGCTCAGATCCCACAGCTGCTGTATGCTATAAACGGCACGCACACCCAACGGTTGACACCTGAAAACCGTATGCTGACGTCGGGGCGCGGTGACATTACAGGCGCTGAACGCGTGGAAACACTCCGCTATTTACCGGTTGTTGCAGGAGAAATCACACTACCGCCGATTAAATTACGTTGGTGGGATACAACCCATCAGCAATGGCAAATCGCTGAACTGCCCGGCAGTAAATATACCGTTGCCGCTTCACGCACCGCTGGGGCAGAATCTGTGTTAAAAGGCAGCCGCGACACCTTCACATGGTCGACCGTGCTGCTGCTGACGGGCAGCCTCGCTTTACTCGTTCTTATGTTTATTTTCCGCCGCACATTGCTGCGTAGCGCGCGTTATTTATCTCACCGCTGGTGCCGATTCTGGCAGCCGATTTCGTTACCGGGACAAACCCCAGATAACAGGAACTCACAATGAAGCGTACGTTAATTACACTGGCTTTATGCGGCCTTTGCAGCACCGCCGCGGCTGAGCCCCTCTCCGCATGGAATGACACGGCAGCCAAACACGCTATTGAAGAATGGGTACAAAATGCCACCAACCCCGATCGTCCAACGTTTATTCCCACTGATAAACGCTACGTCGTATTTGATAATGACGGGACACTGTGGCCGGAAGCGCCGATGACGTTTCAGATCCAGTTCGCGCTGGACGAGATTAAACGTCTTGCCCCAGAAAATCCCAATTGGTCGAACGATCCGCTGGTGCAGGCCGTATTGAAAGACGACCTCAAAAGCGTCGTCGGTTCAGGAGAAAAAGGGCTTATGCACCTGCTATCGCTCACGCACAGTGGCATGACAACGGAGGACTTTACTCAGCGCGTTACCAACTGGGTTTCAACGCATAAAGACCCACGTTTTGGCTGCCAGTATGACCAGATGGGATATCAACCTATGCGTCAGTTGCTGGATTATCTACGAGAGAATGGCTTTAAAGCCTGGATTGTTTCCGGCGGCGGGATAGATTTCATGCGCGTGCTCTCGCAAAAAATGTATGGTATTCCGCCAGAACAGGTGATCGGATCGTTCGCGCTCGGCGAGTTCGCGTTATCCGGAGATGGGACAACAATCACCAAGACGATGTCGGGAGCCTTCAATGATGACGCGGCGAACAAGCCCGTGGCGATCCACCTGTTTATGGGGCAGCGCCCCGTGGGCGCATTTGGCAATAGCGATGGCGATCTCGCCATGCTGCAGTACACGGCCGCCAATCCGGACGCGAAAACCTTCGGACTGCTGGTCCATCATACCGATGCCGCACGTGAATACGCCTATGATAGTCACCCACCCGCAAGCGGAAAACTTGTTGATGGATTAACGCAGGCGAAATCGCATGGCTGGACCGTGGTTGATATGAAACAGGACTGGAAGACCGTATTTGACCCGGCGCAGTGCGTCGTGAAATCATCACCATAACGATCAGTTTAAGGCATCAGTCCATGTTCCTGAAAGACGATAACATCTTCTTACGTATCATATTGTTACTACTTTCTACCTCTACGCTGTCGAGCTGCACATTAACCCGTGTTTCCGACAGCACACATGCCAAAGAGGTCGATGAGCTGAATGTTATTGGTCTGAGCCTGGAGGCAGCAAGGCAAAGAGCAACTGAAAAAGGTTTTGTGTGCAGCGAATACGGAAACGTGAACACGGTTGTAACCGAACAGGGTGAGCATCGATGGCTACAAACTGAATGCAGCAAGAAAAGTGCAGAGCTGTTCTGCCCGCAAATGCGTTTTGTCGTTCTTAATGTCGATCCCAACACGAATAGAGTCGTTGATGTTGGCAATTATGTTAATCAACACACCTGTTTTTAAAGACAACACCTGCATCTTGCGCTAATTATCGTATCGACTAAAGGACGTTATCTTGCTCATCAGAATCATCATCGCAATGGTCGCATTTGCCGGCAACTCCGTACTTTGCCGACTCGCATTGAAGGGGATGCATGCTGATGCTATTTCATTCAGCAGCCTCCGGTTGATAAGTGGCGCAATTGCCCTTTTTTTATTTATTGCGATAACATCTGACAGCAGAAAATTTGAATTCAAGTGGTTAAATGCCCTGCTACTTTGCATCTATGTTTTTTCATTCTCCATTGCCTATGTTTCTCTCAGCACCGGCGCTGGTGCCCTGCTGCTCTTTGGTACCGTTCAGCTCGTCATGACAGTATGGGGGATAGCTCAGGGAGAAAAGCTCGTAATTTTAAAAATAACAGGAATACTCGGAGCATTGGCTGGAATAGCCATATTGCTGCTTCCTGGTGCAGAACGCCCTTCCTTGTATGCTGCAATAATGATGGTTATTGCTGGGTTAGCCTGGGCGTTCTACAGTATCACAGGGAAAAAAATCACGGATGCTGCTGCCTCTACCGGGGGGAATTTCATCCTGGCAATCCCGGTCGCATTGATTATCCCTCTGTTCTTCCGCTCTCATCTTCATATTGATATATATGGATTAGTTCTGGGCGTGCTTTCTGGTGCAATTACATCGGGAGGTGCATATCTGCTCTGGTATTCATTGCTCCCCTTACTCAGGTCCACAACGGCCAGTACTATTCAACTCAGCGTACCTTGTCTGGCCACTCTCGGTGGGATCATATTTTTGGGCGAAACGCTCACCGTCAGAATCCTTCTCGCAAGCGTCATAATTTTGGCTGGAATTGGCTTAGTTATTTTCTCTGATATGAGAAAAGGAGCAAAATAGACTGATTAATTATCGGCAAAGACGATACAGAACATGTTGTGCCAATCGATGATCTGGCGGTAACGCGGGATGCGTAAACTCTTCTGTTTTATTCATACCAAGTCGTATCATCAGATTCTCTGACGGTTTATTCAGCACAGAAGTAAACGAAACGACTTCATTTAGCGCCAGTACGTCAAAAGCAAATGCAAGACTCGCTTGCGCGGCTTCTAACGCCAGACCCTGGTGCCAGTATGCTTTAGCAAGGCGCCAGCCAATTTCGGTACAGGGTGAAAAATGAAACTTATCAGGTTGTGGATGCAACCCCACACAGCCCACAAACTGGTGTGTTTCTTTTAGCTCTACGGCCCAAAATCCCCAGCCGCGTTCTGCAATACCTTCACTAAATCTATCGGCCAGGTTATCGCTTTCAGCTTTCTGTAGCGGCGCGGGGAAATAACGCATCACGTCAGAATCGGCATTGAGTACAGAAAAAGGGGCTCGGTCTTTAGCCTCCCACTGTCGTAATATCAACCTTGATGTTTCCAGCATATTCCTGCCCTTATCATTCATTTTCATATAATCTTCTAAAATAAGTGGCTCATCGGCAAGGTCTTATACCGTCCTTTTCCGACTTTTCCTCTCATACTGGAGATTTATACATGGCCGACTGGAACCCTTCGCTTTATCTGCAATATGCAACTGAACGTTCAAGACCCGCAGCAGAATTACTCAGCCGTGTGGCGTTAGAAAATGTCCGCTCAGTTGTTGATCTTGGTTGTGGTCCGGGAAACAGTACGGCATTGCTGCATCAGCGCTGGCCCACGGCAAAGACAACAGGTGTCGATTCTTCACCTGCTATGCTGAATGAAGCGCGCAACGCATTACCTGACTGCCATTTTATCGAAGCGGATATTAGCCAGTTTCAGCCCGAGCATCCCGTGGATCTGCTTTATGCAAATGCGTCGTTACAGTGGGTGCCCGATCACTATGAATTATTCCCACATTTGGTCTCACAACTGAGTCACAACGGCGTTCTGGCCGTGCAAATGCCGGATAACTGGCTGGAGCCCACGCATGTACTGATGCGCGAAGTGGCTTATGAACAAGATTACCCCGACCGGGGGCGTGCTCCGCTTCCTGGCGTTCACGCCTACTATGATATTTTGACCGAAGCGGGTTGTGATGTGGATATCTGGCGTACAACGTATTATCACATTATGGATTCGCATCAGGCGATTATCGACTGGGTAAGCTCAACGGGACTACGCCCCTGGTTGCAGGATTTGAGCGAAAGCGAGCAGCGTCATTACCTGGCTCGCTACCATGAACTGCTTCAGGATCAATATCCGTTGCAAGAAAACGGCAATATTTTGCTGGCATTTCCGCGGTTGTTTATTGTTGCCAGACGCAATAGTTAAGCGTTTATCATCAGACAGATCACAGGACAGGGCTACCGAGTATGCGCGCCCTCGCCTTTTTATCATAAGGATCTAGTGGCTATGTCAGGCATCTGCTAGTGTCTTGCCACATGTTTCTGACGGGGGTTGTTATGTCTAAAGTCTACATTGGTGGGTGTCTGTGTGGCTCGATCCGCTTCACTGCCAGCAGTCCTAATAATTCCCATACCTGCTCATGTGATATATGCCGGAAACATACGGGTGCCCCGACCGTCGTCTGGATTGAGTTTGATGCAGAAAATGTAGAATGGACGGGAAAAGCCGGAAAACCGACAACCTGGCGCTCATCTGAAACTACCAGCCGGGCTTTTTGCCCTCAGTGCGGTAGTTCCGTGGGCGCCATCGATGACGCTCCGGTCATTGCGCTTTTAGCCGGCGCTTTTGACGATCCTAATGATGAAGATCTGGCGCCGGAGTTTCATTCGTTTTCTGATATGCGGCCAGCATGGTGGGAAACAGAACGAAACTAAGTTAGTTGGTAATGTTTATCCGGCATATGTTTTGCTGGCACATTGGTTTCATCGTTCATTTGCAGTAAATCGATTTCGATTGCATTGCAAATCGCATCCAGCGGCAGATCATTGTTCTCAGTACCAAACGGATCTTCAAGCTCTTCCGCAAGCGCATCAAGCGAGATAAAAGTATAGGAAATCAGCACTGAAATAAACGGCGTCATGTAGTGAAGATCCACCACCAACGCGAATGGCAGCATGATACAAAACAGATAAACAGTGCGATGAAGGATCAAAGTATAAGCAAACGGAACTGGTGTATTCGCGATTCGCTCACAACCTGCCAGTACTGCCGACATATCATTTAATCTGTTGTTTAAACTATGAAATAATATATCGGACAGCTGTCCATCACGTCTGCGTATGGCCAACCACTCCCCCATCAGCAACAAAATGCGGTTTGCTGGCGATTGTGCGGCAAATACCGTCTGCAGATCTTTCTCGCTGAGATATTTCGCCAACGGCTCTGCCTGTGGGTTTCGACGTAATGTCATGCGTAAACAGTGGGCAAATGCGATTTGCAGACGAACAAACTGCCCCAGTTCAGCGTCATCCGGTAAGGTGGTTTTCACCTCGCGAAGTAGCGATCGGGAAGCAATCATCAACTGTCCCCACAGGTGTCTGGCTTCGACATAACGTGAATAGCAGGCGTTATTGCGAAAACCTAAAAAGATAGCAATCGCCACGCCCAGAATACTGAACGGTGCCAGGGTAAATTTGATACCCAACATCGTATACCAGGGCAACATGATGATAACGGCGATGGAGAGCAGGAAGTTCAGCAGCAACCGTGAGAATATTTTAGATAATACGGAACCATGCCAGACGAATATCAGGCGCAGCCAGTGTTGTTGGGGACGAACGATCATGGTTATCTTCGGGAAAATGTGAAATCCGTCACATTAGACGCGATAGCGATCAATGTTGCAAGTTAATCGCAACATTATCCCAACAACTTTTGTTCTGCTTAAAATGAAGCTGCACCTAAGTCACAGACCGGGTTTATGATATAAACCACATAGTATGTTGTAACTAATGTATATCCAGAAAAAACCCGGCCTGAGCCGGGTTGTCGGTAGTCGTCTTAGCACAGTGGCTTAACGGCTTCACGCATACCTTTTGCCAGAATGGTATCCAGATCGGCAGAGACCTGTTCCACCAGTCCAGAAACCTGCGTCAGATCTTGTTCCCAGTGTTCTTTGACACCCAGTACAGATTTGACCAACGCTTCGGTACTTATCTGGCGATCGCGATGCTGGGACCACAGCTGTTGAAAACGTTCTATCCAGTGCGCATCATCCTGAACCGGATAAGACTCACCGTTGCGCTCTCCACGATAAAAAGCAATTAACGCGGCAAGCGCAAACGTCAAACGCGCCGGCAGCTTACCGCTGGCCTGTTGCCCTGCCAGCAGTTGCGGCAATATACGGGTGCGGAATTTGGTCATGCCATTCAGGGCAATCGACAGCAGCTGATGTTTTATATACGGGTTGCAGAATCGACCGGTTACCGCGCTGGCGAAAGAAGCTAACTCATCACGTGGTAAATCCAGTACCGGAATGATCTCTTCATAGATCGCTTTCTCCACGAAAGCACAAATCTCAGCGTCATTCATCGCCTCGCCCACGGTGTCCAACCCTGCCTGCCAGGCAACAGGGACCAGCGCGGTGTGAGCACCGTTGAGAATCGCCACTTTGCGCTCTTTGTACGGTTTGATGTCATCCACGATCAGGACATTCAGCGGATACTTATCCAGACGTAGTTCTGCGGCTAATGACTTCGGCCCCTGAATGACAAACAGATAGAAATGTTCTGCGGTATCGAGGAAAGCATCATGATAGCCCAGTTCAGCTTCGAGCTTAGCTACCTCATCACGCGGATAGCCGGTAACAATACGGTCCACCAGCGTGGAGCAAAATGCATTGGCCTGATCCAGCCACTGAATAAACGCTTCCGGCAGCGCCCATTCCTGAGCGTAGCGCAGAACCAGTTCACGCAGCGCATCACCGTTATAATCAATCAGTTCGCAAGGGATGATAATCCAGCCTTTATCCAATGCGCCGTTAAAATAGCTGAAGCGTTCGAACAGCAGACGCGTCAGTTTAGCCGGATAACTAACCGCTGGCGCGTCGTCAAACTTATCGCCCGCGTGGTAACTGATACCTGCTTCCGTGGTGTTAGAGAACACAAAACGCATATCAGGATTATGCGCCAGCTTCAGGAACTCATCGTATTCGCTATAGACGCTGATTTCACGGTTAACTGAACGAATTAAACGGGCATCACTGACGGCCTCGCCCTTCTCATTCAAACCACGAATGATAGTGGTATAGAGGCCATCCTGCGTACTCAGCGATGGCGGGAAGGAACTTTCGATAGGACGAACAATGACCACACCAGCGTTCAGATCGGTATGCTCGTTGAGCAGATCTACCTGCCAGTCTACAAAGGCGCGCAGGAAGTTTCCTTCACCAAACTGAATAATGCGTTCAGGATACTGAGCACCGGGGAAATCGCGACGATTTAGTGTTTGCACAATGGGTTCCCTTTATGATTAGTCATACAACCTGATTGAATTGGTCTAATAGGTTAGCAAACTTTAATACATTGAAACCCTGTTTTGATCAATCCCCGGCGACAAATTAGAGCGTTTTATAGAAAAGTGTGGTTCCGGTCAGCGTCCCGTCGGGCATTTGGGCATAGTCAGGTATCACCCCTACCTTTTTCCACCCACAATTGTGGTAGAACAACTCCGCACCACTGCCCGTCGCCGTATCAAGCACCAGCACCGTTTTACCTTGTTGACGCGCGCAACTTTCCAGTTCATTCATCAATTCACGGGCCAGGCCACCGCGTCGCGCTGAAGGGTGAACCAGCAGTTTGGCGACATCAGCACGATGAGGTTGATTTTCGGGTTGATCGATAATGAGTTGGACGGTACCGACAAGCACCCCCTGCGCATTCTGCGTACCAAGAACGATCCGTTCACCGCGAGAAACACTTTGCGCGACCTTCATCCAGAAAGGATCTGATTTTTCGCGATTAAAGGGCAGCATAAAACTGATGGAGGCGCCGTCATTGACGCACTGTTCAAGAACATCGCTGAGCTCGTCGATTCTCGACAGAATCTGTGCCGCGCTCAGCACAATGCAGGGTTTGCCGGAAGCCATGGTTTCTCCTTAGATTGACCCCTTCATACTGCTTTTAACAATTACACAACTCAAGGGGGCATATCATAGGATAATGTTATCTATGGCTTGTTCATTTGGAGCACTAACCAGTGGTAAATAACCGTGACAACGTAACGTTGCTGTTCATCGTTTAGCGCTACACCCTGAGGTATATCATGCCATTTCGCCAGACACCCTCGACAGCACGTCGCCGTAGCATGTTGAGCAATAAATACCGGGTGACCACGCATAGGAGTCTGTTTTCCATCATTGGCGGGAAACGCAGGTGCCAGTCGTTTAGCTATAAAATCCGCAGCATGTTGTTCGATAACTGGTGCCCCTTTATCCAGACAATACTGCCTTTCTTTCTGACCAAGACGAAACCGCGAGCGAAACGTTGATTTCGCCAGCCGGGCAAAAAGAGGATCGAGCGTTTTCATCAGTAAACCGAGCGCCCCAGCTGTTGTGTTAATTGCTCCAGCACGGCGATACCGGCCAGTGAGTTTCCCGCCGGATCCAGTTCCGGACTCCAGACAGCAATCGCCATCTCGTGTGGCACGATCGCCACGATGCCGCCACCCACGCCTGATTTCGCCGGAAGCCCGACCCGCCAGGCAAATTCCCCTGCGTTCTGATACATGCCGCTGGTCGCCATCAGCGCATTGATCTGCCGGGCCTGCATCGGAGTGACCACAGGCTCAGCAAGATGAAAGGCATGCCCTTGATTTGCCAAAAAGACAAAAGTCCGCGCCAGTTCCACACAGCTCATTTTCAGCGCGCAGTAGTGAAAATAGTTCTGCAAAACGGTGGGCACGTCATGGTGAAAATTGCCGAAGGATTTCATCAGCCAGGCAATAGCGGCGTTACGCGCCGAGTGCTCAAACTCCGATCGCGCGACCGTCGCATCATAGGCGATATCCGAAACGCCGCTTAATGCCCGCACCACTTCCAGCATCCGTTGACGCGGTGCGCTTAGACGCCCTTGCAGCATATCGCAAACCACCAGCGCCCCGGCATTAATAAAGGGGTTGCGAGGGATACCCTGCTCCATTTCCAGCTGTACCAGGGAGTTAAAAGGATGACCGGAAGGATCTTTGCCGACGCGCTGCCAGATCTCCTCTTCCTGATAGTGACGCATCGCCACGACCAGACTGAGCACCTTTGAAATCGACTGTATAGAAAAACGTTCTTGCGCATCTCCCGCCTGATAGTGCTGTCCATCAACGGTACAGATAGCAATACCCAGTTTTGAACCGTCGACGGAGGCTAATGCCGGAATGTAATCAGCGACTTTACCCTGACCAATCAGCGGACGAACCTGCTGCACAATGGTCTCTAAAATTGAATTGTCCATGGCCCTGGCCACAACATGCTCCTTGCTCGCAGGTATGAAAGGCCTGCGAGTATAACAGAGCTGAATACGCAGCGTCAGGCCGGAAGGCGGAATCTGGCCACGGCCTGCATAAGCTGGTTAGATTCATGGTGAAGCTGTAAGGAAGAATCAGATGCAGCATTCACCAGATCACTGGTTTGTCGGGCTTCGCCGTTCAGGACATGAAGCTGACGGGTTAACTGGTGAATACTGTTCCCCTGATTTAACGTTGCAGTCGAAATGTCGTTCAGTAACGCGCCGAGGTTTTCCACCAGTGCGATAACCTGCTGCAAATTCTTATCCAGTCCGTTAACCGCGTGAAAGCCCTCTTCAATGCCCTGTAACGAGTGTTTAATCAGTGTCTGAATGTTTTGCGTAGACTGACCACTTTTTCGCGCCAGCAGCCCAACTTCTTTCGCAACTACGGCAAACCCGCGCCCTTGCTCCCCGGCATGTGCTGCCTCGATTGCGGCGTTGAGAGCCAGGATATTTGTCTGAAATGCAATGTTGTCGATAAGCGTTGTAATCCCTCGCATTTCAGACGAGCGAGTCACAATCGCCTGCATTGACGCATTTACCGTCGCCATCATTCGGTCTCCACCTGCCGCAATATCACGCGCCTGCACTGCGCGTTGATTCGCCAGTTCAGCAAAGCCACTGTTATCCTCAACATGCGTTTCCAGAACCGAAATATGCGATGTCACAGTGCTCAACTCTTCACTTTGTTTTGCCGACTGCTGGTATAGTTGTTTATTGTTCTGCGCAAGTTCGTTGATATTTCCTACCATTGCGGTGGTGGCATCATTCACCTGCCGCACCAGCGCGCAGAGCCCCTGCTGCATTGCAGCAATACACGAACTTAATTGCGTCACTTCCCGATTAAACTGACTCACCTGCGGGGCTGGCCGAGAAAGATCACCCGCCGCTAAAATATCGATATGATCGATCAGCCGTCGCAGCGGCATAATCACCCAACGGAACATACTACGCCAGACCAGAAAGGCGATAACCACCAGCACCAGAGGAATAAACAAAAATAGATTCTGTAAACGCTCAAGACTGGTCAACAACTGCTGACGCCCAGCTTCCGCATGTCGCCCACTGTCCTGCTGAAAGCGCGCGTAATTACCGTTAAAGTCTGTCTGAAAGGCCTGCACGGGTACGGCAAAAAACGCATCAATGGAACCTGACTGCGTCAGCCCATCCGCCTGCTCCTGAATACCGCTATAAAAACGCTGATAGCTCTCAGTTAGATCCGGATCCGACTGCGGCTTCATATCCCGCCAGGCATCCCATGCACTTTTTGACTGCGCCAGCGCCCGATACGCCTCTTCCATTAACGGACGCCAACTCCCGTCCGAACCGGTGGCGGCATCCTGCATAAAATAAATTCCCGCACGGTTAAGTAAATCGCTGGCAGATAATAACGCCACCCGCGCTTCATCGACCTTTGCCTGCTGCAAAAGCGCGAGTTGATTACGCCCTTCATTATGCTGTGCGTCGCTGACTGAGGCCGAGAGCATCAAGGAGGACACGACCTGCAAAACAGAGAACAGCGCAATAATGCAAAAAATGCCGGTTAACAGACCGAACTGACGGGGTATTAGACGATGGAAAATTTGCGTTATGTTCATATTACTCTTCTGTATCAAAGCGTTAGCTGCGAGTGTACGGAGAGTAAATGACAGAAAAATTGCAGAAATAAGACAGGTGCCCCCAGCGGAGGCACCCACACCATCAAAGGCGGTTTTTCCAGACGGTCTGCACGTTACAAAACTCATGCAGGCCAAAGTGAGAAAGTTCGCGGCCAAAGCCACTTTTCTTCACACCACCAAACGCAACGCGGGCATCGCTGGCGCTGTAACCATTGATAAATACGCCACCACACTCCAGGCGTGACGCCATCTTCTGCGCCAGCGCTTCATCCGCAGTAAACACCGTGGCGGATAAGCCGAAATCACTGTCATTCGCCAGCGCTAAGGCATGTTCAGCATTCTTCGCCACGGTAATTGCCGCAACCGGACCAAACAGCTCCTGGCGGAACGCCGTCATCTCTGGAGTGACATCGCCCAGTACCGTCACGGCATAGTAATTGCCCTGACCCGCAATTTTTTCCCCGCCGAGAAGTAACCGTGCCCCTTCGGAAAGGGTGGCTTCTACCTGCTGGTGCAGCTCATCACGCAGATCAAATCGCGCCATCGGCCCCAGATCGTTTTCTTCGTTCAGCGGATCCCCCATTTTGAGCGCGCTCGCAGCGGCCACAAAGCGTGAAGTAAACTCTGCCGCAATCCCTTCTTCGATAATAAAGCGCTTGGCTGCCGCACAAACCTGCCCGGTGTTCTGATAACGCCCAGCGACCGCCGCCTTAACGGCCAGATCGAGGTCAGCATCATTGAGGACAATAAACGGATCGGAGCCGCCCAGTTCAAGCACACATTTTTTCAGAGCGGCCCCAGCCTGAGCGCCAATCACCGCACCGGCACGTACACTGCCTGTCAACGTTACCGCCGTAATACGCGGGTCATTGATCATCTGACTGACCCCGGTGTTATCGGCATTCACCCAACCGTAAACCCCCGCGGGTACACCAGCATCAGCGAAAATCTGCGCAATAATTGCAGCACAGCCGGTTACGTTAGGCGCATGCTTTAACAGGTAGCTATTTCCGGCCAACAGAATCGGGACGGCACCTCGCATTACCTGCCATAGCGGGAAGTTCCACGGCATGATCGCCAGAATGGTTCCTAGCGGACGATATTCAATCACTGCCTGGTTATTCTCCACCAGCGTAGGTTCCGGATTGAGCATCGCCGGTCCATGCTCGGCGTACCAGTCACACAATGCAGCTGACTTGGCGACTTCAGCATGCGCCTGCTTAATGGGTTTGCCCATTTCACGTGAGATACTCTGCGCCATCTCTTCCGCACGATGGCGCAGAGCTTGCCCGATCTGGCGCAGCGTTTGCGCACGGTGCTCAACGGAAGTATGTTTCCATTCGCTATAGCCATTCGCGGCAAGGTTCAGCGCATGATCAATCTCTTCCGCGCTGGCCCACGGCGTCGCCGTCAGCCTTTCACCGCTGGCAGGGTCAATGGAAATCGCATGTGTTGCTGTTGTGATAGTCATAAGTGCCTCTCTTTATCGCAGGGTATGGTTATATCATGAGCATATTTACTCTTTCTGAAAAATGAATAATATTAACCATACCATTCACGAATAGAGAAGATTATGGATCTGACGCAGCTGGAAATGTTCAATGCCGTCGCGGAGACTGGCAGTATTACGCAGGCCGCCGCGAAGGTGCATCGCGTGCCATCCAATCTCACCACCCGTATACGTCAGCTTGAAGCCGACCTGGGCGTTGATCTGTTTATTCGTGAAAACCAGCGCCTGCGGCTTTCCCCATCCGGGCACAACTTTTTGCGCTACAGCCAGCGGATCCTGGCACTGGTTGAGGAAGCCAGGATGGTCGTCGCCGGGGATGAGCCACAAGGACTCTTCTCTCTCGGCTCGCTTGAAAGTACAGCAGCAGTACGCATCCCCGCCACGCTGGCTGAATATAACCAACGTTACCCCAAAATTCAGTTCGCGCTGGCGACAGGTCCTTCAGGCACAATGCTGGACGGCGTACTCGACGGTACATTGAACGCGGCCTTTGTCGATGGCCCAATTACCCATCCGGGACTTGAAGGAATGCCGGTCTACCGTGAAGAGATGATGATCGTGACGCCGCACGGCCATCCCCCCATTCAGCGGGCCAGCGACGTCAACGGTTGCAGTATTTACGCCTTTCGCGCCAACTGTTCCTATCGCCGCCATTTTGAAAGCTGGTTTCATGCCGATCGCGCCATGCCCGGCACCATTCATGAAATGGAGTCATATCATGGCATGCTGGCCTGCGTCATTGCCGGCGCGGGTATCGCACTGATCCCGCGATCGATGCTGGAGAGCATGCCAGGGCATCATCAGGTCAACGCCTGGCCGCTAAGCGAGAACTGGCGCTGGCTGAATACATGGCTGGTCTGGCGCAGAGGTGCAATGACACGTCAGTTGGAAGCGTTTATTGAGGTGTTGAACCCTCAGTTATCACAGAGCCCAGAGTAACTGGCGCTCCTCACAGAACATGAATACCTGTAAATCCGGGTGAAGTCATACGCCCGGAATTTCATTATTATTGAAATACTTAAAAATCCGAGGAATGTTCGGCAGCACATTGTGGCGCCCTGCCAATGAAATGAGATCCATATCACAAAATGATTGTATTTTCGCCAGCAAACGTTTTAAGATCGTGGCCTTACCTTTTCGCAGCTAATCCTCTTATTTGATATGACAACAGACACTGTTTCCCGCAAGGTCGCGTGGCTACGGGTAGTTACGCTTGCCATTGCCGGTTTTATTTTCAATACCACCGAGTTTGTCCCTGTCGGCTTGCTGTCCGACATCGCACAAAGTTTCAATATGCAGACCGCTCAGGTCGGGATCATGCTGACGATCTACGCCTGGGTTGTCGCCCTGATGTCGCTCCCTTTTATGTTACTTACCAGTCAGGTGGAGCGCCGAAAACTGCTGATCTGTCTGTTTGTTGTGTTTATCGCCAGCCATGTGCTCTCTTTCCTGGCATGGAATTTTACCGTGCTGGTAATTAGCCGTATTGGTATTGCTTTTGCGCACGCTATTTTCTGGTCGATTACCGCATCGCTGGCGATCCGCCTGGCCCCTGCAGGTAAACGTGCACAGGCTCTCAGCCTGATTGCCACTGGCACCGCACTGGCGATGGTGTTGGGGCTGCCAATCGGGCGTATCGTCGGTCAGTATTTTGGCTGGCGCACGACCTTCTTCGCCATCGGTATGGGGGCGTTAGTTACCCTGCTTTGCCTGATTAAGCTCCTGCCCAAACTCCCCAGTGAGCACTCCGGCTCTTTAAAAAGCCTGCCGGTGTTATTCCATCGTCCGGCATTGATGAGTCTGTATCTACTGACGGTGATTGTGGTCACCGCACATTACACGGCCTACAGCTATATCGAGCCGTTTGTGCAGACCGTCGCGGGTCTGAGCGCAAACTTTGCTACCGTGCTGTTGCTGGTTCTGGGTGGCGCGGGAATTGTCGGTAGCGTCATTTTCGGTAAGCTGGGGAATCTGCATGCATCCGTGCTGATTAGCAGCGCCATTGCCCTGTTGACGGTATGCCTGGTGCTGTTACTTCCGGCTGCTGACAGCGAAATGCACCTTGCTGTCCTGAGTATTTTCTGGGGCGTCGCCATCATGCTGATAGGTCTGGGAATGCAGGTGAAAGTGCTGGCGCTTGCTCCTGATGCGACTGACGTCGCAATGGCACTATTCTCAGGTATCTTTAATATCGGTATTGGCGCTGGCGCGCTGGTAGGCAATCAGGTGAGTTTACACTGGTCGATGTCTACGATTGGTTACGTCGGCGCAGTGCCTGCCGTGGTGGCGTTGATATGGTCGGTGATTATCTTTCGTAAATGGCCGGTATCGCTGGAAGAACAACCTCAGCATTCATAAAAAAATATGCCCGGTAGATATTACCGGGCACAGTGTTTTAAGCGTAGGTTTTGATAATTTCCAGCACGCCGTTAATAATAAACTGCACGCCCATACACACCAGTAAGAAGCCCATCAAACGAGAAATCGCTTCGATACCACCTTTGCCGACGAGGCGCATGATCCCCCCGGAACTGCGCAAACAGCCCCACAGGATAATCCCAACAACCGCAAAAATAATCGGCGGTGCGACCATGATCACCCAGTCCGGAAATTCGGAACCATGACGCACAGTTGACGCGGAACTGATGATCATCGCAATCGTCCCCGGACCGGCAGTGCTTGGCATAGCCAGCGGTACAAAGGCGATATTGGCAGTCGGCTCGTCTTCCAGCTCTTCTGACTTACTTCTCGCTTCCGGAGAATCATGCGCCTTCTGCTGCGGAAACAGCATCCGGAAGCCGATAAACGCAACGATTAACCCACCCGCAATACGTAGTCCGGGAATCGAAATCCCGAAGGTATTCATCACAAGTTGCCCGGCATAGTACGCCACCATCATGATGGCAAACACGTAAACGGACGCCATGAGTGACTGACGGTTACGCTCTGCGCTGTTCATATTGCCGGCAAGGCCAAGGAACAACGCTACGGTGGTTAACGGGTTTGCCAACGGTAACAGGACTACCAGCCCAAGTCCTATCGCTTTAAACAAGTCCATCATAATGTCATCTTTCCTGTGCGTTAATCGTCAACGGCAAGTATACGGTGAAATCCGCGAGATAAGCCATTTTCGTGGTGTAAGGATTCATTTTTCATCAGCACGTATAAACCATAATTATCAAACCGTTAAAATTCCACTCGCCAGGTATTAAGTCTGATGATTTAGCAAAACGTGGCATTTGCTGACTCATTCATTTGACTTATATTTGCCTAAGCAATAATATCAGCCGTGACTAACTACTTGCCAGGGCAACCATTGTGAAAAACACCAGTGATCTGTTTAACGAAATCATCCCACTGGGTCGTTTGATCTATATGGTTAATCAGAAAAAAGATCGTTTGCTAAACGACTATCTGTCACCGCTGGATATCACGGCATCGCAGTTCAAGGTGCTCTGCTCCATCCGTTGCGCGGTGTGCATCACCCCTGTCGAATTGAAAAAAGTGCTGTCTGTCGACCTTGGCGCCCTGACGCGGATGCTGGACAGACTGGCCTGTAAAGGCTGGATCGAAAGGCTTCCGAATCCACATGACAAGCGTGGCGTGCTGGTGAAACTCACTGAGCATGGCGCAGCAATTTGCGAGCAGTGTCATCAATTAGTAGGGCAAGACCTGCACCAGGAATTAACAAAAAACTTAACGGCGGATGAAGTAGCCACACTTGAGCACTTGCTTAAGAGAATCCTGCCGTAAACAGAAAGAGGTATGACGATGTCCAGACGCAATACTGACACAATCACTATTCATAGCATTTTGGACTGGATCGAAAATAACCTTGAATCGCCGCTCTCGCTGGAAAAAGTGTCTGAGCGTTCAGGTTACTCCAAATGGCACCTGCAACGGATGTTTAAAAAAGAAACCGGCCATTCACTGGGTCAATACATTCGCAGCCGTAAAATGACTGAAATAGCGCAAAAATTAAAAGAGAGTAACGAGCCCATTCTTTATCTGGCAGAGCGTTACGGTTTTGAGTCTCAGCAGACGCTGACCCGGACATTCAAAAACTATTTTGATGTTCCGCCGCATAAGTACCGTATGACGAATATGCACGGCGAATCACGCTATTTGCTTCCACTCAATCAATGTAATTGCTAATCGCCAGTTAACGACGTAACCGAGGAAATCATGAAACTTCTGTCTTATGCAATGCTGGCCCTGCTGTTTGTTGTTTCGGGCCAGAGCATGGCGGAACAGACCGCGCAACCTGCCACCCAGAACAGTCGCGACGCGATGATTATGCCCCCTGCGCACGATCAGTCCCCGTTCGATTTTAATCATATGGGTGCAGGCAGTGACAAGTCCGACGAATTAGGTGTGCCTTATTACAATATGCGCAACCTGTAATTATATTGCCCAGCAACTGCGGTAATGCCTGTCAGTTAGCGCCTCAGTTTCAGTAAGCATCAACCTGTGCTGGCGGAGGTAAATAACATGCTATCTAGGAGAAAGAGTTCCGTTCACCTCATGTGCATTGCTTCTCTAAAACACTGACTCCTGTGAACGTGTAAAGGGCGTTCTCCGCCACGCCCTTTACAATCCCGGCTCCCGGCAGGAAAATTGTTGCTGCGCAATACCCTCCGCTTATTCCTAAAGGCTACCGGGCCGGGCGCGAGGAAGCGTCCTTGCAAAGCGCGCCCTGAGCCAGCATCCATGCTGGCTCTCCCGGCCTTACGGAAACACGTCGGCAATTTTCAGCCGGACCAGTCCACACCTCACCACCTACGCTTTTATTTGAATATCTCTGAACAGCAATACGGATATAACTGGAAGTCAGTGCGTTGAAGCGATGACCCCGGTCCGGCTGAAAATCGATGAGTGTTGACGGCTGACCGGGTCTGTCCGCAGGGATGCGGACAGAGGGGACGGCCCGCAGGGACGCAGGCTCGGCCCCGACCCGACAGGCAGACGACATAAGACGAATAACTCGCGCAGCGACGATTTTCCCGCCGGGAGCCTGGGATGCAAGAGAGACGGCGGTGAGTCTCCCTTGCACGTTCACAGGTATCTGCGCTTCAGAGAAATGACACCGCTGAGGTGAACGGAACCATGAGCAATAATCACATGTTCACCATACATGCTTAACTGACGAGCATTACTCCACTGCGGGGCTTTTTTAGCCCCTCACCGACGCAACCTTACGCAACCGAAAGCCAAACACATTGATATACAACCCTGCCATGATCAGTAGCGCACCGAGCAGTTGCAATCCGGTCAGCGTTTCATCCAGCAGCACGACCGCACTCGCCAGTCCAACGACCGGCACCAGCAGCGACAACGGCGCGACACGCCAGGTTTCATAGCGTCCGAGTAACGAACCCCAGATACCGTAACCCACAATGGTCGCCACAAACGCCAGATAAACCAGTGAAAGAATGGTGGTCATATCTATCTCCACCAGACTGTGGATCATTTGCGTTGGACCATCCAGAAGCCATGATGCCAGGAAGAACGGAACAATGGGAATTAACGCGCTCCATACCACCAACGACATAACGGCCGGACGCGATGTATGCTGCATGATTTTTTTGTTAAAGATATTGCCGCAGGCCCAGCTTAGCGCCGCCGCCAGCGTCAGCATAAAACCGAGCATGCCAACATGCTGACCATTCAGACTGGCCTCAATCAGCACCAGCACGCCAAATACCGCCAGCGCAATCCCAACCAATTGTTTACCCTGCAGACGCTCACCGAAAGCAAATGCGCCCAGAACAATGGTAAAAAACGCCTGAGCCTGCAATACCAGAGAAGCTAACCCTGCAGGCATGCCGAATTTGATAGCGCTAAAGAGAAATGCGAACTGCCCAAAACTGATGGTCAGGCCATAGCCGAGCAATAACGCAAGTGGGATTTTCGGCCTGGCAACAAAGAGTATTGCCGGAAACGCCACCAGTAAAAAACGTAATCCCGCTAACATTAGCGGTGGCATATTGTGCAGACCCACTTTAATAACGACAAAGTTCAGTCCCCAAACCACGACAACCAGTAACGCTAACAACCCGTCTTTACGCGACATACCACCGCCCCTGCAAATATTAAATTTTTGTAAACAAGTTAAAGTAACGGAAATCGTTGTGCCGTAACAGATCATTATTTCAGGTAGGCCACGCAAGGCATTTTCGGACAACTTATTGAGTGTACATCACAGTTTTGACATGCTATTTGTTTCTTATATCTAAAAAAACATAACAACATGCATTGTCGGGCAGGCAAATGAATATCTCCTTGAGAAGGTCCACTCTCGCGTTACTCGCGTCATCTTTGTTATTAACAATTGGCCGTGGCGCCACTCTGCCATTTATGACGATTTACCTCAGTCGGCAGTATCATCTGAGCGTTGACCTGATCGGCTATGCGATGACGGTCGCGCTGACCATTGGCGTGGTGTTCAGCCTTGGCTTTGGTATTCTGGCCGACAAGTTCGATAAAAAACGCTATATGCTGCTGGCAATTTGTGGCTTTGCTTCCGGCTTTATTGCAATCCCACTGGTGCATAACGTGGTGGTAGTGGTTTTGCTTTTTGCCCTGATCAACTGTGCCTACTCCGTCTTCGCCACGGTGCTGAAGGCCTGGTTTGCCGATAATCTGTCTGCCACCAACAAGACTAAAATTTTCTCGCTCAACTATACCGTGCTGAATATTGGCTGGACCGTTGGCCCACCGCTGGGCACGCTGCTAGTGATGCAAAGCATTAACCTGCCTTTCTGGCTGGCTGCCGCCTGTTCAGCATTGCCACTGGTGTTTATCCAGACCTGGGTAAAACGTTCGACTGCACCATCAGAAGGTTTAAACGCCGCGGTGTGGTCCCCATCGGTACTCCTGCGCGACCGGGCATTATTTTGGTTTACGTTATCGGCCTTTCTGGCATCGTTTGTTGGCGGTGCTTTTGCGTCCTGTATTTCGCAATACGTTATGGTGGTAGCGGATGGCGATTTTGCCGAGAAAGTGGTAGCAGTCGTCCTGCCCGTTAACGCCGCCATCGTAGTATCACTGCAATACGCACTTGGTCGTAGGCTCACCGCCACGAATATCCGCCCGTTGATGACAGTGGGTACAGTCTTCTTTGTCGTTGGCCTGGTCGGTTTCGCTTTCTCCGGCAACAGTCTGTTGTTATGGGGAATTTCTGCTGCGTTTTTCACTATCGGCGAAGTCATTTACGCGCCGGGTGAATACATGCTTATCGACAACATCGCGCCAGCAGGCATGAAAGCCAGCTATTTTTCCGCCCAGTCGTTGGGCTGGCTTGGCGCAGCGGTTAACCCATTAGTCAGCGGCGTCATTTTAACCACATTGCCGCCATGGTCGCTGTTTGTCGCGCTGATAGTGGCGATCGTTCTTGCCTGGGCGCTCATGATAAAAGGCATGCGCGCCAAGCCCTGGGGGCAGACGGTGGTCTGCTGATGAGTATAGCGACAGAGCCGAAGCCGCTCTGTCGCATACCTCAGATTGCAACCAGTCCCCGAACGCCCTCGGCCTCCATATTTTTACCATCGCCGCTTTGAATAATGCTGCCCCGCGACATGAGCAGGTATTTGTCGGCCAGCTGCTGCGCAAAATCGTAGAATTGCTCCACCAGCAATATAGCCATATCCCCCCGGTGCGCCAGTTGAGAAATCACCTGACCAATCTCTTTAATCACCGACGGCTGGATCCCTTCCGTTGGCTCATCAAGAATCAACAACTGTGGGCGACTTGCCAGCGCTCGTCCAATGGCCAGTTGCTGCTGTTGCCCGCCGGACAAATCTCCGCCACGCCGATGCTTCATCTCCTGTAAAACCGGAAAGAGCGCGTAAATATCATCAGGAACATGTCGGGCCTCCGGTGCTGAAAAACGGGAAAGACCGAGCAGCAGATTCTCTTCGACCGTCAAACGCGGAAAAATATCACGCCCCTGTGGGACATACGCCACACCGGCCCTGACCCGCTGATGCGGCTTCCAGTGAGTGACATTTTTATCCTGCCAGAGCACGCTTCCGCTACGGGCCGGAATAAGTCCCATCAGACACTTTAGTAGTGTTGTTTTCCCCACGCCGTTACGCCCCAGCAGGCATGTCACCTCACCGATACGCGCATCAAAGCTCACCCCGCGCAGAATATGGCTGCCACCATAATATTGATTCAGTTCTTTCACCTGCAGCATATGAACTCCTTAACGCCCGAGATAGACTTCAATAACCTGCTCGTTGGCCTGCACATCGCGAAGACTCCCCTGAGCGAGGACACGTCCCTGATGTAATACTGTGACGCGATCGGCAATGGTTTCAACAAATCCCATATCGTGCTCAACAACCATCAGAGAGTGCTTACCGGCAAGCTGGCGAAACAGCTCCGCCGTGTATTCCGTTTCCGCATCCGTCATCCCCGCCGCGGGTTCATCCAGTAGCAGTAAATGCGGCTCCTGCACCAGCAGCATGCCAATTTCGAGAAACTGTTTTTGCCCATGCGAAAGCAGACCGGCGCGGCGGGCCCGCTCATTACCCAGCCGCAACAGCGCCAGTACTTCATCAATACGATCCCGTTGTTCGCCTGAGAGTCTTGCCCGTAGAGCCCCCCAGACAGATTTATCATTTTTCAGCGCCAGCTCCAGGTTCTCTTCCACCGTTAATGCTTCAAATACCGTGGGCTTTTGAAATTTCCGTCCAATCCCCTGACGCGCGATGGCAATGGGATCCAGCGTTGTTAAATCGGTCGACTGATCGTATATCGCACGACCACTTTGCGGTCTGGTTTTACCGGTTATGACATCCATTAACGTCGTCTTCCCGGCGCCGTTGGGGCCAATAATACAGCGCAGCTCCCCGACGCCAATATTGAGCGAGAGATCCGTTAACGCCTGGAATCCGTCGAAATTAACGTTAATTTTTTCCAGTTGGAGTACCGGGTCCGTTTGTTCGCGAAACCGATCGCCCGGCATCTGGCGAGTAAAAAGTCCTTCATCCGGCTGCATTATTTGTCTCCTTTGCGAAACAGGCCAATCACACCACGGGGTAAAAAAAGCGTAACGCCAATAAAGATCAGGCCAAGAAACAGCTGCCAGTATTCCGGCATAATGACGGTAAACAGGCTTTTAGCACCGTTCACCAGTACAGCGCCAAATACCGGGCCGATCAGGGTTCCACGTCCGCCGAGAGCAACCCAAATCGCCGCTTCAATCGAGTTGGTCGGCGACATTTCGCTGGGGTTGATAATCCCTACCTGCGGGACATAAAGCGCCCCGGCCAGGCCGCACAGTACAGCGGAAAGCGTCCACACCAGTAACTTGAAACCTTTCGGATCGTAACCACAGAACATCAAACGGTTCTCGGCATCGCGCACGGCGGTCAGAATACGACCAAACTTACTGCGGGCCAGCGCAAGTCCCAGCCATATTGCCAGCACCAGCAGCATAACCGTCGCCAGAAACAGCGCGATCCTGGTGGACGTCGCGGTCACCGGAAACCCCAGAATGGTGGTAAAACCGGTAAAACCGTTATTTCCACCAAAGCCGGTTTCATTGCGGAAAAACAGCAGCATTCCTGCGAAAGTCAGGGCCTGGGTCATGATGGAGAAATAGACACCTTTGATTTTTGAACGGAAGGCAAACCAACCAAATACCAGCGCCAGCAGGCCCGGCACCAGAACAACCAGCAGCATCGCCCAGAGAAAATGTTGCGTCCCCCACCAAAACCAGGGCAGCTCGCTCCACGACAGGAACGACATAAAGGCCGGTAATCCTTCGCCGGAAGCCTGGCGCATCAGGTACATTCCCATCGCATAGCCCCCCAGCGCGAAGAAGATACCGTGTCCCAGCGAGAGCATTCCGGCATAACCCCACACCAGATCCAGCGCAACGGCCACAATGGCATAGCAGAGAATTTTCCCGGCCAGCGTCAACGTCCACACCGATATGGCCAGCGGATGCTCCGCAGGTAACAGCGCAAGAAACGGCAGAATAATCAACGCCAGCAGTAAGCCCAGACCCAGCACGCGTGTTGTACGCGGCGCTTTACGCGCCAGCGTTATTGTCATTGGCATCGTCATCAGTCAATAACCCTCCCTTTCAGCGCGAACAGTCCCTGAGGTCGTTTCTGAATAAACAGAATGATCAACACCAGGATCATGATTTTGCCAAGAACCGCCCCCACCTGAGGCTCCAGAATTTTATTGAAGATCCCCAGCCCAAAAGCTGCAGCCACGCTCCCGGCAAGCTGTCCAACGCCGCCCAGTACCACCACCAAAAACGAATCGATAATGTAGCTTTGCCCCAGCTCCGGTCCTACGTTACCTAGTTGCGAGAGCGCCACACCTCCCAGTCCGGCAATTCCTGAACCAAGGCCAAAGGCCAGCATATCGACTCGTCCCGTGGGTACGCCGCAGCAGGCCGCCATATTGCGATTTTGCGTCACGGCACGCACGCGCAGCCCGAGGCGTGTTTTATTCAACAGCAGCCAGGTGAAGAACAGCACCAGCATGGCAAAGCCAAGCACCACTATTCGGTTCCACGGCAATATCAGATTGGCATAAACCTGAATACCGCCGGAAAGCCATGCCGGATTGGCGACTTCCAGGTTTTGCGCGCCGAAAGTCATACGCACCAACTGGATGAGCATCAGGCTGATACCCCAGGTCGCCAGTAGCGTTTCAAGCGGACGGCCATATAAATGGCGTATCACCCCACGCTCGAGCAGCATTCCTACTGCCGCAGTCAGCAAAAAGGCGACCGGAAGTGCAATAACCGGATACCAGGCTAACCCGTGCGGGAAAAACTGCCCCATCAGCTGTTGCACCATCCAGGTACAGTACGCCCCGAGCATTAACATCTCGCCATGCGCCATATTGATGACGCCGAGTAATCCATAGGTTATCGCCAGACCCAATGCCGCAAGCAGCAAAATAGAACCCAGTGACAGTCCCATGAAAGCCTGCCCAAGAAGATCCCCAACCTTCATGCGATGCGAGATGGAATTCAGACTTTCGTCAGCGGCAGCACGCACTCGGGCATTGGGTTCATGTTCAGCCCTGGTGAATGGCTGCAGGCGCGCCTGAGTTTCAGGATCATTTGACTCCCCTAATAGTTCGATTGCCTGAAGCCTGACTTCCGGCGAGGTGCTACCCAATTGCAGATTTGCCAGTACAATAGCGAGTGCGGATTTCACATCACCATCTGACTCCTGAGCCAGTCGTTGTTGTAAAAACGGCAGCATGTCCGGCTGCGCCTCACGCTGTAATGTACGAGCTGCCTCCCCCCTTACCGTGACACTGTCACTTAAAAGCTGATGGACAGCCAACGCTCCGGCTACCAGATTACGCAGGCGGTTAGTCAGGCGAATTTTTTTTAGCTCGCCGTTTGGGGCTATCGCTGTTCCTAACGGCTGTACGTGCGAGCCGTTCATGATGAAGGCATTTTTCGTGTTATCGGTCAGCAGGTTCTCATCTCGCAGTGCGCTGAGCAGCGGGATGCGCTGAACGTCAGGATTCACCGCCCATTGTTCAAGCAAGGCGGCCTGCTGAGCACGGTTGGCGGCGGTAAAGGTATCAGCATCTGCGGCCTGGGCTATCCACGGCAAAAACCACATCAGCAACAACACACCACGAATAAAGCGCATAGCTTTCATGAGCGTTCTCCAAAGCATTACCCTCCCGCAGGAGGGCGTTAGATCAGTTGCTGGCGGTTTTCACAGGCTGTTCAGATTTTTTATCATTACCAGCGATGTACGGACTCCACGGCTGGGCGCGGACCGGCTCATCGGTTTGCCACACCACGTTAAACTGGCCGTTGCCTTCAATCTCGCCAATCATGACGGGTTTATGCAGGTGATGGTTGGTCGCATCCATGGTCAGGGTAAAACCTGATGGCGCAGCGAAGGATTGCCCCGCCATAGCAGCACGAACTTTATCCACATCGGTAGTTCCGGCTTTTTCTACCGCCTGCGCCCACATATGCAGGCCAACATATGTGGCTTCCATTGGGTCGTTCGTCACCACCGAATCAGCATTCGGTAATTTGTGCGCTTTGGCATACGCCCGGTAATCAGCGACAAACTTTTTGTTGGCCGCATTATCGACGGACTCAAAGTAGTTCCAGGCGGCAAGGTTGCCCACCAGCGGTTTGGTATCAATACCGCGTAGCTCCTCCTCACCCACGGAAAAAGCCACCACCGGCACATCGGTGGCTTTCAGCCCCTGATTCGCTAACTCTTTATAGAACGGTACGTTAGAATCCCCATTGATGGTTGATACCACCGCCGTTTTTCCCCCTGCGGCGAATTTTTTAATACTGGCGACAATGGTCTGGTAATCGCTGTGTCCGAATGGAGTGTACACCTCTTCGATGTCTTTATCGGCGACCCCTTTTGAGTGCAAAAAGGCGCGTAAAATTTTGTTGGTCGTGCGCGGATAAACATAATCCGTGCCAAGCAGGAAGAAGCGTTTCGCGCTACCGCCGTCCTCACTCATCAGATACTCAACCGCAGGGATCGCCTGCTGATTGGGGGCTGCGCCGGTATAGAAGACGTTAGGCGACATCTCCTCACCTTCGTATTGCACCGGGTAAAACAGCAGACCGTTTAACTCTTCAAATACCGGTAGAACCGATTTACGCGACACCGATGTCCAGCAGCCGAAAACTGCCGCCACCTTGTCCTGACTCAGCAGTTGTCTTGCTTTTTCAGCAAATAACGGCCAGTTCGAGGCCGGGTCAACCACCACCGGTTCCAGCTTTTTACCCAACACACCGCCCTGAGCATTTATTTCATCGATGGTCATCAACGCCACATCTTTTAGCGGCGTTTCGGATATGGCCATCGTGCCGGATAACGAATGCATGATGCCAACCTTAATGGTGTCGGCTGCCTGAACGCTAAAACTCACGCCCATTGCGACAACAGAGGCAGAAAGTGCAAAAGCTTTTAAAAATGTACGACGCTGCATAGTTTCACTCCTGAAATTAGACTTGCTGAAAGCTCCGGTGCAGCCGGGCAGACAAAACGGTGCAAATTAAGGGTGTTCAGAAGTGATAAGGCAAAAACGATGCCAGATATTAAAACCTCATATAAAATCAACAAATTAGCATCTCGCGCACATAGATCAGTATTACATTTTCCCGCCAAAAGGATTAATCACACGAAAAATTGAACCACCATGAGACAACTCTGCATTATAAACGTGCAACAATCTGTATCAGCAGCACACCGTCATAACAGCGTCTCAGGGTTTAAAAACAGGGTTATTTGTACGCAGATAAATGTGTCTCGTCACTATTATTTATTTTATTCGACGTGATCATGTCAAAAATTTACTTTTCAGTCGAAATAATCACACAGTTCAGCCTTTGTTTAAGATTGAATTGCTACTATAGTCATAAGCGAGGTGAACTTAAGGTAAGAGAGGAAACTCACAGATAAAGGAGCATTTACTATGCTGGGTAATATGAATATTTTTATGGCTGTTCTGGGAATTATTTTATTTTCCGGTTTCCTGGCCGCGTATTTTAGCCACAGATGGGATGATTGATGAACGGAGATAGTCCTGCACCGACCCGGCCCCTTGTAGCGTAGCTGCACAAGGGGCCATTTTTTTACCTGAATCGCACTCGCTGTGCCTTTTTCCTGATTTACAGATAAAAAAAACCGCCGGATAAACCAGCGGTAAATGCTTGCATGGATAGATTTGTGTTTTGCTTTTATACGCTATCTGGCAATTCCCTGCGAAGATAACGGATAGTCAGCTAACCTATCACCGACAACCCCAATGAAAGTTAAACGAAACGCAACTACCTCAAAGCATTTTTCGAAAACTCACGCACTGAGGGGATACGAGGTTCCGTCATTGGTGTCCACCAACGCAATTTGCTCATTTTCATCTATAAACATGCAGCGATTCCTGCCGGTCTGTTTCCCCTGATACATCGCCCTGTCGGCCCGACCAAGCGCGGTATCCAGCGTTTCACCCTGTTGAACCCGGGTTATGCCTGCCGTCACCGTGATACCGATCTCTCCCTCAGTGTAGGGAATTTTTTTCTGACCAATCAGACGACAAAGTCGCAAACCCGCCTTGCATGCCTGCTCGTCCGTTTTTGTTCTGATGATGATAATGAACTCTTCTCCACCGTAGCGGTACGCCGCCTCATCATATCGCGTCCATGACAATAAATTTGATGCCAGAGCCCGCAATACCACGTCACCAACCAAATGGCCGTAGGTATCGTTAACGTATTTAAAACGATCGATATCTAACAACAATATATAAAGATTAAGCGGTTCGGCATCGAGCAACTGCCGATCAAAAGACTCATCGAGCATTCTTCTGCCAGGTAAACCTGTTAATGCGTCGATATTACTGCGGATACTCAATAAATATATTTTGTAGTCCATTACAGATGAAGTAAATGCCAGCAGCGCATCCTGGAAACTGTCGAAATGCCATGAATGACTACGATTCTCCACGATAGCCATTAGCAATTTCTTGCCTGATAAATGCATCTTTTCGTGGGTGGCGCTTATCTTGCTTACGTAACTACAATCATCCTCATTGTACCGTGATTGATTATTAAGCCACTGTCCAAATCGACAAACAAAATGCGAGTTTTCACCCATAATATCCGGCAGTGTAACATCTGAAGACACCACGCAGCGGAACATTGTCACTAACCATTTGTAGTGGGCATCAATGGACTTGTTCAACTCAATCAAAATTGCATCTATTTCCTTCGTATTTCTCATCATCACGTTCTCCCTCCCTGTTCGAGCGTTTCTGATGAAATTATCTTAACGATAAAAAAGAAAATTTATGTAAATTTTTTAATAGTAATTAATAAATCGTAATTAACAGGATATTACGCTATACCTTCTGGTGTGGCATAGCGTTGTCAATAAAGTGGTCAAACCAATAACGGTTCATTCAGCATTTCATTAAGCCCAATCACCTCTAATTGATCGGATGTGTAGGTTTTGTCGCCTCTGGCATATTGATACGCAGAACCATGGGAAAACCCGGATTCACGCGCTTCTTTATACCGTGCGATGATTTCAGCATTTGAGCGTGAAACATGTGGCGTAAACGGAGTGACGCTGGATTGCACAATTGTACTATCTGCACATCCGGACATAACAAGCACAGCTATTAGAACCCCTATTTTCATTAACAATTACCTGAGAAACCTGCCCGTACATGAACGCTAATCTTATCAAACATCCAAAGGCATCATCATTATTAAACTAGCATTCCTGAATATATTTCATCATCATTTGTTGATAACTATTATTGTCAACTTTCATATAAAACCCTAAAAATTGCCATCTTTTAAAATAATAAAAAACCGGGCATCACGCCCGGCTCAATATTCTGGCTAATAATCTCTTAGACGCTCAAACCACGATGTTCCAGCATCGGCTCCATACGGGGATCGCGCCCGCTCCACTGGTGATAGAGTTCAGTTAAATCAGTACCGTTACCGCGGGACAAAATCGCTTCACGGAACTTTTGCCCGTTTTCGCGAGTTAATCCGCCCTGCTCTACAAACCACTGATAGCCGTCATCGGCCAGCATTTGCGTCCACAAATAGGCGTAATAACCTGCTGCATAACCGCCGCCGAAGATATGGGCAAAATAGCTGCTGCGATAACGAGGCGGCACAGCCTTGAGATCCAAACCTTCAGCCGCCAGCGCCTGCTGTTCAAATTGTTCGACAGAAAGAGATAACGCGCTCTTTTCCAGACTGTGCCAACGCATATCCAACAATGCGGCACTGAGCAGTTCGGTCATGTCGTAACCTTTGTTAAACAGGCTGGCCCGCTGCATCTTATTCCGCAACGCCTGCGGCATTTGCTCCCCGGTATCAACATGACGAGCAAAACGAGCAAAGACCTGCGGATGACTCGCCCAGTGTTCGTTGATCTGCGAAGGAAACTCAACAAAATCACGCGGAGTGTTGGTCCCTGAAAGCGTGGCATAACGCTGAGTGGCGAACAGGCCATGCAACGTGTGCCCAAACTCATGAAATAACGTAATAACATCATCCCACAATAACAATGCAGGCTGACCTTTTGCCGGTTTTTGATAATTACACACGTTGTAAATAACCGGCCGGGTTTCATTGAGTTGCGATTGCTCAACAAAATTGCCCATCCAGGCACCACCGCTTTTCGATTCCCGGGCAAAGAAATCGCCGTAAAATAACGCCAGCCCTACGCCATCGTGATCGAATATTTCCCATACCCTAACATCCGGGTGATAAACAGGAATGTCGAACCGTTCTATAAATTTTATGCCAAAGAGTTGATTGGCTGTCCAGAAAACGCCCTCGTTCAGCACCGTATCAAGGGCAAAGTAAGGTTTGAGCTGCGCCTCATCAAGTGCATATTTCTCACGACGAACCTGCTCGGCATAAAATGCCCAGTCCCAGGCCTCGACGTTAAATTTCCCCTGTTCGTGATTGATAACATTCTGGATTTCGGCCTGTTCATCCAATGCCCTGGCTCGCGCAGCGGGAACAATCGCCCGCATGAAATTGAGTGCCGCTTCCGGTGTTTTTGCCATCTGATCGGCAATTTTCCATGCAGCGTAATTGGCAAAACCGAGTAGTTTCGCCTGCTGCATCCGGATCTCGACCAGTCGCTGAATAATCGCCCGAGTATCGTTAGCGTCATTGTTTTCTGCTCTCGCCCATGCGCGGTTGAACAGATTCTCACGGGTCTGGCGATCGCGTAACGCCGCAAGCGCCGGTTGCTGAGTCGTGTTCAATAGCGGGATAACCCAACGCGCTTCAAGCCCTTTCTCCTTTGCAGCTTCGGCGGCAACAGCAATTTCCTCTGCGCTGAGTCCGTCCAGGTAACGTGCATCATCCACCACCAGAGCACCGGACTTGTTCGCCGCCAGCAGCCGTTGATTAAACTGGCTGGTCAACGTGGCGGACTCTGTATTGAGCGCTTTAAGGTTCGCTTTATCGACCTCATTCAGACGCGCGCCGGCTAATACAAAACGCTGGTGGATGACCTCCAGCAAGCGTAATGATTCGTTATCCAGCCCCAGCGAACCTCGCTGTTGCCAGACCGCTTCAACGCGCGAAAAAAGCGCGCCATTGAGATAAATATCATTGGCAAGGTTCGCCAGTTCTGCGGAAAACTCTTCGTCAAGGGGCTGTAGTTCATCGTTTGTGTGCGCCGCCGTCATCGCGAAGAAAACGCTGGTTACGCGTGTCAGCAAAGCGCCGCTTTGTTCAAGCGCCAGCAATGTATTGGCAAAATCAGGGGCCTGCGGGTTTTGCACAATAGCCTCGATCTCTGCACGTTTTTGCCGCACGCCTTCATCGAACGCTGGGCGATAGTGCTGCACCTCTATCTGATCAAACTGCGGTGCCTGGTACGGCAACGTGCTGTGACGTAAAAAAGGATTCGTTAACGACATCTTTCACTCCTGAAAACGATTTGTTTACCAGAGTAGACTTCCCAGGAATCAACCGCAATCGCGTTACGCAGGAATAGCTCTGAACGGAAATGACGTGCTATGGTAGTACGACATAAAAAGCGTTGAGGAACAGTGAGATGATCGTTTTAGTAACCGGAGCAACCGCAGGTTTTGGTGAGTGCATTACGCGTCGTTTTATTGAGAATGGGCATAAAGTTATAGCCACCGGACGCCGCCAGGAGCGCCTGCAGGAACTGAAAGAGGAATTGGGTGACCGCCTCTATACCGCGCAACTGGACGTACGTAATCGTGCATCGATTGAAGAGATGATGGACGCCCTTCCTGCTGAATGGCGCAATATTGATGTTCTGGTCAACAACGCGGGTCTGGCGCTGGGCCTTGAGCCTGCTCACAAGGCCAGCATTGAAGACTGGGAAAATATGATCGACACCAACAACAAGGGGCTGGTTTATATGACCCGTGCCGTTCTGCCTGGCATGGTTGAACGCAACCGCGGTCATATTATCAATATCGGTTCTACCGCGGGCAGCTGGCCATACGCTGGCGGTAACGTCTACGGTGCGACCAAAGCGTTTGTTCGCCAGTTTAGCCTGAATTTACGTACTGATTTACACGGCACTGCAATTCGCGTTACCGACATCGAGCCGGGTCTGGTTGGCGGTACGGAGTTCTCTAATGTCCGTTTTAAAGGTGATGACGCCAAAGCTGAAAAAGCCTACGAAAATACCACGGCGCTGACTCCGCAAGATGTTACAGAAGCGGTATGGTGGGTGGCTTCTTTACCGGCTCATGTCAATATCAACACCCTTGAAATGATGCCTGTCACACAGTCTTTTGCCGGGCTGAGTATTCATCGTGGCTAATTTCTCTGCCCGGCCTTGTGCCGGGTATAGATAGCCTGAAAGAAGTGATAAAATATCCGGGTTAACTCTCTAAAAAGTAAGAATGAATGACCGTAGAAACGCAGCTCAACCCTACACAGCCAGTAAATCAACAGATTTACCGTATTCTTCGCCGTGATATCGTGCATTGTCTGATTGCACCCGGTACACCGCTGTCGGAGAAAGAGGTTTCTGTACGCTTTAATGTGTCACGCCAGCCGGTACGAGAAGCATTCATCAAACTGGCTGAGAACGGTCTGATTCAGATCCGCCCGCAGCGTGGCAGCTACGTGAATAAAATTTCGCTGTCGCAAGTGCAAAACGGCTGTTTTGTTCGCCAGGCAATTGAATGTGCCGTGGTACGCCGCGCCGCATCGCTGATCAACGATCAACAGTGCTATCAGCTTGAACAGAATTTGAATCAGCAGCGCATCGCAATTGACCGAAAACAGATTAATGATTTCTTCCAGCTTGATGATGAGTTTCATCAGAAACTGGCTTTAATCGCCGAGTGCCAACTCGCCTGGGATACCGTTGAGAATATAAAGGCTACAATTGACCGCGTTCGTTATATGAGCCTGGATCATATTTCCCCGCCTGAAATGCTGCTACGCCAGCATCACGATATCTTTGCCGCCCTTGAGAAGCATGACGGCGATGCGGTCGAGCGCGCAATGATGATCCATCTTCAGGAAATTGGTGAGTCCGTTCAGCTTATTCGTCAGGAAAATAGCGACTGGTTCAGCGAAGATTAATACTACGCTCACCTCACACCGGGGTGAGTTTCTCCTGCGTTTTCCCCTCTCCCGCATAACTGCATAAAAAAAGCTGTGATTTTGATCGAAAACAAAAAAAATCATTAACGAGAAGCGTATTTATATTGCGCCCGTTACGTGGGACTAAAAGCCCACGGGCTTTGACGGTAAGTTGGAAAGGAGAAAACACCATGAAAACATACGATCGTAACCGTAACGCAATCACCACTGGCAGCCGCGTCATGATCAGCGACACCGGACTCACAGGCCGCATTACAGCAATAGATACCGATGGCCTGACCGCTGAGCAGATTCGCCGCGGGAAAACAGTGGAAATCGAAGGATGTGAAGGCAAATACGCCCCCCTCGAGCTGATTCGTTTAGGCATGAACTAATTGGTGTGAATGCCAGAAAACACAGCGCCATCTGGCCGTTGCAAGCCAGATGGCGACATAAAGCATAATCTTCGTTACTTCAGTTTTGCTGCATACTTCGCAACCGTCGCCTTCGCCCCTTCAGCCAGTAAAGTAAGATACGCTTGTGTGACCTGACGGTTGAACAGTTCAACCTGTGGCAGTTCACGGCCAAAAATAGCATCGATTGCCAGTAGCGCCTGAACGCGCTCTTCGCCTTCGTTGCTGCTACGCACCGCATTCTGGATCACCGGCAACAGTGGATCGCTAATTTCAATCGCCTGGCCCTGTTCATCCACACCACCTACGTAACGCATCCAACCAGCGACACCCAGTGCCAGCAGCGCAAAGTCACTACCGTGCACAATGTGCCAACGAATGGAATCAAGCATACGCTGCGGCAGTTTTTGGCTACCGTCCATGGCGATCTGCCAGGTACGATGACGCAGCGCCGGATTGCTGTAGCGTTCAATTAACAGATCGGCGTAGCGCTGTAGGTCAACACCTTTTACTTTCAGCGTAGGTGCTTGTTCCTGCAACATCAGCGCACGTGCAGCAAGACGATAGTTTTCATCGCCCATGCAATCGTTAATATGTTGATATCCCGCCAGATACCCAAGATAAGCAAGGAAAGAGTGGCTGCCGTTGAGCATACGCAGTTTCATCTCTTCAAACGGAATGACATCGGCTACCAGTTCCGCCCCGGCCTTTTCCCATTCAGGACGGCCGGCAACAAAGTTATCTTCAATTACCCACTGGCGGAACGGTTCGCATGCCACGCCTGCCGGGTCGCGTACACCGGTGATATGTTCAATTTTGTCCAGCGTCTCCTGCGTAACTGCAGGGACAATGCGGTCAACCATTGTTGATGGGAATGTCACATGTTGTTCGATCCACGCGGCCAGTTCCATATCTACCGCTCGGGCATATGCAATGACAACATTGCGCATCACATGACCGTTTTCTGGCATGTTATCGCAGGACATCACGGTAAAGGCGGCTAAACCCGCAGCTTTGCGACGCGCCAGGGCTTCAACCACCACGCCCGGCGCAGTTTTAGGCTGTTTAGGGTTTTGCAGATCGGCTGCAATCATCGGGTTGTCTAACATCAGTTGGCCGGTCGCCGGAGAATGGCAGTATCCTTTCTCGGTGATGGTCAGGGAAACGATCGCGACCTGCGGTTCACACATCGCTGCCAGTACGCTTTCCAGACCATCAACCTGCGCATGCAATGCATTTTTCACCACGCCCACGACTCTCGCAGTCCAGGCATCAGCAGACATCTCTGCAACGGTATACAGATTATCTTGCTGTTTCAGATCGAAAATCTGCTGCTCGCCGCCAATCAGGTTCACTTCGCAGTAGCCCCAGTCACTGCCGTGATCGGCGGCCAGAATGTCAGCGTAAACACCTTGATGTGCGCGATGAAACGCGCCAAATCCCAGATGAACAATACGCGTAACCAGTTTTGTACGATCGTAGTCAGGAAGTGCAGCCTTAGCCGCTAAGAGCTTGTTTTGCATGGTATGGCCTACTTATAAATGAAATCAGGACTGTTCCAGAGTAACGCCTGTATGGTTGTATGTTTTGATTTGCATTAAGCTTTTTATGATTGGTATGACATCATGTAAAGCTGTGTAATAGCATGGGCGGCGTACGAGTACATCCGCCCATGCTACTGTCTGGTATCAGCTTGTCTGAGTCACCGAGCAACGAACCTTCTCGGCTTTATTCACCTCGGCAGCATCCTCAAGTACGCTCAGGTCGCGATCTTTCACTTCTGGCATCAGCAACGCGGAAATCAGACCAATCAGTGAGTAAGCGATGACCATCACCAGAATTGGCCACCAGGAATTAGTCATGTTGCAGAAAATACCCGCCAGAACCGGACCAAAACCAACAGCAACCAACCCGCCTGCTTCTTTTGAAATCGCCATTCGCGTAAACCGGTTACGCGCACCGAACATTTCCGCCATAGTAATATTTTCGAGAGCAAATAACCCCAATACGGCAAAATTATGAATAACAATCAATGCCGTCATAATGACACCCGGGCTATACGTTTTATCCACTACAATTGACAGCATCGGGTAAGCCAAAATAATTGCCGAGATATTCAGGATAATATAAGGCAAACGACGACCAAACTTATCAGACAACCAGCCAAGCAACGGTATTGTAATAAAGCCCAACACCGAACTGATCATTAAGGCATCAGTGGGTATAGATTTATCAAATAACAGCGTCTGCACTAAATAACCGGCAAGGAAGGTTTGGATTAATCCTGAATTACCCGCCTGTCCAAAACGTAGGCCGGTTGCCAGCCAGAAAGATTTACTGGTAAACATCGCCCCCAGCGTATTTTCTGACGAATTATTTAATGCCGGAGCGTTTTCTTCATCATTCACTTTCTCAAATACCGGGCTTTCTTTGAGATTCATACGCAACCAGATGGCAAAGATCATCACCACGACACTCGCCAGGAACGGAATGCGCCAACCCCAGGCTAATAACTCCTCACGGTCGAGCGCAAAGAACATCACCGCCCAGATGGCCGTTGCGCTAAGGGTTCCACAGTTGGTCCCCATGGCAACAAGTGAGGAAATAATGCCACGTTTACCTTTTGGTGCGTACTCGGCAAGCATCGTGCCTGCGCCCGAAATTTCAGCCCCCGCACCAAGCCCTTGCACGATACGCAGCGTCACCAGCAGCACAGGCGCAAAGATACCAATTTGTGCATATGTTGGCAGCACGCCAATTAAGGTCGTACAAATTCCCATCATCGTAATGGTAATAAACAGTACTTTTTTACGGCCGATGCTGTCTCCCATTTTGCCAAATATAAATGCTCCAACGATACGAGCAATATATCCTGCACCGTATGTACCCATCGCTAAAATAAGCGCCATGGCGGCAGACTGTTCCGGGAAAAATATTTCATGGAATACCAGTGCGGCACCCAAAGAATATAACTGAAAATCCATAAATTCGAGCGCAGTACCCAACCATCCGGATACGGCAGCTCTAACCAGATCTTTCGTGGATCTTTCGTGTTTTTCTTGATTCATATTGGCTATCTCTAAGAGGTAAGATGCGTACCACTTACTCGCAGTTATTTATATTATTCACTGAATGTAAGTAAGACTTTGCAGCAGTGCTGCTGATCTTTCTCAAACAATTCAATTGCGTCTGTAACGTGGTGATAGTCAAAAGTGTGAGTAATAAGTTGATTAGGATCGATAAGTCCGTTGACCAACCAATCAATCACAATCGGGAATTTGTTCGCATTTAATCTTGAGGAATAAATGGACAGTTCTTTCCCGGTAATGCCTTGTTGAATAATCTGACAAGGATCGCTGGAGAAGCCCATCAGAACAATTCGCGCGGCCGGCGATGCCAGCGTGATTGCCTCCTGTAAAATGGATGGATGGCAAGCTGCATCCACGATAATGGTCGGTTTTAGTCCGTTTTCCGCAAGGAACTCTTGCAACGAGTGCTGACTATTATTGATTGCCCAGTCTGCACCGCACTGCTTCGCCATGGCCAGGCGCTCATCGATTCTGTCAGCAATCACTACGGTTTTGACCTTATAGACACGCTTAAGCGCCTGTACAGTGGTCAGTCCCATAGGCCCTGCGCCATAAATAAGCGCAATATCGTTTTCTGTTGGTTTAATTTGCCCGGTCACGTTTGCGGCGATGGTGAAAGGTTCCACCATAACGGCATGCTCATCAGGCACTGTATCGGGGATCGTCCAGGCATTTTTCGCTGGCACCACAGCGTACTCACTGAAACCACCATCGCGATGCACGCCCAGCACCACCAGCGATGTACAAACGTTAGGTTTACCAATTGAACAGGGATAACAATGTCCGCAGCTGATGACCGGATCAACGGACACCCGCTCACCTATTCGCGAATGGTCAACGCCGTCACCTACCGCCTCGATCACGCCATAAAACTCGTGGCCAATAACGCGCGGGTATTGTGCAAATGGATTATGACCGCGATAAATATGACTGTCGGAACCACAAATCCCCGCCAGTTTCACTTTTACCCTCACCTCACCTGCTAAGGGTTCTGGCACCGGTCGTTCGGCGATAATCAGCGTATTCGGTTTTTCAATTACGATACTTTTCATAGCAAATCACTCCTTACCAGTTCCACAGCGTGCCATCTTCCAGGCGAGCAACGGGCAGATATGCAGGGTCATACGGATATTTCGCTGCCAGTTTTTCGTCAAACTCGATCCCAAGACCAGGTTTGTCTCCTGGGTGCATATAGCCGTTATCAAAGGTCCAGTTATGTGGGAACACTTCCAGCATTTGCTCGGAATAGCCCATATATTCCTGTACGCCGAAGTTCGGCACCCACAGATCAAAATGCAGCGCTGCGGCCATGCACACAGGCGACAGATCGGAAGGTCCATGTGAACCGGTACGAACCTGATACAGCGACGCGAAATCAGCAATCCGGCGCATACCGGTGATACCACCCGCATGGGTGATGGTGGTGCGGATATAGTCGATCAGTTGTTCTTCAATAAGCTGTTTACAGTCCCAGATGCTGTTGAACACTTCCCCTACCGCAATCGGCGTGACGGTATGCTGGCGGATCAGGCGGAAGCACTCCTGGTTTTCAGCTGGTGTTGGATCTTCCATCCAGAACAAACGGTACTGTTCAATGCTTTTGCCGAAACGGGCCGCTTCAATTGGCGTCAGACGGTGGTGCATATCGTGTAAAAGATGTTCGTTGAAACCAAACTTGTCGCGCACGGCGGCAAACAGTTTTGGCGTGAAATCCAGGTATTTCTCCGTTGACCACAACTGTTCTTCCGGCCATTGCCCTTTGGTGGCGGGTTCGTAGGCCAGTCCTTTGCCCTTAGACATACCGTAAGTGGTTTTCATACCCGGCACGCCGCACTGCACGCGAATCGCTTTAAAGCCCATCTCTTTATGACGCGCATAATCTTCGAGTACATCATCAACGGTATGGCCTGTGGTGTGGCAGTAGACCATAACCCCTTCACGAGACGCACCGCCGAGCAACTGGTACAACGGCATATTCGCCGCTTTCGCTTTGATATCCCAGAGAGCCATATCCACCGCAGAAATCGCCGACATGGTGACCGGACCACGACGCCAGTACGCACCTTTGTAGAAAAACTGCCAGATGTCCTCAATACGATGCGCATCGCGACCAATAAGCTGCGGACACACGTGATCTTTCAGATACGACGCCACAGACAACTCGCGTCCATTTAACGTGGCATCTCCCAGCCCGGTGATCCCATCTTCTGTCGTAATTTTCAACGTTACAAAATTACGCCCAGGACAGGTGACAAACACTTCAGCCCCAATAATCTTCATTTCTTATTCCCTACATCTGTTCTTGTGATGCAGGAAATTTACTCAACTGAGCTACTACCATACAAGTATAAAGATCAAAAAAACGCTGTTTGATCACAAAAAAGGCGCTATGCGCGCCCCCATCCAGCCACAATGATCAGCATGCCGCACAACGCCACCAGCGCGCCAGACCAGTCATATAAACTGAGTTTTACACCATCGACAATACGTAGCCATAGCAGCGCGGTCACCACGTAAACACCGCCATAGGCTGCGTATACACGCCCGCTGGCTGCCGGATGCAGTGTCAGCAACCAGACGAATAAAGCCAGTGACACCCCGGCGGGTATCAGCAACCAGGCTGTAGCTCCTCGCTTAAGCCAAAGCCAGGGTAAAAAGCAGCCAATAATTTCGCATAACGCGGTGATGAAAAAAAGAAATGTGGTCTTAAGCATTGATGTTATTCAGTTACCTTCGGTTTAACCATGATACGACAGAATCTCGTTAGCGTATCCATATCCACCGGGTGGGTATGCCCGCAAACTGGAATAGTGTAGAATTTAACCCTGTTTTATCGTTTTTACCCTTTCCCATAAAAGGAATTCACCATGAAAATTACACTGACCAAACGCCTGTGCCTGACGGCTATGCTGACGCTGGCTGCGGCTGTGTACACCTCTTCCGCATTTGCTGAAACCAGTAAACTGGTCATTGAATCCGGAGACAGTGCGCAAAGTCGTCAACAAGCCGCAATGGAAAAGGAACAATGGAACGATACGCGTCAGCTTCGCCAGAAAGTCAATAAACGTGCAGAGAAAGAGTGGGACAAAGCCGATACGGCCTTTGATAGCCGTGATAAGTGCGAGCAGAGCGCTAATATTAATGCGTACTGGGAACCTAACACCCTGCGCTGCCTCGACCGCCGTACTGGCCGCACCGTTGCCCCATAATCATTGCACTTTGAAGGATATTGAAAGGATACGATATGACTAGCGCCCTCAGTGTTAAGTTGCGCCCGCTGGAGCGTGAAGATTTACGATTCGTCCATCAGCTTGATAATAATGCCAGCGTAATGCGCTACTGGTTCGAAGAGCCTTACGAAGCGTTTGTTGAGCTGTCAGACCTGTATGACAAACACATCCACGACCAAAGCGAACGCCGCTTCGTGGTGGAGTGCGACGGTGAAAAAGCCGGGCTGGTGGAATTGGTTGAAATTAACCATGTACACCGCCGGGCCGAGTTCCAGATTATTATTTCGCCGGAATATCAGGGGAAGGGTCTGGCCTCACGGGCAGCAAAGCTGGCAATGGACTATGGCTTTACCGTGCTCAACCTCTATAAGCTGTATCTGATCGTCGATAAAGAGAACGAAAAGGCTATCCACATCTACCGTAAACTCGGTTTTATGGTGGAAGGCGAGCTGATCCATGAGTTCTTTATCAACGGTCAATACCGCAACACGATTCGTATGTGTATCTTCCAGCAGCAGTATCTGGCAGAGCACAAAACGGCAGGCCCTAATCTGCTGCCGCCTACCGCTCAGTAAACACGACTAGTAGTAGTCGATCGTGTTTTCAATCGAGTAATGATGTTCAACTGCCGGCTTCACGCTCTCATCAACGATAACAAGCTGGCAGTTGATCGGATTTGCGTATTCATCGTATTTGCACGTTTGTTTGACATTGCCTAACGGATGATTGTTGAGCATGCTCACCGCGGTGTAATCTAACTTCTTCAATGGGTCAACCGACGGTTTAGCATCAACCTGCAAAGTGCTGTCCTTACTGACGGTTGTTTTGCCCAGCGGGTAGCCTTCGGCATCATATCGATACTGCACCTTCATCTCTTTCCCCGTGGCGGAAACGACAAAGCCGTTATCGTCGGTATCCCACACCACACCGGCAGCAGGCAGTTCCGCTAGCTGGCATTTACCTTGTAAGCGGATCTTTTTTTCCAGCGTTTCGGCATCCCGATAGTAGTTAGCATCCAGGACCAGCGCCATACCGGTATTGTTTTCGATATCGTGCAGTTCAAGTGTATCGAAACACCCTTCCTGTGACAGGGTACCAGCGACGCGCTTAGTGACCTCACCTTTGTCGTTGAGCAGCGTCTGACTGAAATCTTTCACCGGCCCGCGCAGCGGATCGAAATCAAATTCATTGGAAAAACTGGCCATTTCCGGCGTAAAGGAAACCAGCCTTTTGGCGTTATCACACCCAACCAGCACGACACACAGGAAACCTAACAGGGTCTGTTTCTTCACATTTTTCACCGGGATAAGAAGATAATTCTCAATCATATTAGCAAATACAGTTATTTACACCAGAAATGCTAATCTTAGTCTATGTCGATCATAAAGGAGCTGATGATGAAATACGTAACAGGAATTGCCGCGATCTTACTGGCAGTTGCATCCCCACAGGTTCTGGCGGCACCTGCGTCATGTGAACGCGTGAAAAGCGATATCGAGCAGCGCATCATCAATAATGGCGTCGCAGAGTCCAGCTTTACGCTGAACATTGTCCCCAACGATCAGGCCGATCAACCTGATTCACTGGTGGTAGGACATTGTGCAAACGATACGCACAAAATTCTCTACACCCGGACTAACAGTGGAAACGCCCCTGCCAACAGCTCACCTGCACAGGACGGGCACGTCGCCGAACCGCAATAAATCATACCCTCCGTACGCGGAGGGTTACTCCAGTTTGATATGCATTAAGATGCCATACTCATAAATGGGTAAACTCATTCTATTATTAGCATGCTATTAATTTCGCTGTAGAGATTAATATATAGCGATAACTATAATGGAGTGAGTTATGTCTGATACTGAGCAATATGGAGGCATTAGCCGCAGGATGTTAGTGAAATCCTCGGCTATAGGTTCGTTGGCGCTTGCCGCTGGCGGGTTATCGTTACCTTTTGGGATGCGCACCGCAGCTGCTGCGGTACAACAGGCGATACAACCGGCTGAAGAGAAAGTGGTTTGGGGCGCTTGTTCCGTGAACTGCGGCAGTCGTTGTGCCCTGCAACTCCACGTCAAAGATGACGAGGTCGTATGGGTGGAGTCTGATACGACCGGAGACGATATTTATGGTCAGCACCAGGTGCGTGCCTGTTTACGTGGACGCTCAATCCGTCGACGGATCAATCATCCGGATCGTCTCAATTATCCTATGAAGCGCGTGGGCAAACGCGGTGAGGGTAAATTCGAACGCATAACCTGGCAGGAAGCGCTGGATACCATCAGCACCAGTTTAAAAAATACCGTACAAAAATACGGTAATGAGGCCGTGTATATCAACTACACCTCTGGCATTGTCGGCGGCAATATTACTCGCTCCTCCCCTTATGCCTCGCTGGTCGCTCGATTGATGAACTGCTATGGCGGATTTCTGAGCCATTACGGCACATACAGTACCGCACAAATCGCGGCGGCAATGCCTTACACCTACGGCTCAAATGACGGCAACAGTACCTCCGACATTGAAAACACGAAGCTGGTGGTGATGTTCGGCAATAACCCTGCCGAAACGCGCATGAGCGGCGGTGGCATAACATACTTCCTTGAGCAGGCCCGGGAGCGTTCTAATGCCCGCATGATCGTCATCGACCCGCGTTATACCGATACCGCTGCGGGTCGTGAAGATGAGTGGATCCCTATCCGTCCGGGAACCGATGCCGCACTGGTGGCGGGAATCGCCTGGGTCCTGATTAACGAAGATCTCGTCGACCAGGCGTTCCTTGACACATATTGCGTCGGTTATGACGAGAAAACCCTACCCGCTGACGCCCCCGCTAACGGACATTACAAGGCCTATATACTTGGCAATGGCGATGACGGTGTCGCTAAAACGCCCCAATGGGCCTCGCATGTCACAGGGATCCCGGCCGAGCGCATCATTAAACTGGCACGAGAAATCGGTAGTACAAAACCGGCGTATATTTGTCAGGGTTGGGGTCCACAACGTCAGGCTAACGGCGAACTGACTTCGCGCGCGATCGCGATGCTGCCAATCCTGACCGGCAACGTTGGCATCAACGGCGGCAATAGCGGTGCACGAGAATCAACCTACACCATCACGATTGAACGCATGCCGCTGCCGGATAATCCCATCAAGACCCAGATATCATGCTTTAGCTGGACCGACGCCATCGCCCGGGGTCCGGAAATGACCGCAACCCGCGATGGCGTGCGCGGGAAAGATAAGCTCGATGTACCGATTAAATTTATCTGGAACTACGCGGGTAACACCATTACTAATCAGCACTCAGATATCAATAAAACACATGAGATCCTTCAGGATGATACGAAATGCGAAATGATAGTGGTCATCGAAAATTTCATGACATCTTCGGCGAAATATGCCGATATTCTGCTGCCGGACCTAATGACCGTCGAACAGGAAGACATCATTCCTAACGACTATGCGGGCAACATGGGATACCTCATTTTTATTCAACCCGCGACGTCACCGAAGTTCGAGCGCAAACCGATCTACTGGATAATGAGCGAAGTCGCCAAACGCCTTGGCAATGATATCTATCAACGGTTTACGGAAGGCCGTACTCAGGAACAATGGCTCCAGTATCTGTATGCAAAAATGCTGGCCAAGGACCCCGCGCTCCCTTCTTATGACGAGCTGAAAAAAATGGGGATCTATAAACGCAAAGATCCTAACGGGCATTTTGTCGCTTATAAAAAATTCCGCGACAATCCGCAGGCCAATCCGCTCAAAACACCGTCTGGAAAGATTGAAATTTACTCCAGCCGGCTGGCGAAAATTGCCAACACATGGGAGTTGCAGAAGGATGAAGTAATTAGCCCACTTCCCGTCTACGCCTCCACGTTTGAAGGGTGGGACGATCCCAAACGCAGCGCATTTCCGCTGCAGTTGTTTGGCTTTCATTACAAATCCCGTACGCACTCCAGCTACGGCAATATCGATGTTCTGCAGGCGGCCTGTCGTCAGGAAGTGTGGATCAACCCCGTCGATGCCCAAAAGCGTGGTATTGCAAATGGCGATATGGTGCGGGTCTTTAACGACCGCGGGGAAGTACGTATTCCGGCCAAAGTGACGCCACGGATCCTGCCTGGCGTCAGCGCAATGGGCCAGGGTGCATGGCACGATGCTGATATGGCCGGCGACAAAATTGACCATGGCGCCTGCGTCAATACGCTGACAACACAGCGCCCTTCACCGCTGGCAAAAGGCAACCCACAGCACACTAATCTGGTCGAGATCGAGAAGGTTTAAGGACTAACCCATGACAACTCAGTATGGATTTTTTATTGATTCCAGTCGTTGCACCGGGTGCAAAACCTGCGAGCTGGCCTGCAAAGACTACAAAGACCTCACCCCTGACGTCAGTTTCCGGCGGATTTACGAATACGCAGGTGGTGACTGGCAGGAAGACAACGGTGTCTGGCACCAGAACGTTTTTGCCTACTATCTCTCCATCTCCTGTAACCACTGCGAGGATCCGGCCTGCACCAAGGTTTGTCCAAGTGGTGCGATGCATAAGCATGAGGATGGTTTTGTGGTGGTCGATGAAGACGTGTGCATTGGCTGTCGCTACTGTCATATGGCCTGCCCATACGGTGCGCCACAGTACAATGCTGCAAAAGGACATATGACCAAGTGTGATGGCTGCCATGATCGTGTTGCAGACGGCAAAAAGCCCATCTGCGTCGAGTCCTGTCCGCTGCGTGCGCTGGATTTTGGCCCCATCGACGAACTGCGCAAAAAACATGGTGAACTGGCTGCCGTCGCCCCGCTGCCGGGTGCGCACTTCACCAAACCAAATATTGTGATCAAACCAAACGCCAATTGCCGCCCGACCGGGGATACCACGGGTTTTCTGGCTAATCCAAAGGAGGTGTAAAATGGGAAATGGATGGCATGAATGGCCGCTGGTACTGTTCACGGTGCTGGGCCAGTGCGTAGCCGGGGCGCTGATCGTCAGTGGTTACGGCTGGCTGACCGCTAAAGACGAGCTGGTAAAACAACGTATCGTTCGCAGTATGTTTTTTCTCTGGCTGGTAATGGGCATCGCCTTTCTCGCCTCGGTTATGCATTTAGGTTCGCCGCTGCGCGCGTTTAACTCGCTGAACAGAATTGGCGCATCGGCGCTAAGTAACGAAATCGCCAGCGGTTCGCTGTTTTTCGCCGTCGGTGGCCTGTGGTGGCTGGTGGCGTTTCTCGGTAAAATGCCCGCAGCGTTAGGTAAAATCTGGATGCTATTGAGCATGCTGCTGGGCCTGGTATTTGTCTTTGCGATGACCAACGTCTACCAGATAGACACCGTCCCAACCTGGTATAACGGCTATACTACACTGGCGTTTTTCATGACGATGCTGCTCAGTGGACCGCTATTTGCCGCTCTGCTGCTGCGTGCTGTAGGTGTTTCTTTTAACGCCGCCAGATTCGCCGGTATCAGCGTATTGGCTCTGCTGGTTACGGTGGCCGTTATTGTGCTGCAGGGACTGTCACTCGGCGAGATCCACAGTTCGGTACAATCCGCCAGCGCGCTGGTTCCCGACTACGGCAGTTTACAGGTCTGGCGTGTGCTGCTGCTGGCCGCGGGTCTGGGTTGCTGGATATGTCCGTTGATCCGTCGCAAAGGACCGTCAGTTGGCGGGTTGGCGCTCGGGTTAATTCTGGTGCTTGTCGGTGAAATCATTGGCCGCGGTTTGTTTTACGGTTTACATATGACAGTCGGAATGGCTGTCGCAGGTTAACTTTCGGGTGCGGGGCAACCCGCACTGTTCAGGATTGTTTGCATGACCCATTTTTCACAACGTGACAACTTTTCTACCGCAGCGCGCGTGCTCGGCGCGCTATTTTACTATGCCCCAGACAGTGCGGAAGCTTCGGCACTGGTCAGTGCGTTAAGAACCGATGGCTGGCAGGCGCAGTGGCCGCTTGAAAAGACAACGCTTTCGCCGTTAGTCGCTCAGTTTCAGGCTGAGGCCGATGAGTCTCTCCCGCAGGCCTGGCAACGTCTGTTTGTTGGGCCTTATGCGCTCCCTTCTCCGCCATGGGGATCCGTCTGGCTGGATCGTGAAAACGTGTTGTTTGGCGACTCCACGCTGGCATTACGTCAGTGGATGCGGGACAACGGCATCCAGTTTGCCATGCAGCAAAATGAGCCAGAAGATCACTTTGGTTCGCTGCTGCTGCTGACGGCCTGGCTTGCCGAGAACGAACGCCACACCGAGTGCGAGCAACTTCTGGCCTGGCATCTGTTCCCATGGTCATCGCGCTTCCTTAATGTGTTTATCGAAAAAGCCGACCATCCGTTCTACCAGGAGCTGGGTGAGCTGGCGCGTCTGACGCTGGCACAGTGGCAATCACAGTTACTGATCCCGGTAGCCGATAAGCCTTTGTTCCGTTAGTTTCGTCACAGGCAGGAATTGTCCTGCCTGTGGTGCATCCTGTTGCGCACGCTGAGCTTTTGCTTCTGTTACCTAATAGCCGCAAAATAGAGCGTCTGAATTTTCCAGTCTGGCCACTCATGCATCATTTACATGCTTACCCTGACCTGCGTGCCATGTTCCGCCGCCTGCTGATCGCCGCGTTGATTGGCGTCCTTGCTGCGCTGGCCGTCGCAGGATTTCGTCATGCCATGCTACTTCTCGAATGGTTGTTTCTGAGCAACAACACAGGGAGTCTGGTCAACGCAGCGACAAACCTTTCGCCCTTAAGGCGTATGCTGACACCTGCACTCGGCGGTCTGGCGGCTGGATTACTACTGTGGGGCTGGCAAAAATTTAACCGTTTACGTCCGCAGGCTCCCACTGATTATATGGAAGCCCTGCAAACCGACGGACAATTTGACGTCAGTGCAAGCCTGGTGAAATCGCTGGCATCGTTACTGGTCGTTGCCAGCGGGAGCGCCATCGGACGTGAAGGTGCCATGATTTTACTGGCGGCCCTGGCAGCCTCCTGCTTTGCTCAACGCTTTACCCCGCGTACAGAATGGAAGTTATGGATTGCCTGCGGCGCCGCTGCAGGTATGGCTGGAGCCTATCATGCCCCGCTGGCGGGCAGTTTATTTATTGCCGAAGTATTGTTTGGCACGCTGATCCTCGCCTCACTGGGACCGGTAGTGGTATCCGCCGTAGTCGCATTACTCACCACCAATCTGCTTTGCGACAGCAATGCGCTGCTGTATACCGTGCACCTGTCGCGGGAATTACATGTTCTGGAATACGTTATGATTGTCAGCACCGGCCTGGCTGCTGGCATCTGCGGACCGCTCTTCATGTGGTTGATGACCGCCAGCCATAATGTATTTTTGCGCTTAAAACTCTCGCCACCGTGGCAACTGGCGCTTGGCGGGTTGATCGTTGGCCTGCTTTCATTGCTCACGCCTACGGTCTGGGGTAATGGCTACAGCGTGGTGCAGTCATATTTACTTTCACCACCGCTGCTGGCCGTGGTTAGCGGGATTTTTATCTGCAAATTACTGGCGGTGCTTGCCAGCAGTGGATCCGGTGCTCCGGGTGGCGTGTTTACGCCAACGCTGTTTGTCGGCTTGTCGGTGGGCATGTTGCTGGGTCAGGTATGGGGATTATGGCTTCCGGGCTCGGATGAAATTGCCATTTTGCTGGGATTAACGGGGATGGCCACGCTGCTGGCGGCTACCACGCATGCACCAATAATGTCGACGTTGATGGTTTGTGAAATGACCGGGGAGTATCGCCTGCTCCCCGGATTACTGATTGCCTGTGTCCTGGCGTCGGTACTGTCGCGTACGTTACGCCACGACTCTATCTACCGACAGCACGCTGCCGAGCATTGACAGGCGGATGTACTGAGACAGTTCACGCTGCTCTGCACGAGGCAGATAAGGCAGTTCACCGATCAGCGGTGCAGGTAATTTTTTACCCAGCACATCAATGATTTCCGCATAATGTGCCAGCCCCGGGTTAATGCGATTCGCAACCCAGCCAATCAGCGGCAGCCCGTCGCTGGCTATCGCCTGCGCGGTGAGGATCGCGTGATTAATACAGCCTTCCTGGATACCCACTACCATCAGCACCGGCAGTTGTTCCTGCACCACCCACTCCGATAACGGACGCAGATCGTTCATCAAGCTCCGCCAGCCTCCGGTGCCTTCCACGACAACGTGATCGACTTTTTCGCTGAGGCTTGCGAGACCGTTGGATAACAGGGTGTAATTGACCGGACCACTATGCGCCACGCTACTTTCATCTTCGCTCAACGCAATTGGGTTAATCGCCTCATAAGGCAGCTCGATAGATGACACACTTTGCAGTACCAGTGCATCTTTGTTGCGCAGACCTTCAGGCGTCTCTTTGCTGCCTTTGGCCACAGGTTTGTAACCTGCAACGCTTTTACCCCCTGACGCTAACGCTTGTAGTAATGCGCGGGAAACCACGGTCTTCCCAACAGAAGTGTCTGTACCTGTAATAAAGAAACGCTTCAGCATCACTAACTCCACCGTTATGCTTTGAAAATATAAGTCAGGAAAATAAAACAGTGGAGAAAGTCTAAGGTATGACGACCAGGATCAGCTTGAGATAGCGCAATTTTTCGTACAACAGTTAAAAAATGTTAACCCTGTAATAGACGAATCAACAAAGAACCGTTATACATCGCGTCCTTCACGAGTGCCGCACCCGCCATCGTCCCCTGATTGGTAAACTGCGTACTTTCAACGACAATATGCTGACTGTAAGCCGGAAGCGCCTGCTGACGAATGCTGTCCGCAATGGTAGGGAACAAGATATCTGCCGCTTTACTGAGCGGAGAGCCAATCAATATCTTTTGCGGGTTGAACAAATTCACCATGATGGCAAGAATTCGACCGACGTGGGTCCCAACGCCGCTAATGATATCTTTCGCCAATAAATCACCCTGCATGGCCGCCAGACACAGCGCGTCTACCGTTAACGGTTGTCCATGTAGAGAAGAACTCATTGACTGCTTCAGGCGCACCTGCGCCAATTCGAGCACGCTGTCGACGCTGGCGATTGTTTCCAGACAACCATGGTTGCCGCAGTAGCAGCGTTTACCGTAGGGATCGACCTGCGTATGGCCAATCTCCACCAGGCTACTGCTGCCTGCATGCAGCAAATGGCCGTCAGTGATCACCCCTGCACCCACGTTATGATCGATCACCACCTGAATGACGTCGCGCGCACCGCGCGATGCGCCAAAAAGCGCCTCGGCCATCGTCCAGGCGCTGATATCGTGCTGAATATACACCGGCACGCCGGTATGGTTCTCAAGCGCTTCGCCCAACGGCATCTCTTTGACATCTTCGTAAAATGGCATGCGATGAACGATACCGTTTTCAGTATCGATAATACCGGGTAAGGTGATGGCGATGGAGGTTAAGCGCTCCAGCTTTTGCTGGTGGCGGATGAAAAACTGATCGACCTGGGTTATCACGCGATCCAGCAACGGTGTTTCGCTGACCAGCGCCATTTCAAGACAATCTTCAACCACCAGCTTGCTGCTCAGATCGCGTAGCGCCAGAAAAATCTCGCCACGACTGATACGAATGGATAAGTAGTGCCAGGCCTCCGTTTCGACAACCAGCCCAACGGCCGGACGACCACGGCTACCCGCTTCCTTAATTTCCAGCTCTTGCACCAGATGCGCTTCGAGCATTTCGCGGACAATTTTGGTAATGCTGGCAGGCGCCAATTGTGCCAGGCGGGAGAGATCAATACGCGATACCGGACCCAGCTGATCAATCAGGCGATAAACCGCACCCGCATTGGTCTGCTTAATTTGATCGATATGCCCAGGCTGACTATCAGCAACCACCACTTACTCCCTTTATTTTCGCGCTCCGAAATAATCTGCGGGCTATGGTGAAGCACTTCAATGGCTTCCGTCAACTTTTTACTTAGCCTTGTGATTTACTGCACATTTTCGCCCATTTTTAAACTAAATTAACCGCTCTGAACGGCCGCCAGAAGCTGCTCGCGAAAGCGTTGCGCGGCGTGACTTTGCTCATGATGCTTTGGCCACACTAACCACATTTCCGAGACAGCATCTTCTTCCGCTATCGGGATCCAACACATTTCATACAGCTGCACCCGTTTAAAAGAAGCAGGAAGTATAGAAACCCCTAATCCTGCGGCCACCAGACCGATGATAGTCATCGCCTCGCCAACCTCCTGCGCAATCGTCGGCTTCAGTCCATAGCGACGCATCAGGCCCAGAATATCGTCATACAACCCTGTCCCCACATGGGGGTCAAAAAAGACAAATGGCTCATTCGCCAGCTCGGCCAACGTGACCACGGGTTTTTGCGCCAACGGATGCGCGCGTGGGATCATCGCCATCAGTGGTTCATGCAGAATGATTTCACGCTCCAGCGTTTCCGGAAGCTGCGTATTACGCAGAAGTCCCAAATCCAGCGTTCCTTCATTGAGCGGGGCAATTTGCTCACGCGTGTTCATTTCACGGGTTTGCATATGCACTGCCGGGTAGCTTTGGCGAAACAGCGATAACGTATCTGAAACCGCTTTGATAAACGGCGCGGACGACGTAAAGCCGATACGCAATTCCCCTGCTTCTCCCAGATGCAAACGCTCAGCCCTGGCGGCGGCTTCATTAACTAGCCCGAGGATCTGCCGACTGTCCGCCAGAAACTGCTTTCCGGCAGAGGTCAGCGCCACGCTACGGTTAGTTCGGGCAAGTAACCGGGCGCCAACCTGCTGTTCAAGGATCTGGATCTGCTGACTTAGCGGCGGTTGCGAAATGTTTAACCGCGCCGCCGCCCGACCAAAATGCAACTCTTCGGCAACGGCCACAAAGTAACGTAAATGACGCAGTTCGATATTCATATTTTAAAAGTATTATTTGAGATTATTAATATATTAGACAGAATATTGTGATTTTCATACTCTTAAGGCTGGTCCTGTAGACGTAATTGAATGAGCAAGGATTTCAAGTGAGCCGTACAACAACTGTCGATACCGCGCCAACAAGCGATGTTGATGAACAGATAGTTACCCCGCCGGATGGATTTATCAAACGCGGAACATCCCCATTTATGCGCGTCACGCTGGCGCTGTTTTCCGCCGGACTGGCGACTTTTGCCCTCCTCTATTGCGTACAACCCATACTGCCAGTGCTCTCGCACGAGTTTGGGGTCTCTCCCGCAAGCAGCAGTATCTCGCTTTCCATCTCGACGGCGATGCTGGCGATAGGGTTACTGTTTACCGGCCCACTTTCAGATGCTATTGGCCGCAAGCCGGTGATGGTTACCGCGCTACTGCTCGCCTCTTGTTGTACGCTGCTTTCAACGATGATGACCAGCTGGCACGGTATTTTAATCATGCGTGCTCTGATAGGACTTTCACTGAGCGGCGTCGCAGCGGTAGGGATGACCTATCTGAGTGAAGAAATTCATCCCAGTTTCGTCGCCTTCTCAATGGGCCTGTATATCAGCGGTAACTCAATTGGCGGAATGAGTGGTCGCTTGATCAGCGGCGTGTTTACCGACTTTTTTAACTGGCGTATCGCGCTGGCGGCGATCGGCTGTTTTGCCCTTGCCTCTGCGCTGATGTTCTGGAAAATCTTACCGGAATCCCGTCATTTCAGACCCACATCGCTGCGCCCGAAAACGTTGTTTATCAACTTCCGTTTGCACTGGCGCGACAAAGGTTTGCCGCTGCTGTTTGCGGAAGGTTTTTTGTTGATGGGGTCGTTTGTCACGCTGTTTAATTACATCGGCTACCGCCTGATGCTCTCCCCGTGGGAGCTCAGCCAGGCGGTTGTAGGTTTGTTATCTGTGGCGTATCTGACCGGGACATGGAGTTCGCCAAAGGCGGGTTCTATGACCGCTCGTTATGGCCGTGGCCCGGTAATGCTCTTTTCAACAGGCGTGATGCTGGTTGGACTTTTGATGACCCTGTTCACATCGCTATGGCTGATCTTCGCCGGGATGCTGCTCTTTTCAGCCGGTTTTTTTGCCGCGCACTCCGTAGCAAGCAGCTGGATTGGACCACGGGCAAAACGCGCTAAAGGCCAGGCTTCTTCCCTGTATCTGTTCAGCTATTATCTGGGTTCCAGCATTGCCGGTACGCTGGGCGGTGTGTTCTGGCACAGCTACGGCTGGAACGGCGTGGGTGGATTTATCGCCCTGATGCTGGTGCTGGCGTTGCTGGTCGGTGCACGTTTGCACCATCGTCTGCACGTATAATCCCCGATGCCCGGATTCCGGGCATCACCTTTATGAATCAGGCAGTAACGTCTGGGCTCCCATTTGCAGAGCAATAACCGTCCCGTTCATCACTATATGCAGCATAATTGGCATCAACAGACCGTTGCTTTTCAGTCTGGCCAGGATCAACACCTGCGACACAAGAAACAACATCAGCAACGTGCGTAGATCCACATACTGCGTATGCATGATGGCAAAAATGACCGATACCACCACTGACGACAGCCAGGTTTTATTATTGAACCAGTACTGGAACGCGTTGAATAAACAGCCTCTGAAAACAATTTCTTCATAAACTGGCGCGATAAATATCAGGGTCAACGTAGATAACCACAACGCATAACTACTTAAGGATATTTGGCTGGTCACCCACGCTTCAGTTTGTCTAAGCCCCAAAATCAATGGCAGGATAAGCTGAATAAACAGCAGCGCCGCGAACAAAATGGCAAACCACCTGGCGTTGAAAATGCCTTTGCCCAGCCCCTCTCTTTTTCTAAAGAAGAAATAATACAGCGGAACCAGCACAACAAATTCCAGCGCAAACAGCAGCGGAAAAAGTAACCCTTTGGCAAGCAGGTCCTGACTCGCGGGGAAAAACAACGGGGTAAACGTGAGGCCAAACATCAGTAAAAACATTGAAAAGCAGCCAGCAACTGCTTTGGTCCTGGCGATATACAGGTTGTCGGCATCCTGTGACATACAATCTCCTTGCGCTCATCGAAGATAAGCTGATGAATTATCGATATATGATAAAAATTCTCATTATCACTGACAACCTACCAACTTTTACGCAATGCCCATGTGGACAATGCCAAAACCCTATTTACTCTGAAACATCACCGTCAACTACTCAGGGGAGAATCCGCCAGCGGCAACGAAAAACGGAAGCAGGCCCCTGCCGTTGAGCTAACCAGGCTGATATCCCCTCCATGCAGTTCGAGCATTCTACGCACGATCAGTAAGCCCAGGCCGCCGCGCTCGGCCCGCTGCTCACGGGGAATTAACGCGGTCGGGCGCTGAAACAATACTTCTCGCACAGCGTCTTCTACCCCTGGCCCACTGTCCTGCACTTCGGCGAATAAACGGTCTTCATCACGCCAGACTTTTAGCCACACTTCGCCTCCGTCAGGCGTATGACGGATAGCGTTATCCAGCAAATTCGTCACGACTCTTTCTATCATCGATAAATCGGCATTCACCAGCGGTAACGGCCCCGTTACGTCAAGGTGCAACTGCAAATGACGCGTGGCAACAGGGAGATCAAATTTCTGTGCCACATCCTGGATCAATTCACCAATAGCAAAACGTTCACGCTGCGGTTTTATACCGCCATGCTCCAGCCTTGCCAGCTCAAACAGCTGTTGTGACAGATGGCGAACTTTATGCCCCTGGCGCAGCGCGATGCTAAGATAATGCCGGTTTTCCTCCGGCGTCATCGTATCGGCTTTCAGCGACAGCATTTCCAGATATCCCAACAGTGAAGTCAACGGCGTGCGTAAATCGTGCGAAATATTGGCAATAAACTCTCTGCGCTGACGATCGCTGTCTGCTAATAAATCCCACTGCTGGGCAATTTTCTGCGCTAACTCGATAAACGCATTGTTCAGCAGCGCTATTTCATTCTCCGGTACCGGTTCGGGATTTTTTTGTGCCAATTGTTTGATGACGGTAATGCTGTCCTTCTCCAGTTTTACCACCTGTCCGGTTAGCCTTTTTACTGGATTCGTCACCCATCGCCACACCAGAAAACCTGCAATTCCACCGGCGAATAAAACCAGTATTAACGTCCAGGCCACGGTATTCCAGAGCGTTTTTTGCCAGGCGGTATTCGCCAGCATATTCAGATCTTCGCCCTGCAGAATAATGTACAAATAGCCATGTAACTCACCGTTATATAAAACTGGCGCGGCGCTGAATACCTTTTGCTGGCTGCTACGCGGATCGTTGCCATAGACGGGCAACGCATCTGAGTTAAGGAAATCCTGTATCGGCTGTACGCTAATTTTCTGCCGCTGGATATGCCCCGGCGGTGCGGCATCAGCAAGTATGTCACCTGACGGTGAAATCAGATACAGCTCCACGCTGGGGTTAAGCGTCATCAGGTGATTAAACAATCCTTTTAAGGTCTGGCGATTAATCTGCCCGCTGGTATCAATAAGCGACTCACTTTTGACAATCTTGCTCGCCAGCTCCAGCGAGAGCCTTTGCACCATGGCGTCGCCATACTGTTTACTGCTGCGGATCTGGACAACACTGACGGTAACCGCACAAATCAGCATAATGGCGGTAAAGACGAGGGTCAGACGCTGGCTCAGCGACAGGCGATAAATCATGGCTGATGCTCCGCGTTAACCGCAGCAAGCTTATAGCCTCGTCCCCAAACCGTGAGAATAATTTCCGGCTCCGCAGCATCCTTTTCAATTTTGGTCCGCAGGCGATTAATATGACTGTTCACCGTATGCTCATACCCTTCATGCTGGTAGCCCCACACCTGATCTAACAGCGCCTGACGCGAAAAGACCTCGCCTGGATGACGGGCGAAAAAATAGAGCAGATCGAATTCGCGCGGCGTTAAATCGAGGGATTTACCATGCAGCCGGACTTCCCGGGCTAATGGGTCAATCTCTACGCCATGAACGGTGATAATCCCCGCCTCCATACGTAGGTTCTGACTCATCGCTTCCTGACGACGAAACAATGCCTTTACCCGGGCCATCAACTCCAGCACCGAGAAAGGTTTGGCCAGATAATCATCGGCACCCATTTCCAGCCCCAATACACGGTGCGTTTCGCTGGTGCGGGCGCTGATGATAATGACGGGCAAATAAAAACTCATTTGGCGAATGCGACGACAAATCTCCAGCCCGTCGACACCCGGCAGCATCAGATCGAGGATAACGGCATCCCAGACGTGTTTCTCCAGTTGTTCAAGCGCACGAGCTCCGTCTGCCTCATGAACAATCTCGTAACCCTCATCCTTTAGGCTAAGCTGCAAAAGTGAGGCAATATCGCTGTCATCTTCAACCAAAAATATCTTTTTCGCGCCTGCCATCAGTGTCATCCCCCTCTCGTCGTGCTGAAAGCTTACCTCAGGCAAGGGGCGGAAGTTATCACAAAATTTTTAACTTTTCGTGAGGATCCAGGGATACGCATGCGAGCAGTATGTCGTTACAGACACGTCAGACATCAACAGGGAAACGTCGCTTTGTTTTCCTTAACATGAAAATAAGAAGGAAAAGTCATGCTAAAAAAACGTCCACTTCGGGAAGCAGATGTTACAGCCGAGTCAGTATTTTTTATGCAACGACGACAGATCCTCAAAGCTCTAGGGATAGGTGCGGCTGCGGCCACGCTGTCCTCCCCTACACAGGCTAATTTGCTGGATTGGTTTAAAGGCAACGATCGTCCACCTGCACCCGCAGGCAAAGCGCTTGAGTTCACAAAGCCCGAACGCTGGCAAAACAGCCTGTCACTGACGCCAGAAGACAAGGTGACGGGCTACAACAATTTCTACGAATTTGGTCTGGATAAAGCCGATCCTGCCGCCAATGCCGGTAGCCTGAAAACCGATCCCTGGACGTTAACCATCAGCGGTGAGGTCAACAAACCTTTAACCTTGGATCATGATGCGCTGACCACACGCTTTCCATTAGAAGAGCGTATTTATCGGATGCGTTGCGTTGAGGCCTGGTCGATGGTTGTGCCGTGGGTGGGTTTTCCGTTGCATAAATTACTGGCGCTGGTTGAGCCAACCAGTCACGCCAGATACGTCGCTTTTGAAACACGCTACGCCCCTGATGAAATGCCGGGTCAGAAAGACCGCTTTATTGGCGGTGGGTTGAAATATCCCTATGTCGAAGGTCTTCGTTTGGATGAGGCTATGCACCCGCTCACACTTCTCACCTTAGGCGTATATGGCAAAGCATTGCCGCCGCAAAACGGGGCGCCGATACGCCTGACCGTACCCTGGAAATACGGCTTCAAGGGCATTAAATCGATAGTCAGTATCAAGCTGACGCGTGAGCAGCCACCGACGACCTGGAATATGTCTGCACCGAATGAATACGGTTTTTACGCTAACGTAAATCCGCAGGTGGATCACCCTCGCTGGTCTCAGGCTACTGAGCGTTTTATCGGTTCGGGTGGCATTCTCGATGTACAGCGACAGCCCACGTTACCTTTTAATGGTTATGCCGATGAGGTGGCATCGTTATATCAGGGCATGGATCTTCGGGAGTATTTTTAAGTGAGGTTGACTGCAAAACAGATAACCGGCCTGAAAGTGCTGCTGCATCTCGTCGGTTTTTTACCCCTGCTATGGCTCTTCTGGGCCGCGCAGCATGGCGGGTTGGGCGCCGACCCGGGAAAAGATATCCAGCACTTTACGGGCATTACCGCGCTGAAGTTTTTGCTGGTTACCCTGCTGGTATCGCCGCTTGCGCGCTATGCAAAGCAGCCTTTGTTGTTTCGTACCCGGCGGTTGTTAGGTTTATGGTGCTTTGCATGGGCCACACTGCATATAACCAGCTATGCTCTGCTGGAACTGGGTATACAAAACCTGGAATTGTTGGGTCGTGAACTGGTTTCACGCCCATGGCTAATGCTGGGTATGGCCGGTTGGATTATCTTATTCCTGTTGACGTTGACCTCGACACAAGCCGCTCAGCGTAAAATGGGCAAACGCTGGCAAACATTGCACAACTACGTCTACCTGGCCGCCATTTTGCTACCGCTGCATTATCTGTGGTCGGTAAAAGTGCTATCACCGCTCCCTATTATCTACGCCATCTGTTTTGTGGTTCTGCTGGCTTTTCGCTATAAAAAGCTGTTGCGGAAAACCGGGTACAAAGGTGTGTTTATGAAAAGTGAGTGAATCACGGTAAACTTCTTAACCACACCTAAACAGAACGAGAACAAAAAATGAGTAACAATGATAATTACCATCAGCTCACCCGCACGTTCCAGCGGCTCTCTCGCTTCTCCCACCTCTCGGCAATCGCCAGTTGGGACATGTTTACCATGATGCCGCCAGGAGGCAGTAAAGCCCGAGGCGAAGCGCTGGCCGAGCTGAGCGTGCTTGAGCACCAACTGTTAACCGATCCGAAAGTGGCAATGTGGATCGCCGCAGCGCAACAGGAAGATCTCAACGATGTAGAACAGGCGAACCTGCGCGAAATGTCGCGATTGCATCACCAGGCATCCTTGTTGCCCGAATCGTTGGTAGAAGCAAAATCTCTTGCGGGAAGCCGCTGTGAGCATGCCTGGCGTAGCCAGCGACCAGCTAATGACTGGGAAGGATTTTCCGATAACCTGAAAGAAGTTGTGAAGTACAGCCGCGAAGAAGCCCGACTGCGCGCAGAAGCTAAAGGTTGTTCGCCGTATGACGCGCTACTGGACATCTTTGAACCAGGAATGACCAGCGCTCAGTTGGATGTCCTTTTCGCAGACGTTAAAAGCTGGCTGCCCGATCTGCTAAACAAGGTGGTGGCAAAGCAGTCTCAGCAATCGCTCATCGCCCCGGTAGGTCCCTTCCCAACAGCTGTACAGCGAGAGCTGGGTCTTGAAACAATGGCACAGCTAGGTTTCGACTTTACCGCTGGTCGGCTGGATATCAGTGCACATCCTTTCTGTGGCGGCGTACCAGAAGATGTTCGCATTACCACCCGCTATGATGAAAACGAATTACTCAGCGCGCTGTTTGGCGTGATCCATGAAACCGGTCATGCGCGCTATGAGCAAAACCTGCCACGCAGCTGGTCTGGGCAACCTATTGCTCTGGCACGCTCAACCGCCATTCATGAGTCCCAGAGTCTGTTCTTTGAGATGCAACTGGGACGCAGTAAAGCCTTTCTGATGCGGTTGATTCCGGCTGTAACGCGCCACTTTGGCGATCAGGCAGCGTTTGAAGAAAGCAATTTCATCGCCTGGAACCAGCAGGTCAAACCCGGGTTTATCCGTGTTGATGCCGACGAGGTAAGCTATCCCGCTCACGTGATCCTGCGTTATGAAATCGAACGTGCGCTTATTAATGGCGATATTGAAGTGGATGATATCCCGGCATTGTGGAACGAGAAAATGCAGGCCTGGCTGGGGCTGTCAACGATCGGAAACTACCGTAACGGTTGTATGCAGGATATTCACTGGACTGACGGCGGCTTTGGCTACTTCCCTTCCTATACATTAGGCGCCATGTATGCAGCGCAGTTGTTCAGTGCCGCTAACCGCGCATTGCCTGATTTGAATCAGTCTATTGCCCAAGGTGAGTTCGGTGCTCTGTTTGAGTGGTTACGTCAGAACATCTGGCAGCATGGCAGCCGCTTTACTACTGAACAGCTTATTACCCAGGCGACCGGGGAGCCGCTCAGCAGCCGTTATTTCCGTTCTCATCTGGAATCCCGCTATTTGTAATCTCATACCGTGAGTCATTGTACATATCGTTACACGCCGAAACCAATGACTCACGGAAGCCCTGTGTTTACAGCGATATAGTTATTTCAACGGCCCCGCAGTGGGGTTGAATGAAAAACCAAATCGAGGGTATGAGAATGAAAAAAGTATTAGCTCTGGTTGTTGCCGCTGCTATGGGTCTGTCTTCTGCTGCTTTTGCTGCTGAAACAACTGCTACTACCGCTCCGACTGCTGCTGCAACCACCAAAGCAGCGCCGGCAAAAACCACGCATCATAAAAAACAGCACAAAGCAGCGCCGCAGAAAGCGCAGGCTGCCAAGAAACACGCTAAAAAATCCACCACTAAACCGGCTGTAGAACAAAAAGCGCCAGAGCAGAAAGCTCAGGCTGCTAAAAAACACACCAAAAAAGCAGCAACCAAGCCAGCAGCAGAACAAAAAGCACCAGAGCAGAAAGCTCAGGCCGCTAAAAAACACACCAAAAAAGCCGTAAAACACGACACCGCTAAACCAGCAGCTCAACCTGCAGCATAATGCATTTGTAGTCACTATGGCGTCCCCCACGCCATAGCATACGGCGCTAGATCAACCTGATGTAGCGCCGCCTTTCGGAGGGTAAAATGGTGTCACATTACCGCTTTGAGTTCATTCTTATTACTCTGATAATTTGCGCCCTCATTGCCATGCATTTTTATCTTTCCTGAGTGTAGTTATCTGATTTTACTCCCACTTTCTCGCCGTCCCGTCTATAGTATTAACTGAGGGTTTGCTGTTTATAATCATAATTCCCCACCAGAGTGTGATATGCATAAAACCATTGCTGTATTACTGGGCTCAATTTGTTTTTTTCCTGTTGTTGCGCATGCGGATCAGCCAGCAACGACCACCGCTGAAGCAGAAAGCATAAAAACGCTGTTTTTTGGTCATGACGATCGCACGAAAGTAACGGACCCAACGCAATCACCGTGGGACGCTATCGGACAACTGGAAACCGCCAATGGTAATCTGTGTACCGCCACGCTCATTTCACCGCATCTGGCCCTGACTGCCGGACACTGCTTGCTCGCTCCACCGAAAGGCAAACCGGATAAAGCCGTCGCGTTACGCTTTGTGTCGAAAAAGGGTGTCTGGCGCTATGAAATCCATGGAATCGAAGGACGGGTTGATCCCTCACTCGGTAAGCGTTTGAAAGCAGATGGCGATGGCTGGATTGTTCCGCCATCAGCAGCCCCGTGGGATTTTGGTCTGGTGCTGCTGCGTTACCCGCCTTCCGGAATCACGCCCCTACCATTATTTGAAGGTGATAAAGCGGCGTTAACCGCGGCGTTGAAAACCGCCGATCGCAAAGTCACACAGTCGGGCTATCCGGAAGATCATCTGGACGATTTGTACACCCATCAGGATTGCGTGGTGACCGGCTGGGCACAGAATACCGTCTTGTCGCACCAGTGCGACACGCTCCCGGGCGACAGCGGTTCACCGTTGATGCTGAAGACAGATTCAGGCTGGCAGTTGATTGGCGTACAAAGCTCCGCTCCGGCAGCGAAAGATCGCTGGCGAGCCGATAATCGCGCCATATCCGTGACCGGTTTTCGCGATAAGCTGGAAGAGTTGGCGCAGGAGTAACATATGCTGCCCGCATTAACGGGCAGCACGGATATCAGGCAAGTTTAATCATCACCATTCCGGCCAGCAGCAGCGCCACGCCGATCCAGCCTTTATTATTCAGGCGCTGACCAAACAACACCCAACCAGCCGCTAACGTCGCGGCAATCCCAAACCCGCCCCACAAAGCGTAGGCAACAGAAAGGTCAATACCTTTTACCGCCTGCGACAGCGCGCTAAAGGCCGCTAACACGGCAGCCAGCGACAGCACGCCATAAATTTTGCGGCGAAATCCATCAGAAAATTTCAAAAAGACGTTAGCGACTATTTCCAGCACGATGGCCATGCCAAGCCAGGCACCATGAACCCACTCAAACTGCTGCATGGGTCACCTCTTTGCTCGTTTTGGCAGGTTTTCGAGTACCAGACTTGATCAGCACAATGCCTAATACCAGCGAGACCAGTCCAGCCACTTTCATCGTGGACAAGGTTTCGTCAAATAACAACACACTAAACAGCGTAATAAATAAAATACCGATACCTTCCCACAAGGCATAGGCCACACCAAGGGCAATTTTTTTAACAGCGAAACTAAGAAAAATATATGATAAGGCGATCATTACCAGCATTAAAATAAAGCCTGAATTACCATGGCCAACGCTTGCCCATTTCATTGACAGCGTACCAGTAATTTCAGCCGCGATGGCCAGACCTAATAATATCCAGTAAAACATGATGCTTCTCCTGCTTGAGAATATAGTCCTTTAGGCCTACTGCATGCAGTAAACCAAAAAATAAAATTAGTTAGCTCAGCGCACAGCGCCAGCTCAGGCAGAAGAAGGGACTATAGCGCGTTGCGCCAGTGTTGCTCACCCGCAAGCAAGAAAGTGGAGGAGGTACGAAGAAGTGTAGGTAAACGCAAAAACATCCTGAACATATTGTCCATAATATTACAATTATCCGCAGTGTTGCTTCTCATCATCGCGGATGATAATTGTCCTCGGTAGTTAAACACAGATGATTTGTATCATAGCTTCAAGACGAACTCAAAGTCTTTTCACTTCTTTACCTGCCCCGTTTGATTTTTGTTATAACGGCTCGACGCAAATCACATTATTATGCAGATTCAAAAATGAAAAATGCGGGAATACACATGGCGAAACCGATCATCACGCTTAACGGTCTAAAAATAGTCATTATGCTGGGCATGCTGGTTATCATCCTGAGCGGTATTCGCTTTGCCGCAGATATCATCGTCCCCTTTATTCTGGCGTTATTTATAGCCGTTGTGCTCAATCCCGTGGTGCAGCGGATGGTCAAGCTTCGCATACCGCGCGTAATTGCGGTGTCATTGCTTATCGTTATTATTGTAATGTTAATGGTGCTGCTGTTGGCGTATTTAGGTACATCCTTAAATGAACTTGCGCGAACGCTACCGCAATATCGCTCTTCACTGGTTATCCCACTAAAAAATCTTGAACCATGGTTACAACGCGCAGGGATCGGCGTTTCCGTGGACGAGCTCGTCAAATATATCGATCCAAACGCGGCAATGACGCTGGTGACCAATTTACTGGCGCAGCTTTCAAATGCTATGTCATCGATATTTTTACTGCTACTGACGGTAGTTTTTATGCTGCTGGAAGTACCGCAACTGCCCAACAAACTCAAACAAATGATGAGTCGCCCCATTGAAGGTATGGCGGCGATTCAACGCGCCATCGACAGCGTCTCCCACTATCTGGTGCTTAAAACGGCAATCAGCATTGTGACCGGGTTGGTCGCCTGGGGCATGCTTGCTGCATTGGATGTGCGCTTTGCCTTTGTCTGGGGATTACTGGCCTTCGCCCTGAACTACATCCCTAATATCGGTTCTGTATTGGCGGCCATTCCCCCTATCGCTCAGGTGCTGGCATTCAGCGGTCTTTATGATGCGCTGGTGGTTCTGGCAGGCTATCTGGTCATCAACCTGGTATTCGGGAATATCCTCGAGCCGCGGATCATGGGCCGCGGGCTGGGGCTGTCCACGCTGGTAGTATTTCTGTCGTTAATCTTCTGGGGCTGGTTGCTCGGTCCCGTGGGGATGCTGCTTTCTGTGCCGCTGACCATCATCGTGAAAATCGCGCTTGAGCAAACCAACGGCGGTCAAAGTATTGCCGTACTACTTAGCGATCTGAACAAAGAATGAGTTTTCGCCCCGCCATTGCGGGGCATTTCCTTTATCGTTTCACGCGGAAAGCCAAAACGGCGCTTAACAGCGTAAATAGCGCTATTATCCACGCCATGGTCCAGGGCGAGCCATCACTGAAGGCGGCCAGCAGCAACGATGAGATAATACCGCTGCCATATTGCAACGCGCCAATCAGCGCCGAAGCTGAACCCGCAATGTTCGGTACCGCGTCCAACGCCGCGGCAGTCGACGTCGCGGCAATAATGCCATTCATCGAGAACAGCAGAAAAATGGAAACGATAATGGCAACAATTCCGCCTGACTCCAGCTTAACCAGCAGTGCAAGCGCCACTGCGGCCAGCGCCGCCAGCATCGTCGCATATTTCAGCAGTTGTTCCAGAGCATGTCGTTGAACCAGACGACGGTTAACCACGCTCATCGCCATAACACCGATAATGTTTAGCGCAAACAACCAGCCGTAATGCTGTGGATCAACATGGTAATAGCTAATATAAACAAACGGTGACCCGGTAATAAACGCGTACGCACCGACGTAATAAAACGTCAGGCTCAGGGTATAGCGCATAAAACGCCCATTCGTTAACAACGAGCGGTAATTACGAAATGCGCCAGCCAAAGAGGCTTTCACCCGTTTATCTTCCGGCAATGTTTCGGGCAGCCAGTTTAGGGAGATAAACATCAGCGCACCAATCACTACCAGTAGCCAAAAAATAGAGTGCCAAGTGCTCAGGCGAATAATTTGCCCGCCAATCAACGGTCCGGCGATTGGCGCAATCGCCATAACCAACACCAGGGTCGAGAGCATTTGCGCCGCACGAGTACGTGCAAAGAGATCGCGGATCATCGCTCGCGCCAGCATAGGTCCGGTACAGGCTCCAAGCGCCTGAAATACCCGCCAGAAAACAATTTGCGTGATACTTGTAGACAGCGCACACCCTGCGGAACCAATGATAAATAGCACCATGCCGATAAACAGCGGCTTGCGCCGTCCCATATGATCGCTAATCGGCCCCCAAATCAACTGTGCGATAGTAAAACCAATTAAGAAACCAGTAATCGTCAGCTCAACATTGCCATGTAAATCCTCGGCCATCGTCGGCATTGCTGGAAGATAAATATCGGTAGAAAGCGATGTAAAGGCCATCAGGCCACTGAGGATCAGAATAAAAGTAAGACCGGTCTGGCTTGCGGTAGTTACCGGTGAGGCATGTTCACGTGTACGCATAGTGCCCTGTCATGTTCTAAAAAGTCAGGTCGCAGTATATAGACAACGTATTGCCGTGATTAGACGGTTAAAACCGCATGAGTTTATGAACTGAGATCATGAATGGTGAAATCATATGCGTCATATTTTGTGACTGACTTCCAACAATTACCTTTCAGAAATGAATTCTACTCATAGGTCCATGCGAATTTCACAGACTAATCGTATCAACACAGATTTGCTAATCTGCAGCCAATGCAACGATGATGCTCAGGAGAACCCAATGAATACAACAGTTCTGAATAACGGTGTTGAGATGCCCCTGCTCGGATTTGGCGTTTATCAAATGACTGATGCCAGCGAATGTGAGCAAGCCGTACGGGATGCCATTGATACAGGATATCGCCTGATTGATACCGCTGCCTCCTACCAGAATGAAACTCAGGTCGGCAATGCACTTAAGCAAAGCGGAGTCCCCCGCGAGGCGCTTTTTGTGACTACCAAACTGTGGTTACAAGATACCAACTATGCAGGCGCAAAGGCGCAATTCGCACGTTCTCTGCAACGGCTTCAACTGGATTATATTGACCTTTATTTGATTCATCAGCCCTATGGCGATGTGCACGGTGCCTGGCGCGCGATGGAAGAATTATATGAAGAAGGGAAAATCCGCGCGATTGGCGTGAGTAACTTTCATCCGGATCGTCTGGCGGATTTAATCGCTTTCAACCGCATTATTCCAGCCGTTAACCAGATTGAGGTGAATCCTTTTCATCAGCAGCCGCATGCCGTGGCCTGGATGCAGAGCCGGAATATTCAACCGCAAGCCTGGGCACCGTTCGCTGAAGGACGCAATGACCTGTTTCAGAACCCGGTCTTAGCGGCTATTGGTGAAAAATATGGCAAAAGCGTTGGCCAAGTCGTGCTGCGTTGGATTTATCAACGTGGGATTATTTCGCTGGCGAAAACCGTGCGTAAAACGCGGATGGCCGAGAATATTCAGGTGCTGGACTTTGCCCTAACGGCGGAAGAGATGACGCAAATTGCCGCGATGGACAGCGGAACCAGCGCGTTCTTCTCGCATCGCGATCCGGCTCGTGTGGAATGGATCACCCAGCGTAAACTGGATGTATAAAAAAAACGGCCTCCGCAGAGGCCGTCTTACTTTTACTGGCAATTACAGCGCTTTCAGGATCGCATCCACGCTGGCTTTGGCATCGCCAAACAGCATATGGGTGTTATCTTTAAAGAACAGCGGGTTCTGCACACCTGCATAGCCGGTGTTCATTGAACGTTTGAACACAATTACGTTCTGTGCTTTCCACACTTCCAGCACCGGCATGCCGGCGATCGGGCTGCGCGGGTCATCCTGCGCCGCCGGGTTTACCGTGTCGTTGGCACCAATGACCAGCACGGTATCGGTATCGGCGAAATCATCGTTGATCTCATCCATTTCCAGCACGATGTCATAAGGTACTTTGGCTTCCGCCAGCAGCACGTTCATATGACCTGGCAAGCGCCCTGCTACCGGGTGAATACCAAAACGCACTTTGATGCCGCGCGCGCGAAGTTTCTCAGTGATTTCCGCGACCGGATACTGTGCCTGAGCCACTGCCATGCCGTAGCCCGGGGTGATTATCACGGAGTGCGAGTTCTTCAGCATTTCTGCTGTGTCTTCCGCAGTAATCTCACGATGTTCACCCACTTCTTCATCAGACCCGGTAGAAGAACCGTCAGAACCAAAGCCACCCGCAATAACGCTGAAAAATGAACGGTTCATCGCCTTACACATAATGTAAGACAGGATCGCACCAGAAGAACCGACCAGCGCACCGGTAACGATCAGCAGATCGTTGCTCAGCATGAAGCCCGCTGCCGCCGCCGCCCATCCTGAATAGGAGTTAAGCATTGACACGACAACCGGCATATCCGCACCGCCAATGGACGCCACCAGATGCCAGCCAAAGGCCAGTGCAATAATGGTCATCACCAGCAGTGCCAGAACCTGCAGGCCCACGCTTTCGGTACGAACAAACACCACCAGCAGCAGGAAAGAAACAACCAGCGCCGCCAGGTTCATTTTGTGACGATTCGGCAGCATCAGCGGTTTAGAGGAGATCTTGCCGCGCAGTTTGCCAAAGGCCACCACAGAACCGGTAAAGGTCACCGCACCGATGAAGATACCCAGGAACACTTCCGTCAGGTGAATGTTCACCAGAATCGGCTCCAGGCCCGTATCGTGATACAGGTAGCTGTTGAAACCCACCAGTACCGCAGCCAGACCAACGAAGCTGTGCAGAATTGCCACCAGCTCCGGCATCTCGGTCATTTCGACTTTCTTCGCCAGACGAATACCAATCGCGCCGCCGATGATCATCGCTACCAGGATCCACGCAACGTTGCCGGTATCCGGACCAAAAATCGTGGCAATCAGCGCAATCGCCATCCCGGCGATGCCGTAGTTGTTACCCTGCTGAGAGGTTTCGTGTTTCGAAAGCCCCGCCAGACTAAAAATAAACAGGATCGCGGCAACAATGTATGCAGCTGTAACTAATCCTCCAGACATATGTTACCCCTTAGTTTTTCCGGAACATTTTCAGCATGCGCTGAGTCACGGTGAAGCCACCGAAAATATTAATGCTGGCAATAAGCACCGCGATAAAGCTCAGGAAACTCACCCAGCCACCCTGGCCAATTTGCAATAACGCCCCAACCACGATAATCCCCGAGATGGCGTTAGTCACAGACATCAGCGGAGTATGCAACGCATGTGACACATTCCAGACCACGTAGTAACCCACCACGCAGGAAAGCGCGAACACCGTAAAGTGACCAAGGAACTCTTTCGGCGCGACGTCGGCGAGCCAGCCAAACAAAATCACTACCAGCGCCATCAGCGCATATTTGCGCCACGGAGAGACAGGTTTTTTCTCTTCTTTCGGCACAGGTGCGGCTTTTGGCGCTGCCTGCGGCTGAGCAGAAACCTGGATCGGCGGCGCAGGCCAGGTGATTTCACCATCACGAACCACCGTGACACCACGCACAACCACGTCGTCAAAATCGACAGTGATATTGCCGTCTTTCTCTTTGCACAACAGTTTGAGCAGGTTGACGAGGTTCGTGCCGTACAGCTGGGAAGATTGCGTTGGCAAACGGCCTGGCAGATCGGTATAGCCGATAACCTTCACCCCGTTCTCGGTGGTGGTCACCTGATTAGGCACGGTATATTCGCAGTTACCGCCGTTTTGCGCGGCAAGATCGACAATTACGCTGCCCGCTTTCATCGAATCGACCATTTCACGGGTGATCAGTTTCGGGGCCGGTTTGCCCGGAATCAGCGCTGTGGTAACGATAATGTCGACGTCTTTCGCCTGCGCAGCAAAGAGTTCCATTTCGGCTTTGATGAACGCTTCGGACATCACTTTGGCATAGCCATCGCCGCTGCCCGCTTCTTCTTTAAAGTCCAGTTCAAGGAACTCTGCGCCCATACTCTGCACTTGTTCCTTCACTTCCGGACGGGTATCAAAAGCGCGCACGATAGCGCCCAGGCTGTTTGCCGCACCGATCGCCGCAAGACCTGCCACACCGGCACCAATCACCATGACCTTGGCAGGTGGAACCTTGCCTGCGGCGGTGATCTGGCCGGTGAAGAAGCGACCGAATTCATGTGCAGCTTCAACAATAGCGCGATACCCGGCGATGTTCGCCATCGAGCTTAAGGCATCCAGCGACTGCGCGCGCGAAATACGCGGCACGGAGTCCATCGCCATGACCGTCACGTTGCGCTCTGCAAGTTTTTGCAGCAGCTCAGGGTTTTGCGCGGGCCAAAGAAAACTCACCAGCGTCGTGCCCGGATTGAGTAACGGAATTTCCGCCTCCCCCGGCGCATTGACCTTCAGGATGATCTCTGACTGCCAGACTGCATTTCCATCAACAATTTCTGCGCCTGCTTGTACAAACGCCTTATCGTCAAAACTCGCCAGTTGACCTGCACCGCTTTCAACCGCGACGCTGAAACCCAGTTTAAGCAGCTGCTCAACCGTCTTCGGCGTGGCTGCAACGCGGGTTTCATTGGTTAACCGTTCTCTTGGTATGCCAATTCGCATAATGTTCCCTTCCATCTGTAATTATGATGATGGTTTATCAATGTTCGCACGAGGCATGCGCGCACTCTCGAAAGAGGTCAGTGTTACCTCAATAAAATAAAACAGTAACAAACTCTGTATAACCTACTGAAAATGACGCCTGTGATCTAGCGCCAAAAAACAGTATTTATTATGAAATTCGCGAAATAGAGATGAATCGAACCTCAGACAGATAAAATGCCCTAAAAATAGCCCACAAAGGCTGATAATTCGCTCAAGCGAAGCGGCAAAACATGATTACCTACCTGCCAAAAACAATTAATTAACATTAAATTAACTTATGAAATTCAACTGCTTTATCAGTTTTGGTCACCAAACGCCGAAATTTTCGGCATATCACAAAATGTTATCGCTGTTGTTACCTAACGTGACACGATGAGTGAAAAATGACGCAGACACTGACACAATTTAAATGCAATAATCAGCGACGTTTCTAGTCAATAACAATACCAGTACCTGGTTTGCGCAAGGCGAAGGATTATTTTTATGAAGCTTAAGAACACTCTCCTGGCGTCCGCACTAATTTCTGCGACTGCTTTTTCTGTAAATGCAGCGACAGAATTGACGCCGGAGCAAGCGGCTGCCCTGAAACCCTATGACCGCATTGTGGTCACCGGTCGTTTTAATGCTATCGGTGATGCGGTTGCTGCCGTTTCGCGCCGTGCAGATAAAGACGGTGCAGCCTCCTTTTATGTTGTTGATACCTCAGATTTTGGCAGCGGCGGTAACTGGCGCGTTGTTGCCGACGTCTATAAAGCCGACGCTGAAAAAGCGGAAGCGTCAAAAAACCGTGTCATTAACGGCGTTATGGAATTGCCAAAAGATCAGGCCGTTCTGATAGAACCTTACGACACCGTTACAGTGCAAGGTTTCTACCGTAGCCAGCCTGAAGTAAACGATGCCATCACCAAAGCAGCGAAAGAGAAAGGTGCTTACTCCTTCTATATCGTGCGTCAGGTCGATGCTAACCAGGGCGGCAACCAGCGTATTACTGCATTCATCTATAAAGCTGATGCGAAAAAACGCATTGTACAAAGCCCTGATGCGATCCCAGCAGATTCAGATGCTGGTCGTGCCGCATTAGCAGCAGGTGGCGAAGCCGCGAAGAAAGTTGAGATCCCGGGCGTAGCAACTACCGCTTCTCCGAGTGCTGAAGTCGGCCGCTTCTTCGAAACGCAATCCACCAAAGGCGGACGTTACACTGTCACGCTACCGGATGGAACCAAAGTTGAGGAGCTGAACAAAGCGACCGCCGCCATGATGGTACCGTTCGACAGCATCAAGTTCACCGGTAACTACGGCAACATGACGGAAGTCTCTTATCAGGTAGCAAAACGCGCAGCGAAGAAAGGCGCGAAGTACTATCACATTACCCGCCAGTGGTCAGAACGTGGTAACAACGTGACGATCAGCGCCGATCTGTATAAGTAATACCCAATGCCTTATCAGGTCTACAGTCCTTGTAGACCTGATAATTTCGCGCAGTTCTGTTTCCAGACAAAACAAAAACAGCAGTATTAAGACAACTTTTCACACTATTAGTCACAAATCTCTCTATCCCCATTGCATGCATTCTCTTCTCTCCGTAAAATCCCGCGCCTTAGTGGCTTTCACCATTTTTATGCGGTTTGCCAAAATAATTATTCTCTCACTCTCATTTTTGTAACTGGATACAAATGGAAAAGAAATTGGGTCTGAGCGCACTGACCGCGCTGGTTTTAAGCTCAATGCTCGGCGCTGGCGTTTTCAGCCTGCCACAAAATATGGCGGCAGTAGCCAGCCCGGCTGCATTACTAATTGGTTGGGCGATTACCGGTGCGGGTATTCTTTTGCTCGCCTTTGCCATGCTGATCCTGACGCGTATCCGTCCTGAACTGGACGGCGGTATCTTCACCTATGCACGTGAAGGTTTCGGCGAGTTGATTGGCTTCTGCTCTGCGTGGGGATACTGGCTGTGCGCTGTTATCGCTAACGTTTCGTATCTGGTCATCGTCTTCTCTGCGCTCAGTTTCTTTACCGACACACCGGAATTACGTCTGTTCGGCGACGGTAATACCTGGCAGTCGATTGTCGGCGCATCGGTACTGTTATGGATAGTCCATTTTCTGGTGTTGCGGGGAGTACAAACCGCGGCCAGCATTAACCTGGTCGCTACTCTGGCAAAACTATTGCCGCTAGGCCTCTTTATCGTGCTGGCATTCATGCTGTTTAAGCTCGACACCTTTACTCTCGATTTTACCGGCGTCGCGTTGGGCGTGCCTGTCTGGGAGCAGGTCAAAAACACCATGCTCATCACCCTGTGGGTTTTCATTGGTGTGGAAGGCGCGGTGGTGGTATCTGCCCGCGCCAGAAATAAACGCGATGTTGGTCGCGCCACGCTGTTAGCTGTACTCGCCGCACTGGGCGTTTACCTGTTAGTCACCCTGCTATCCCTCGGCGTTGTCGCGCGGCCAGAACTGGCAGAGATCCGCAATCCATCAATGGCCGGTCTGATGGTTAAAATGATGGGGCCATGGGGCGAAATTATTATTGCCGCGGGTCTGATTGTTTCCGTGTGCGGTGCCTATTTAAGCTGGACGATTATGGCGGCGGAAGTGCCGTTCCTCGCCTCCACGCACAAAGCGTTTCCGCGTATTTTTGCGCGACAGAATGCACAGGGTGCGCCATCGGCATCGCTGTGGTTAACCAACATCTGTGTACAAATCTGCCTTGTGCTAATCTGGCTCACAGGCTCCGACTACAATACGTTACTGACAATCGCCTCAGAGATGATTCTGGTGCCCTATTTGCTGGTCGGCGCATTTCTGTTAAAAATTGCCACCCGTCCGATTCATAAGGCTGTCGGTATCGGCGCGAGTATTTATGGCATCTGGTTATTGTATGCGTCAGGTCCGATGCATCTGCTGCTGTCTGTGGTGTTATATGCGCCAGGGCTGTTGGTTTTCCTTTATGCCCGTAAAACGCACACGCATGAAAACGTATTAAAACGCCAGGAGATGGCGCTGATCGGCCTGCTGCTTGTTGCTGCTGTGCCAGCTACCTGGATGCTGATAGGCTAACGTTATACCCATCGCTGGCTTCGGAAAATATCAGACTATGAATATCCTGATAAAGGATTATCGGGATATCATGGTTAACGCTGATTAATCGAAAATAATCGCTCTCGCTCTCCCTTCATGCTTGCCCCCCACACTATTTGTTGCTGCGTGTGAAGCGCTTATCACGGCTCTCCAGATGATGACTCATCACAAGGTGTGATCCCCCTATTGAGTTCGAGTTATTCTTTCTACACTTCACAATCGCAAACTGCTTTACGGCGCAACAGTCAGTCACGATCACCTGCTTTATCTTCTTATGAATCACAACATAACATACAGAAACACATCATAACCTTCTCAATTCTTTGTTCACTTTTCATATTGATAAAAGATAAAAAAGAAACACTTAACGAACACATACACATCATAATATATGGATAAATAAAAGAACAATTAATCATCACACAATTAACTATTTGTGCTTTATCTTGTGTTGAGTTTATCATGCAGTTGTGTTGGTATTTGTGTTTGATGATAATGCAACCCGTGCGCTGGTCCCACCAGCTACACTCCCCTCGTCAATTATGTCGGAAATAAAAAAGGTTTATTAATAGCTGCTACTGCATCGATTAATTATGTAATCGGCAGTATTTAGTCATTGAGGGACAAACAAAATGAGAAATAAAGAATTAATGATGACACCCCCTATTAATCCTAAATGGAGTATTAAAATGTTTAAGAAATCAGTGGTTGCAGTATTAATAGTTCTTCCAATGTCTGCTTTTGCTCATGGTCACGGTGGCCATGGAGGTATGGGCGGTCACAATTTTGGTGGCCATGGCCATGGTGGTAACATTGGTCATGCTTTTAGTGGTCATTCGTTTGGTGGTCACTTTGCGGAGCGCATGAATGCAGGTGGTGGCTTCACAGGATTCTCTAAAGGCTCCATCAATATGAGCGATCACCCCATTGCAGATAACACGACACGTTCCATCAGTGTGAAAGATGGTGTCGTTACTAAAAACATTGCCTACAACGGTGTTAATGAACAATATTCTGCGACAACCACAATCAGTCAAGAAACAGGTGTGGTTCGTACCTCAACAGTTACTCGTGATGGTGTGACCAAAACAGCATCAACTGTTGTGTCGCCTGAAATGCGTTCCCACACCGTTGACGTGACGAACGGTGATGTAACGCATTTCTCCGACCATAGCTATGTTGAAGGCGTTGGCGGCCTGTCGATTCACGGCACTAAAGAAGGTGATGAAGCTATTGGTACAGTCACTGCATACAACGATGTATCCAACGCAGTGAAAACTACCCACGCGCTCAAAAACGCTGACCTGACTCGTGTAGCATCAACAGTGATTGCACCAACCATGCGTACTCATAATGTTATGGTGAAAGAAGGTGATCTCACAATCACTCACCTTCGTGGTTATGTTGGCAATGAGACTGTTGGGTATGGTTTCTCTAAGGGCGTAGCTAAAGAAGATGGTTATGCAATCGAAACTTCAGTCAACTCACTTGGCATAGCAACTGTTGGTGCATATGGCCCTAGTCACTATGCTGAGAAGGCAGAAAATCTGAAAACGGGTGAAGTGAAAACAATCACCGATATCACTCCGCCACAACCACAACCAACTCCAGTTGTCGTACACGTTGTACCCGTAACTCCTCTGACTCCTGCGACGCCTGTGAATCCTCCTGTCGTGGTTCACGTTGTTCCAGCATCAACGATTACCCCAGCCACACCAGCGACTACCGTGTATAACGATAAACTCGGTGATAGTGTCATCTTGTATTGGAATATCTAAACTAAATGAGGCTGGAGCAATCCAGCCTTTTTAGAGGAAATAATTATGTCAGTTTTAACAGCAGCAGATTTTCTAAAACTTATTGATCTTGAACCATTCAAGAAGCCAAACAATGAAGCAGGTGTCTCTGTTCAGCGTGGTATTGAATTAGAAAAGCTACGCCTTGCTGTAAAAGAAGGTCATGTAAATCTCCGTTTTTTCCTCAAATGGTTAAATGCATCTGCTGGTTGCCGTTTACAAGAACGATGGTTAAACAAGTTTTTCGCCGATGATCTCGGAGAAATTCCCGCACGATTTCAGCAGTCCCCCAGTAAGAGCACAGAAGAAAAGCTAAAGGAAGAAGTTGCCCGTCTCACAGCGGAACTGAGAGCATCACAGCAACAAAATCAGGTTATTGCTTCTATCGCTTCTGAGGACAATCAGAAAGCCATTTTTGCGGGTATCGTCGAACGTATCGAAGAAGAATCACAAGCTGAACTAAAAGCCTTTGCAGAGAAGGCAGCAACACGGGCAAAACAGAAAGCAATAGAGATGATGATGGCTATCTTTCCTAATTGGAAGCCATCAGATTGAACACAAGAGGCTGTGTGTATTATCATGCTTCCTTAATCATTTAAGGGTAGACAATGAAGAACGTAAATCTGATCTTACTCGGAGACAGCACACAGCCACAAGAACGCCGAATGAAAGAAGCGTTAAAGATAAGCAAGGACGTAAAACCTGCCGCTGTGTTAGATGCTGTGAAAGAGGCGTATGAAGGCACAGGCAAGAAACCTAAGCTGAACTATGCACAACTATCACGATGGAGAAAAGGTTTAACCTTCTATCGTTCACCACCGCCAGAAGACGCTATAGATCAGTATTCAGATTTATTTTCCCCACTCTACCAACTCTTAGAGAATCCGGTGATTGTTGCTTCTATCGACATATCAGAATTTGAACAGAGATTGAAGATTCAGATTAAAGAACGAGAACAAAGATTGATTGAAGCAAGAAGGCTTGAAGCCGCTCGTATTATGCAAGAAGCAGAAGAAAGAGATCACAGAAAGTTCACAGAAGAATTCAATAAAATAATGGATAAACTGAGAGAGCTTAGGAAAACGTAGCTACAATGGGGAGCCTGTTTTCTGGTTCCCTTTTTTAATGACTAATCATTCTATTACGTTAATCCCCCTCTCTCTATTACTCCTTCAACCATAGCCCGACTAAAATGTGCTCACCGCTAAATCAGGATGCTGTAACAAACCCCAACAACTTTATTCCTGTGTGCTACTGTGTACAAATGAGTTTGCACTGATCACCAATGTTTCATACACCACTTACACCCTTTCTCTTATAAGATGCTGTTTTTAACGGAGCCTGAGTATAACAATGGGTAAAAAACCTCCTTTGCCAATTCTTATCACCGGAGGTGGTCGTCGTATCGGCCTCGCCGTCGCATGGCACTTTCTGAACCAAAAACAGCCAGTTATCGTCAGCTACCGAACTCACTATCCTGCCATTGACGGCCTGCGAGAAGCGGGCGCGATTTGTATCCCGGCTGACTTTTCCACGGATGAAGGCGTACTGGCCTTTGCTGAGGAGGTCAAAGCGCAGACGGATGGCTTGCGCGCCATTGTGCATAATGCCAGCGCCTGGGTCGCCGAAAAACCCGGCACACCGCTTAGCGAAGTACTGTCACGTATGATGCAGATCCACGTCAATACGCCCTACCTGCTCAACCACGCGCTGGAAGGATTGCTACGCGGTCATGGGCACGCAGCCAGCGACATCATCCATTTCACGGATTATGTTGTGGAGCGTGGCAGCGACAAGCACATTGCTTATGCTGCCAGCAAAGCGGCGCTGGATAATATGACCCGTTCGTTCGCGCGCAAACTGGCACCGGAAGTGAAAGTGAACGCGATTGCCCCCTCACTTATCCTGTTTAACGAGGGCGACGATGCAGAGTATCGCCAGCAGGCACTAAACAAATCACTGATGAAAACCGCGCCTGGTGAAAAAGAGGTCATTGATTTAATTGACTATCTACTAACCAGTTGTTTTGTCACCGGACGTAGTTTTGCCCTTGATGGCGGGCGTCATCTACGTTAGTGCAGTTTGATCCAACAAAAGATCAGCAACCACGCGCTCAGGCTCCAGCACACTACTGCACCGCCGAGCGCGATGGGTAAGCGCATAAACCCGGTGAAATACCACAGTGAAACAAGGTAGACAAAATAGGGAATAATCGACCACATACTGAATACAATGGTTGTACGTAACGCCTCGATCCCACGCTCACTGGCCACGATGTAGTGGGCAATCAACGCAAACGTCGGGAACAGTGGAATTAATCCAGCAATATAGTAATTCTTTGTTTTCGCCAGCAAACCTATCAACACCACCACCAGCGCACCGAGCGCCGCTTTTATAACGAGTCCCATCACTCTGCCTTAACACATCAATAACATCAGCCTCTAGCATAACGGAAGCGTTCTTGTTTAGAAAAGATTAATGGAAGGAAAAACCAGGGCGGTGTATGTTGGCGTTTTATATTCAAAATGAATGATATGAACACCATCGTATTTGTTGAAGATGATCCCGAAGTTGGCTCACTGATTGCAGCCTATCTGGCCCGGCATGATATTGAGGTTATCCTTGAACCTCGTGGTGATTTGGCCGAGGAGAAAATCCTGCACGTTCAACCCGATCTGGTGTTATTAGATATCATGCTGCCGGGCAAAGACGGGATGACTATCTGCCGCGATTTACGCGGACGCTGGCAAGGCCCGATTGTTCTGCTCACCTCGCTGGACAGCGACATGAACCATATCCTGGCGCTGGAAATGGGCGCCTGTGACTACATCCTGAAGACAACGCCGCCAGCTGTGCTGCTGGCTCGCCTGCGCCTGCACCTGCGCCAGAATGAACACTCAGCACAGTCTAAAGGCATTCAAGCGGCAACCATCACACCGCACACAACGCTGCGCTTTGGCACACTCACAATCGATCCCACCAACCGCTCCGTGCTGCTCGGCGGCGAGCAAATCTCTCTTTCTACCGCTGATTTTGAATTACTGTGGGAGTTGGCAACCCATGCCGGGCAGATTATGGACCGTGATGCGTTGCTAAAAAACCTGCGTGGCGTAAGTTATGACGGCATGGATCGCAGTGTCGATGTCGCGATTTCCCGCTTACGCAAAAAACTGCTCGATAACGCGACTGAACCCTATCGAATCAAAACGGTACGCAACAAAGGTTATCTGTTCGCACCGCACGCCTGGGACGACGAGCCGCAGAAGTAATCCAACCGGGCCGGTCACTTTGATCGGCCCTCTTAATTACCTGGCGTTACACTGTCACATTGATAGCTAACTAAACGTCAGTCCGTCGTATTTTTTCCAACGGTAGTTTACGGCGGAGATAATCCAACAGCCGATAAAGACGCCAATAATCGCAAAACCGACATTCCCCATATGGTCACTCAAATTGCTGACGGTATCCCACAAACCACCCTGAAGCGAAAACGCGTCAGAGAGAAGTCCCAGCGCCTCCAGCCCGCCAATAAATAGCGCAACAATCACGGAAGTCCCGGTAATGGTCATATTGTAATAGAGTTTACGTTGCGGCTTATTAAACGCCCATCCGTAGGCTTCAACCATCAGAATACTGTCGAGACAATCAATTAACGCCATACCGCAGGTAAACAGCGCCGGGAACACGAGAATTGACCAAATCGACATGCCGCTGGACGCGCTTGAAGCAGAAATTCCCAGCAGAGAAATTTCAGTGGCGGTATCAAAACCCAGACCAAACAGAAAGCCGACAAAATACATATGCCAGTCTTTACCTACCAGCCGAAACGCTGAGCGGAAAAGCCAGTTTAGAGGGCCTGAAACTGTAATGTCTTCCGTGGTGCCATCGTAAGTACCGGTGCGTTTAAGATGGCGGAATGCCTTCCAGACCTGGCAGAAAATAATGAGATTGATAGTAGCCAGAATCAGCAAAAATACGGCAGAAACCGTAGTTCCTATCAGACCACCGACATTCTGAAACCATGCCATATGTAGCTTAAACACGCTGGTAGTTAACGCAATGCCAATGCTGGCCAGCACCACAATGGTAGAGTGTCCCAGAGAAAACCAGGCCCCCGTTGTCAGGGCACGTTTTTTCTGCTGCATGAGTTTACGCGTCGCGCTGTCTATCGCGGCGATATGATCGGCATCAACGGCATGGCGCAAACCATAGCACCACGCAATCAGACTCAGTGCCAGTAAGGAAGTATTGTTGCTAAACGCGGTGAAAGCCCACAGCCACGCTACGATGTTTGCCCCGATGAGTAAGACCATCAACAAAAGAATATTCGGGCGTTTTTTTAATAATGAAAACAATGCGTTCATTGTTTCCGGCCTGTCAAATTTTCGCTCAACAACACACCACACCGCCGTTCATTGATTGATTAATACACGTTTACCAGGCTAATGATAACTCTTAAGAATTACTAACCCAGTGTCGTAGATCAAAATTGATTACCACCTGAAGCAAGTTCTACCATCGCTAGCTCCGCAATACGCAGAGGTACCGTTGCGCTGTCACCCTCTTGCAGAAACCAAACGGACGACAACCCACACCAGGCAACAATCCACATCAGTAAACGCTGCCGTTCAATTCTGGCGATTTCAGACACAATGTTGACTCGTTGCGTGAATATTTCCGGCTCAATGGCGACAGGTCTGGTAGGTTCGGCAAGATCGGGGTTAGTAAAGATATTGGCATAATCAAAGCCACGCTCGCCCACCAGCCCTTTGGGATCGATAGCCAGCCATCCTCTCGTTCCGAAATCAAGAATATTGCCGTGGTGTAGATCGCCATGTAATACGACTTCATCATGGGGTGAAGATAGCAGTACATTTGCCACCGCAGCACAACGCGTCAGGGTACCGCCATGCTTTTTCGCGGCTGGAGCCAGATCGCGAAACCAATGGTGCAGAGGTGTTAACGCAGGCGTAGACGCATTTCGGGAGAGATGGAGTCTACTGGCAGCATGGCAAATAATGCGACAGGCCTGCGCATCGTTGCCAGTCCAGGACATGTCCGCTAAAGACCATGTCTCTGTCGCACGTTCCAGCAGAATCGCCCCTGCTGCATGAGCAAGTACTTTCGCTGCGCCATTTCCGTTCCACCAGACCATGAGTTCACAGCCGATCCGTTCACTGTCATCATCGGTGATCTTTAGTATGGCTTTCTGCCCGTCCTTGACCACCACCACAGGCAAAAGCTGCGATGTGTGCGTTTCAAACGGTTCACCATCTGGAGTGAGCCCCCAACGGTTGAGCCAGGTGTTGAACTGACGATTTTCCAAACAATATCCTCATTTTTCTCTGGAAGATGGTAATCAAAAGGATCCGTGTCGGCATTATTCCTGTTTTCTTTTGGTTGAGCCACAACCCCCACTTCCATCATCACTGACTTATCGGGTAGAGCACTAACAGGCACATCCTTGTGTATCTGTGTGCCATGCTGACTGTGTTCGGTATATGAGGAGGACACGATGATCACGTTATGCAAAACCTGTGGAACATCCTATGAGGTAACTGGCGCCCATCCGGAACATTGCGATATCTGCCTGGATGAACGTCAATATGTCCCCACAAGCGGGCAGAAATGGATCGATTTTGACACCCTGTGTGCATCGCATACAAATAAGTGGAAGCAACACGACAGTACCCTCCTCAGCATCCGCACCGTTCCTGATTTTGCAATTGATCAGCGCGCGTTTCTTGTGCGTACCCCAGAAGGAAATATTCTGTGGGACTGCATTGCCACGCTCGACGATGCCACAAAAACGCTAATAACGTCCCTTGGCGGCCTTAAGGCTATCGCGATTTCGCATCCTCATTACTACACCACCATGCAGGACTGGGCTGCGGAATTTAACGCGCCGATTTACCTTCATACCAGCGACAGAAGGTGGGTAATGCGTGACAGCCCCTGGATTAGATTCTGGGATGGCGACACCATTGAGTTAACCCGTGACGTCACGATGATACGTCTCGGCGGGCACTTTGCTGGCGGCTGCGTCCTGCACTGGGCGCGTGACGAAGGCGTGGTGCTTTCTGGCGACATCGTTCAAGTTACACCAGGTGCCCATGCAGTCTCATTTATGTGGAGCTACCCCAATATGCTACCGTTGCCAGCCGCCACCGTCAGCGACATCATCCAACGCCTGAGAACAGTGAAATTTAAGCAACTTTACGGCGCATTTGAAGGAAAAGATATTACGCAAAATGCCGATGAAATTGTGCGCCGTTCAGGTGAAAAATATATTTCCTGCCTCAAATAAACCGCAGTTTATTCACCAACCATGCTCAGGAAGGTAAAAATGGATAGAACTTATAAATCACGCCCATCACAGAAACACTCACTATCACACTGATAATGAAGTAGGTTTTGAAAGGCTGCTTTTGTGTTTTATGGCGAAAGATTTGTTGACCCGCTATCGCGCCGCCCCATCCGCCCACAACGCCAAACACCAGCAATGTGGATTCCGGCACTCTGCGCCAGTCCTTGCGTGCCGCCATTTTGTCCACGCCGTATAACAGCAGCGTCAGAACGTTGGCGAGTAGAAACCATATAACAAGAGGATAAGCGGTGAAAATGCAGCCGACCGCTGCGAAAATGAGTAGCGAATAACAACAGCGATTGAGATTCATATTTTCAGTCACAGCACTTTTCAGGAAGTATCGGCACGCATTATACGCAAGGTCAGTCATCCCTGCCACGGGTGAGAATATCCCTTTTATTATTATGCCTATATCCCCAAAGATAGCGCAAATTCTCTGGTCTGCGGCGTACCTAACAATTCAAACAAGAGAGCCGTTTTCATTATTCAAAACAAATGGTAATTTATTAAACCCAAATGGAGAAATTGTTCTGGAGTCACAAGGATGAGAAAATACTCATATCCATATTTGTTTTTTGTTACCGTCTCATCTCTCGGCGCAATATTTCTCTTTTACTGGTGGAAGGTAACGATTTACAGAGCGACATTTCTCTACCCGCTCACATCCAAATACCTCATGCTTATTTCTCTGGCAGTGTCATTGTTAATTACCTTATTTCTGGTAGGTAATGGGATAATGAAAAAAAGTCCCTTCCAAACCTATCTGAAATTATTTGGTGGCATCAGCATTGCCATGGTGCTGTTTTCAGTGATCATGGTTATGGCGATAACCTGGTTCATTCCGGGTGTCCCCTCGTCCTATACCGCCACATACGTCTATGCTACAGGAAGTTCTAAAAGCTGTTCGGGGGCTGATGTTGACGATCCGGATCTCGGGACTAACATAAGAATTTGCTATCCCGAAGGTAACTACGAATATAACAACACCATCTACGTTGAGAAACGAAGTAACCTTTTAGGTGCGGTCGTGACATACGCCAGAACAACCCCATCCCGATTTTGATTAACTTACAGCGTAGAAAGCAATGCGTGATCCAGCGAAAGGTCATTCCGCGCCCGTAGGAGCCATAAGAATGCAGAAAAGAGATATACAGTGTACTCTGCGTGGACAAGCACGCCGGATGGTGATCGGAGAACCTTTCTGAACCCACGCATCGGCGGATACCGCTGTGCTCACTTTTCCCCTGTGGGACACGTGCACTCGCTAACTTATTGAGCGTTCGGTGATTTTTTATGAAGAAACTGTTTGTGCAGTTTTACCTCCTGCTGTTTGTCTGCTTTTTGGTGATGACCCTGTTGGTCGGTCTGGTATACAAATTCACCGCAGAACGCGCAGGCAGACAGTCGCTCGACGATTTGATGAAAAGCTCGTTGTACCTGATGCGCAGTGAACTACGCGAAATCCCGCCACGCGACTGGGGTAAGACGCTGAAGGAGATGGATTTAAACCTTTCATTTGACCTGCGCGTTGAACCGCTGAATAAGTACACACTGGATGCCCCAACCATGCAGCGTTTGCGCGAAGGCGATATTGTGGCACTTGACGATCAATACACCTTCATTCAACGCATTCCTCGCAGCCATTATGTGCTGGCCGTCGGTCCGGTTCCCTACCTCTATTTTCTCCATCAAATGCGCTTGCTGGACATCGCTCTGATGGCGTTTATTGCTATCTCACTGGCCTTCCCGGTACTGATCTGGATGCGCCCGCACTGGCAGGAAATGCTCAGACTCGAATCCGCCGCACAACGTTTTGGTGAAGGACATCTGAGTGAACGCCTTCATTTTGACAGCGGTTCCAGCTTTGAGCGCCTGGGCGTAGCGTTTAACCAAATGGCCGACAATATCAATGCGCTGATCGCCAGTAAAAAACAGCTCATCGATGGTATTGCCCATGAGCTTCGTACCCCGCTGGTACGTTTACGTTACCGGCTGGAAATGAGTGATAACCTCACCGAGCAGGAATCTCAGGCGCTGAATCGTGATATCGGCCAACTGGAAGCGTTGATCGAAGAGTTACTGACCTACGCCCGCCTGGATCGCCCGCAAAATGAACTGAAACTCAGCGTACCGGACCTGCCTGCTTGGTTGACAACCCATCTGGAGGATGTGCAAAGCGTAAATCCTGACCGTGCGGTGCAATTACGTCATCTCGAAACTGGCGACTACGGCGCGTTGGATATGCGCCTGATGGAGCGGGTCCTGGATAATTTGCTGAATAATGCCCTGCGCTATTGCCAGTCAACGGTGCAAGCCAGTCTGCTGCTGAACGGCAATCAAGCCACGCTGGTAGTGGAAGACGACGGTCCCGGTATTGCACCAGACGCTCGCGAACAGGTTTTTGAACCGTTTGTACGCCTTGACCCCAGCCGTGACCGGGCGACCGGGGGTTGTGGGCTTGGGTTAGCCATCGTCCACTCAATAGCGTTGGCTATGGGAGGGACGGTCGTCTGTGATGAAAGTGAACTTGGCGGCGCCCGGTTTACTTTCTGTTGGCCCGTCTGGCATAACATTCCTGAAATTTCGGCTGCCTGACCTATTCTGCTCGGTGGCCAGGCGGTAGATGTTGTGCTATAAAAAGGTATGTTGTAACTAAAATGGTAAATCTATGGCCCGTTACGATCTCGTTGACCGCCTGAACGGCACCTTTCGCCAGATGGAACAAGAACTGGCGCTTCTGAACGAAAACCTGTTGCAGCAGACGCTGCTTATTGCCCGCGTATTCTCGTTACCGGAAGTGGTCAAAGAGGCAGAGCATGCCCCTCTGCAGAGCATTGATGTTAAGCAGCATTTAGGCAAAGAGGCTGAAGCGCTGGCACTGCGCCATTACCGTCACCTGTTTATTCAGCAGCAGTCCGAAAACCGCAGTAGCAAAGCGGCCATCCGCCTACCGGGTGTATTGTGCTACCAGGTTGATAATGCGGGGCAATGTGCTCTGGAAGAACAAATCCAGCGTATAAACCAGTTGAAAACCACCTTCGAGCGCATTGTTACAGTAGAATCAGGGCTGGCGCCTGCAGCACGTTTCGAATGGGTGCATCGCCACCTGCCGGGGCTGATTACACTAAATGCCTATCGCACGCTCACCGTTGTCAGAGATCCTGCCACCCTGCGATTCGGCTGGGCTAACAAGCACATTATTAAAAACCTGAAACGTGATGAAGTACTGCAGCAACTGGAAAAAAGCCTGACCTCACCGCGCAGCGTACATCCCTGGACACGTGAAGAATGGCAGGCGAAGCTTGAACGCGAATATCAGGATATCGCCGACTTACCGCAGCAGGCCCGCCTGAAAATTAAAAGGCCGGTAAAAGTGCAGCCTATTGCCCGAGTCTGGTACAAAGGAGAGCAAAAACAGGTGCAATATGCCTGCCCGACGCCACTAATTGCACTGCTTAATGACGACAACGGTATGACCGTACCGGATATCGGCGAGTTACTGAATTACGATGCCGATAACGTTCAGCATCGCTTTAAACCTCAGGCGCAGCCGTTGAGATTGATTATTCCCCGGCTGCACCTGTACGTTGCGGATTAACTGCCTGGCCGCATGCTGCCAACCATCAGCTCCGGACGTACCCAGCTGTCGAACTCCGCTTCGGTTAGATATCCCAGCGCCAGAGCGGAGGCTTTTAGCGTCAGCCCTTCTTTATGCGCTTTTTTGGCAATTTCAGCCGCTTTATCGTAACCGATATGGGTGTTGAGCGCGGTCACCAGCATCAGCGACTCATTGAGCAGTTGATCTATTCGTTCACGGTTGGGCTCGATTCCCGTCGCGCAATGTTCATTGAAGCTTTCCATACCGTCCGCCAGCAGGCGTATCGACTGCAGGAAGTTGTGGATGACCATCGGTCGATAGACGTTGAGCTCAAAGTTACCTGACGCCCCGCCCATATTGATGGCGACATCGTTACCCATCACCTGGCAGCACAACATGGTCAGCGCTTCACACTGGGTAGGATTGACTTTACCCGGCATGATCGAGCTGCCCGGTTCGTTTTCCGGAATTGAAATTTCACCAATACCACAGCGCGGGCCAGATGCCAGCCAGCGTACATCGTTGGCGATTTTCATCAGCGACGCTGCCAGCCCTTTTAGCGCTCCGTGGGCATGAACCAGGGCATCGCAGGTGGCCAGCGCTTCAAATTTATTCGGAGCGGTAACGAACGGCGCGCAGGTAATGACCCGCAGTTCGTCCGCGACCCGGCGGGCGTATTCGGGATGAGTGTTCAGTCCGGTACCTACCGCGGTTCCCCCCAACGCCAGTTCTGCCACATGCGGTAAACTGTTTTCAATGTGGCTGAGGTTATGTTCAAGCATTGCTACCCAGCCGGAAATCTCCTGGCCAAGCGTAAGTGGAGTTGCATCTTGCAGATGTGTACGACCAATTTTAACGATATCGGCGAAAGCGTGGGACTTATCACTGAGCGTTTTGGTCAACACATTTAATTGTGGGATCAAAGATTTACGCAGCGCCAGCAGTGCGGCAACGTGCATTGCGGTCGGGAAGACATCGTTCGAGCTTTGGCTTTTATTGACATCATCGTTGGGGTGTACTTTTCGCTCCATCCCCCGCACGCCGCCCAGCAATTCGCTGGCCCGGTTTGCCAGCACCTCGTTCATGTTCATATTGCTTTGCGTGCCTGAGCCGGTTTGCCAGATGGCCAGCGGAAACTCATCGCGGTGTTTATCTGCCAACACCTCATCTGCAGCCTGCATAATAGCCCTGGCTTTATCCTCCGCCAGCAGCCCCAGATCCTGGTTAACCTTTGCCGCGGCGCGTTTCGTCAGCGCCAGCGCATGGATCAGCGAGACCGGCATTTTCTCCGTAGAGATACGAAAATGCTCCAGCGAACGTTGGGTTTGCGCGCCCCAAAGCTTATCGGCAGGAACATCAATCGCCCCCATTGAATCATTCTCGCGGCGTACCGTTACCATTACCTGCTCCTTACATTAACAGTTGATTAGGTTATGTTTCGACATTGCCCATTTGCATTGGTCTTATGAGTATTAACGAGGATAAAGCTGTCGTTTGGTGGTTCGTGCGGTAAAAAAAACCGCCCCGAAGGGCGGCTGACGTTACTTAACGCAGCGTGCGCACTGCGACGTCTGAATTTGCTTGAAGAAATCGTTGCCTTTGTCATCTACCAGGATAAATGCCGGGAAATCTTCTACTTCAATTTTCCAGATGGCTTCCATCCCGAGTTCCGGGTATTCCACGCACTCCAGGCTCTTAATACTGCCCTGAGCCAGTACCGCTGCGGGGCCGCCAATACTGCCCAAATAGAAGCCGCCATGTTTATGGCAAGCATCGGTCACCTGCTGGCTGCGATTGCCTTTCGCCAGCATAATCATGCTCCCACCAGCGGCCTGAAGCTGGTCAACATACGAGTCCATACGTCCGGCAGTGGTTGGCCCCAGCGAACCAGAGGCATAGCCTTCCGGCGTTTTTGCCGGACCTGCGTAATAGATCGGGTGATCTTTAACATACTGCGGCAAACTTTCGCCGTTATCCAGCCGTTCTTTCAGTTTCGCATGCGCAATATCACGACCAACAATGATTGTACCGTTAAGTGACAGACGCGTAGAAACCGGGTACTGCGACAGCTGGGCTAGGATCTCTTTCATCGGGCGATTGAGGTCAACGCGCACCGCTTCACCCTCTCCCGCCTGGCGCAGCTCTTCCGGTATAAATTTGCCAGGATTATGTTCCAGTTTTTCGATCCAGATACCTTCACGGTTGATCTTGGCTTTGATATTTCGATCGGCTGAGCAAGAAACGCCCATTCCAACCGGACACGACGCGCCGTGACGCGGCAGGCGGATCACGCGGATATCATGCGCGAAGTACTTCCCGCCAAACTGCGCGCCAAGCCCCAAATTCTGCGCCTCAATCAGCAGCTCTTTTTCCAGCTCTACATCGCGGAATGCCTGACCATGTTCGTTACCTTCTGTCGGCAATTCGTCGTAGTATTTTGCAGAAGCCAGTTTGACCGTTTTCAGCGTGGCTTCTGCCGATGTTCCACCGATTACGAACGCGATGTGATACGGCGGACAGGCCGCAGTGCCCAACGTACGCATTTTCTCAACCAGGTAATCTTTTAATTTGCCCGGTGTTAGCAGCGCTTTGGTTTCCTGGTACAGATAGGTTTTATTCGCCGAACCACCACCTTTGGCAATACACAGGAATTTGTATTCATCTCCGTCGACGGTATACAAATCGATTTGTGCTGGCAGGTTGGTACCGGTGTTCACCTCTTTATACATATCCAGCGCGGCGTTTTGTGAATAGCGCAGGTTGTCTTCGATGTAGGTGTTATAGACGCCTCGTGCCAGCGCCTCCTCATCACCCCCACCGGTCCAGACACGCTGACCTTTTTTACCCACGATAATCGCAGTTCCGGTGTCCTGACAGGTCGGCAAAATGCCTTTTGCCGCGATGTCAGAGTTACGCAGGAATTGCAGGGCCACATATTTGTCGTTTTCGCTGGCCTCCGGGTCGCGCAGAATATCAGCTACCTGCTGTTGATGTGCGGGACGCAGCATAAACGACGCATCATGAAAGGCCTGACGAGCCAGCAGGGTTAAGGCTTGCGGTGCAACTTTAACAATCTCCTGCCCTTCAAATTCGGCAACAGAGACATAGTCGCTGGTCAGCAGATAGTATTCGGTATCATCCTTTTTGAGGGGGAAAGGATGCTGATAATGAAAGGGTTTGTTTGACATTGTGCTCTCACTTACTGCTCGGTCTGGTTATTCTCTGGGCAGATGTTCCATTGCCCTGCTTCCCTGCCGCAGATCCGGTTGTAGAAGAAAGAGCTTTCTGCAACCGGAATTACTCAGGGTATTAAAAGCGAGTCACCATATCCTACACATTTTTTTAACAAAAACTGAGACAAGTACGACTTTTTACATGTGCAGGTTACTTCCCTCAGGGTTTCTTGGTTTAATAGCCGTAGAAAATTCAACATTGAAACAGGGCTTGATAATGCAAAAACTCATCAACTCAGTGCAGAACTACGCCTGGGGAAGTAAAACGGCGTTAACGGAACTCTATGGCATTGCCAACCCCACTCAGCAACCGATGGCTGAGTTGTGGATGGGCGCGCATCCGAAAAGCAGTTCGCAGGTTCTGGGCGCTGACGGTCAGACGGTTGCTCTGCGCGACGTTATCGAGCACGATAAATCCGCACTGCTAGGCGATGCCGTAGCGCAACGTTTTGGTGAACTGCCCTTCCTGTTTAAAGTGCTCTGTGCTGCTCAACCGCTTTCGATTCAGGTTCATCCTAACAAGCACAATTCTGAAATTGGATTTGCCAAAGAAAACGCTGCGGGGATCCCGATGGATGCCGCCGAGCGCAACTACAAAGATCCTAACCACAAACCAGAACTGGTATTTGCTTTGACGCCTTTCCTGGCGATGAACGCATTCCGCGAGTTCTCTGACATTGTTGCATTGTTACAACCCGTTTCCGCCGCACATCCGGCTATTGCACATTTCCTGGAAGAGCCGAGTGCGGAACGTCTGAGCTATCTTTTCGCCAGCTTGCTGAATATGCAGGATGAGGAGAAATCCCATGCGTTGGCGATCCTGAAATCAGCGCTGAACAGCCAGCAGGGTGAACCCTGGCAAACCATCCGTCTGATCGCTGACGTCTACCCGAACGACAGTGGGCTTTTCTCCCCGCTGCTGCTCAATGTGGTGAAACTCAATCCAGGCGAGGCTATGTTCTTATTTGCCGAAACCCCGCACGCTTACCTGCAAGGTGTGGCGCTTGAGGTGATGGCTAACTCGGACAACGTGCTGCGTGCCGGACTGACGCCAAAATATATTGATATCCCGGAACTGGTCGCCAACGTGAAGTTTGTCGCCAAGCCAGCAAACCAGTTACTGACCACGCCGGTTGAATCTGATGGTGAACTGGACTTCCCAATCCCGGTTGATGATTTTGCGTTCTCCCTGCATGAGCTTACTACCAGTGGCGCAGATATCAGCCAGCAAAGTGCGGCTATTTTGTTCTGCATCGAGGGTGAAGCCGTGCTGAGCAAAGGCGAGCAACGTCTGGTTCTGCGACCGGGTGAATCGGCCTTTATTGGCGCGAATGAATCGCCGGTTAACATCAGTGGCGCAGGTCGTTTAGCCCGGGTTTATAACAAGCTATAGCAAGATACTGATATTTTTAACAACTCTTGCTAAGCTGTAGTGTGTTAAAGACATGTCACTCCTCCAGGCGTCTTCAAACGCCTGGTTTTATTTTATGGATATCGAAATGAAAAAATCGCTGGTAGCTGCGGGTGTGGTGGTTGCGCTGGGTATCGTCTGGACGGGCGGCGCCTGGTACACAGGTAAGAAACTTGAAACGCATCTCGCCGAGATGGTGACACAGGCAAACGATCAGTTAAAACGTTTCTCCCCTGAGGCGGGCATTGAACTGAGTTATCAAAACTACCAGCGCGGGGTGTTCAATAGCCAACTGCAATTGGTGGTGAAACCAATCGCCGGGCAGGCAGATTCCTGGCTAAAACCGGGGCAAAGTATCGTCCTGAATGAAACCGTCGATCACGGTCCATTCCCGCTGGCTCAGTTGAAATCACTGAATCTGGTCCCGGCTATGGCCTCCGTGAAAACGACTCTGGTCAATAACGACGTTACCAAACCACTGTTTGATATTGCCAAAGGTGAGTCGCCATTTGTCATTAATTCCCGAATCGGCTACAGCGGCGATACCCGTTCCGATCTCTCCCTCAAACCACTGAACTATGAGAAAGGCGACGAAAAAGTAGCCTTCAGCGGCGGGGAATTCCAGTTTACAGCAGACAAAGAAGGTAACGCTGTCTCGCTGACAGGCAATGCGCAAAGCGGCGTGGTCAATGCGGTCAACGAGTATGACCAGAAAGTACAAATGACTTTCAATAACCTGAAAACTGAGGGTTCCAGCAGTATTGCCAGCTTTGGTGAGCGCATAGGCGACCAGAAATTGTCACTCGATAAACTGTCGATTTCCGTCGAAGGTAAAGAGTTGGCGGTTCTGGAAGGCATGGGTATTGATGGTAAATCCGATCTGATCAACGACGGTAAAACTGTCAACAGCCAGTTGGATTACACGCTGAACAGTCTGAAATTGCAGGGTCAGGATATGGGTAGCGGTAAACTGACGCTGAAAGTTGGCCAGATTGACGGTGAAGCATTACACCAGTTCAGTCAGCAGTATAGCGCCCAAACCAAGGCGCTGATGGCGCAGATTGATGTGGTACAAAATCCTGAGCTTTATCAGCAAAAAGTCACTGAAGCCTTCTTCAATGCGCTGCCGATTCTGATGAAAGGCGAGCCGGCTATCACCATAGCCCCGCTGAGCTGGAAAAATGCAAAAGGTGAAACTGCATTTAATCTGTCACTGCTGCTAAAAGATCCGACAGCAAATACTGAGGAACCACAAACGCTGGCTCAGGAAGTGGATCGTTCGGTCAAATCACTGGATGCTAAGCTGACGATTCCGGTTGATATGGCGACTGAGTTCATGACGCAGATTGCCAAAATTGAAGGCTATCAGCAGGAACAAGCGGCCGATCTGGCGAAACAACAGGTGAATGGCCTGGCGGCAATGGGTCAGATGTTCCGTATTACAACGATGCAGGACAACGTCATCGGCTCCAGCCTGCAATACGCAAACGGCCAGGTTACCTTAAACGGACAAAAAATGTCGCTGGATGAGTTTGTTGGCATGTTCGGTATGCCTTCTCTCGGCGAACCGGATGCCCCGGCTATTCCGCAACAGTAAATACGCGTGACAACAGGCCCGATAACCGTGTGTTTATCGGGCCTTTTTTATTTTGCCACCACCAGACGGGCGGAAAGCGTTAAGTTACGCGAATGACCATCATCGTGCCCAATGCGCTGTAGCATGCGCTCAGCAAGGGTATATCCCATTTCACGCGCGGGCGTACAGGCCCAAATAATGGGGATATCGTCCAGTGCATTTTCCGCTACATCGGCAAATCCGGCTAACGAGATCTGCTGTTCGAAGTAGCGGTCTACGCCAATTTCACCACTCTGACGCCCTGCTCTCATCAGGCCAAACCAAGCGCCAACGGCTATGGTTTCGTTGTAGCACACCACTGCGCTGATCGTTGGGTTACGACGTAACAGCGCGGTCACCTCCTCTGCGGCCTGCTTTTGGCTGGATGAGCACTCCAGCACCCAGTCGCTATGAAACGGTAAACCATACTTTAGCAACGTCGTACAATAGCCGCCGACACGCTCTGCGCGGGTCAATGAAGAACTCTGCCCCCCCAACCACGCGATGCGCTGATGCCCATGGCGTATCAGATGTTCAACCAGCAATTGCGCTGCCTGCATGTTGTCAGGCCTGACGGTGTCGACGTCATCCAGGTAGCTGGCCCGAGACGCAAACACTACCGGAATCCCCTTATCGGCGGCCAGTTGTTGTAGGTCGTCGCTACTGCCGGCAGCCCCGGCGATCACCACACCATCAACCCCTTGATTAAGCAGCATAGCGAAACGCTGCGCCAGCTGTTCGCCATCTCTGCCACCATGTAATAAAAAGACCATGCGCCCCTGCGCTTCTAAAGCTTCCGTCAGACCCGCCGTCAACTCGGCGTAAAACGGGGTGGAAAGGTCGCGCACGATCAAACCAATTACCCCGCTCTGCCCGCCACGCAGCGCTGATGCCTGGCGATTACGCACAAACCCCAGTTGCTCAATAGCGGCATTCACCCGTTCGCCGGTCGCGGATGAAATACGGCCTTTTCCACTGAGCACCAATGAGACGGTACTAACCGAAACGCCCGCGGCCAGCGCAACATCATGGATGGTTATTTTTTTGGCTATAGCCATAAAAACGGAAAACTCCCTGATAACGTGACGGATAAAACGTTTTATCAATCACATATATTTATACGCCCTATTATCGTTCGATAATGTGATTTATACCGCACTAAAATTAGGTAAAACGTTTTATCTTCTCGCCATCATTAGTCAGCTAGCTTTTACGAGGAGTCGTTTGATGACGACGAGAACCACACCAAAAATTACGTTATGGGAATTTTTCCAGCAGTTGGGCAAAACCTTTATGCTGCCCGTGGCTCTGCTCTCATTCTGCGGGATCATGTTAGGGATCGGCAGCTCGTTAAGTAGTCATGATGTCTTAACGCTGATTCCGGCATTGGGTAATCCGGTACTGCAGGCTATTTTTACCTGGATGAGCAAAGTAGGCTCATTTGCGTTTAGCTTCTTACCGGTAATGTTCTGTATTGCCATACCTCTCGGCCTGGCCCGCGAGAACAAAGGCGTAGCGGCATTTGCCGGTTTTGTTGGTTATGCGGTGATGAACCTTGCCGTCAACTTCTGGTTAACCGCGAAAGGTATCTTGCCTACCACGGATGCCACGATCCTGAAGGCTAACAACGTACAGAATATCCTGGGGATCCAGTCGATCGACACCGGGATCCTCGGCGCTGTTATTGCCGGGATCATCGTCTGGATGCTGCATGAACGTTTCCACAACATTCGCCTGCCGGATGCACTGGCCTTCTTCGGCGGTACCCGCTTTGTACCAATTATCTCTTCGGTGGTGATGGGACTGGTCGGCCTGGTCATTCCCCTGGTTTGGCCGGTTTTCGCCATGGGCATTAACGGGCTAGGCCACATCATCAACAGCGCGGGCGAATTTGGTCCAATGCTGTTTGGTACTGGTGAACGTCTACTGCTGCCGTTTGGTCTGCATCATATTCTGGTGGCACTCATTCGCTTCACCGAAGCTGGCGGCACGCAGGAAGTCTGCGGTCACAGCGTGAGCGGCGCACTGACTATTTTCCAGGCTCAACTGAGCTGCCCGACAACACAAGGTTTCTCTGAAAGCGCAACCCGCTTCCTGTCGCAGGGTAAAATGCCGGCGTTCCTCGGTGGTTTGCCGGGGGCAGCGCTCGCTATGTACCACTGTGCTCGCCCTGAAAATCGTCATAAAATTAAAGGGTTGTTAATTTCTGGTCTCATTGCCTGCGTGATCGGCGGTACAACCGAACCACTCGAGTTCTTATTCCTGTTCGTTGCCCCTGTTTTGTATGTAATCCACGCCCTGCTGACCGGTCTTGGTTTCACCGTGATGGCGGTGTTAGGCGTCACCATCGGTAACACGGACGGTAACCTGATTGACTTTGTGGTATTCGGCATCCTGCACGGACTCTCTACCAAGTGGTATTTGGTCCCTGTCGTGGCTGCGATCTGGTTCGCGGTGTACTACGTGATCTTCCGTTTCGCCATCACACGCTTCAATCTGAAGACCCCGGGTCGGGACGTCGAAATTGCCAGCAATATCGATAAAGTCATGGCGGGAGCACCGGGTAAATCCGGTTACAACGTCCCTGCCATTCTGGCGGCGCTGGGCGGTGCGGAAAACATTGTCAGCCTTGATAACTGCATTACCCGTCTGCGCTTGTCAGTAAAGGATATGTCGCTTGTGAACGTACAGGCACTGAAGGACAATCGCGCCATTGGCGTAGTGCAACTCAATCAGCATAATCTTCAGGTTGTTATTGGTCCGCAGGTCCAGTCAGTGAAAGATGAAATCGCAGTTCTTATGAACACCGTACAGGCTTAAGGACAACAATATGTTTGATTTTTCAAAGGTTGTGGACAGGCATGGTACCTGGTGTACTCAGTGGGATTACGTTGCCGACCGTTTTGGTTCAGCCGACCTTCTGCCGTTCACCATCTCCGATATGGATTTTGCCACCGCCCCCTGCATTCTGGAGGCGCTGACTCAGCGCCTGTCACATGGCGTGTTGGGTTACAGTCGCTGGAAAAATGATGAATTTCTGGCGGCGATTAGCCACTGGTTTCTATCGCGTCATAATACCCAAATCGATCCTGAGTCGCTGGTTTATGGCCCCTCGGTCATCTATATGGTATCGGAGCTGATCCGCCAGTGGTCTTCTGCGGGTGATGCGGTGGTTATTCATACGCCGGCTTACGACGCGTTTTACAAAGCGATTGAAGGTAATCAGCGCCAGGTATGCGCTATCGGACTTGAAAAACGCGCTGACGGCTGGTTTTGCGACATGGTTGCACTAGAGAAAGCCCTGTCCCGGCCTGAAAGCAAAATTCTCCTGCTTTGCAGCCCGCACAACCCAACCGGTAAGGTGTGGACGCGCGATGAACTGGAAACCATGGCGGAGCTGTGTCAGCGCCACGGTGTAAAAGTCATCTCTGATGAGATCCATATGGATATGGTATGGGCAGACCAGCCGCACATCCCGTGGAGTAACGTCGCGCGCGACAGTTGGGCGCTGTTCACCTCCGGTTCAAAGAGCTTCAATATTCCGGCATTAACCGGGGCTTACGGGATTATTGAGGATGAGCAGAGTCGCAACGATTACCTCAGTGCGTTAAAGGGTCGGGATGGTCTTTCCTCGCCTGCAGTGCTCGCGCTTAGCGCACATATCGCAGCCTACCAACAGGGCGCTAGCTGGCTTGATGCGCTGCGGGAATATCTTGCCAGTAACCTGGATTACATCGCGCACGAGCTGAATAACGCATTCCCCGAACTGAACTGGCAGGTTCCGCAATCCACCTATCTGGCATGGATTGACTTGCGTCCACTCAACCTTGATGACCACGCACTGCAGGATGCACTCATCCATCAGCAGAAAGTCGCCATCATGCCCGGATACACATACGGAGAAGAAGGACGCGGTTTTGTGCGCCTCAATGCCGGATGTCCACGTTCCAAACTTGAAAAAGGCGTTCAGGGGTTGATTAACGCCATCCGCACAATACGTTAAATAGTCTTGCGCAATGAAGAACTCATTGCGCAACTCCTTATATAAAAAAACAAATCTGTTTTTTATCGTTTTTTTTAATACTAATTCCTCCCTGACTTTTCCTGCCAGTCAAAATCAACAGCAATAAAAATCAAAAAGACAAGATACAAAGCTGAGAAGATAGCCGAAATATAGCGCTGTTTTATATACATAAAAATCATGAATACAACACAAATAAACATTCACAAAAAGAATTTAACTTTTTTTTTACTCCTGTCCCTAACAACATCCATTTTTCTTTGGTATATCCCTTTTAGTAATCAGCGTTATAGCCTCTCTTTTTACCCGGTTATTGCAACCTTTGCTGGTGTATTGCACATTCAGACGGGGTGCTTTATGACGATGAATTACATGAGTTATCGGCGCAAAAAATATCTTTTACCCCTGGCCTGCGCGTTTTATTTCTCGGGGGTTTTCTTATTTCTTGCGCTCTATATTTATTTTTATAAAAACGGCCTTCCTGGTGTCATCTACAATGACATTGCTGTTTTATACTTTATGAGGAACATGTTAATTACAGGGTTGTTTTTTGCAACATACTATTTATATACGTTTAAAAATAAAAAAGAAAAGCACGGTAAAACAGTTATTTACGCCACTTATTTATGGTGCATGTTGCATCTGGTAATGGCTATCCTCTACTCCATCCGTATTACGCCAATATCGTTTCAGTTGGTTGACACAGAAACGTTTGAATGGCTTAGACCCTGGCGTGGTAGCTTTATTTATGTCCTCATTATCTTGTGGACCTGTATCGTTTTATTAGGGGCAAAATTAACCCGGCTAAAAACACAGTTTTGGGTAAGTATGTCACTGGTTGCCCTGAGCAATCTGTTAAGTGTCATCATTATGCTGAAGTACACGCATATAGACTCCGCTGGATGGTATCTCGCCAGAGGCCTGGAGTGCCTTAGCGCAATGGCCGTGATGATCGTGCTCATGTCTGATATTTTCAAGCGCTACAAAGCCTCACGTCAGGCCTATGAATTATCCTATGAAAATTCAGTCCGCGACCCGATGACCCGACTTTTCAACCGTGGCTATTTTTATAACGCACTCAGCAATGAGATTAAAATGACAGCGCCCCATAAACCCCTGAGCATTGTCTTTTGCGACATTGATTTCTTTAAGTCGGTCAATGACACCTGGGGACATTTGCAGGGTGACAGAGTGATAATCAAACTGTCAGAAAGTATGCAGCGACTGAGTCGGCGTAACGACATCGTGGCACGCATTGGCGGAGAAGAGTTTGCTATTCTGCTACCTGAAACTAACGCTGATGCAGCATTTAACATCGCAGAGCGAATCAGAAAACACGTAGAACAACAAACTCAGGCCACGACTAAAGGTGATTTTCCACGCATCATCACCATCAGCCTGGGTATCGTAACCTCGGTTGATAACCGTTCAGCCCCCGAACAACTTGCAGATTGCGCAGACCGCGCCCTGTATATGGCAAAAAACCGAGGCCGTAATTGCGTTGTGGCCTATTCTGGCGAAGAAGTTTAATAGCAAAGGAAAAGATCACCACCAGGGCGATCTTTTCCTCATGATCAGTTGGTAATTTTCATGTGCAGCTGGAATGCGTTGGTTTTCCCCTCATCCTTCGCCGCGCCTTTTTGATATATTCTGATGGTATACTTACCGCTGGCAGGCAGCGTATTTTTATAAGTGTCACCACTCATCATGCCATCAAAAATGAATTGTTCGCCCGGTGCAATAATACTCATGAAAGGATGAGGCCAGGCGCTTTTCAGAACTGCTTGCATGGTCTGCCCTTTTTTGGCGACAAACGTATAATCTTTTGTTTTATCACCCGTAATTGTCCCCTTGATATCTGCGCCACTGGTGCCTTTCTTAAACTGGATTACATGCGTTTCATCCGCTTTATACGCCGCATGCGCAGGCACAGTTGCCAGCAGCAAACTTCCACAGAACATTGTACTGACAATTAGCTTTACACTTTTCACTTTATTAATACCCTCAGTCGTTATTGTGTTTTTATAACATACTTCGCAGCACATTCATAAACTGGAAAGTGTCCATTTTTCGCCATTAGCAATGTTACTCAATAAATATCTGAATAAAATAACACTGACAGGTAGTAATTAAATAAAAACGAGGTAAATAATCTTAAAAAATGAAATCCTCTTATTACACACATGCTGCAGGAAATGCGTTATTGCTTATTTTACGCCCGTCTTACCACCGCAAGCAAAAGCATCGTGATACGGTCTCAAGGATCAGGGAGTCGGAACACCACTCTGTTGGTACGCTAACAGCATGGTCAACAATTTGGCGATGCTTGCTTCCCCATAACCCCGAACTCTGCACTGCTTTTTTTAAAGTTTTTAGAGGGACATTTTTCTGTTGTATAATGGCCTGCACTTTACCTAAATACACGAGTGCGACCATGATTGATACTTCCCTCCCCCTGACCGACGTCCATCGCCACCTTGATGGTAACATCCGTGCACAAACGATCCTGGATCTGGGCCGTCAGTTCAACTTAACGCTTCCGGCACAAACGTTGGAAACGCTGATCCCTCATGTGCAAGTCACATCAACTGAGCCAGATTTAGTGAGTTTTTTATCCAAGCTCGACTGGGGCGTGAAGGTACTGGCCTCGCTGGATGCGTGTCGTCGCGTGGCATTTGAAAATATTGAGGATGCAGCACGTAACGGCCTGCACTATGTTGAACTGCGTTTTTCCCCAGGCTACATGGCGATGGCGCATCAGCTCCCGGTTGCAGGTGTGGTTGAAGCCGTCATCGCAGGCGTACGCGAGGGCTGCAAGACCTTTGGCGTCGAAGCTCGCTTAATTGGCATTATGAGCCGTACTTTCGGCGAAGCCGCCTGTCTGCAGGAACTGGATGCGCTGTTAGCCCACCGAGACCATATTACGGCACTGGATCTGGCCGGTGACGAACTGGGGTTCCCGGGCAGCCTGTTCCTGTCTCACTTCAACCAGGCACGCGACGCCGGCTGGCATATCACCGTACATGCGGGCGAAGCCGCGGGACCAGAAAGCATCTGGCAGGCCATTAAAGAGCTAGGCGCTGAGCGTATTGGTCACGGCGTTAAAGCCGTTGAAGATCGTGCGTTGATGGATTACCTCGCCGAGCACCGTATCGGCATCGAATCCTGCCTGACATCAAACATTCAGACCAGCACCGTTGCCTCACTAGCGAACCATCCGCTGAAAACGTTCCTTGAGCATGGCGTTATCGCCAGTTTGAATACGGACGACCCGGCTGTTCAGGGTGTGGATATTATTCACGAGTACACCATTGCCGCACCAGCTGCAGGCCTAACGCCCGAACAGATCCGCCAGGCGCAAATCAACGGTCTGGAAATGGCATTCCTGAGTAACGAGGAAAAACGAGCCTTGCGCGAGAAAGTCGCCGCAGCGTAACAGGTAAAGTGCCGCATAGCGCTAACGCTTATCCGGCCTACGTTGGTTTTCATTGTAGGCCGGATACAATGCCAGGAAGGTATCGCCTTGCGCCATTTACCTAATCAGGCAAGGCACAGCGTCGAACGATGTTTCGCAGATTCTATACCCAGCTCAATCAGCTCCATAATTTGGATAGCCTGTCTCGCCGGTACCGGGTTTTCACCGTTGCCGTTTAGCGCATCCCGAATGCCAGCATAGTACGCCGGATAGTTGCCCGGTACGGTCAGCCAGGTTTCTTCAACCTGCTCTTCGCCTTCGACTCGCGTCAATACGCCATCGCGCATATCATAACCCCAGTCTTCCTGTGGAAGTCGCTCGCCATTTTTCAGGCGCTCTTCCTGCGGGTCAAGACCATACTTCACATAGCTGCCACGCGATCCATGCACAATATAACGGGCCGATTCTGCGGCAGCGAGCATGGTGCCATGCAGGATCACACGACGCTGCGGATACGTCAGGATGGCATGGAAGTAATCCGTCGCCTGCGCGCCCGGACGCAGCTGGGCCAGGTCTACCGTCAGGCTGACGGGCAAACCAAACAGATTAATCGCCTGATCCAAAAGATGCGGTGCTAAATCGTACCAGATACCGCTTCCCGGACCGCCCTGTTCACGCCAACGGTCACGAACCTGTGGGCGGAAACGATCGAAATGGGATTCGAAATACGCCACCTCACCTAAAACACCATCCGCCAGCAGAGCTTTCAGCGTCAGAAAATCACTGTCCCAGCGACGGTTATGGAACACAGACAGCACGCGCCCGAGGCTGCGCGCCAGCGCATCCAACTCACGCGCTTGTGACAGTGTCACGGTAAAGGGCTTATCAACAACCACATGTTTGCCCGCTTCCAACGCTGCTTTCGCTAACGGGAAGTGCGTGTCGTTTGGCGTGGGGATCACAATCAAGTCGATATTTGGATCGTTAAAAAGATGCTTAGGCTCAGCAACAACCGTTACCGTAGGCCAGTCTGCCTTCACTTTTGCTTCATCACTACTGGACACTGCAGCCAGTTCCAGACCCGGCGTGCCCACAATCAGTGGGGCATGGAAGGTTTTGCTGGCATAACCATAGCCAATTAGCCCAACGCGGATGTTGTCACTCATGTTATTGCCTCTCAATTCAGGACTGACCTATTTCACACCATACCTTGCAACGTCTCAATAGTTTAATAACCTTTGCGCTACAAAGGTTGTTTTTTAACTTAAGTCAAACATATGCCACTTATGCTTAACTTGCAGCGAAAAAGAGGTAGAAATCGTTCCCAATCATCTTGCTGTATTAATGAGAGATTAGTAACATTTGCAGTCTGTGTTTATGGATAAATCAAAGCAAATGTCATCAGTAATGAATCGTCTTATTGAATTAACAGGTTGGATTGTTCTCGCCGTCTCCGTGATCCTGCTGGGTGTTGCCAATCATATTGACAATTACCAGCCACCAGAGCCCGTTGCAGCAGTGCAGAAGAAATAAGCATCCGCAGCCTTTTATTGCCCGGCAATTAACATTGGTAGTTGCAGGGTCTGCCGGCAAAAGATCGCTTTCTGTCAAAAAAAGCGAATTATGCCGCGTCCCGCTCCGCTGCATATTGCCAGCGATCGCTAAGCGCGTTACCCTTGCTCAAGACGCGCATAGCGCCTGATTTTTCACAGGTATGAACACTCTTCTTACATTTGCACGTAAATGCGCTTTGACCTGTGCTCGTTGTTTATTTTTATATTTTCTACTCCGTTGGTATTATTTTATTAATATGGATCTGCATTTATGACCGTTCAGGATTACTTATTAAAATTCCGCAAAATCAGTTCGCTCGAAAGTCTGGAAAAACTGTTCGACCATCTTAACTACACGCTCACCGATGATAACGACATTATCAATATGTACCGTGCCGCAGACCATCGCCGTGCGGAGCTTATCTCCGGAGGTCGTCTGTTTGATGTTGGTCAGGTACCTAAATCAGTCTGGCATTACGTGCAATAAAGAAGAAAGTAGCGCTCAACGTTAAAAGCTTTATAATAATTGCCCCAAAATGAATGGCATGATTGATTGCGCGCGTAAACCTGGAGAAGAGATGACTACGACACCGGCACAACGTATCGGAGGCTGGCTACTTGGGCCACTGGCCTGGCTGTTAGTCGCGTTGTTGAGCGCTTCGCTGGCGTTATTACTTTATGTCACTGCGCTGGCTACACCGCAAACCTTCAAAACGCTGGGTGAGCAAAGTACGGCAAATTTGCTGTTATGGGGCGTCTCCTTTATTACCGCGATCGCCATGTGGTATTACACACTGTGGCTGACGATTGCGTTTTTCAAACGCAGAGCCTGTGTACCTAAGCATTACATTCTGTGGCTGCTGATCTCCGTGTTGCTGGCGATTAAAGCGTTTGCGTTTTCACCCGTCCCAGACGCTTTTGCCGTGCGCCAACTGCTGTTCCCATTACTGGCTGCAGCACTGTTGGTGCCCTACTTCAAACGATCGCAGCGCGTTAAATCGACGTTTGTGAACCCGTAATAACCCTACAGTTAACCTGTTGTCGCCTGTTGAAGATTGTCAGATAATAGGCGGCTTTTTATTTCAGGCCGAAAAATGACTGATTACCTGCTGCTGTTTGTCGGAACTGTACTGGTCAATAACTTTGTACTGGTGAAGTTTCTGGGCCTTTGCCCGTTTATGGGCGTTTCCAAAAAACTGGAAACCGCAATGGGTATGGGCCTTGCCACGACGTTTGTCATGACACTGGCATCCATCTGCGCTTGGCTGATTGATACCTGGATCCTAATTCCGCTCAATCTCATCTATCTGCGCACGCTGGCTTTTATTCTGGTTATCGCCGTCGTCGTGCAGTTTACCGAAATGGTTGTGCGCAAAACCAGCCCTGCGCTGTACCGCCTGCTGGGGATCTTTCTACCGCTGATCACCACTAACTGCGCAGTGTTAGGTGTGGCGCTACTGAACATCAACCTCGGCCATAACTTTTTACAGTCGGCGCTATACGGTTTTTCCGCCGCCGTCGGCTTCTCGCTGGTGATGGTACTGTTCGCCGCGATCCGCGAACGCCTCGCCGTGGCGGACGTCCCAGCGCCGTTTCGCGGCAATGCAATTGCGCTGATTACCGCTGGTTTAATGTCATTGGCCTTTATGGGCTTTAGTGGTTTGGTGAAGTTGTAATGAATGCTATCTGGATTGCCGTTGCCGCAGTGAGTCTACTGGGTCTGGCGTTCGGCGCTATTTTGGGGTACGCCTCACGACGTTTTGCCGTTGAAGATGATCCGGTCGTGGAGAAAATTGATGAAATTCTCCCGCAAAGCCAGTGTGGCCAGTGCGGCTATCCGGGCTGTCGTCCTTATGCTGAAGCGATCGGGTCTCAGGGTGAAAAAATTAACCGTTGCGCCCCCGGCGGCGAAGCGGTGATGTTAAAAATTGCCGCCCTGCTGAATGTCGAACCGCAGCCTATTGATGGCGATGAACAAGACGTTACGCCGGTGCGAATGCTGGCGGTCATTGATGAAAATAACTGTATTGGGTGCACTAAGTGTATTCAGGCCTGCCCGGTCGATGCCATCGTGGGCGCGACCCGCGCCATGCACACGGTAATGAGCGATCTCTGCACCGGGTGCAACCTGTGCGTTGACCCGTGCCCGACGCAATGTATTGAATTACGCCCGGTAGCCGAGACACCCGATAGCTGGAAATGGGATTTAAACACCATCCCTGTGCGCATCATTCCCGTGGAACAACATGTTTAAGTTATTCTCTGCATTCAGAAAAAATAAAATCTGGGACTTTGATGGCGGCATTCATCCACCAGAAATGAAAACCCAGTCAAACGGAACGCCGTTGCGACAGGTTCCGCTGGCGCCGCGTTTCGTTATTCCGCTGAAACAACATATTGGTGCGGAGGGTGAACTGTGCGTAAACGTGGGTGACACCGTGCTGCGTGGTCAGCCCTTAACCCGCGGACGTGGCAGAATGCTTCCAGTCCATGCGCCAACATCAGGCACCGTTGTTGCCATTGCCCCGCACTCCACCGCGCATCCTTCGGCACTGGCTGAGTTGAGCGTCATCATAGACGCCGATGGCGAAGATCGCTGGATTGAGCGAGACGGCTGGACCGATTATCGCTCCCACAGCCGGGAAGAGCTGATTGCGCGTATTCATCAGTACGGAGTTGCCGGGCTGGGTGGCGCAGGTTTTCCCACCGGCGTTAAACTGCAGGGCGGCGGAGATAAAATTGAAACGCTGATCATTAACGCCGCCGAATGCGAGCCGTACATTACGGCAGATGACCGCCTGATGCAGGACTGTGCCGCTCAGGTCGTCGAAGGTATCCGCATCCTGGCGCACATTCTTCAGCCACGCGAGATCCTCCTTGGTATCGAAGATAACAAACCGCAGGCAATATCTATGCTGCGCGCGGTGCTGGCTGATTCACACGACATTAGCCTACGCGTGATCCCCACCAAGTACCCGTCCGGCGGGGCCAAGCAGTTAACACAAATCCTGACCGGCAAGCAGGTTCCCCACGGTGGACGCTCCTCTGATATCGGCGTATTGATGCAAAACGTCGGAACCGCCTATGCAATTAAACGTGCAGTAATCGACGGAGAGCCGATCACCGAACGTGTCGTGACGCTAACCGGAGAAGCAGTCAGTCGTCCGGGCAACGTCTGGGCGCGTTTAGGTACGCCGGTTCGTCATCTGCTCAACGACGCGGGTTTCTGCCCTTCCGCCGACCAGATGGTGATTATGGGCGGGCCGCTGATGGGCTTTACGCTGCCGTGGCTGGATGTCCCAGTGGTGAAGATAACCAACTGTCTTCTGGCCCCCTCTGCCAGTGAAATGGGTGAAACGCCAGAAGAGAAAGGCTGCATTCGCTGTAGCGCATGCGCCGATGCCTGTCCGGCCGATCTCCTGCCACAACAGCTTTACTGGTTCAGTAAAGGGCAACAGCACGACAAAGCGACGGCCCACAATATCGCCGACTGTATTGAATGCGGTGCCTGCGCCTGGGTATGCCCAAGCAATATTCCACTGGTACAGTATTTCCGTCAGGAAAAAGCCGAGATTTACGCCATTAGTCAGGAAGAAAAGCGCGCCGCAGAAGCAAAAGCTCGGTTTGAAGCCCGACAGGCGCGCCTTGAACGTGAAAAAGCAGCACGTCTTGAACGCCATAAGAGCGCCGCTGCTCAGCCGGCGGCCAAAGATCATGATGCCATTGCCGCCGCGCTGGCTCGCGTAAAAGAAAAGCAGGCTCAGGCACTGCAACCGGTGGTCATTCAGGCAGGTGAAAAACCTGACAATAGCGCCGTGATTGCCGCACGCGAGGCGCGTAAGGCGCAAGCTCGTGCTTCCCGTAAGGAAAATCCGCCGCAAAGTGAAGGCAGCAGCACGGGTACAGACCCGCGTAAAGCTGCCGTGGAAGCGGCAATTGCCCGCGCCAAAGCCCGCAAGCTTGAGCAAGAAGCGGTAACAGAAACGGCCGAGCCGGTTGACCCACGTAAAGCCACCGTCGAAGCAGCAATCGCTCGCGCCAAAGCCCGCAAACTTGAACAAGCAGCGGTAACAGAAACAGTCGAACCGGTTGATCCGCGTAAAGCTGCCGTGGAAGCGGCAATCGCCCGCGCCAAAGCTCGCAAGCTCGAGCAGCAGGCGGTAACAGAAACAACCGAACCGGTTGATCCGCGTAAAGCTGCCGTGGAAGCGGCAATCGCCCGCGCCAAAGCCCGCAAGCTTGAACAAGAAGCGGTAACAGAAACAGCCGAGCCGGTTGATCCACGTAAAGCCGCCGTCGCGGCCGCCATCGCACGCGCTCAGGCAAAGAAAGCCGCACAGCAGCAGGTTGTAAACGAGGAATAAATGGTATTCAGAATAGCAAGCTCCCCTTATACCCATAACCAGCGCCAGACATCGCGTATCATGATGCTGGTGTTAATTGCTGCATTGCCGGGGATCGCCGCTCAGCTGTGGTTCTTCGGCTGGGGCACGTTGTTCCAGATCGTTCTCGCTGCCATCAGCGCTATTGCTGCCGAAGCGGGTGTGCTTAAACTGCGTAAACAACCCATTGTGGCAATTTTAAAAGACAACTCTGCGTTACTCACTGGGTTGCTTTTGGCCGTCAGTATTCCGCCCCTCGCGCCATGGTGGATGGTGGTATTAGGCACGGTATTTGCGGTTATCATTGCGAAACAGCTGTATGGCGGGCTCGGGCAGAACCCGTTTAACCCTGCCATGATTGGCTATGTCGTGCTGCTCATCTCATTTCCGGTACAGATGACCAGTTGGCTGCCGCCGCATGAAATTGCAGCCACGGTGCCTGGTTTCTTTGACGCCCTGAACGTTATCTTTAACGGGCATACCGCCAGCGGAGGGGATATGAATTCGCTGCGTATGGGTATCGATGGTATCAGTCAGGCAACACCTCTTGATACTTTTAAGACATCCCTGCATGCCGGACGTACCGTTGAGCAGGTGATGCAATACCCGATCTACAGCGGCATGCTGGCAGGCGCTGGCTGGCAGTGGGTGAACCTTGCCTGGCTGGTTGGTGGCATCGTGTTGTTATGGCAAAAAGCGATTCGCTGGCATATCCCGGTTAGCTTCCTGCTGTCGCTCGCCGTTTGCGCCACTTTAGGTTGGATTTTTTCGCCAGACTCACTGGCATCGCCTCAGTTGCATTTGCTTTCCGGCGCGACGATGTTAGGTGCGTTCTTTATTCTTACCGATCCCGTTACAGCATCAACAACCAACCGTGGTCGTCTGATTTTTGGCGCGCTTGCGGGCCTGTTAGTGTGGTTGATACGCAGTTTTGGTGGTTATCCTGATGGCGTGGCTTTTGCCGTGTTGCTGGCCAATATCACGGTTCCCCTGATTGATTATTACACCCGCCCTCGCGTGTACGGACATCGCTAAGGACTAGATATGCTGAAAACGATTCGTAAACACGGTATTACACTGGCGCTGTTTGCTGCGGGCTCAACGGGGTTAACCGCAGCAATCAATCAATTAACCAAGTCAACCATTGATGAACAGGCCGCGATACAGCAAAAAACGCTGTTCGATCAGGTTCTGCCTGGCAATCGCTACAATAATAACTTGTCTGAAAGTTGTTATCTGGTCAATGCGCCGGCGTTAGGCAAAGGTACGCACCGTGTATATATTGCCCGCCAGGACGATCGTCCTGTTGCTGCGATTCTTGAAGCTACGGCGCCAGATGGTTATTCCGGGGCGATTCAACTGCTGGTGGGTGTCGATTTCACGGGTACCGTGTTGGGTACGCGTGTTACCGAACACCATGAAACGCCTGGGCTGGGCGATAAAATCGAACTGCGACTGTCCGACTGGATCACCCATTTTAGCGGTAAAACAATTTCTGCGGATAACACCTCTCACTGGGCAGTGAAAAAAGATGGCGGCGACTTTGACCAGTTTACTGGCGCAACCATTACACCACGTGCGGTGGTTAACGCGGTTAAACGTGCCGGCCTGTATGCGCAGACGCTGCCTGCGCAACTCCCTCAACTTAGCGCCTGTGGAGAATAACCATGAGCGAAATTAAAGACGTGATTGTCCAGGGGTTATGGAAAAATAACTCCGCGCTTGTGCAACTACTCGGGATGTGTCCGCTGTTGGCCGTCACTTCTACCGCAACTAACGCGCTGGGTCTTGGACTTGCGACTACGCTCGTCCTGACGCTGACCAACCTGACGATTTCAGCCCTTCGCCGCTGGACACCGCCAGAAATTCGTATTCCGATTTATGTCATGATTATCGCCTCCGTGGTGAGTGCGGTACAGATGTTGATCAATGCCTACGCCTTCGGCCTGTATCAGTCTCTGGGCATCTTCATCCCGCTGATTGTAACCAACTGCATTGTTGTTGGCCGTGCAGAAGCCTTCGCCGCCAAAAAGGGCCCTGCGTTATCCGCACTTGATGGTTTCTCCATCGGCATGGGCGCAACAGGTGCCATGTTTGTTCTGGGCTCGCTGCGTGAAATAATTGGTAACGGTACACTGTTTGATGGTGCAGACGGTTTATTGGGTAGCTGGGCCAAAGTCTTGCGCGTTGAGATCTTCCATACTGATACACCGTTTCTGCTGGCCATGCTGCCACCGGGCGCGTTTATTGGCCTGGGTCTGATGCTGGCGGTGAAGTATCTGATTGATGAGAAAATGAAGAAACGTCGTGCCGAGGCGGCTGTCGTGGACAGTCCCGCGGGTGAAACAGGGAATGCGTAATGAACAAAGCAAAACGTCTGGAAATACTGACGCGCCTGCGGGATAACAACCCGCATCCGACAACCGAGCTTAATTTTACATCGCCGTTTGAACTGTTGATTTCGGTCTTGCTCTCCGCACAAGCGACCGATGTCAGCGTCAATAAAGCGACAGCTAAGCTATACCCCGTCGCCAATACGCCTGCTGAGATGCTGGAGCTCGGCGTTGAAGGTGTTAAGTCCTACATCAAGACAATCGGTTTGTTTAACAGCAAAGCGGAAAACGTAATTAAAACCTGCCGCATTCTGCTGGAACAACATAATGGTGAAGTGCCAGAAGACCGTGCGGCGTTAGAAGCTCTCCCCGGAGTTGGGCGAAAGACGGCTAATGTGGTGTTAAATACCGCCTTTGGCTGGCCCACTATCGCTGTAGATACCCACATTTTTCGTGTCTGTAATCGCACGCAATTCGCCCCGGGTAAAAACGTCGAGCAGGTTGAAGAGAAACTGCTGAAAGTCGTACCCAGTGAATTTAAAGTCGATTGCCATCACTGGTTAATTCTTCATGGTCGCTACACCTGCATCGCCAGAAAGCCGCGCTGCGGTTCCTGTATTATTGAAGATCTCTGCGAATTCAAAGAGAAAGTCGATATCTAATGCTGCCGGGGCATCCTCCTCGCCCCTTACATACATAACGATTAGTTATGCACTCCCCAGCGTTTATTTTCCCGACAATGATGCCATTCAATTGCTCATATCTAATGCAATATTCTTGTTAATTAACACCTGAGCAGGTTAATCGTTTTTTTAGCAAAAGAAATTTCTATCTATACGTGATCCAGATCATCCAGCTAACACAATGTTAATAAATTTTTATTTTTTAGTTAAGGTGACAATTAGATGACCTAACTGCACAGTTTCTAAACAAAACATTACACTGCCTATTTTTCAGATAATGGCCTATATCACTGGATTCAACCTTAAATAGCAGAACATATCGCCACATTGCGGTTGTGGTGGTGATTAAATAGTGTAAAAATCTGCCATTTTAGAAATGAAGAAATTTAACGCTAGATAACATTTCACAGCCCCGACGATTTCACCAGTCATGATATATGTAACAGATTATTACAAACCACTTGTCTGAAGGGTCAAGATAGTGAACATTACTTGCCGTTTCCCCTCCCACTATAACAATCGGACGGATGAACTTGACTCATCACGTACCTGAACACCCCCGTTGATATGGGATGTAAAAAAAGAGGTAAAAGTGTCTACTGCAAACAATAAACCAACAGAAAGCGTAAGTTTAAACGCCTTCAAACAACCAAAAGCGTTCTATCTCATTTTCTCTATTGAGCTGTGGGAACGTTTTGGTTATTACGGCCTGCAAGGGATTATGGCCGTCTACCTGGTTAAACAGCTGGGTATGTCAGAAGCGGATTCCATCACCCTTTTCTCGTCCTTTAGCGCCCTGGTGTACGGTCTGGTTGCCATTGGCGGCTGGTTAGGTGATAAAGTTCTGGGAACAAAACGTGTCATTATGCTGGGTGCCGTTGTGCTGGCCATCGGTTATGCGTTGGTAGCATGGTCCGGTCACGATGCGGGTATCGTTTATATGGGCATGGCGGCCATCGCGGTCGGTAACGGCCTGTTTAAAGCAAACCCATCCTCCCTGCTCTCTACCTGCTATGCCAAAGATGACCCGCGTCTTGATGGTGCATTTACCATGTACTACATGTCCGTCAACATCGGTTCATTCTTCTCTATGCTGGCAACACCGTGGTTGGCTGCGCGCTACGGCTGGAGCACCGCGTTCGCTCTGAGCGTCGTGGGTATGCTGATTACCGTTGTTAACTTCGCATTCTGTCAGCGCTGGGTTAAACAGTACGGTTCTAAACCTGACTTTGAACCGATCAACTTCCGTAACCTGCTACTGACCATTGCTGGCGTTGTGGTACTGATCGCGATTGCAACCTGGTTGCTGCACAACCAGCAGATCGCACGTATGGTTCTGGGCGTCATTGCACTGGGTATCGTGTTCATCTTCGGTAAAGAAGCCTTCACCATGCACGGTGCTGCGCGTCGTAAAATGATCGTCGCCTTCATCCTGATGCTGGAAGCGATTATCTTCTTCGTGCTGTACAGCCAGATGCCGACCTCACTGAACTTCTTTGCGATTCGTAACGTTGAGCACTCTATTCTTGGCATTGCTTTCGAACCTGAACAGTACCAGGCACTGAACCCGTTCTGGATCATCATTGGTAGCCCAATCCTCGCTGCTATCTATAACAAGATGGGCGATACCCTGCCGATGCCGACCAAGTTTGCGATTGGTATGGTGCTGTGTTCCGGTGCATTCCTGATCCTGCCGCTGGGCGCGAAATTCGCTACCGATGCAGGCATCGTTTCCGTTAACTGGCTGATTATCTGCTACGGTCTGCAAAGTATCGGTGAGCTGATGATCTCCGGTCTGGGTCTGGCAATGGTGGCACAGTTAGTTCCGCAACGCCTGATGGGCTTCATCATGGGTAGCTGGTTCCTGACCACTGCCGGTGCAAACATCATCGGTGGCTACGTCGCTAACATGATGGCTGTACCAGAGAACGTGACTGACCCGCTGATGTCCCTTGAAGTCTACGGTCGTGTGTTCCTGCAGATTGGTGTCGCAACGGCTGTTATCGCTGTTCTGATGCTGCTGACGGCTCCGAAACTGAACCGTATGACTCAGGACGATGACGTCAATGAGAAAGCCTCTAAGGCCGCGACAGCGTAATTCTCAGGGAAACTCATTTTCAGGCCGCTAACTGTTGTTAGCGGCTTTTTTTTTGCCTGAGGTAGCACTACCATACGATATACCTCAGCCAAAAGGAGTTACCGATGAAACTGTTCTACAAACCGGGCGCTTGTTCTCTCGCTTCCCACATCACACTTCGTGAGAGCGGTAAAGATTTCACGCTGGATGGTGTTGATCTGATGAAGAAACGTCTGGAAAATGGCGATGATTTTTTCGCGGTAAACCCAAAAGGGCAAGTTCCTGCACTGCTGCTGGATGACGGTACGCTACTTACCGAAGGTGTCGCCATCATGCAATACCTGGCGGACAGCGTGCCAGACCGCCAGCTCCTTGCCCCTACCAGCAGCCTCTCCCGTTACAAAACCATCGAATGGCTTAACTACATTGCGACTGAACTGCATAAAGGCTTTACGCCACTGTTCCGTCCCGATACGCCGGAAGACTTTAAGCCAACCGTTCGTGCGCTGCTGGAGAAAAAAATGCAGTATGTGAACGACTCGCTGAAAGATAACCAATGGATCTGCGGCCCGCGCTTCAGCATCGCCGATGCCTATCTGTTTACCGTACTGCGTTGGGCCTATGCGGTTAAGCTGAATATGGCAGGATTAAGTAATATTGACGCCTATATGGCGCGAATGGCTGAACGCCCGGCGGTTGCCGCAGCGCTGAAAGCAGAAGGGTTAAATTAATAGTTGTTGCCGGGTGGCACTTACCCGGCCTACAGCTAAAATATGCCCGATAAGCGTGAGCGCCATCGGGCATTAATTACAGCTGAGTTGCACTAAAGTAGTGTTCAGGCTTCGCGATACGATCCTGTGCGGCCACAACCTGCAGCTCATACTCGTGCATATTTTTAGTGGCAATCATCACTTCGTACACCGCCGCAGTCACATGCTCAAGCGCCTGCTGTAAAGATGCGCCCTGCAGCAGTTTTACCAGCAACAAGCCACTCGTCACATCACCCACACCAACCGGTTGACGTGCGCCAAAATCGACTAACGGACGACTGATATGCCACGCCTGTTCAGCGGTGACCAGCAGCATCTCGAAACGGTCGGTGCTGATACCTGCGCGTGCCAGATGCTTCACCAGTACAATTTCTGGTCCCTGAGCGATCAGTTCACGCGCTGCTGCAACGGCCTCGTCGACATTGTTCACCGCATGCTCGCACAGAATTTCGAGCTCAACCAGATTCGGGGCAATAATGTCACTAGCCGGGAGCGCATGGCGTACATGAAATTCCGCCACTCCGGGTGCGACAATACACCCCTTTTCAGGGTGTCCCATCACCGGATCGCAAAAGTATTTTGCCTGCGGGTTTGCCGCTTTTACTTTGCGAACAATACTCAAAATATGCTCGCCCTGTTCTGCTGAGCCAAGATAGCCGCTCAGTACTGCGTCACAGGTCTGGAGTTTATCAATATCAGCAATGCCCTGAACAATTTCAGTCAGGTGGCTCGGCGGCATAACGCAACCGGTCCATTTGCCATACTGCGTGTGGTTTGAAAACTGAACGGTATTCAGCGGCCAGACATTTGCGCCAAGACGACGCATCGGAAATTCTGCTGCACTGTTGCCCGCATGACCAAAAACAACGTGGGACTGGATGGCGAGGATATTCTTCATTTTACTTACCACAACCCTGAAAAAATAAAGGGGCGTAGTTTCCCACGCCCCTGCTAACTCAATCTTACTTCCAGCAAATCAGACAATAGTTCTTCTTGCCACGGCGCAGTAAGGTATAGCGCCCGAACAGGATATCATTATCCTGGAAGAAATATTCCGGATCGGACTGCTTCTCACCGTTGATGGTTACCGCGTTTGACGCAATGGTCTTACGTGCCTGACCGCGAGAAGGTTGCAGCTCGGAGTCCACCAGCGCCTGCATCAAATCGGCACCTTTGTCCATCTCGATCATCGGCACGCCATCCTGCGCCAGCTGTTCGAAATCTGCTTCACTCAAATCGCTGAGATTGCCGTTGAACAAGCTTTCGGTAATGCGTTTTGCCGCGACCAGACCTTCTTCACCGTGAACCAGACGCGTAACCTGTTCGGCCAGAACATACTGGGCACGCGGCGCTTTACCGCTGTTTTTATCTTCTTCTTCCAGCGCATTGATCTCTTCAATGTCCATGAAAGTAAAGAATTTCAGGAAGCGATAAACGTCCGCATCGGCGGTGTTGATCCAGAACTGGTAGAATTTGTACGGACTGGTTTTCTTCGGATCCAGCCACACTGCGCCGCCTTCCGTCTTACCGAATTTGGTGCCATCAGCTTTAGTGATCAGCGGAACGGTCAGACCAAACACCTGATTCTGGTGCAAACGACGGGTTAAATCGATACCCGAAGTAATGTTACCCCACTGGTCAGAACCACCAATCTGCAGTGCCACGCCGTGCAGTTTGTTCAGGCAGGCAAAGTCATAACCCTGCAGCAGGTTGTAAGAAAACTCGGTAAAGGAGATCCCCTGATCGTCACGGTTCAGACGCTGCTTAACCGCTTCTTTGTTGATCATCTGGTTAACGGAGAAGTGTTTGCCGATATCACGCAGGAAAGTCAGTACGTTCATACCGCCAAACCAGTCGTAGTTGTTCGCAGCAATCGCCGAGTTGTCGCCACAGTCGAAATCGAGGAACGGTGCAACCTGTTTGCGGATTTTATCCACCCACTCCTGCACGGTGTCTTCGGTATTCAGTTTACGCTCGGCGGCTTTAAAGCTCGGGTCACCAATCAGACCGGTTGCGCCACCTACCAGTGCAACAGGCTTATGGCCTGCCTGCTGGAAGCGTTTCAGGCATAACAATGGAACCAGATGCCCCAAATGCAAGCTGTCAGCGGTAGGATCGAAGCCGCAATAGAGCGCGATCGGGCCTTGCGCCAGTCGCTCTGCTAACGCTTCCTCGTCCGTCACCTGGGCCACCAGCCCCCGCTCTTGCAATTGTTTAATCAAGTTACTGCTTGCCATCAAAATCTCCATGTATAAAACGACTGCACCTTTGCCGGTACACGACTTTTCGCCTGATGCGAAAGAAACATAGAATAAAGCGCCGGATTGATCAGCACCAGCGCTTAAAACAAGAAATTTGCATCTTTAGGGGGCCAGACGATCAATTTTCCACGCGTTATCTTCGCGTTGGTATAAAAAACGATCGTGCAGACGGTTTTCACCGCCCTGCCAGAACTCCATTTGTTCAATACTCACGCGAAAGCCGCCCCAGAAACTGGGCAGAGGAACTTCCCCTTGCTGAAACTTCTGCTTCAGTTCGAGGAATTTGCTTTCGAGAATACCGCGCGCGGAGATTCGACTGGATTGTTTTGAGACCCAGGCGCCAATCTGACTGTCGCGTGGGCGACTGTGGAAGTATTTCACCACTTCGAGTGTGGAAAGACGCTCTGCCTTGCCGATCACCATCACCTGCCGTTCCAGCGTATGCCAGGGAAATAAAAGGCTGATGCGTGGATTTTTCTCGATCTGATGCGCCTTACGGCTACCAAGGTTGGTATAGAACACCAGCCCTTTGTCATCATAATGTTTGAGTAACACGATGCGCTGATACGGCTGACCATTTTCATCGACGGTCGCAACGACCATTGCGGTGGGATCGGCCAGTTTGGCATCACAGGCTTGCCCCAGCCAGCGCTCAAACAGCGCAAGGGGTTCGGCGGGAAGATCGCGGCGGCGAAGACCGCCTTTCGTGTATTCACGGCGCAGATGCGCGATTTGCTGCAATTCGTCGTTATCAGACATGATGTTGGGCTACGGATTGTCAGTGGGTGACGCTATTGTGCGCCGCCCAGGTGAAAATCTCAACGCTTCGGGTTCTGTAACTGACAGTTATTTAGCACAATTCTGTCTCGTTTATAGACCGTTGCCTCGTCGCCTTTAGACCAAAATACGTAGATACCATCGGTATAACGTGCACCTGATGCCGACACGCCCTGTTTGAGGTTCAATAGCTGATTATCATAAACAAAGCTTGCCGTCTGGCGGGTATTGTTCAGCTTCACGGTCAGCGGTTTTTCGTCGCAGCGGTATTCAAGCGTATCCGTTTGCATACGCTCGACAAATTGGTTGTACACACTACAACCGCTAAGCAGTACGGGCAGACACACTAACAACAGTTTTTTCATAGCCATATCCTGAAGACTTTCCTGGTCCTGGAGGGTAATGGCACCCTCCCTAATATCCTTAGTTTACCGGCATACCGCGCTGAATAATTTCAGTTAACTCTGAGTTCGCGGATTGGCAGGATAAATTGCCCCTAAAACACTCGGCTCTGACGCCCCCGTCACAGAAGGTAAATTTCCCGGTAATCCGGCCAGCGTTCGCCACGCCAGCCAGGCAAAGGCTAACGCTTCCATATCATCACCGCTGATCCCGGCTTCATCGGTAGAGGTAACCTCTGTACCCGGTAATAATGCCGCCAGACGCATCATCAGCAGTGGATTACGGCTCCCTCCACCGCAAACCATGAGTCGATCACAGCCGCCGCTTAACAAGACCTGCTCTGAAATGGTTACTGCCGTCAGTTCGGCAAGCGTCGCCTGTACATCTCGTGGGCTAATTCCCGGAAACTGCGCCAGATGACGCTCTATCCAGCCGTAATTAAAATACTCACGGCCGGTGCTTTTCGGCGCAGGCGCGGAAAAATAAGGGTCGTTAAGCATATTCTGCAGCAACGGCAGGATCACCGTTCCTGAAATGGCCCACTGCGCATCTTTGTCGTAGGGCTGGCCACATTGCCGCCAGATCCATGCATCCATCAGCATATTGCCCGGCCCGGTGTCGTATCCGCGAACGGGTTGTTGCGGAATAAGCAGAGACAGATTGGCAATTCCGCCGATGTTTAACACCATTCGCCGTTCGGTTGGATGTGCCAGCAGTGCCTGATGAAACGCGGGAACGAGCGGTGCACCCTGCCCGCCGAGGGCGATATCACGTCGACGAAAATCACCGACTACGGTTATCCCGGTACGCGCGACTATCTGGTTGTTATCACCAATTTGCAGCGTGTGCGGCGCAGCACCGTTCGGTTCATGCCACACGGTTTGCCCGTGGCAACCAATCGCAACGATATCCTGCGGTTTCAATTTTTCTTGCGCCAACAGCGCATTCACCGCCTCAGCAAATAGATAACCGAGCTGTGCATCTAACTGACCAAACTGAGAAAGTGTAAGCTGCTGCCCCTGGCAGATATCCAGAATCGCTTGTTTAACATGAATGGGGATGGGCCAGGTCAGACTCGCCTGCTGCGCAACCATCGTTTCATCTATTGTCGCCAGCACAACATCGACGCCATCAAGGCTGGTTCCAGACATTACACCGATAAAACGGCCCGATTTCATAGGTCATCCTTTTAAGCAAATTAGCCTTGACACTCAACCATAAAGTGTCGACTAATGCCATGCTTCCTTAATGATTTTTGGTGGCTAATCATTACAATGATCGTTTAATTACATCAATTACATGAATGATTCGTTTATACTCGGTTGATCCGATTTCGGTTAAGATTTTCATATTGTTCCAGTAGAACATGTGACCTCAGGCTCACAAATGCCATATAATTTAGCCATGAAGGGTGCTTTATTAGCGTTTCGTGGTGACAAAGGAGATTTGTAAATGATTAAACGTGTGCTGATTGTTTCATTAATGGGCGTATCTTTAGCGGGTTGCGTTAACAATGACAGCCTTTCAGGCGACGTATATACCGCATCCGAAGCGAAACAAGTTCAGAACGTTACCTACGGTACGATTGTTCATGTTCGTCCGGTGCAAATCCAGGGTGGCGATGACGCAAACGTGATTGGTGCTATTGGTGGTGCGGTACTCGGCGGGTTCCTTGGTAACACCGTCGGCGGCGGTACTGGTCGTTCGTTAGCGACGGCTGCAGGCGCAGTTGCCGGTGGCGTAGCGGGTCAGGGCGTACAAGGTGCGATGAATAAAACCCAGGGTGTGGAACTGGAAATCCGTAAGGATGATGGTAATACCATCATGGTGGTTCAGAAACAGGGTGCGACCAAGTTTTCAGCCGGCCAGCGCGTTGTTATGGCTAACAACGGCAGCCAGGTTACCGTGTCTCCACGCTAATCGAATTCACGTGTGGTCAGGCTCTGGCCACACGTAACTTATCGTTTCAACCCTGTGACTGCAGTTCAATAATATTGTGTTCGAGTTTGGCAACCAGCTTAATCAGCAGATCAATTTCCTCAACTGAAATCCCTTCCAGAATTTCTCCACGTGTTTTGTTGATCACCGCTTCCATATCAGCGATCAGCGGCTCAGCCTTCTCTGTCAGTTTAATTCTCTTAGCTCGACGATCGCTGGCGCAAGTCTGTCGTGAAATGAGTCCCTTTTCTTCCAACTGGTCAAGCGTACGTACCAACGAAGGCTGCTCGATGCCAATCGCTTTAGCCAACTGAATCTGCGATTGATCCGGCGGCAACTGATGAATGTTGTGCAGCGTAACCCAATGCGTCTGCGTCAACTCCAGAGGTTTCAGGCGATGGTCAATCAGAGCACGCCAAATGCGCACCAACCGTGCCAGATCAGAACCTAATGGCGATTCCAATTTCATCTCCTTATAATTAGCTTGCTAAGTTATTGTGCTGATTTTAGAATAGTGTGCAGCATTTGTATTCCCAAAACAAATGTATTGCCAAATTTGCTTACCGGCTGACATTTTTTCAGACATTATGCGTTACGGAGACTCATTGTCCCTTTTTTGCTAAACCTATAGCAATGCTCTCTTCCGCCAAGGATTTTGCCCGTGAAGTTTATGTTTAATGCAACAGGATTGCCCCTACAAGATTTAATGATCGGCGCATCTGTCTACTTTCCTCCTGTTTTCAAGGCGATTGTAGCAGGATTTATTCTCTGGCTGGTTGTTCATCGCCTGCTGCGCGACTGGATTTACTCCGGCGAAATCTGGCATCCCCTGCTAATGGATCTGTCACTCTTTACGCTTTGCGTATGTCTGGCCTTTGTTATGCTGATAGCGTGGTGATTATGTCGCTTAAAACCGTTAAATACTTCTCCACTATTATAGTCGCTGCAATCGCAGTTTTCGCCGGATGGTGGATGTGGAATTACTATATGCAGTCGCCCTGGACACGTGATGGCAAAGTACGCGCTGAGCAGGTCAGCATCACGCCGCAGGTGTCAGGCAGCATTAGCGAACTCTATGTAAAAGATAACCAGTTTGTGAATAAAGGCGATGTCCTTTTTATTATCGACAAGACGCCATTTCACATTGCTGAACTGAATGCGCAAGCGCAACTGGCAAAAGCGCAGTCTGACCTGGCGAAAGCCAATAACGAAGCCAACCGCCGCCGTCATTTATCGCAAAATTACATCTCAGCCGAGGATCTGGATACCGCAAATCTCAACGTGAAAGCCATGCAGGCAAGCGTTGAAGCAGCAGAAGCCAGTCTGCGTCAGGTCCAGTGGCAACTGACGCAAACGGTGGTCAAATCCCCCGTGGCGGGCTGGGTCACAAACCTGTCTACCCGTACCGGTGATTACGCTTCAACCGGTAAGCCCCTGTTTGCCCTTGTCGACAGTCACTCTTTTTATGTGATGGGGTATTTTGAAGAAACCAAATTGCGCCATATTCGAGAAGGCGCACCGGCGACGATTACGCTCTACAGCGGTAATATAAAGTTACAGGGTCACGTATCCAGCATTGGCCGTGCCATCTACGATCAAAGTGTGGAAAGTGATTCCGGCCTGATTCCCGACATCAAACCTAACGTGCCGTGGGTGCGTCTGGCGCAGCGTGTCCCGGTACGCATCGAATTCGACGCCCTGCCGCGGGATGTCACGCTGGTGTCAGGTACAACCTGCAGCGTATCCATCGGCCAGCGTAAATGAAACTGCCCCGCCTGACACCAGGCAATTTGCCGTGGTTTAAAGCCACGGCGGCACAGTGGCGTTATGCGCTGCGTAACACCATTGCGATGTGTCTGGCGTTAACTTTTGCTTATTATCTGAATCTGGACGAGCCCTACTGGGCGATGACCTCGGCGGCGGTGGTTAGTTTTCCCACCGTTGGCGGGGTTATCAGCAAAAGTCTGGGTCGCGTGGCGGGTAGCCTACTGGGAGCCACCGCCGCATTGATTATTGCCGGTCATACTCTCAATGAGCCGTGGCTGTTTTTGCTGAGCATGTCAGTGTGGATCGGTTTTTGTACCTGGGCATGCGCGCACTTCACCAATAACGTTGCCTACGCCTTTCAACTGGCGGGTTATACGGCGGCGATCATTGCGTTTCCCATGGTCAATACCGTGGAAATTACGCAGTTATGGGATATCGCGCAGGCACGCGTGTGTGAAGTCATCGTCGGTATCCTGTGTGGCGGCGTGATGATGATGATCCTGCCCAGTACCTCCGATGGCACCACGTTACTGACTGCATTGAAAAACATGCATTCACGTTTACTGGAACATGCCAGCCTACTCTGGCAACCAGAAACCACGGATGCCATTCGCACAGCCCATGAAGGTGTTATCGGGCAGATTCTGACCATGAACCTGCTGCGTATTCAGGCTTTCTGGAGTCATTACCGCTTTCGTCGCCAGAATGCTTTGCTCAATTCGCTGTTGCACCAGCAGTTACGGATGACCAGCGTGATTTCCAGTCTGCGCAGGATGCTGCTGAACTGGCCTAATCCCCCGTCCAACACCCGGGAAATCATTGAGCAGTTGCTCAGCGAACTAATAAAATCCAATGCGAATAGCTACACCGTCGCACGTATAATTGCCCCACTGCGGCCCGTCGATGCCCGCGACTATCGACACGTCGCCTTCTGGCAACGACTGCGTTATTTTTGTCGGCTCTACCTGCGCAGCAGTCATTATCTGCATTTACTGGAAAATGGTGTTACCGCCGAGCGTATTAATATCGCCCGCACGCCGGGACTTGCCCGTCATACCGATAATGCGGAAGCTATCTGGAGCGGGTTGCGTACGTTCTGCACTTTGATGCTTATCGGCGCATGGAGCATTGGTGCACAATGGGAATCAGGCTCTGGCGCACTCACGCTCGCCGCGATCAGCAGTGTGCTGTATTCCGCCGTTGCCACACCGTTCAAGTCGCTTTCTTTGCTGATGCGTACGCTGGTTCTACTGTCGCTATTTAGCTTTGTGGTTAAGTTTGGCCTGATGGTGCAAATTTCCGACCTCTGGCAGTTTATTCTCTTTCTCTTCCCACTACTCACCACCATGCAACTGTTGAAGCTACAAATGCCTGCCCTGGCAGGTCTTTGGGGGCAGTTGATTGTATTTATGGGTTCGTTTATCGCGGTGACCAATCCGCCGGTTTATGATTTTGCTGATTTCCTGAATGACAATATGGCGAAAATCACCGGCGTGGCGCTGTCATGGCTGGCCTTCGCCATTCTGCGCCCCGGATCGGATGCACGGAAAAGTCGCCGCCATATTCGCGCCCTGCGCCGGGATTTTGTCGATCAGCTCAGCCGACATCCATCGCTCAGTGAAAACGAATTTGAATCGCTGACGTATCATCACGTCAGCCAGCTCAGCAACAGTCAGGATGCGCTGGCGCGACGCTGGTTATTACGTTGGGGGGTCGTTTTACTGAACTGCTCGCATGTGGTGTGGCAACTGCGCACCTGGGAGGCGCGTTCCGATCCGCTGGCTCGCGTCAGGGACGTGTGTATCTCGCTGCTGCGCGATGTAATGAGCGAACGTGGCGTCCAGCAACGACCACTGAATGCCACGCTGAATGAGCTACAGCGCATCTGCGATACGCTTGCCCACCATCATCAACCCGCTGCGCAGGAACTGTCGGCACTGGTCTGGCGGCTACACTGCTCGCTTTCACAACTCGAACAGGCGCCGCCGCCGGGTACTCTCAGTCGTTGATTATTTGATAACACCACAGGCGTAGCGCGCTCCGCCACCGCCAAGCGGTTTCGGTTGATCGGACATATTATCGCCGCCCACATGGATCATCAGCGCTTTGCCTTTAACCTCATCGATCGTTTTCAGCCGCGGCGCAACGACCGGCGTTGTGGCGTTACCTTCGTTATTCACCACCAATAGCGGCAGGTCGCCCATATGACCTGCGCCTTCCGGGCCTTCATGTTTACCGGTTTGATGCGGATCATAATGGCCACCAGCCGATTCTGCGGCTGAGGCTTTCCCTTCTTTAATCGCGGGTTGGCAGCTGCCGTTCATATGCACATGGAAGCCATGTTCACCTGGCGGCAACGCTTTCAGATCGGGCGTAAACTCCAGCCCCTTTGCGGTTTCAGCAATAGTGACCGTACCAATCGCCTGGCCGACACCTTGCGATGTGACCAGATTCATCGTCACTTTTTCTTCACTGGCAGCCTGCGCACCTGCACAGGCAAGTAGAGTGATGATGGCCAAACTCAAACGCTTCATAAGACCTCCGTCCAAAAGGTGTCTGATTGTTAAGTGTAAACCAGTGACACAAATTTGAACGGAGATGCGCCAAAAACGCGATTAGGGTACGTCGTAACCCAGCGCCGCTTTACGAATGCGGAACCATTGCTGGCGAGACATGTTCAGCGACTCAGACTCAATGGCAGCACGTACACGCTCTATTTTTCCTGAGCCAATAATCGGCAGCGGCTGAGACGGCAGACGTAAAATCCAGGCGTATACCACCTGCTCAATAGATTGCGCATTCAACTCTTCAGCGATCACGGCAAGCTCATTACGTAAAGGCTGGAAAGCATCATCATTAAACAGGCGACCACCGCCGAGACAGGACCAGGCCATCGGGCGAATTCGCAGCTGTTGCAGTTGATCTAAAGTACCATCCAACAGGAGCGGCTGATGTACTGGTGAAATTTCTACCTGGTTGGTCGCCAGAGTAAACGGCAGACGCGATTGCAGCAATGAGAACTGTGCCGGGGTGAAGTTGGAGACGCCAAAGTGACGCACTTTGCCACTATGGTGCAATTTTTTAAAAGCGTCGGCGACATCGTCAGCATCCATAAGCGGATCGGGACGGTGGATCAGCAGCAGATCAATATGATCGGTCGCCAGCAGCTTCAGCGACTCTTCCGCACTGGCAATAATATGTGCACTGTCGGTGATGTAGTGGCCCAGCGCATTTTCCGCGCGCGCCGTCGTCGCGATCCCGCATTTGGTCACAATCTGCATTTTTTCACGCAAATGCGGAGCCAGTTTCATTGCCTCACCAAACGCCGCTTCACACTGGTATCCACCGTAAATATCGGCGTGATCGACGGTGGTCACGCCAAGATCCAGATGCTCTTCAATAAAGCTGACTAGCTGGCGCGCGGACATATTCCAGTCCATCAGGCGCCAGTACCCCATCACAAAGCGAGAAAATTCCGGGCCTTGCGGCGCAATAGTAATACGCTGAACCATAGCAGCTTCCTTTTAAGTGAATGTGCCTCGAGTATACGCAATTACGCTTTTAAAAGAGTGAAGGTTGTTGCGGTTCTTCCGAAGGGTTGGCTTTGTTTGCACGTAATTTACGCATCAGGCGCTGACGACAAAGCCGCAGCACTTCCTGCTTTTGGGTATCGCTCATCTTTTGCCAGTTAAAACGCTCATCCCGACTGCGAAAACAGCCACGGCAAAAGCCGCGTTCGTCTGACTGACATATTCCACGGCATGGGCTCTGGACGGGGAAAAACTCCAGCTGTTCGGCCACATCCCCTCCTTTAATAAGATTGATATACCTATTGAAGACGTTAACTGAATTTCTCGCAAGCGCTATTGCATTAGACCGACTAGTCTATTACACTCCTTCCCATGAACAAAATCACTGAACACGATACACGCGAACATCTGCTGGCGACTGGCGAACTGCTGTGTATGCAGCGCGGCTTCACCGGCATGGGGTTAAGCGAACTACTGAAAACCGCTGAAGTACCCAAAGGTTCGTTTTATCATTACTTTCGCTCTAAAGAAGCGTTCGGTGTCGCGATGCTGGAACGCCACTATGCGGCCTATCATCGGCGACTGGCTACGCACTTTGATACGGGAGCGGGAAACTACCGCGATCGCATTCTGGCCTACTATCAGGAAACCCTGAACCAGTTTAGCCAGCACGGCATTATTAGCGGCTGTTTAACTGTAAAACTGTCTGCCGAAGTGTGCGATCTGTCAGAAGATATGCGCACAGCGATGGATAAAGGCGCGCGGCACATTATTGTACTGTTAGCGCAGGCGCTGGAGAAAGGTCAGGCCAGCCATTGTCTGTCTTTTGTTGGCGAGCCGTTACAGCAGGCGCAGGTACTGTATGCGCTGTGGCTTGGCGCCAACCTGCAGGCCAAGATTTCTCGTAGCGCCACTCCGCTGGAAAATGCGCTGGCGCACGTTAAAAACATCATCACAACGCCTGCCGTTTAACAGGCGTTTTTATTTTCTTCATCACTAGACGACCGGTCTATTCAGGAGTGCCACATGTCATCTGAAAAACTGTTTTCCCCACTGAAAGTGGGTGCCATTACGGCAGCAAACCGCGTATTTATGGCGCCACTGACGCGTCTGCGCAGTATTGAGCCTGGCGACATCCCTACTCCGCTGATGGCCGAGTATTACCGTCAACGCGCCAGCGCGGGTCTTATCATCAGCGAAGCGACGCAGATTTCCGCACAGGCGAAAGGCTATGCCGGAGCACCCGGCTTACACAGCGAAGCGCAAATTGCCGCATGGAAGAAAATCACTACTGCCGTACACGCTGAGCAAGGTCATATTGCTGTCCAGTTGTGGCACACTGGACGCATCTCTCACGCCAGTCTGCAGCCAAACGGTCAAGCTCCAGTTGCACCTTCCGCGATTAGCGCTGGAACCCGCACCTCGCTGCGCGATGAAAACGGCCTGGCAACGCGTGCCGATACCTCAATGCCGCGTGCGCTGGAAACCGAAGAGATTCCGGGCATCGTTAATGACTTCCGTCAGGCGATAGCCAATGCGCGCGAAGCGGGTTTCGATATGGTTGAACTGCACTCTGCCCACGGCTACCTGCTGCACCAGTTCCTGTCGCCAACGTCTAACCAGCGTACTGATCAATACGGTGGCAGCGTCGAAAATCGTGCGCGTCTGGTACTGGAAGTGGTTGATGCCGGAATTAAAGAATGGGGTGCCGATCGCATTGGTATTCGCGTCTCCCCGATTGGCACTTTCCAGAACGTAGACAATGGTCCAAACGAAGAAGCCGATGCGCTTTATCTGATTGAACAATTGGGCAAGCGCGGAATCGCTTACCTGCACATGTCTGAGCCGGACTGGGCCGGTGGCGAGCCGTATTCCGATGCGTTCCGCGAAAAAGTTCGCGCGCGCTTCTACGGCCCTATCATTGGTGCTGGTGCTTACACCCCAGAAAAAGCAGAAGCGCTGATCGAGAAAGGTCTGATCGACGCCGTTGCTTTTGGTCGCGCCTATATCGCTAACCCGGATCTGGTGGCGCGTCTGCAACGAAAAGCAGAACTGAATCCGCAACGTGCCGAGAGTTTCTACGGCGGCGGCGCGGAAGGTTACACCGACTATCCTACCCTCTAACGTCACAATCTCCGTTCTGCCATTGATAGCGGCGTAACAACGCCGCTATACTAAAACAACATTTTGAATGTATTAGCCATTTTCGAAGGGGAAAAAGATGCGTTTACTCCATACCATGCTGCGCGTGGGTGACCTGCAGCGTTCCATCGAGTTTTATACCAACGTGCTGGGCATGAAGCTGCTGCGTACCAGCGAAAACCCTGAATACAAGTACTCTCTGGCTTTTATCGGCTACGGTCCTGAAACCAGTGAAGCAGTAATCGAACTGACCTATAACTGGGGTGTCGACAAGTATGATCTGGGTACTGCCTATGGCCATATCGCCCTGAGCGTAGACAACGCGGCTGAAGCCTGTGAACGTATTCGCCAGAATGGCGGTAACGTAACGCGTGAAGCAGGTCCAGTAAAAGGCGGCACCACAGTGATTGCGTTCGTTGAAGATCCGGACGGCTACAAAATTGAGCTGATCGAAGAGAAAGACGCCGGGCGCGGCCTGGGCGATTAATCTCCCCCTCGGGCGCAGATCGTCTGTGCCCATAGTTTTATACTCATCATTTTGCCATAATACGCGCTGCAATTTTCCCGTATTAAGAGACCCAGATGTCCGATAACGCTCAACTTTCCGGTCTGTGTGACCGTTTTCGTGGTTTTTATCCTGTCGTCATTGATGTCGAAACCGCAGGGTTCAATGCCAAAACCGATGCGCTGCTTGAGATTGCCGCCATCACACTGAAAATGGATGAACAAGGCTGGCTGATGCCGGACACGACGTTACATTTCCACGTAGAGCCGTTTGAAGGTGCCAATTTGCAACCGGAAGCGCTCGCCTTTAACGGTATTGACCCTAACAATCCGCTACGCGGTGCGGTCAGCGAATATGATGCTCTGCATGCCATCTTCAAAATGGTGCGTAAAGGCATTAAAGACAGCGGCTGCAATCGGGCAATCATGGTGGCGCATAACGCTACGTTCGACCACAGTTTCATGATGGCTGCAGCAGAACGCGCCTCGCTCAAACGTAATCCGTTCCACCCATTTGTAACCTTTGATACGGCGGCATTAAGCGGTCTGTCTCTGGGGCAGACGGTGTTGTCAAAAGCGTGCCTGGCGGCGGGAATGGAGTTTGACGGGAATCAGGCGCACTCGGCGCTGTATGACACCGAACGCACGGCCGTGCTGTTTTGCGAAATCGTTAACCGCTGGAAACGTCTCGGCGGCTGGCCTCTTCCCGTACCTGAAGAAGCGTAACGGCGACATAAAAAAAGCGACCATTTCAGGTCGCTTTTTTACTTCTGCTGGTATTACTCAGCGTCCGGCTCTTCGGTTTTGTATTTCGCTGCTGTTTCTTTAATCAGCTGCTGCAACTCACCGCGCTGGTACATTTCGATCAGAATGTCACAACCGCCAACCAGCTCACCATCAACCCACAGCTGTGGGAAAGTTGGCCAGTTTGCGTATTTCGGCAGTTCGGCGCGAATATCCGGGTTCTGCAGAATATCAACATAAGCAAAGCGTTCACCACAGGCTGACAGCGCCTGCACAGCCTGTGCGGAGAAACCGCAGCTTGGCAGTTTAGGGGAACCTTTCATGTACAGGAGAATCGGGTTTTCAGCGATCTGGCGCTGGATTTTTTCGATAGTGGTGCTCATTATCTTGCTTCCTTAAACTTCTTTTACGGCAGTAGTCTGACATTGTAACGGGTCAGACAGGCAACGGAAAATAACATTTTCATTACGCGTTATTATTTTATCCCCTGACGCTAAAAGTTGCATTCACAATCTCACTTATCCCCTTCAAACATGTGGATTTGATTATCCGTTCACCAACTCAAACGTTAATTGCTGTTTTTTTTTGCGGTCGGTTACGAAACATAGTTTTAAACAAAAAAAGCTATTAACTTTCCCTCTTTCTATAGATTAGAATCATCAAGTTTTGAAAATCACACGCAGGCACGATAGACCTGCCTTACCAGAGGACTGCTCAGTGGCGCGGATAAACCGAATCTCGATCACGCTCTGTGCTTTACTTTTTACTACACTGCCCTTTACGCCTATGGCTCATGCTTCCAAGCAGGCCAGGACGACACCTACCAGTACTCACCCACTCAAGACGGTAGATAAAAAGAAAAGCGCAACAACCAGCCAAAAAACAACAAAGACCAGCAAGAAAACGGCGACAAAGACCACCAGCAAAACCAGCACCAAAACCGCTTCCTCTTCTAAAAAACGCACAGCCACTCCGGCAAAGTCGACTAAAACTGCAAATCGCCGTGGTAAAACTGCCGCAGCACAAACCGCAGCCGTTACCTGGACGGAAAAATGCACACCGCGCAAAGGTCATAAACCACGCTGCGTGAAGGTGAAAACCACTGCACCGACTACGCTTGCTGACGCACATAAAGTGAAAGTGCAGAAAGCGACTAAAACCGCTATGTCCACCTTGATGAACCAAATCGGTAAACCTTATCGTTGGGGCGGCTCCTCGCCAAGAACCGGGTTTGACTGCAGCGGTCTGGTTTATTACGCCTATAAAGATCTGGTGAAGTTCCGCATTCCGCGTACCGCGAATGAAATGTACCATCTGCGTGATGCCGCACCAATTGAACGTGGCGAGCTGAAAAATGGTGATCTGGTATTCTTTCGTACCCAGGGTCGCGGAACAGCCGATCACGTCGGCGTCTACGTCGGCAACGGTAAGTTTATTCAGTCACCGCGCAGCGGGCAGGAAATTCAAATCACCTCTCTGAGCGAAGATTACTGGCAGCGCCACTATGTGGGCGCTCGTCGGGTAATGACGCCAAAAACAATTCGCTAAAAACTTACCCTACAGAACATGCTGTAGGGTAAGTTCTTCTTTTGCATAACCTTTCAATTTGCTACCCTATCCTTACTCACAATGAGGCTATTGTGTGTACTCAATATAAATAATAAGGAGAGAAGCAATGTCGTTTGAATTACCTGCATTACCGTATGCCAAAGATGCTCTGGCACCGCACATTTCTGCCGAAACGCTGGAATATCACTATGGCAAACACCATCAAACCTACGTGACCAATCTGAACAATCTGATTAAAGGCACGGCGTTTGAAGGCAAATCACTGGAAGAGATCGTTCGTAGCTCTGAAGGCGGTGTATTCAATAACGCAGCACAAGTATGGAACCACACGTTCTACTGGAACTGCCTGGCACCAAACGCAGGTGGTGAACCGACCGGTAAACTGGCTGATGCAATTGCCGCCTCCTTTGGCAGCTTTGCAGATTTCAAAGCGCAGTTCACCGATGCCGCTATCAAAAACTTCGGTTCTGGCTGGACCTGGCTGGTAAAAGGAACGGATGGCAAACTGGCTATCGTCTCCACCTCCAACGCAGGTACTCCGCTGACTACCGACGCGACGCCGCTGATGACCGTTGACGTATGGGAACACGCCTACTACATCGATTATCGCAATGCCCGTCCTGGCTACCTGGAACATTTCTGGGCACTGGTGAACTGGGAATTTGTTGCGAAGAACTTCGCAGCATAAAAAAGATAACGCAGAAGGGCTTCCTTCTGCGTTTTTGCATTAATTCGCGGTAGTGAAAGCCTCTTCAGGCTGTCTTCTTGCGGATATGAACACCAGCAGCAGCGCAAGTCCCGCCACAATCGCCCCCATCACCGGCACAAAACTGTAGCCCAGGCCGCCAGATATCACCGCCCCACCGGCCGCTGCACCAAGGGCGTTCCCCAGATTAAACGCGCCAATATTGACTGACGATGATAATCCAGGCGCTTCGCTGGCAACGCGCATCACACGCATCTGCAACGGTGGAACGACCGCAAACGTCGCCGCGCCCCAGACCACCATACTGACCGCCGCTCCCAGCTCATTACGCGCAAGGAAAGGAATGGCCAGCATAATAACCATCAGCAGCAGTAAAAAGCCTTTCAGCGTACCGTTGACTGAACGGTCAGCCAGTTTGCCGCCAAAATAGTTACCGATCGAGAAGCCAACGCCTATCAACACCAGCATGCCGGTAACAAATGCCGGTGTAGCATGAGTGATAGTATGCAGAACCGGCGAGATGTAGGTATACAGCGTGAACATCGCCCCAGCACCCAGTACGGTAGTCAGTAACGCCGACAGCACCTGCGGGCGCATAAGTACCGCCAGTTCGCTACGGACATCCGGGCGCTCTCCTGCTCCACCCTTGGGTAATGAGAAGAACAGGCTGACCATCGCAATGACACCCAGCCCCGCAGTGGCCATAAACGACATGCGCCAGCCGATGGTTTCACCAAGCCAGGTCGCCGCCGGAACGCCGCCAATATTGGCGATGGTTAACCCCATAAACATCGTTGCCACAGCGCTGGCCTGCTTATGTTTGGGTACCACACTGGCTGCAACCACAGAACCGAGACCAAAAAAGGCTCCATGATTAAGACTGGTCAAAATACGCGATAGCATCAGCGTGGTGTAATCCGGCGAGATAGCCGAAAGCACATTACCCAGCGTGAAAATCGCCATCAGGAATATCAAAGCATTACGTCGCGCACGATGAGACAGCAGCAATGTCATCAGCGGTGCACCTACCATCACACCTACTGCATAAGCGCTGATCAGCATGCCAGCCGCCGGAATCGAGACGTCCACACCTTTGGCAATGACGGGCAACAACCCCATTGGCGAAAACTCGGTGGTGCCAATACCAAACGCCCCGATTGCCAGCGCCAGTAAAGGGTAATTGATTTTCATATTTCGACTCCATATCGTCGAGCCGTGGCACGACATAAAATAAGAGTCAAAAGCATGACATTGATCGCAAAATTAATAAAGTTAACAAAACTGCAAAAGACTTTTGCTTATTCGCAAACAATAGAGGGGAAAAACGAGTCGAAGGGATGAGGGAGAGCTAACTCCCTCGGGGAAATCAATGCAGCGCTGCGGTCAGACCACCCGCGACGATCAAACCCAGAACAATAATGGTAGTCACTAACGAAAATTTCAGATCGGTGCTCATCAAGTTTTCTCCTTTTTATTCCCACACAAAAAGTGATATTGCGCATTTTTACACACTTGAAAGCAAAAATCTCTCACGATTTATATTGATAACTGCTTTTAACTCTTCCCCTTTTCGTTAAGATCAGACAAAATTCCACGCTTACTTGATTAGCGTACCGGCCATTGACCCCTTCCTGACGTTCCGTGTCGTTTTCCCGGCGTGCCGCAACCCTTACGTTGCGATAAGGGTGTGTAAAGGCAAACGTTTACCTGGAGTATTCTCAGGAGCTTAGGATATGGTCTGGAGTGAGATGTAATGGCAACAATTAAAGATGTAGCGAAGCGAGCAAACGTTTCCACTACAACCGTATCACACGTAATTAACAAGACGCGCTTTGTCGCGGAAGAAACACGTAATGCTGTCTGGGCAGCAATCAAAGAACTGCACTATTCTCCGAGCGCAGTTGCCCGCAGCCTGAAGGTAAATCACACCAAGTCTATCGGCTTGCTGGCGACCAGCAGCGAAGCGGCCTATTTCGCCGAAATTATCGAAGCCGTTGAGAAAAACTGTTTCCAGAAAGGCTATACCCTGATCCTGGGTAACGCATGGAACAGTCTCGAAAAACAGCAGGCTTATCTGTCGATGATGGCGCAAAAGCGCGTTGATGGTCTGCTGGTGATGTGTTCTGAGTATCCGGAGTCGCTGCTTTCGATGCTCGAAGAGTATCGCCATATCCCGATGGTCGTCATGGACTGGGGCGAAGCAAAAGCCGACTTTACCGATACGGTCATTGATAACGCCTTCGAAGGCGGTTACATGGCGGGCCGGTATCTGGTAGAACGCGGTCATCGTGAGATTGGCGTGATCCCTGGCCCAATGGAACGTAACACCGGGGCCGGGCGTCTGGCTGGCTTTATGAAAGCGATGGAAGAAGCGCTGATTAAAGTGCCTGAAAACTGGATTGTTCAGGGCGATTTCGAGCCTGAATCCGGCTATCGCGCCATGCAGCAAATTCTGTCGCAGTCACATCGTCCGACCGCTGTCTTCTGCGGTGGCGATATTATGGCAATGGGTGCGCTGTGCGCCGCTGACGAAATGGGGCTGCGCGTACCGCAGGATGTCTCACTCATCGGCTACGACAACGTGCGCAACGCCCGCTTCTTCACGCCGGCCTTGACGACCATTCACCAGCCGAAGGATTCACTGGGTGAAACGGCCTTCAACATGCTGTTAGACCGTATCGTGAATAAACGTGAAGAGTCACAGTCTATCGAGGTGCATCCGCGCCTGGTTGAGCGTCGCTCCGTTGCCGACGGTCCGTTCCGCGATTACCGCCGTTAAGCCTGTTGCGCGGGAGTCTCATCTGGCTCCCGCAGCCATTCCTTGTTCAACGTTTCACTATCTCCTAAATAGTCCAGCAGCCAACTCAATGCCGGTGACGTATCGTTCTGCTGCCATGTCAGGCAGCATGCGGCATCAGGAAAAGGGTTCTCCAGTTGCAGCGCAACCCATTTACCGCTATCGATCCACGGCTTGGCAAAATGCGTCGGTACCATGCCCACGCACAATCCCGCGGACAAACAGGTCGCAGAGGATTCCCAGTCCGGCACGACGACGCGCTTTTGGTTGTCCAGCAGCCAGGTAATACGCTTCGGCAATGTTCGGGAGGTATCTTCGCGCACCAGTGACGGCCAGTTGCGCAACGTGTCATCACTTAACGGTCCGGGCATTGACGCCAGTGGGTGATGACTGGCTACCACGCAGCTCCAGCTCAGCATTCCCATATCGCGGAAGGTATAGCGCCCCCCGACCGGAATGGCCTGTGTGGCCCCGATGGCCAGCTCCACACGCCCATCAGACAGTGCGTCCCACACGCCGTTAAACACTTCCTGAAAAACTAACAACTCCACATCATCAAAGTGACGGTAGAAATCCACGATCATCTGTCGGGTACGATCCGGGCGGACAATGTTATCGACGGCGATCGCCAGCTGTCCGCGCCAGCCGTTGGCAATTTGCTGACATTGCTGGCGCGTGATCTGCATTTTTTTGATAACAGAGCGGCCTTCTTTTAAAAACCATGCCCCGGCAGGCGTTAATTCCACATCCCGATGGCGTCGCTCAAAAAGTGGCACCGCCAGCCACTCTTCCAGCTGGCGCACGGTGTAGCTTACCGCCGAAGGTACACGGTGCAGCTCCTGCGCGGCCGAACTAAAACTGCCGTTACGCGCAACCGCATCAACCACTTCAAGTGAATATTCCGACCACATATTCTGCCTGCAAAAAATTTGAAATCAGTAAGCAAATATTAGCGTTTCACAGCGAGAATTACACTCACTACACTCAGCGGCATTGTTCTACTGCTAAAAAAGAGAAATGATGATGCAACCTGGGAAAGGGTTTTTAGTCTGGCTGGCAGGTCTTAGCGTGCTCGGTTTTCTGGCAACGGATATGTATCTACCCGCCTTTGCTGCTATTCAGTCCGATCTGCAAACACCTGCATCTGCCGTCAGCGCCAGCCTGAGCTTGTTCTTAGCGGGGTTTGCCGTCGCGCAACTGCTGTGGGGGCCGCTTTCTGACCACTATGGCCGCAAGCCTATTTTGCTGCTGGGTTTATCTATCTTCGCACTGGGCAGTCTGGGCATGCTATGGGTTGAAAACGCCACTGGTCTGCTGGTACTGCGATTTGTTCAGGCCGTTGGCGTCTGTGCGGCATCGGTTATCTGGCAAGCGCTGGTTACCGATTATTATCCTTCACAAAAAGTAAACCGCATCTTTGCCACTATTATGCCGCTGGTCGGGTTATCTCCTGCACTCGCCCCGCTTTTAGGCAGTTGGATCCTGGTACATTTTTCCTGGCAGGCCATTTTTGCAACTCTGTTTGCCATTACTCTGATTCTGATGCTTCCGGCTCTGCGTCTAAAGCCAACGGCTAAAGCGCGCGATGACAGCCAGGATAAACTGACTTTCGCCACCTTGCTGCGCTCGAAAACTTACCGTGGAAACGTGCTGATTTATGCCGCCTGTTCCGCGAGCTTTTTCGCATGGCTGACGGGTTCCCCGTTCATCCTCAGCGAAATGGGTTATAGCCCAGCGGTAATTGGTCTGAGCTATGTTCCGCAAACTATCGCCTTCTTAATTGGTGGTTACGGCTGTCGTGCAGCGCTGCAAAAATGGCAGGGTCGTCAGCTGCTACCCTGGTTACTCATTCTGTATGCCTTCAGCGTTGTAGGCACCTGGGCGACCGGCTTTATTCATCATGTTGCATTGGCTGAAATCCTGATCCCATTCTGCGTTATGGCGATTGCGAACGGCGCAATCTACCCTATCGTTGTCGCGCAGGCATTACGCCCTTTCCCACAGGCCACTGGACGCGCAGCCGCATTGCAGAATACGCTGCAACTGGGTTTATGCTTCCTGGCAAGCCTTGTCGTTTCCTGGTTGATTGCCACCCCACTGCTCACCACCACCAGCGTTATGCTGACAACAGTATTGCTGGCTGCTGTGGGTTACAAAATGCAGTCGCAGAAAACTGACGCCCCGCAAACAGATGATCGTGCGCAAGTTGCCCACGGAGAGTCGCACTAATAATGGTTGCGGGCATTTAGTTAGCTCGCTAACAATTATTGGTTGAATCGTCAAAAATTCAGGCATATACTGATTTTCAGTTGTTAAAAAAACGATAATTTTAATGCGTTAACGGGGACAAGAACGTTCCCGTTTTACCACGGATGGCCTTTTCGGCAAGGGTTTCTCCCTTCCTCTGTTCTACGTCGGATTATAGATTCGCGGATTAATTCCGTGAGATTTCTCACAAAGCCCAAAAAAGCGTCTACGCTGTTTTAAGGTTCTGATCACCGACCAGTGATGGAGAAGCTATGAGTTCATCATGTATAGAAGACGTCAGCGTACCGGATGATGACTGGTACCGCATTACCAATGAATTATTGAGCCGTGCAGGTATTGCTATTAATGGCCCTGCACCGGCTGATATTCGAGTAAAGAACCCTGATTTTTTCAAACGCGTATTGCAGGAAGGATCGTTAGGGTTGGGTGAAAGTTATATGGATGGCTGGTGGGAATGCGACCGGCTGGACATGTTTTTTAGTAAAGTCTTGCGCGCCGGTCTTGAAAACCAACTCCCCCGCCACTTTAAAGATACGCTACGTATCGCCACGGCTCGCCTGTTCAATTTACAGACCAAAAAACGTGCGTGGATGGTCGGCAAAGAACATTACGATTTGGGCAACGATCTCTTTACCCGCATGCTTGACCCCTATATGCAGTATTCCTGCGCCTACTGGAAAGATGCCAACACTCTGGAGTCTGCCCAGCAGGCGAAGCTCAAAATGATTGCTGAAAAATTGCAACTGAAGCCAGGAATGCGGGTGCTTGATATTGGCTGTGGCTGGGGTGGTTTATCCCAGTTTATGGCATCGCAATATGGCGTGAGCGTGGTGGGTGTGACCATTTCGGCAGAACAGCAGAAAATGGCACAGGAACGTTGCGCTGGGCTGGATGTCACCATTTTGCTGCAGGATTATCGCGACCTGAACGACAAATTCGACCGCATTGTCTCCGTCGGCATGTTTGAACATGTTGGACCGAAGAACTACGCCACCTATTTTGAGGTGGTCGATCGTAATTTAAAACCGGATGGTCTCTTTTTACTGCATAGCATCGGCTCCAAAAAGACCGACAATAACGTTGATCCGTGGATCAATAAGTATATCTTCCCAAACGGGTGTTTGCCGTCAGTTCGCCAGATTGCCAACGCCAGCGAACCGCATTTTGTGATGGAGGACTGGCATAATTTTGGCGCGGATTACGACACGACGCTGATGGCATGGCACGAGCGTTTCATGAGCTCCTGGCCTGAAATCGCCGATAACTATACCGAACGTTTCAAACGGATGTTCAGCTATTATCTGAACGCCTGCGCGGGGGCGTTTCGTGCTCGAGATATTCAGTTATGGCAGGTGGTATTTTCCCGCGGTGTTGAACACGGTCTGCGCGTTCCCCGCTAATCGTTTTCGCCCCCGTAGCAACGGGGGCTTTACTCTCAGGCTTAGGCTCCCGCTTCGCCCGTTATGTTGCTGATGGCGCTTTCACGCGCCGCCAGGACACGCTCAACGGTATCAACCACCGCCTGCGTTTGGGGATCGATTTCGATATTAACCCGTGCGCCCAGCTTTTTCTTGCCAAGCGTCGTACGCTCCAGCGTTTCCGGGATCAAATGCACACAGAAACGTGTCGGCGTCACTTCACCGACCGTCAGACTGATACCGTCAATACCAATAAATCCTTTGTACAGGATATATTTCATCAGCGACGGATCCTGGACTTTAAACCACACCTGACGGTTATTCTCCGAGGTCAGAATTTTCGACACTTCGGCAGTGGTCATAATATGGCCCGACATTAAATGTCCGCCAATCTCATCACTGAATTTTGCCGCACGTTCAACGTTAACCAAATCTCCAACCTTCAGATCGCCCAGGTTGGTGATACGCAGCGTTTCTTTCATCAGGTCGAAGCTTATCTGGTTACCGTTAATTTCGGTGACCGTCAGGCAGCATCCATTGTGGGCAACCGATGCGCCGGTCTCCAGCGCATCCAGCATATATTCAGGCAACTCCACAACATGCGTACGAAAATTCGGTTTTTCATCAATGGACACCAATTTTGCAGTGCCCTGCACAATACCCGTAAACATACTTCCTACTCCTGAACTCAATTAAGACATCTCTGCACAGCACAATAGCAGGTGGAAATTCAGGTTGCCAGCAATGCGCCACCAGCGCCTGTTTTTTCACTGGAGAATTACGTATTCCTCGCTACAATAGACTGAAATTTCCCCTGCTTTTTCTCCTTGCTGCCATTTAAGGCGGCTTTTTTAGTCTCTCAAATAACAACAATATAGTGGTGTACACGTGCAAAAGTATGTAAGTGAAGCGCGTCAGTTATTAGCTCTGGCAATTCCGGTGATTCTTGCGCAAATCGCTCAAACCGCAATGGGATTCGTTGATACCGTCATGGCGGGCGGATACAGCGCGACGGATATGGCGGCAGTCGCCATTGGTACGTCCATCTGGCTACCGGCCATTCTGTTTGGTCACGGACTACTGCTGGCGTTGACGCCGGTGATTGCGCAACTCAATGGTTCCGGACGCCGCGACCGTATCGCCCATCAAATACGTCAGGGATTCTGGCTGGCGGGCAGCGTCTCCGTGCTGATTATGGTTGTGCTATGGAACGCGGGGTACATTATTCGCTCCATGCATAACATCGACCCGGCGCTGGCAGATAAAGCCGTTGGCTACCTGCGTGCCCTGCTGTGGGGCGCACCGGGTTATCTGTTCTTCCAGGTAGCCCGTAACCAGTGCGAAGGATTAGCCAAGACTAAACCGGCGATGGTGATGGGATTTCTCGGCCTGCTGGTGAACATTCCGGTTAACTATGTTTTCATCTATGGGCATTTAGGCATGCCGGAACTGGGTGGCGTGGGTTGTGGTGTGGCAACAGCAGCGGTTTACTGGGTGATGTTTATCGCCATGCTCTCTTACATCAAACGTGCGCGTTCAATGCGCGATATCCGTAATGAGCGTGGTTTCCAGAAACCTGACACCGCAGTAATGAAGCGTCTGGTACAGCTGGGTTTACCTATCGCGCTGGCGTTATTTTTCGAAGTGACGTTGTTTGCGGTGGTCGCGCTGCTGGTTTCTCCATTGGGGATTGTCGACGTAGCCGGACACCAAATCGCACTGAACTTCAGCTCGTTAATGTTCGTCCTTCCAATGTCTCTGGCTGCCGCCGTCACCATTCGTGTCGGTTATCGTCTGGGCCAGGGTTCCACGCTGGATGCGCAAACCGCAGCCAGAACGGGTCTGGGTGTTGGTGTGTGCATGGCGGTCGTAACAGCGATTTTCACCGTGACATTCCGCGAGCATATTGCCCTGCTCTATAACAATAACCCGGAAGTTGTCGCCCTGGCGGCTCAGCTCATGTTACTGGCCGCTGTGTATCAAATTTCGGACTCTATCCAGGTTATTGGCAGCGGGATCCTGCGTGGTTATAAAGATACGCGTTCCATTTTCTTTATTACCTTTACGGCATACTGGGTGCTGGGCCTGCCGAGCGGTTATATTCTGGCGCTTACCGATCTGGTAGTTGACCGGATGGGACCGGCGGGATTCTGGATGGGCTTTATTATCGGCCTGACATCTGCGGCGATACTGATGATGCTGCGGATGCGGTTTCTACAACGCCAGCCGTCAGCGGTTATTTTACAACGCGCTGCGCGATAACCTCATAAAAGCCGCCACCAGGCGGCTTTTTTTCGCCTCAAAACGGGCTGGCGTTTTTGGCGTTCATCCACGCTTCACTAATGGGATGCCTGAAATGCAGTTCACTGGCATGCAGCATCAGCCGTGGCGTTTGTTCAGTCCCCGGCAGCAGACGTCCACCGTACAGATCGCACCCCAAAATAGGATGTCCCAACTGCTGACAATGGATCCGTAGTTGATGGGTGCGCCCGGTTTCAGGGGTCAGTTGTACCCGCGTCAAGGGGAGCAACGTCCCCTCTTCCTGACGATGATAAAAACGCTCGACAACCTGATAGCGCGAGCACGCGGGTTTGCCGTTGAGAGCACAAATCGACATCAATGGAAACAGCGCCGGGTCTTTGGCAATTGCGGCGTCGATAACCCCTTCGTCGTTTTCCAGATGCCCGCATAACAGCGCACTGTACACCTTAGTGACCGTCCGCTGGCTGAACTGCTGGCAAAGCGCGGCGTTAATAGCCTTGTTACGAGCGACCACCATCAGCCCAGAAGTGCCGAAATCAAGCCGATGTACCAGCGTGCAGCCAGGGTAAATCTGTACCAGCCGGTGATGTACCGAATCGAGATTCTGCGGATTTTTGCCCGACAGGCTAAGCAACCCGCTGGGTTTATTGATGAGCACCAGATGCTCGTCCTGATAGAGGGTCTCTATCTCGTCATGGCAAGGCGGGGCAATAAAGGTATCGAGGATCGTAGACATCAGGCGGCCAGAATGAGGTGTGGGAACGGATGATAACGAATTTTCACCACAGTGGCGAATCTGAGCATTGACCCAATGGCTGGCATGGTAGAGTGTGATTTATCCTGAGTGCGATGAGAGGGTTACTCTGTGCAACAAATCGATTTTTACATGGTGGATGCCTTTACCACCACGACATTTGGTGGTAATGCCGCAGCAGTCTGTCCGCTCACGGACTGGTTGCCCGATGAAACATTATTAAAGATGGCGCAGCAGCATAACCAGTCAGAAACCGCTTTTTTTGTCGCCAATGAGAATGGCTTTGAGCTGCGTTGGTTTACCACTCAGGGTGAAATTAATCTGTGTGGGCATGCCACGCTTGCCGCCGCGCATGTCATCTTTGAACATCTGGATTACCCGGATACCAAAATCCAATTTGCTACCCGCTTTGTGGGACCGCTGACGGTCACGCGCTGCAGTGAATGGCTGACGCTTGATTTTCCAGCCTGGCAAAGCGAATCTGCCGTGCCGCCCGCTTTACTGCTGGAAACATTAGGCATCACCGAATACAAAGAGGTGCGTGTGGCACGCGATTACATGGTGGTGCTGGAAAATCAACAGCAGGTTGAGGCTGTGCGCCCAAACATCCACGCCATGATTCCGCTGGGGAAAATGGTATGCATCACCGCGCCAGGTGACGGGGAATACGATTTTGTCAGCCGTTTCTTCTGCCCGGGCGAAGCCGTCGCGGAAGACCCGGTCACAGGCTCGGCACATAGCATGCTGATCCCTTACTGGGCTGGAAAACTGAATAAAACACAGATGCTGGCACGCCAGGTCTCTGAACGCGGCGGGGATTTACGCTGTCAGTTAGCAGGAACGCGTGTATATATCAGTGGGCAGGCGATAACTTATCTGACCGGTAAAGTGCTGTTGCGCTAGCAGCCTTACCCAAAATAACCAATCCATGGAGGATTTATGTCGAACAAACTCGTGCAGATACACTTTGATTTTCATGGTCCGTTTGGGGCTGAGATGTCGAATCAGCTCGTTGAACTGGCCGAATCAATCAACCAGGAGCCGGGGTTCATCTGGAAAATCTGGACCGAGAACGAAGCAAATCACGAAGCGGGAGGCATCTACCTGTTCCAGGACGAAGACACCGCTCAGGCCTATATCAAAAAGCATACCGCCCGCCTGAAGCACCTGGGTGTGGAGGAAGTAACGTTCAAAATCTTCGATATCAATAAACCGCTAAGTAAAATTAACCACGGTCATATCAGCTAAACTTTTGCCTTAGACGCCCCCTCCCGGGGCGTTTCTTCATTTCCCCCTGCTTTCCCCTTTCAACAGCGATATCCCCGTCACCGCTCCAGGACAGTGATTTAGGCTGGGCCACGTTTGCAGTAGTTCACAAAATCAGCGTTAGCGAAAACTATCGCTGGCCGAACGCACTATGAAGGAGTATAAAATAATACAAACAGTATTATTTTATACAAAATGAATCGCAAACGGCGACTGGAGATTCTCATATGACCGCGGACATTACACTGAACTCATCTGCTGGAAGCTTCCCGCCAGCAGGTCATTACTCGCACAGTACAACGGCTGGCGGGTTCGTCTTCATTTCCGGGCAATTGCCGGTCACTTTCGACGGCGAGAAAAAAGCGGATGCCTCTTTTGAAGATCAAACCCGGCTGGTACTCAAGAATATTGATGCTTGTCTGGCTGGTGCTGGGGCATCACGTCAGCATCTGGTGTCTGTTCGCGTCTATGTGACGGATATGAACCAGTGGCCGACGTTTAACAAAATCTATGGAGAGTGGATCGGTGATTTCCGTCCATCCCGTGCAGTAGCAGGTGTTGCGGAACTTCATTATGGTTTTGCGCTGGAAGTTGAAGCTATTGCGTTGGCCCCGCAAGCGTGACGTTTAACAACATACAGGTGAACAACAATGACTGAAATGACACTGCCTGATTATAACGATGTTGCCGCTGCGGCAGAGCGCATCGCAGATTATGCTAACAAAACGCCGGTGATGACCTCCCGAACGGTAAATGAAGAATTTGGCGCGGAAGTCTTCTTTAAGTGCGAAAACTTCCAGAGAATGGGCGCCTTCAAATTTCGTGGCGCTATGAATGCGCTACGCCAGTTCACGCCACAACAACGCGCTGCGGGCGTCGTGACGTTTTCCTCCGGCAACCATGCACAGGCCATTGCCCTGTCGGCAAAGTTGTTGGGTATTCCAGCAACAATTATCATGCCGCATGATGCCCCGGCGGCCAAAGTTGCGGCGACGAAAGGCTATGGCGGAAAAGTGGTAACTTACGATCGCTATACTGAAGATCGTGAAAAAATTGGTCGGGACCTGGCGGAGAAACAGGGGTTAACGCTGATCCCCCCTTACGACCATCCGCACGTGATCGCAGGCCAGGGCACCGCCACAAAAGAGCTAATTGAAGAAGTGGGTCAGTTAGACGCCCTTTTCGTGTGTCTGGGCGGTGGCGGCCTGCTCTCAGGATCCGCCCTGGCGGCCAGACATCTGTCTCCTGACTGCATCATCTATGGTGTCGAACCTGAGGCGGGTAACGATGGTCAACAGTCGTTCCGAAGTGGAAAAATAGTTCATATCGATACGCCCAAAACCATTGCTGACGGTGCTCAGACTCAACATCTCGGGAACTATACGTTTCAGATTATCCAGCAAAACGTGAACGATATTCTGACTGTTTCAGACGCTGAGTTAGTTGCCTCAATGAAATTTATCGCTGAACGCATGAAAATCGTCGTAGAGCCGACCGGGTGTCTGGGTTTTGCTGCCGCCAGAGCGCGTAAAGCTGAGCTTCGCGGCAAGAAAATCGGCATTATCATCAGCGGCGGAAATGTGGATATCAGTCGCTACAGTGAATTTCTGGCCGGATGATAAACAGGGTATCTGCCATGCAGATACCCTACTTTTACTGTCTGTACACTCCCGTCTGGAAAAACGCTCCCAGGTCACTGTAAACTGCTCGCAATCATGGCAACAGACATCACCGCAGGAGACTGGCATGCCAAAAACCGACAATAACTCGCTTCTCAGCCAAATTGATACTATCGCCAGGGGATTGAGTGAGACCTTCTCTCCGTTTTGCGAAGTGGTGGTTCATGACCTCAAAAATCCTGAACATGCCATTTTGTCCATCCATAATAATCTTTCCGGACGTCAACCCGGTCAGCCAGCAACCGAGCTTGGCCTGGCGAGAATCGCATCACCTGACTTTCCCAGCATCATTGCGAACTACAGTAATCAGTTTGCCGATGGCCGCCCGGTGAAAAGTACATCGATTGGCATCAAGGACGAAGACGGCAAATACGTAGCGGCACTTTGCCTGAATGTCGATATGACGCTGTTCCGTGGTATGCAGAGTGCTCTTGCGCGTTTTACTGAAACTGAAAATTCCCCCATTAAGGAACATATCGATCCCGGCAGTAATGAAGTCATCCGCCAGCGTATTGATGACTTTGCCGCTAAACGCGCGACGACGGCCCGAGCCCTTAAACCTCAAGACCGTAAGCTGCTGATTCAACAATTACGCCAGGACGGTTTGCTGAACGTACGCAAATCTATGGATACGGTTGCACAGCATCTGGGCGTATCGAGGGCCACCGCCTATCTGTATGCCCGCCAGTCAGCTCAGGCGGGTGAATAAACGGGTTCAGATAGACCACACTTGCCACGTAGAGAATTTCTGTCCTTGATTACCGACACGAAGCGCTCCCGCTCCACTAAAGGCGGCTTCGTGCCCGATATAGTTACCCACCAGTAAACAACCAAATCCAGCTGCAGTGAAAAAAATTAACCTTTATTTTCGTGCGCATTTATTGGCACTGAGTAAATAGATGATTTATTTTTGTACATACATAGTGAAATTTAGCTTTACTCAAATAACACACTAGCATTTTAATGCATCACAGCAGAACAGGTAACAACTAACTAACTGATTTAAAAGAGTTAAAAAACCATTGAAGTTATTACACCAATAATACCCATGCAATATATATAAATAGCGTGATATCTAAATTATAATTCTTTAACATCCGGCTGATTGGTGAGGTAAGAATGCGATTAATGGTCATGTTGGTAAGCTTTGTACTCTCCACCCAGCTATGGGCAGGTGAACTTTCCAGGCCCACCGGTAAAGTGCTTTTAACGCTGTCGGGTAATATTGAAAATACAAATGCAGACGGGAAAGCCGTTTTTGATACCGCCAGCCTTGAGAAGCTGGGCATGGTCAGTTTCCAGACCACCTCCCCCTGGTATAATGGGCGCACTACCTTTACGGGTATTCCGCTACAAAAGCTCATGGATTATGTCGGGGCGAACGGCTCTGTTGTTAAGGTCACTGCACTCAATGACTACACCACTGTTATCCCTCTTAGTGATTTCAAAAAATACAATGCTATCCTTGCGTTAAAAATCAACGGAAAATATATGCGCATCCGTGACAAAGGCCCGTTATTCATTGTGTACCCCTATGACAGCATGCCAGAATTGAATAATCAGATTTATTATTCAAGGTCTGCATGGCAGGTCAGTAGTATGGATATTGAGTAAGCGTTCAGAGGAACATCATGAACAGAATACTGGCTGGCATCATCTTTTTTCTTTTTATATCTACCGGGTATATCTCTTTCCTCGTGCATGAACGGCAACAAGAGTTACAGAAACTGACTCACTACACCGATTCCTGGTCTGCTGCTCAGCTGGTATCACAATATTACCGATTTGAATCGTTGCTTGGTCTTTACACTATCGATGATACGATGAATCTCGATGATGTACGCATGCGCCTCGACATTATGCTTAGCCAGAGTGATTTGATAAAAGAAGGTGACCTGGGGCGCTACATCGAAAGCAATATAGCCCACCGCGAGCTGGCGGTAAAACTTGAAAATACCCTTAGTTTTCTGGATGTTAATCTAGAAAAAATGAACCGTTCAGCACTCCAGGCTTATCTGAAAAAAATGCATACTCTGGATGCGCCACTGGGTCGTCTTTCATCTGGTGCGTTAAACAAAGATGTTAACTCGATCAATAACGCCAACCAAAAAATCCAGACGCTGTACTATATTTATTCTGCAACCTCTGTGCTGCTGATAATACTGAGTGCGATTCTGGGCGTGCTCATTTTCTATCAAAACAGAAATATTCTGCGGGCGCACCTGCAGGTCAAGAGTCTTGCCGAAGAACTGCAGAAATCTAAAGAAAAACTGCAAATTCAGAATGCTAAACTGGAATATGACGTCTACCATGACTCTCTTACCGAGATGAATAACCGTCAGCTATTCTGGAGCGATTTAAATAAAACAATTGAGAGAGCAGAAAAAAATCACGATTCTGTGACTGTGATGTTGTTTGATTTAGATCGATTCAAAGAAGTAAATGATACGTATGGTCATGATGCCGGTGATATGTTGCTACGCCAGATATCTGACCGACTGGTTTCGATGAGTCTTACTTCGGATACGCTGTATCGCCTGGGTGGAGATGAATTTGCGTTTCTCTCAAGTGGCCTGACAGAAAGCCACGCCGTTTCGCGCGCCCAGAAAATATGTGAATTTATCAGCCAGCCCTACACTATTTATAACACGATTATCAACATAACCACCTGTGTTGGCATTGTTATCTCAGACACTGAACGTCGTTCCGACTATCTTTATAAATTTGCCGATCTGGCCCTTTATGAAGCCAAAGGTGAAGGCTCTGGTAAGATAAAAGTCTTCCGACAACGAATGTTAGAAAAGCTACAAGAAAGCAGAACGCTTGAGCATGATATGGCATTGGCAATAGTGAACAAAGAATTCGTGGTTTATTATCAGCCCATTGTTGACTCCTTCAGCCAGGAAATTTATAGCTATGAAGCCCTAATTCGTTGGCTCCATCCTCTAAAGGGCCTCCTGTCGCCGGATAACTTTATTCCTGTTGCTGAAAAAACCGGAATGATTAATGAGATGGGGAAAGCTGTGCTTGAAATTGCCTGCCGGGAAGCGGCTTGTTGGGCGGTTCCGGCTAAAATTTCAGTGAATGTCTCTCCTGTCCAGCTAAGCAGCAAAGCCTTTGTCGGTATCGTACTGTCTATTCTGAAAGAAACTGGACTCCCAGCCGATCGTCTTGAACTGGAAGTAACAGAGTCCTCTCTCTTCACTGAGAGTACGACGCCGATGAATACACTTAATAAACTCAGAGCCATGGGTGTAAAAATCTCCATCGATGATTTTGGTACCGGATATTCTTCCCTTTCGCGCCTGAGCAGGCTTGCCTTCGATAAAATTAAAATAGACAAGTCGTTTGTCCATTCAATATCCACACAGGAAGATGCGCTTAATATCATCAAACTGATCACCGGCATGGCGAAATCCCTCAATATGAAGGCTGTTGCTGAAGGTGTTGAAACGCAGGAACAACTAAAAAGCCTTCAGGCGCTGGGCTGCGATTTCGCCCAAGGATATCTGTTTGGTAAACCTCAGCCTTGTATCGATGAGAAAATCAGAAACGGTTGAATCGCTCTCAGCCTATTTGATCATCAACCGTAGCGCTAAATCATTCGGATAAGGATCAAAATAGTTCTGGGTAAGCAGATAGCTGTCTGGGTATTCAGCCAGATAGTGCTTGAGTAGCGTCAGAGGCGCCAATATTGGCAGCAGCCCACCGCTATAGTTGAGGATAACGTCACGTAACTCTCCGCGCTGGCGGGTGTTCAACTGTTCGCGGAAGTAGCCCTGGATATGCATCAGTACGTTGGTGTGATTTTTCCGTGAGGCGGGCTTTTTGAGGATCGTCATGAGCTTTTCACGATAGACAACAAAAAAAGCGTCCAAATCATCCCACTGGTGAAGCGAGGCAACGAATGGGCCGATTTCCCGGTAACCGGCCTGGTGATGAGCCAGAAGCTGGAGCTTATAGCGACTGTGAAAGTTGAGTAAGCCATGGCGAGTAAGACCATTGGCCCGCAGCCTATTAAGCTCATGCAATGCGAACACGCGTTCGACAAAGTTCTCCCTTAGCACTGGATCGTGCAAGCGGCCATCTTCTTCGACTGGCAACCACGGGTAGGTTTCCATTAACGCGCCAGTAAACAGACCAGTCCCTTCTTTTCGCCCACGATTTCCCTTCTCGTCATACAGTCTCACTCTTTCCATACCGCAACTCGGTGATTTAGCACAGACGATAAACCCCGAGAGGCCACCAAGTCCCTGAAGATATGAGTTGGTGAAATCGGACATTTTATCGGTTACATCCTCACCAGGCGCATGGCTAAAACAGATGCGGACATTCCCTTGGGCGGTTTGAACCAGACGCAACGCGGGACGTGGTACAGGCAAACCGATGGACATCTCTGGGCAGACAGGTTTGAAAGTCACCCACTGAGCCAGGTCGTCCATCACAAACCCCATCCGTTTATGCCCACCGTCGAATCGCACGGCTGAACCAGTTAAACATCCACTAATCCCGATGACAGGCTGAGTGTTCATAGCGCCCCCCTCGTTAATTGACGACCCTTTTCGGAAAAAAATGACGGTTTCACTATTAAATCATAGCGTACGTCATCTGCTGTGAGTTGAACTGATAGATGCAAGTGTAAGTATCCCCCATAATCGTGCCATTCCTAATGAATATTTAGGCGGGATACAAACCAGGCAATCAAAGAATCCAATTAAAATAGCAAAGGCAGGTACTGTAGATATATAGATCTCTAAATTGATGTTCATCACATTGACAGGTTCTTACGTGAATTCGACTTCAATCTCTTTATATACTCTTTATTTGTTCATATCTTCATGAGGAATAAAGAATGTTCGATCATGTGAAAATCGGTGTAAGTGATTACGAAAAAAGTAAAATTTTCTTTCTCAACGCGCTTCAGCCGCTTGGCGTAGAACTCATCGATGAAGGCACACCAAGCTACGGTGTTGAAATGGGTTCCGATAATGTTTCACTTTGTCTATTCCACACGAATGACAAACCGGCTCCTCTGCATCTGGCGTTTGTCGCAAAAACCCGGCAGCAAGTTGATGAATTTTACAATGCTGCTTTGCGCACAGGAGCCCAGGATAACGGAGAACCTGGCTTACGTTCCTATAGCGAAAACTACTATGCCGCATTTGTCATTGCACCTGATGGCCATAATATTGAGGCTGTCTGCCATGCGCCGGACTGATTAAGGTGCAGTTTGGATATCGAAAAATTATTCGATGTTGATTTTGAATCTGCCTGAAGAGCTGTAATAACGCTGCTTATTTGAACTCATAGCATAAGAGTATCGTTGAAAAGAAGGAATTCGTATATGTCTAAGATTAAGTTTGAACTGAGGCGAGGATAGCTCTCCCGCCAGTGAAGCAAGGACAATAAGAATGTAGCCTTAGTGCAACATCTTTATTCTAAATATCTGCAGCTAAAGTTGGTAAATTCCCTGAACGGTTCTATAGTCGGGACTGCTTCTCATTACAGGGTTTACTAATGCGATTTAACGGACTGACTAAAGGTTTCTTCATTTTCATACTTGCCCTCGTGACCTGGGCGTTCTTCGATGTATTGTCCCCCTACTTTTCCGCCATTTTATGGGCCGCGATATTAACGACTATCTTTAACCCGGTAAAAAACAGACTGCGTAGCGCGCTTGGCGAACGCAACGGGCTGGCATCGTTGATTACCATCGTCATTATCTGTCTGATTGTCTTTATCCCGCTGATGGTAATCCTGTCATCGCTGGCCATTGAACTGAACGTGGTATACACCAAACTGCAACAGAATGACACGCAGTTCCCGGAAGTCGTCACTTCTATTCTTTCGTACCTTCCTGACTGGGCCAGAGGATTTCTGGCAGAACACAATCTGGATGATGTCGCGCAGATCCAGAAAAAACTGTCCGATGTCGTGCTGCAAGGCGGGCAATATCTCGCTGGCAGTGCATTTCTGATCGGGAAAGGCACATTCGGCTTTGCTATCAGCTTTGGCATCATGCTGTATCTGCTGTTCTTCTTACTGAAGGATGGACCGTATCTGGTGCGCCAGATTCTGGACTCATTACCCCTTTCTGATTTTGCCAAACAGCACCTGTTTGCCAAATTCGTCGGCGTGACGCGGGCAACCGTTAAGGGCACGGCGGTCGTCGCTTTGGTTCAGGGTATTCTTGGCGGCATCGCGTTTGCAATTGTGGATATCGACGGCAGCGTTCTGTGGGGGGCGTTGATGGCGTTTCTCTCCCTCGTGCCTGCCGTGGGCTCAGCGATCGTCTGGGTACCTGCAGCAATATTCCTGTTCGCCACCCACCAGCTATGGCAAGGGCTGTTTATCGTTGGCTTCTTCGTGATTATCGTTGGGCTGGTGGACAATATCCTGCGCCCGCTGCTGGTAGGTAAAGACACCAAAATGCCGGACTATCTGATTTTGATTACCACTCTCGGCGGCATGGAGATCTACGGCATTAACGGCTTTGTGATTGGCCCCCTGATTGCTGCACTATTCATAACCTGCTGGAACCTGTTTTCCGGGCGTGACCATGAAGGTAACGTGGAAGGAATCGACGAAGCCTTTATGGAAGAAGGAAAAAATCCTCCAGATTTATGATTGCAGGACGATAACAGAAGGCGGTTTCGGGACCGCCTTTTTTATTTTCACGCAAAATCATGCGTTTCCTATAATTGCAATCATGCGTATTCATTAATCGTCGCAGAAGGAACTAATCAGTGCGAATTGCCACAATCACCAACTGGGCCTATAGCGCGACGGTATGCCTGACCATCGCTTCAGGCGTTGTCATGCTGATGGCATCCAGCGCCGATAACACAGAACGCCAGGTGGTAGAACAGCGTTATCAGTTCGATCAACTTACCGAAGAAGTCGAACTCGATGCCTGGTCGCTGTCAGACCTGGCACGCGACTATGTTATTGCAAAAGATCCTGAGGTGCTTAACGCCTACCGTCAGAAAGAAGCGACGCTGAAAGCTGTTGAGCATCGGCTGTCAAAGCTCAAAGACCTTGGGGCAACGGATGAAGAGCTGGCGCTATTGCACGAAGGGCTGCAGATTGTTGATGCCCTGCAGGACGAGCAAGCTGCGGCGTTTGCCAGCGTCGCGCGCGCAGAAGAGTCGCAGGCTATTGCCCTGCTCTATGGGAAAAGCTATGAACAGGAACTGGAACGCGCCCAGGACCGGATAGATCATTTCCGCCAACTGCTCGATAACCGCGTACGTAATACGATTGAAGATGCAACCCAGTCATCCCGCATGCTACGAACAGCCTCTGAAGTGATGGTCGGTCTGACAGCGCTGCTGTTTTTATTCGTTCTTGGTTTCATTTTAAAGCGTCGCGTACTGCGTCCCGTCGTGCGTTTGAGCGATGTCGTAAACCGTCTCGCATCGCAGGATTATGCCGTTGAGACGCCCAGCTTTAACCAGATAGATGAAATAGGCGACATGGCGCAGGCGATCCGGATATTTCGCGAGAACGGTCTGGCGCGTCAGAGACTGGAGAAAGAGCGAGATGCCGACTGGGCAATCCGCGATCTGCTGGCGCGCATGACGCAACGTCTGCAGGGTTGCGAGAGTTTTGCCGATGTCATCAATGTGGCAGAGCTGTTTGCACCGAATATTGCTCCAGGTATTGCCGGGCGGCTTTACATACTGGACCAGGAACCCTGGCAAATGCGCTGCGTTGCACAATGGCTTTCTCCGCAGGGTAAAGCGGATGCGTTCCACCCGGACGAATGCTGGGCTGTGCGCCGCGGCCAGAGTCATCCTCCAGTACAAGGTGAACCCGATATCGCCTGCTACCATCTGCCAGAGTCATGCCAGCACCACACCCTGTGTGTTCCGCTGATTGCCCAGGGCGAAGCCATCGGCCTGCTCTCATTCCAGAACCTTAGCGATGATTCCGCCCCCTCCCGTGCATATCTGGAGCTGATGGCAGAAGCACTCGGCCTCGCATTAGCCAACCAGCGTCTGCGTGACGCCCTGCTGGAGAAAGCGCTCTATGACCCGCTAACCGGACTGCGCAACCGTCATCATCTTGAAGATACACTGCGTACCCAGATGAGCCAGGCAGTGCGTAACAAAGAACCAATCAGTTGCCTGATGATCGATATCGATCATTTTAAAAGTATTAATGACCGCTTTGGCCATGAGGCTGGCGATAGCGTGATTAAAAGTATCGCTGCGACTATTCAGCGCGTTGTCCACAACAGCGGCATGGCCTTCCGCTACGGCGGTGAAGAGTTTCTGGTACTGCTGGCCAATACGGATGAACAGGCCGCTAACCGCTTTGCTACGGAAATCTACAACGGCGTACGCGAACTGTCGCTGCGCTTTGGCGTTTCCGATATTGGACACGTGGATGTCTCTATAGGCGTCGCCAGTTACCCGCAGCACGCCCAGAGCGACAACCTGTTACGCGCCGCAGATGTCGCACTGTACCGCGCGAAAGAGTTAGGTCGTTCGCGCATTGTGAGCTTTGGCATGCTGGAAGCGAGCTGATATGCGCCAGCACTTCGGGCATTGCTTTACCTCTACGCCAGGTGGTATGTTAATTGGATGAACACAAAACACGATATCAACGGTTTTAATCACAACCTGTGGTGGCTGCCTTCTTAAAGGCGGTCAGAATGTGTTTTCCTCATTTTAAATAACCGCCGAAAGGCGGTTATTTGCATTTAGAGACCCCTTTCGGTTTTATGACTAAGGAGTCTGACATGAACAATAAAACCATCATCCTCACTGGCGATCGTCCCACCGGCCCGCTGCATCTTGGCCATTATGTGGGGTCATTGCGCCAGCGCGCCACGCTGCAACACGATTATCAGCAGTTTATATTGGTGGCTGACCTACAAGGGTTAACCGATAACGGCAGCACACCGCAAAAGATCCGCAACAATATTCCCGAAGTACTTGCCGACTATCTTGCCGCAGGAATAGACCCGTCACTTACCACCATCTGTCTGCAATCTGCACTGCCTGCTCTCGCAGAGTTAACCGCGCTTTATATGAACATCGTCACCGTGGCTCGCGTGGAGCGTAATCCTACGGTCAAAAACGAAATTGCGCAGAAAGGGTTCGCCCGCTCGTTACCGGTTGGTTTTCTGGTTTATCCCATCAGTCAGGCGGCAGATATTACGGCCTTCAAAGCCGAAGTCGTTCCCGTCGGCGACGATCAGTTGCCAATGATTGAACAGACTAATGAGATAGTGCATAAGATGAATAGCCTGTTACCGGCCCCCGTCCTATCGCACTGCAAAGCGCTGCTGAGTGAAACCAGCCGCCTTCCAGGGATCGACGGAAATGCCAAAATGTCAAAATCGCTTGGTAACACATTGCTCCTGTCAGCCAGCGAAGAAACCATTCACCGCGCGGTTAGCGCAATGTACACCGACCCTAATCATCTGAAAGTGTCCGACCCAGGGCAAATAGACGGAAATATGGTATTCACTTACCTCGATGCTTTTCATCCGGATAAAGCAAAAGTGGCGGAAATGAAAGCGCATTACCAACAGGGGGGACTGGGTGATCGGACATGCAAAAACGAGCTGGAAGTGTGCTTGCAAGAACTCATCGCGCCTATGCGCGAGCGGCGTGCAACCTACATTCAGGATAAAGGCATGCTGATGGCGATGCTCAAAAAAGGAAGCGAGCAGGCGTACGAGATTACGCAGCAGACATTAAGAGAAGTGAAGCAAGGACTGGGTTTGCCGGTGTTCTGATATCGAGTTGCAACAGGAGCGATAAGTAACGATGACTCCCGTCTGAATGCCACCACCGGGAGTTATCAGAAGCAGGCTCGCGTTATATCGACAAAATGTAGGGTAAAAATCAATCGCCCTTAACCCGCTGAAAAATCTTGTCCCGATACGCATCAAGATGATGTTTTTGCAGATAACGTTCCACCTCAGTAGCCCATTGGGTTCCCTCACCAAGAGTAACGCGGCTATGCGTTGACGCGTAAAGATATCGTCTGTCATAGAGACTAATCAGCGTCTGATTTACCGCATTGACACTGTAATTGGGGTTGTTAGCCAGCTGCTTTTCCAGCGACTGAACGATACGCGCCTGATGGGCAGCATCGGCAGGATATTCCGTTTCATTAAGCTCGCTCAGCACCAGAAATAAAGGGGGGATCTGCTCTTCGATCGCCGCCTGTAATCGATAATGCCCATCAAGGATCACATAAGATCCTAATCCGGCGATATACCAGACCTGTATCGGCGGCAACGTCCCCTCTCGGCATTTTTTACGCCACCATTTTACTCTCCCCGTATTGGGTTGAATGGCATAACGCCCCCGCAGCAAATAACCGCCCCACCACCAGTCAACCAATCTGACGTTTTCCGGCTGCGTCAGATCAGGGAAATCTTCACCGTACAGCGTCCACTGGCAGTTAATATTTTCAGTGCTTTCTGGCGCTGAGAAACGCCAGTTTTCTAACGCAACGGGTTGGGGACTGGAATAGCGCGATGAACATTGAATCGGTAACATCGGTCTTATCAACCAACGCTGCGGTGAGAGTAATGGTGTTGGCGCATTCATTAACTGACGAACAAAATACCGGCACCATTCGCCGATCCACATCTGCTCGCCTTTGGCTTTTATCCGTTCAATATCTTCAGAAGTTACCGCAGGTAACATCTCCTGGCTCCGTGGATGATCTGCATTAAAAACCAGCCAAACGCCGGAATGATCTTCAAGCATTGAAGCCCAGAATAACGGCTCTCCGGCGAGCTGCAATACCATGCGTCCAAAATGGCCACTGAGCATTTCCATCGCTGGCTCAGTTCTTTGATTTTCTTTGACGGTCAGTTCCAACCCTTGCCACTGGTTATTACGATCAACCAGGTCTTTCCACCAATAATCTGTCATTGCCGCCTTCCCTGAGTTACGGGTTAATATCCCATGACCTTCGCCATCGGTCAGCAAGGGTGTCTTGCGTTGAGAATAAGATGCATTGTGCCAAAATCCAACCTCCCTATCGATGAGTGGCGTCAATCCCCCTCCAGAGAGGGGGTTGATTAGCGTCAGTATGAGGTCCGTCTGTATTGACGATACTGCGGATGCCAAAAAATCTCGTCAATTTTGCCGAGTAATGATTCCTCCGGTATACGAATGGCTACGCCATCGCGTTGCGCTGCAATACCAACACTAAAGGCAATAGCTTTTGTTACTTCCTGAATATTATTTATATCCGGTAATAATGGAGAATCTTTATTGCTTTTCATTGGCGAAAAAGAGGCTAACGTTCGGCTTGCCGTTATTAACATATTTTCTGTAATTCGTGTGGCGCGGCTTGCCAGACACCCTAGACCAATACCAGGGAAGATGTAAACATTATTACATTGTGCAACGGGATACTCCTTTCCTTTGTAAGTTACGGGATTAAATGGACTTCCCGTTGCAACAATGGCGTTTCCCTCTGTCCATTCAATAATATCTTCCGGCCTCGCCTCAACCCGTGAAGTTGGGTTGGATAACGGCATGATTATTGGGAGCTTACAGTACTTGTACATTTCCCTAATAATAGCTTCGCTAAACAAGCCTGGTTGGCCGGTAACACCTATCAACACCGTAGGATGCGCGTGACAAACAACATCCATCAGCGTCATTTTTTCGCTTTCCACACCCCAGCTTTCGACGATCGTTCGAGGCTGTGACAGTTGTCGCTGAAAAGGTGGAAGGTTTGCCTGGTCATCAATCAACAATCCGAACCGATCCACCATAAAAATTCTGGCGCGAGCTTCCACTTCAGACAAGCCTTCAGCGATCATCTGCTGAATAATATGCTCCGCAATACCGCAACCAGCCGATCCGGCCCCCAGAAATACAACTGTTTGCTCGCATAATGAACGACCGGAGACTGAGCTTGCCGCCATTAAACATCCTAGCGCGACGGCAGCAGTTCCCTGGATGTCGTCATTAAAACAGCACATCTCATCTCTGTATCGCTCCAGAAGAGGAAGTGCCGTTTGCTGAGCAAAATCCTCGAATTGCAGTAGGACCTCAGGCCATCGACGTTTAACCGCGTTTATGAACATATCCACAAACTCAATATATTCTTCCCCGGTAATTCTTGGGTGACGCCATCCCATATAAAGAGGATCATTTAGCAGTTGAGAATTATTGGTTCCAACATCCAGCAGAATGGGTAATGTATTTGCCGGATTTATACCACCGCAGACGGTATACAAAGACAGTTTGCCGATTGGAATCCCCATGCCGCCAATACCTTGATCCCCAAGTCCCAGGATCCGTTCACCATCGGTGACGACGATGACACGAATATGCTGTTTCGTGGCATTGTGCAATATATCATCGATTTTATGGCGATCCGGCCATGCGATAAATAACCCTCTGGCCCTACGGTAAATATCAGAAAAATGTTCGCATGCATGGCCAACAACAGGTGTATAAATAATAGGTAGCATTTCTGCTAAATGTTTATTTACCAGATAATAGAATAGCGTTTCGTTAGTGTCCTGAATGTTCCTAAGGTAGATATGCTGTGCGATAGCAGACTTAAAATCGCTAAACTGGCGATATGCTCGATGGGATTGCTCCTCAATTGTTTCAACTGCATTGGGTAGCAATCCTTCCAGATTGAATATCACTCGTTCCTCTTCGCTAAAAGCACTTCCTTTATTAAGAAGAGGAGATTCGAGTAGAACAGAACCTGAGTAAGGAATATAGAGTAAATTATCTACATTTTCATTTAACATCGTGTTCATCCAGATAAAAACCTTCCGTATTCAGTTACTATTACATACTGGAAATTAGCGTATTAGCGATTAGCATAGTTATGATTCCACCAAGTGCCGGAATGACCGTTCTGCGCACGATCATAAATGGGGAACACTCACCCGATTTACTGACGGCAATAATAATACCGGCAACAGGCGACATTGCGCGTCCCATCCCAGCCATCAGTTGCATTGGCAGAAGCATATGTACGGCGTTCATACCAAATTTTGTTGCAATAGACTGCGCCATACCGGCAAATGAAAAGAAGGCTGCAACCCCCGACCCTGTCAGTACGGCCGTTACCCCGACCAAACATGCCATTACAATCGTCATGCTGGTGAAACCAAAACCAGCGTTATGTGTCGCATCGAGTAAATAATCCACTGCACCAATTTTTTGTAATCCCTGTGCGAAAATTTCGGCGCATACCAGTAATGAAACGATACTGGTAAACATACTCCCCATACCTTTAAAGAAGACTTGTACTCCCTTGCAGCACTCTTTAAAGTTTCGTTTTACACATAGCTCAAAAATAAAGGCGACAATAGTTCCGATAACCATTGCAGTCACGACATCGACTTTAATGGTATCAACACCCAACGGACTGAACACCAATACCAGAACGACAGGAAAAATGGGCAATAACCCGTAGAACTTAGGTGCTGACGCGTCATCTTTTTCAGCAATCTCGGGAGGCACAGCACGTTGTGACGCAACAACATGTCCATCTTTTTTGTCAAAATATTTCGCCGTAAAATAGATTAATATAGAAACGACAACCATCACCGCCGCAGCTACCGGCATCTGATAATGAGCAAAATACAGTGCTGTTTCCATGCCAGCATATTCAGCAGCTAAGTTCGCGGTGCCAACGGCCGGCCCAAGATCCATAAAGGCACACATGCCAATCATGGCCGCGGCAGCAGCCTTACTTACCCCAAGTCGAACCAAGACCGGGAAAAATGTCACCAGCAATAACATTGCAAGGCCCGCAGCACTGGAGATGGCAACATGGAGCAATTGCGCAAAAATGTAGCCGATGGCAAGGATCAGGTAAGGTGCTTTTAAAGCCTCCAGCGGCCGAATGCAGACATCAACCATGGCCTTTGAAGCTTTAATATGATCCATATAGCTGGCGAAACCACCGGCCGCCATAATAATCAAACCGATCCCTGCTACCTGCGTTGATAATGAACCTTTTACAAAAGCAAATATATCAATCCAGACAGACCCTGTGGATTTTGCATTTCCATATAAGATACTTTTTTCAGGGTAGAAAATGGCTGTAATTGTTAACAAGGAAAGCCCCGCTAACAGCAAAATAGTTTGCGGCTGGTAATTCTTAATAATTAACCAAGCCGCAACGACAGTAATAACTATCGCAATAATAAAAGCACTCATGGATATGTCCTGTTATTTATTCGTCAAGATATTAATGATCCATATAGCCACAGTGGTTACATGAGGATAACAAACAATAATGTCGTTGAGTGTGCATGATGTAATTAGCTAAAATTTTGCCCCATCATCAGAATTAATATCGTTAAGCATCATTCCAGCAACCAGTGCGGTTCTGGTAACGATATTTTCGGGTAATATATGCTCATGGAGCGCATGGATACCGGCTCCTGTCGCACCAAGTCCATCTAATGTAGGAATACCTAACGCCGCGGTGAAGTTTCCATCACTACCACCTCCAGCCGATTTCGCGGTAATCGTAATGCCCAGTATTTCCGCAATCTTTTGCGCTTTTTCAAATAGCTGTTCGGAAGCTGAAGAACGTTCCATCGGTGGGCGAGTTTGCCCTCCTTCAATCCTGAGTTGGCTACCTTGCAAATGAGGTGTCAAACGGGTGATAGCATCATGGATCCGTGCAGCTTCTGACTGATTTTCCACTCTGGTATCAATATCTAATTCGGCATAATCCGCGACGACATTGACCCTACTGCCACCCCGTACAATACCAACGTTAACGGTGGTACCGCGCTCAGGATCATTCAACTCTCGCAATTTGAGGATCTGAAAAGCCATTTCCTCAATAGCACTAACCCCCTCACCAGGATTATTGCCTGCATGCGCAGCAAGACCTGTGATAGCAATGCGGTAGCGGCCAGTGCCTTTACGGGCAATTTTTAAATCACCATGAGTTGTCGCCGGTTCAACAACCAATACTTGCTCAGATCCTGTAGCATTACGGATAATCCATTCCTTCGAACTTGGACTTCCGAGTTCTTCATCACTATTGCACAGGAAAACAATGCGCTTACCGCCGAGCTGCCCGCTCTCTTTTAACGCACGAACTGCCCAGATAGACTGAATCATCCCGGCTTTCATATCGAGGATCCCCGGGCCATACCATTTCCCCTCTTCTTCGCGAAGTGAGAGTACCCCTTTATCCCAGACCGTATCAAAATGCCCCAAAATTGTGGTTTGCGGGCCCTCTTTTCCCAGAACAAATTTTAACTGGTTACCGTAATGTGTCTGTTTTTCAGTTTCAGCCTGTATACCCAGACGCTTTTCGAAAATAGCTTTTAAAACGTCACCACAGTGGTCAACAGCAGCTTTATCCGTTGAAGGAGACTCAGCCAGTACCAAATCGCTGATATCTTCCATGATAAGGTCAGTATGTTTCTGTAAGTAATTAACAACGCTCTTCATTGCCACACTCTCCGCATAGGTATTTAGCATTAGTATGTGATGAATCCCGGTTGAAAAAGAATCAGGCTCCTATGCTATTATTGTTGCTTTCAGGTCAACAATAATGGCAAAAACATGACATTGAGCACCTATCCAGAAAAAGCGATCCGTTATTTATATATGGTCGGATTGTACGGTGGGATCCGCAGAGCCGCCGACATCCTTGGCTTTAACCCTTCGGTTGTCAGTCGCCAAATCTCTCTTCTGGAAAGAACAATACAACTGCCATTATTGGAGAAAAGAGGACGTAACGTTGTCCTCACCGAGGCGGGAAGATTACTGGCTGATGACTACGCTATTACTCAACAAAAACGCAATGAACTTGAGCGGCAACTCAGCGATATGCGCCATATGCGTGGAGGGACAGTTACGCTGCGCGTTGGACAAGGGATGGTCCAGGAAATCATTACCCACGTCGTGAGCGATTTTGCCCAAATCTACCCGAATGTGTTTGTAGATATCACTTCTGGCAACATGGAAACGTCGATGGAACTCATTGCAAGAGGTGAAGTGGATATGGCCGTGGGATTTGGTCCCGTTGGGCAACCGGCACTTAAACGGTATAGCTATAACCGGGGAGCCATTTGTGCCATTGTCAGGAAGGATCATGTTATTTCTGATTTAAAGAAAGTAACGCTTCAGGAACTTTCCCGGCATCGCCTGATTGCTATGCATGACAATTTTGGGCTTCAGCGATATCTCACTGCGATGTTTCGCGATGAAGCGATTATGTTCAGGCCATCCTACTGCTGTAATCTGTTTACCAGCGCAATAGCCCTGTGCCGTGCGGGACTGGGGATTGCTTTTATGACAGAACAAACCGCTAATGCAAATTCTTATTCTGGGGAATTGACGGCAATACCGATTGATCATCATATTGCCAGAGAGTGTCAGTGGCATGTATTGCGTAGCTCCGATCATCGTTTTACACCGGCTGCTCATTACTTATGGAAGTTGCTGTGTAATTATTTAAGTGACTCCAGCACGTAGAAATGCAAAACATCACGCAGTTTAACAATCAGGTGCGACTCGCCCGACGCACAGGTTGAGTAAATTGCATTCTGCAAAATTAACAAAATACAATCATTTCAAAACTCAAAAAAAACATATAAATCATTACGATAAACAATTGCTGGGACAGTTAATAGCGGGTTATAGCAGCTATTAATGTGTCCCTTTTTATGTCCCTGCTCCAAAAGATGCCCCCAAATCACGCTTCAAGTGGGGTAAAAACCACTCCAAAGCCACACAGGTTATTCAAGCCTCTCATCATCAGTACTTATGGCCTTCAACTATTCAAATTTCACGTGGAAAACAGTACCTCCTCATACGACCGCTCAGTGCCAACAGCGGACATTGTTTCGGTCTACTGTCAGTGTTGTAACTTTTCTTAACTGACTGTTTTTGTGGGACTGGCGGGAATTGAATCTGCGAGCACACAGAAAAGTGATCCAGAAAATTAACCATTAAAGGCAATTTATCCGTAACCGAGCCCCACTTAACATAAGTGCACGACTGGTTATTTCATTAATTTAGTAATATTGGGCCGATTGCGATATTTATTATCCCATGGCATACCATAGCCAATGAGTAGATCATCACTCTCCATTTCATAGGCAAAATACTGTTTTACAGGAATATTCACTCTTCCAGGTTTGACGAAGAGGACGGCAACAGACAGGGATGCTGGATTGAAATTATCTAAGATATATTTAATAAGGCGCTTCATTGTACCACCTGATTCTATTGCATCATCAATAAGAATGACATGACGATTTTCAATCTCAATATTTTGATGGTAAACAATAGTGGAGTTGTTATTTCGTTCCCCAGGTGTGTGAGGGCAGGATATGTAATCCATGCTTACATCAAACTTCAGCTTTCTTGTTAAGTCTGCTGTATAGAGAATACCGCCTGGAACAACAGTTATAACAACAGCATCGGTGTAGTCATTGTTCAACTGCTCAGCCACACGACTGACACCGACAGCAATACTTTCTTCATCAAGAATAACTTCACCAATATGATGATTCATCGTTCGAACTCCACGTATGTTGTAATAACGAACTAAGCATTCAACTTATCAATCAAAAAGACTTCTTTCCGATTAATTTTCAACCAGAGACAATAGCCTGTTTGCAAGTATTTCACCATCGTGTTTACCACGCACCCAGACATCTTCAAACTCATCCAGCACACAGGTGTAGCGGGTTGATTCATTGATTTCATCCGAGAGATAGGCAAATTCACCCACATATTTTTCAATTGAAAGAAATCTCTGATTTCCCAGAACCATCAACTCAGGCAAGGCAATGGATGCGTCTGCATCGTGCCATTGCTGGATAAAACGATTAGCAACATCCTGCAAACCCAGTCCATGACTCTCACGGCATTCTAAAATATTAGCGATCAGTGCTACGGGGCATCCTGCTTTTGCTATGGCTGCGATTACGCCCTTAACCTGAAGATGTGGCATGATACTGGTATAAAAACTGCCAGGACCGAAAGCGACAAGATCCGCGTTCTTTATGGCTTCCAGCACGGCAGTATTTACCTGAGCATTGCTTCCGTTGGACGTTTGTAATGTGACAGAATTGATGCCAATCTCCGCCTGTTGCCTAGAAAGATGGGTAATTCTGTCCTGAGGTGAAACATGCTGCCCATCATTAAGATTAGCGGAAAGCACAAGATCATTATTGAGTGAAGAAGGCCAGACTTCTCCTGTAATGCCGCAGAGTTTTCTGAAAACAAAAATCGCGGTATTCATATCCCGATTATGTGCCAAATAGGCGCCGGTTAAGATGAAATTCCCGATACTGCCATTACGGTAGTCAAATGCGACACCCACCGTGGTAGAAAAAATCTGGAGATAATTAACAATTGCGCCTCTCAATCCAGTATCGAGGCGCTCAAGCAAAGGATGTCTGTCCTCCGCATAAGCCTGAAATTCTCTCAAAGCTTCCTGAGTTTCCCCCTCGGATGATAAACGGGTATTGCAGATGCGAACGATATCACCCGAACAGTTTTCACCATAGGCCATGGTCATTAGCGCCTGGCGGATATCACCTACAGATAATACATCGATATTTTCTCTAATTGATCGTGAGCTTCCACCGCTATCCCACGCAGGAACAATACGAGTCAAAGAAACTGGATGGTGGCAAAGCGCAATATTCAGAGAACGGCATGCACTGCCACCAGAAAACAAAACAATACGCTTCACTTTAAATCTCCTGGTGCAATTTTAGTGTTTTACTTAATGCCAGACTTAGCATTAATACGAGAATCATGAGTGCCGCTACAAAGATAAAGGCAGCAGGCAAAGAACTTCGGTGGGCAATAAAACCAATCATGGCTGGTCCTGCAAGTACGCCGATATACCCCATCGTAGTCACAGCTGGAACTGCAACTGCCTGCGGCATGCTCTGCTGTTTGCCAATCTGGCTGAACATAACAGGTACAATGTTTGCGCAGCCTGCGCCTATAAAGAAATAGCCGGCAAGGAGTGCGGGAATTGAGCTAACCAGGATAATGAGGCAAAAACCGAAAAAGGCCAGAATTGCACCGTAAATGACGACAGGCAAAGCGCCAAGGCGACTAATGACCGCATCACCGCTAAGTCTTCCCACCGTCATAGCGACAGCAAAGCAAGTGAAACCGAGACCTGCCTGAGAATCCGCAACTTGCCTTACTTCCGACAGATAAACAGCACTCCAGTCAAGTACGGTTCCTTCAGCCAGAAAAACGATAAAGCAGATGACACCTAAGAGCAGGACATCTCCTTTAGGAAAGGAAAATGATGGGCCTTCTGCTGGGCTGGCATAGGTAAGAAGTTGTCTGTAACTGGCTATTAACAACAAGAAGATAATGAGACAGACTGACAATGATGCTGTGTGAATGTTCAGACCAACAGTGAGCAGGCCGGTCATTACGCCAGCTCCCGCAATACCTCCTACGCTATACATCCCATGGAAACCGGACATAAGTGGGATGCTTTCGTTTTTCTCTACCAGTATTGCCTGAATATTCATGGCGCAGTTGGCAAGGCCAATCCCAGTGCCGAACGTGAGTAGAAGAAGGCCAAGTGAAACGGGGTCATTGGCTAATGTTAAAAACGGCATGGATAACAGAATAATCAGTACTGCACAGCCGATAATTTTACGACAGCCGAAGCGAGCTGTGAGAGGCCCTGCAAGGGGCATAGAAATAATAGCGCCCCCTCCTAGGCACAGGAGTAAAACACCCAAAACTGCCTCGTTAGCTCCAGTATTAATTTTTGCAAAAGGGACCATCACAGCCCAGGCTGACGTTGCCAATCCTGCGATGAAGAATATGCATCGTGTTGCAACTTTTTCGTTCATTCTTGTGCTCGCTTTGCGTTCGTTACGAGAGCGGTCTTTCGCATTTTCGCACTGCACCAGCCTGACTCATGGATACACAAATGTTGCTCTGATAATGAGATAAAGGGGCACGGTCGAAACATGCTTTAACCAGCTGAAATTTATGTTGATTTATGAATCCCCTATGCGCCAGGGAGTAATGTAAATCAACGGAGTTGACACAGATAATATGAATGCACGATCATGCACCCTCTTGCTCGTTTAAATGAACTTAGGAGTTAACGTGCTCGATTATGCAGCTTTCCCGGATCAACGACAAGCCCTAATTCGTGAGCTCTTACAAGAAAAAGGACGGGTTGTTTGTGTCGAGCTTTCTGCTCAACTAGGTGTGTCAGAACACACAATTCGCCGTGATTTACATGAGCTTAGTAAGGATGGCGTTTGCAAAAAGGTATACGGTGGGGCTGTGGCCACACTGCCTGAAGTAGGGAATTATGCTGATCGCACAACTACAAAAACAGATGAAAAGAGCATGATCGCGCAAAAGTGCGCGCAACTTATCAAAGCAAATAGCTGTATCTTTATCGATTCAGGCACGACGAATCTTGCTATGGCCATAGCTCTTCCGGAGTCAGTGGCTTTAACTGTGGTGACAAACTCGCCAGAAATAGCTGCCATTCTATTAAGAAAACCGTTATGCGAAGTCATCATGCTGGGTGGAGCGGTTCAACGCTCATCTGGAGGGTGTGTTGGCAGTCCTGCCCTTGAACAAATTAAAGCAATTATCTTCGATCAGGGTTTCATCGGAGGTTGTGCAATGTCGTTAGAATCAGGTCTGACTGGTTTCGATTATGCTGATTGTGAGTTCAAGAAAGCGGTTATCAGACAGTGCAGCGAAGTGATTGTGGGATTAACATCCGACAAGATCCCTGCGGCCGCTCGCTATGTCGTTGCAAGTAGCAGCCAGATAGATGTGCTCGTCATTGAGGGGGGTGTGAGCAAAAAATATGCTGAAGTATTCCAGGAAGCTGATCTTCAGATTTATGAAATTTAGAGTAAGACTGTGCCGCCAGTCCGCATAACCCCCATGTCTGACTGTTTATGCTAACGCCGTTGTGGGGGGGGAAGTGCAAACGTCTGCTGTTCGCTCATGAGGGACAGCCATACTCAGATCACCCACATTTCAGGAGATTTGAGTATGAACACATCACCGTGGAACAAAGACCGTATCATCGGCCAAAAAAGACCACTTCAGATATCTCATATCTGGGGGATCCGAATCAGGCTTGAACTGGAAGGTAAAACGCGCGATTTGGCTCTGTTCAATATGGCCCTAGATAGTAAGCGTCGAGGCTGTGATCTGGTAAAACTCAAAGTATCTGATGTTGCATATGGTAGCTCTGTTTCAAGCAGAGCTACGGTGCTACAACAGAAAACCGGCAGCCCTGTCCAATTTGAGATAACCAAAGGGACAAGAGAGGCTGTTTCTGTATTGATAAAGCTTGGCAATTTACACAGTAAAGACTACCTGTTCCGATCTCGGGTCGGTACTAACCAACACATATCACCCCGGCAATACAACCGAATTTTTCATGGGTGGGTAGCAAAAATTGGTCTCGAAGATTCGCTTTACAGTACACATTCCATGAGAAGAACAAAACCTTACCTGATCTACAAGAAAACTAAGAATCTTCGTGTGATTCAACTCCTGTTAGGTCATAAGAAATTGGAAAGCACGGTCCGTTATCTGGGCATTGAAGTCGATGATGCGTTAGAGATTTCTGAATCGATTGAAGTCTAAGGTTGTCAGGGCTGCAACAGCAGCCCTGTGCCAGGAGCGGACACTGTTTGTCCTTATCTTGTGTGCATGAAACTAAGAAATCACGAATGAACTATTTCTTAGAATCACTAATAACAAAGGGAAGCATGATTTATATATATAACCTAGAATTTAGAATGCATTAGTTATGCTCTGGATGATAGCAATATTAATTAACCAAGACTACTTTAGTCTTGGTTAAGGACTTTTTATTACTAATTTAAAATTTATTAAATCATCAGCCAATAACATTGGCGATCGATAAAACCTATCTATTTAAGAGTTTAAATCTCGTAATTTATCTATTAATTCCAGGTAGCACTTTTTGCAAAACAGCGATTGGATTTTCAGAAGTTGATATTTCGAAGGGGAAATTTTCACGCTTGAACAACGGTGAGCGGAGATCCACTTCGAGCTTAATTTGTTGCTCATCGGATTTATTCGAAAGTTTGAAAACTGTTGCATCATTCCCAATTGTAGAGCTAGCCAACGCTTCGATCTCTTTGTCGCTACTGTTAAATTTCATACCGAGCATTACTGGTAATAAAATAGCACCAAGTTTCATACGGAGGAGTGTATCTTCATCTACAATCTTATTTGGAGCAGCATATTGTAAGGCAGCATAAATGTCTTTATAACTTGCTTCAAGTTCGTGCTTTTCTCTAACATCGAACCCAGCTGATTCTAATGCTGCACGATCTGGCTTTCCTGCTCCAATATCTGCTGTCTCACGGTAATAATTTTCGATGGCTCCCCGACGTAAAAAATAGCATCCAACCTTTTCTAATGAACTCAAGAGTAAATTATATTTTATGAGAAGTCTTTCAGCACTGGAAGATGTTTCTGTACCAAAACTTCTGGGATTAGTAAGAATACGAGCTAACGTAACTCGACGTTTAGTATCTGCTCCAGATTCTTTACTTGACCAATCAGGGTAATCATCAGCTGCCATATCGATCTCCGCTTTGAAGTCAGCAATGAAACTTGTAATTTCTCCTCTCAAATCTCTGTCAAAATCAGCGAGATTTGTTCGCCCGATTTGATCTGCAATAGCCATAGCTTCTGGTAATCCGCTAAAATAATTAACTAAATCATTCTCATCAGCCAAAGCGTCAAGATCTGCCAGCAAACTTACTTGTTTATTCATTAATCTAAAAAGCTTAGCAGCCTCTATAAATTCGCCCTTTCCAGTAACGGGAAGTATTTGGGCATTACGCGCAAGCATGCGGAGACCAAACTTTCTTGCCAATTGTGTTACAATTATTTCGTCGCTCGGGCCTTCGACCAGTAATACATGCTCAGCAAACATTGCTGTTCGATGGGTAGCGCTAAGGCGTGCTATCAATGCGGTCAGCTTTCTACTTTTCAGAATTTCTGATTTGCTTTCTATCTGAGCTGGAACCCGCTGTGCCGAGTTGAAAAATATTATTTTTGATAATTCTTCAATTCGCCGAAGCGGTAACATGGAAGGTGAATGTGTTGCTATGATAATTAATTTTTTAGTCGGATCACTAGGATCTCCTGCTACCAACTCCATTTCTTCGAGCAAAAATGCTTGATGCTGTGGGTGGAGTGAGATTTCTGGCTCATCGATTATTAATGTACCTATCTCGTCGTTATGAATTGCCGAAAGTAACGCGATAACCTGTAGAATTCCACTTGCTTCGTGATTAGCTGGATAGCCATCACCACTAGTGACGGATGTCATCCTAATAATCATTCCGCTCTGAGACCACTTTAGCTCAACACTTCTGTCAAACAATTGCTGCAAGCGCGCTTCAATCTTTAACTTGAGATCAGGTCTCCGATCTAAGACCATTAAGTCCCCAGTGATACTTTCAAAATTCCACCAGTTATCCATGTAACCTATATTACCAACTGCAGCATTGTTAGTATCGACACCATGAGGAGAATTTGAACTAGACCTATAAGATTCTAATGGGCTACTACGTCCTGCCGAGAGAAAATGTACTTTCCTATTATTAGCGTTTAATAGGTTTTCACTCATTAACTGTGATTTTATTGCACGTAGTGCTCTGGTTTTCCCACTACCATTCGGTCCAACCAATACTGTAATACCAGGGCCGACTTTTATTGTCGCTATTGTACCTAGATTATCGACCAGTGGATATTTAACACTAATAGGCCAAGTAAACTCATCAGATTCATTATTCACAATTATTTCAATCCCTTATGGTATCATTTTGTAAAGTGCGAACTCTGAGAATACTAAAAAAAATTTCATTATCATAATAATTTTTAATAAACGAAAAAAATTTTAAAGCAGATGTCCGCTTCTCGCTCACAGCAGACCTTCTGTCCGCAAAACCTCGAGTTATTTCTCTTTCCTGTAGCTGGAAAGGCGGTGCTCAAGGTTGGTCCGAACCTGCGGCCACTCATCATCAATTATGCTGTACCGTATGGAAGTACGTTTTCGACCATCAGGCATAATTCGTTCATTTCTGATGATGCTTTCCTGGATCGCACCAATACGGAGAATGGCAGCCTGCGAGCGCTCATTCAATACATCAGTCGTAAACTGAACGCGAACACACTTCAGTTGCTCAAAGGCGTACCGCAGCAATAACAGTTTACTCTCGGTATTTGCAGCTGTTTTTTGCCAGCTTTGTGAATACCAGGTGTGACCAATTTCGAGCTTTCGGTTTTCTCTATCAATCTTCCAGAAACGTGTTGATCCAATGACACGTTGATCGGACGAAAGCGTTACAGCAAACGGCATGACTGTGCCTTCGATCTGCCCCTTGAGGGCTTTCTGAATGTACGAATCTGCGGTGTCAGCAGACGGAACCACCGTAAATGGCAGGGACCAGAGTTCCCCATCCGCAGCCGCATCAATCAATAGCTGAGCATCTGTCTCAAGCAGAGGACGGAGCGTGACAAGAGATCCTTGCAATGTAGGCGTCATATTTGTGACCTCACAATTATTTTGTGTCGATTGATTGAGCTGCATAATCCTGTACTGAATGAATTACTATGCCCCGTTTGCATTGAATAATCGACTCATCAAGAGTCGATTATCTGCTCACTGCTCATGATGGTAACTTGTCAACTCCGTGCCAGTAATGGACTTCCCTCTTTTGTTAAACAACGATGTTGAAACGAAACCGTTTCATGATAAATCTATAAATGTAATGAGGCGATTAAAAGAGGGCTGAAACAGTTAACCTTGACCTCAACACCAAACGCACAAACTTTCTACGAAAAGCATGGTTTTATGTTTATCAAGGAAACGACATCCCCATCAAGACTTGCCCAAACAGATCTGCGTTGTATGGATATGTCCATCGCATTATCAGCCTGAGTTTTCTTATGCTCTTGGCAGGAGAACTCACCAACGGAAATCTAATCGCTATGAGTTCAGTACGGCAGCTTCGAGGTCTTGGGCGGATAACTCCTGTGTTCAAACTCACCCACCCCTTTGTGATACGATATTTGCTTTAGATTGTCACATGGGGTCAGATTTTGAATTCATACATTTTCCTTGCCGGGGCCATCGTAGCTGAAGTCATAGGTACAACCCTGATGAAGTTCTCTGACGGATTCACACGCCTATGGCCATCTGTAGCAACTATTGTGTGCTACTGCACAGCCTTTTATCTTCTCTCTCAGACCCTGTCGACTATTCCAACGGGTATTGCGTACGCAATTTGGTCAGGTGCTGGAATCGTATTAATCAGTCTTTTGGGCTGGTTGGTAAGTGGGCAAAAGCTAGATTTTCCGGCGATCGCAGGTATGCTTCTTATTTGTGCTGGGGTTCTGGTTATTAATATTTTTTCAAAATCCTCCCCACATTGATCCTCTTATCTTGATCGAGTAGGAAAAGTGCATATGAAAATACCAATACTCCATACGGAACGCTTGCTGTTAAAACCATTAGAAGCCGAAGATGCCTCGCAGATTCAGGTGCTTTATCCCCGCTGGGAGATAGTTCGCTATATGGTCTCCTCAGTACCCTGGCCCTATCCTGATAACGGTGCGGAGAATTACGTCAATAACGTTGCCCTGCCTGATATGGATAAAGGGATTGCGTGGATCTGGACTATCAGACTCCGTGAGGCCCCTGACGTTCTCATAGGTTTAATATGCCTTTATGACGTTGAGGATAATAACCGTGGATTTTGGTTAGCTCCGGAATATCAGGGGCAGGGTTTTATGCGTGAGGCCAGTAATGTCGCTACGGATTACTGGTTTAATACGTTAAATAAGACGGTATTGCGTGCGCCGAAAGCCTCTCTCAATATCCGTTCCAAACGTATTTCAGACAGTAGCGGCATGCGGCTTATCAAGACGGAAAAGAAAGAGTATGTCAGCGGTTTGCTGGATTCTGAACTTTGGGAAATCACGCGCGACGAATGGAACGCTCGTCAGGTTGGTTAATATAAATTATGGAATGTCCATAACCGAACCGCAGAGAATTTCTATTTTTGCCCTGCACCAATGGCAAGTTTATTAATCCTGCAGTTGCGATCATAATAAATAGATACGCAGCTAAGCCTGTCACTCGCGGGCAACATGAGTAATGCTATCTTATTTGAGGATTCTGGCATGGCCCCCTTTCATCAACTGACTGCCACCAGTTTGCATGGCCAGCCCATCTGTATGGCCGACTACGCTGGCAAACTGGTTCTGGTGGTTAATACCGCCAGCCATTGTGGTTTCACTCCACAATATGCAGGCCTCGAAGCGCTCTACAAGAAGTACGCCGCGCAGGGTCTGGTGGTGCTTGGTTTTCCCTGCAACCAGTTCGGTAACCAGGAGCCCGGTGGAGCCGACGAAATCGCGCAAACCTGTCACATCAACTACGGTGTGAGCTTCCCGATGTTTGAGAAAGTGGAAGTCAACGGTGCCGCTACGCACCCGGTATTTCGTTACCTGAAAGACGAATTACCCGGCGTGCTGGGTGGGCGGATCAAGTGGAATTTTACTAAGTTCCTGATCGGGCGTGACGGCAAGCCGCTCAAGCGATTTGCCCCCTTCACTACCCCAGAGAAAATAGAAACCACTATCCTTACAGCGCTTAAAGTCTGAGCACCTCTGTAATTCAAACCGCCCCTGGTATGCCCCAGTTCGCTGTCTGAATAAAAAACACGCTGCAAAATCAACAAAATATAATCAACTTGCTTAATTACTCTGCAATCGCGTGAGATCAGGAAGAAAAATGCTATTTCCCTCTTGCCTCATTCGGTCTGTGCCGCTAATATTCGTCCCCGTTGTCACCTACAACGTTGCGTTCATAGCTCAGTTGGTTAGAGCACCACCTTGACATGGTGGGGGTCGTTGGTTCGAGTCCAATTGAACGCACCATTTTGCGTCCGTAGCTCAGTTGGTTAGAGCACCACCTTGACATGGTGGGGGTCGGTGGTTCGAGTCCACTCGGACGCACCAAATCATATCCCTTTGATTTGGTGCTATTTCACTTCAAAACTATCTTTTTATCTTCAGTTTGTATCCGTCAGTTTTATCATTTCCCATGATGATTCAATAGCACTGCGCTAAATCATTCTAAATTCCATGCTCAACGCGTATCATTCATCTTCTTCGCATAATGTCATTCGCCAGAGATCGGATACCATGCCCTCTTCCATCTTCCTGTTAGCCGCAGGCAGTTTGCGCCCTGCATTTACGCCACTGATAAGCCAGTTCACGCGCATGAGTGGAATAGACGTTAATGTTGAATATGGTCCGGCAGGTTTATTGCGTGAACGTATTGAAGCGGGAGAACCGTGTGCGCTCTTTGCCTCGGCCAACCGGGAACATCCGCAAAACCTGTTAGCACGTAATAAAGCCGTCTCTACGCACACTTTTTGCTGGAACAAACTGAGCCTTGTCAGCAACCGAACCGGTGTCTGGCTGGATTTACTCCGCGACCCAACGCTGCGACCAGGTACATCAACGCCCGGCTGCGACCCTTCCGGAGACTATACCTGGGCATTTTTCGACAATATGGATGTACTGGAACCAGGACTCGGGCAACAGCTTCGGACGCGCGCAATCCCGCTGGTGGGTGGTCGTGATACGGTAAAAATCCCGCAAGGAGAACTGGCGAGCGCCTGGATCCTGCGCCAGGGACTGGCCGATCTGTTTATCGGTTACGCGCATTACGCACACGCGCTGCGCGCAATGCCCGACGTACATTACGTGGCTATTCCCGATGAGCACAATATTCGCTGCGAATACCAACTGGCGGTGCTTGATGCATCCAATGAAGTCATGGCGCTGGTTGATTTCATACTCTCCCGCGGCGGGCAGGAATTTCTTAGCGCCGCAGGATTCTTAACGCTTAACGACGAATAGAAAACAACGGTGCGATAAACTGCGTCTGGTAGTTCTCCACGCTGAGTTTTCTCAGCGTTAAGCCATAGGCCAGGAATAAATTCTCCTCCGTCACAATGCTGTTCGTGGGCCCTGCCCGCCATTTTCCTTCAGGGAGTAGCAGCAAAGTATGGGAAGCAACCTGTAACGCATGAAGCGGATCGTGAGTCGAAAAGAGAATACTGCATCCCTGTTGATGGGCCAGATCGCTGATGAGCTGCAGCACCACCTGCTGATTGGCGAGATCCAGCGCGGAACACGGTTCATCCAGTAACAGCGTTTGACACTCCGTCACCAAAGCCCGGGCAATCATCACCAACTGTTGCTGCCCGCCAGAAAGTGAGCCAAATGAGCTGGAGGCGAGATGCGCGATATTCAACTGCTCTAACGCCTGCATTGCTCTTTTTTGATCCTGCGGACTGGGTTGCGCAAACAGCTTCACGTGCTGTGCTCGCCCCATCAACACCACGTCGCTGACCGTGTACGGAAACGGCAGATGGCTATGCTGTGCCACAATCCCTATCCCACCGTTATTTTCAATATTCCCGCCTAAAGCAGGCAGCGTGCCGGTTAACGTATCGAGCAGTGTACTTTTACCCAGACCGTTACGTCCCAGCACGGCCCAGATCTCACCTTTCTGGCAACAGAACGTTAGCGGCTCAAATAGCGGCGTACGATACCCATAAGTAAGCTGATTTACACGCAGTGCGGCAGGTATCATGATTTCTCCCGACGACTGGTACGAATGAGTAAGAAAGCAAACAACGGCGCGCCGAACAATGCGGTAATAATCCCCAACGGTATCTCCGCGTGCATCAGGGTGCGAGCAATATCGTCCACCACAATCATAAATCCGCCCCCCAACCAGAAGGCGCACGGTAGTAAACGACGATGATCAACCCCCACCAGCAAACGCGCCAGATGCGGAATCACTAATCCAACCCAGGCAATACTGCCGCTGACCGCCACCTGAGCAGCGACCAAAAATGCGCAGCACACCAAAACGCTGCGTCGCAGAGGAACCACCGCCACACCCAGTGCTCTGGCATCTTTGTCATTGAGCGACAACAGGTTTATCCGCCAGCGTAGCTGGTACAAAACCGTCGCGGCGATACCGACCGGGACCGCCAACAGCAGCACTTTATGCCAGTTGGCCGTCGCGAAGCTGCCCAGTAGCCAGAACACAATATTAGGTAACGTCTCTTCGGTATCAGCCTGATACTGGATCAGGCTCACCAGCGCGGCAAAAAAACCGCTCAAAATGATACCCGACAGGATCAATACCAGCGTATTCTCCAGCCCCTGTAACGCAGCAATGGCATACACCAGGATCAACGCTGTCAGACCAAAGAAAAACGTTGATCCCATCATCAGCCAGGGCGAAAGACCGAGCAGGATGGCCAGTGTTCCACCAAAGGCCGCCCCCGACGTCACGCCGATAATATGCGGGTCGACCAGAGGGTTATGAAATATCCCTTGCAGCGTCGCGCCGCATAACCCAAGCGCGCCCCCCGCCAGCAGTGCCATCAGAATACGCGGTAGCCTGACCGTCCAGATAACCTGGCTGCCTATTCCCTCAGCGTCGCTATAGTGTGTCAGGTGGTAAAACACCTCGCTTAACGACAGAGGATACTGTCCGAGGCATAGCGAACTGACGCCCAGCAACAGGACCACAACGATTAAGAGCGGTTGCCGGGGCAAAATACGGTTACTTAGCTGCATCAGGCTGCCAGTTCACACGATAAAAACGTTGATAGTAGTCCTGGGCCTGCGCATCAACGTCCACGTTTTTATAGGCATCCGGATACAGTTTTTTGGCCATCCAAAGTTCACCGATCGCCAACGCTTCCGGCATCGGATAGCCCCAGGCTTTGGCATATTCAGGCATCAACCAGACGCGATGATTTTTCACCGCATCAATCCCCTGCCAGTTCGGATCGTTTTGGATCTCAGTTACCACCTGCGGATAGCGATCCTGGACAAAAATCACCTGCGGGTTCCACGCTAATACCTGCTCCAGCGCAACCTGACGGGCACCTTTCACACTGGCAGCCGCCACATTTAATCCCCCCGCGTGCTGCATCATCAGTCCCGTGTACTTCCCGGAGCCGTAAGTCATCAGGTCGGGGTTAGCCATATAAATACGGACTTTTTGCGCATCCGGGATTTTTGCAACCGGCGCATTGAATTTTGACCGCGCGGCAAAAACGTAGTCGATTAACGTTTCGGCCTGCGGTTTGCGCCCAACCACGTCCGCAATCAGGCGAATACCCTGCTTCAACCCTTCGTTGTAGACCTGCTCTTCATCGGCCATGGTCGGGTTCATTTTATTCTGTTGCCCGGTGGCATCCTTGCGTAATGAGATAGCCACGACCGGAATACCGGCGTTCTGAATCTGCTGGATCATTTCCGCGGGCGCATAGTTGGCGACAAAAACCACCTGCGGATGAATCGCCAACAGGCTTTCGATGTTCACGCTGGTGAGATCGCCTGGCGTCGGCAATGTAGTAATCGTCGGCATAAAGCGCGCAAATTCAGGCCCGAGCTGCTTTTTCCAGCTCGACATCACACCAACAATGTCCTGCTGGGCATTGAGCTGGACCAGAATATTCAACGTCTGGTGTTGCAGCACGACCACTTTGTCCACGTGGTCAGGAATCGTAACCTGTCGACCAAGCTGATCGGTGATCGTTCGGTCGGCCTGAGCAGAAAACGCAAACAACATGCTGGCGCAAACCAGCACAAAAGAGCGGAAAGTTAACATGGGATACCATCTGAATAGAGGAGTAAAAACGATATGCATTAAATTATATAACGAGAGGCCTGGCAAACCATTTTCATCATGAGCGCACCAAACCCCACATTTCAGAGGGGTAAAAATGGCGTGCAATCCTAATCACGCCTGTCTTTATACGTGAGCGCTACTCCTGTGGGGGTAACGCGTTTAAAACTCGCATCGCCTGCTCCTGAGTGAGCGAATAATCGAAGAACTGGCGATAAAAATCTCGCGTTACGCTGACCATATCCAGGCCGCTAAACAATGCCGGATGCAGTTTCGATGCAGCCCACTGTAGCTGCAACGCGCTTTCAGTGCCGTAGCGATCCCAGGGGAACACGCCCGCCGGATTGCGCCAGACGTTACCCTGTTTCACTGCGTTAAGTTCTTTGAACAATGCTGCGTATGGCGAACTGGCGATATCACCACACCCCGCACCGAGAATAATGACCTGCGGTTGCCAGTAGAGCACCCTCTCGGGCGACACCTCTTTCATGTTGCCGTCAACTTCACCTGCCGCATTCCGTCCACCCGCCAGCGTAATCCAGGTATCGATCAACGTGTTCCTGCCGTCGACTTTAAGCGGATTTAGCGATTGAATATGAAGTACCCGAGGGCGCTGATTTTCCGCCAGCTCCGCAGTTTTAACCTGCACATCCGCGAGTACACGGTTGAGATACTGATTGTAAGCCGTTGCCCGGACGCGAGCCTGCTCGGTACCCAGAACCTCTGCGGTCGTAGTGACCGATTTTTCCATCGAAGCATAGTCAGTAAATGCCATTACAAGGGCCGGAATACCCGCCTGTCTGTAGCTTTGAGCATCCCCTTTTCCTTTTGCCACAAACACCACGTCGACGTGCCGGGCAAGCAAATCCTCACTATTAAATGATGTTCCTCGTATATGTAAGGCTTGTCTCAGAGAAGGATTGATTTTGAACATCCATGGCTGGTTTTCCTCATGGTTGACCGTCGCAACAATGTTACGACCAGCACCCAGCGTCATCAGCACCGAATGATGGGCAAACCAGCCATCCGCGATACGTTCAACATGCGCGGGAACGGTAACTGTGTGACCAGCATCATCCACAACCTGGCGTGTTGCCAGGGCAGGAAACGCCAGCCACACACAAAGCAGCCATGTGTGGCACGTTTTCATAAGCAACCCCTAAAAATCAACCTGAACAGAAAACTGAGCCTGGCGCGGTGCGCCAAGTTGAGCGCTGGCAGCCCCTGCGCCCGTGTAACCAGTCAATGCGCCCGGAACAATATTGGTCCAATAGTGACGGTCGGTGAGATTGGTGATATCAAACCGGAAAGTGGTTGGTGTGTTCCACAGTCTGGTGGCATAACGCGTACCGATGTCCACCGTGGTGTAACTCCCGACCCAGCTGTCGTTGGCATTATCGGTAGCCCGACGTCCGACGTAATGCACGTTCGTGTCGACATCCAGTCCCGGAACCCGTTCGATGGTGTAGATTGCGAGGATATTCGAGGCGAAGCGCGGCAAACCAACAACTTGCTTACCATCCGCATTGCTGACCGCGGTATTATGAAGCGTTGGATCAAGCCAGGCTCCGCCGCCTAACACGCGCAAATTACGGGTGATATGCCCATCAGCCATCAGTTCCAGCCCACGGTTTTTCTGCGTACCATCCTGAGCAAAATCGCCATTGTCGTTGGTATAGGCAAAGGGGCGTTTGGCTTCAAAAAGCGCAGCGGTAAGCAGCAGATCTTTTACTGGCGCATATTTTGCGCCCACCTCCAGTTGATGGCTACGGTAGGGATCTAACACCTGCCCGGCATTGCGCGCCCCGGCGGGCGCGGTATCGCCCTGCTGCAAACTGTCCGCCCAGGTGGTATACAGCGTGACGTTCTCCACCGGTTTATACATCAGGCTGGTAGAACCGCTCATGCCATTGTCCTGCTGATGGCTGCTTTCATGTCCAGCTTTGTTGTAGTTACTGACGGTAAACAGGTTCTCACTGCCGGAAAGCAGCAAACTCCACTGCGGGGAAAAATGCAGCGTATCGCTGAGCAAAAATGCATGTTGAGTGGTGGTCGCTGAATGATAGCGATCGTTAAAATCTGGATACGGTGGTCGTGGATAGTCGGGATGTTGATCGAGGGAAGAATGCCCCAGAGTGAAAGTGCCGCCGTTTCTTGGATTATAGTTTTTCCACACAAATCCACGCATTCCGGTAGCAATATCCTGCGTCAGCCAGCCGGTATCAATGCTACCGGTCAGGTTCGCTAAATAACTGTTGATGGTAAACCGACTGGCCGCCGAATTAGAGGTTGTAGTGGTGTAATCGCCCCGGTTATCCGTCAGGGTGTTGGTCACGGCCGTCGACTCGCGGTCTGCAACCTGGTGCAGCGCCCCCAGGTCCAGCATCCAGTTGCCGTCAAAATCATGCTTAATATGCATATCGACGGTAGTCGTTTCGTCATCATGACCCGCATAAGATTGACCATATTTACTGTCCGTAGGATCAAATGCCGCGGGAAAGTGAACGCCTTTCGCCAGGGCAAAGCTACCCGGCATGCCTTTTTCGTAATAATGGTAATAGCTGAAATTACTCTCCAGCACCGTTTGATCTGTCAGTTGAAAGTCCAGCCCCAAGCCAGCGTACTGTCGACGGACATGGCTATCGGTGGTGTAGCTATGGCCCTCATCGTTCAGCAAGTTGAGGCGATATTTCACCCGGTCTCCCGCATCGATTGGGCCGCTGAAATCCATCGATGCCAACGTTCCCGACCCTGTACCTTGCCCTACTGTGACGCGATGCAACGGTGTATCGACAGGTCGTTTAGACACCAAATTAAACATCCCTGCTGGATTAGCAGGGCCATACAGCGATCCAGCGATGCCGCTCAACACCTCAATGTTCTGGAACTGTTCGGTCGAATATTCCGTCGTGGAGACGGCGTTCAGGCCATCAATCATATGGTTTTGTACCACGCTCCCCTGCATGCCGCGGGTTTGTGGGCGGACGCCGTCACCCTGAACGGACGGTAGGTAGCGATAGGCGTCTTTCACATCTTTGATTTGTTGCTGATCCAGCACTTTTTTCGACAACGTCTGCACCGACCAGGGAACGTCTATCAACTCTCGCTCGCCGAGGCTACCTAACGTGACTTTTTTTTCGCTCGCCGGAGGTTCATGTTCCGATAACGAGGATTGTGACGTGGCTGGCGCCGAAACGATGACGGTATCTTCAGCATGAGCCGTGACGGCGGTGGAAAAACAGGCAAAGGTTAACAACCCAGAGGCCACTGGGGTAAATTTGTTATTTAACATTCGTTAATTCAATTCGTTAGATAGAAAGACTGGAGGCCGCTAACGCAAGCGCCTTCTCTTGAAGAGTACAGTTATTATATTTGTATGATGAATAGAATAGATCCAATCGATATATATGTAAATATATAACGGAATGTGGTTGGTAAATCCACGGCAACAAAAAAGCCGACGGTGATGACGACCGTCGGCTTTGGGTAAATGACAACTAACGAATTACTTGGTTGCTGCTTTGATAATATCGAGCGCTTTGGCGAACTGATCCTGCGGAATTGTCAGCGGGTAAAGGAAACGAATAACGTTGCCATACTGACCGCAGGTCAGCAGCAGTAATCCTTGCTCAAGGGCTTTCTTCTGCACGCGTTGTGCGGCGGCAGCGTTGGGTTCTCCTGTCGCTGCATCACAGAATTCAGCGGCGATCATAGAGCCTAAACCTCGCACTTCGGCCAGTTCAGGACACCCTGCTTGCGCGTCTGTCAGAGCAGCGCGCAGCTGTTCACCGAGAACCGCCGCACGCTGGCATAACTGCTCATCACGAATGATATCCAGCACCGCATGGGCCGCCGCGATCGACAGCGGGTTTCCGGCGTAGGTTCCCCCCAGACCACCCGGCGCAGGCGCATCCATAATTTCGGCTTTGCCCACGACGCCTGACAGCGGCATGCCGCCCGCAAGGCTTTTCGCCATGGTCATCAGGTCCGCTTTATCGGCGTAATGATCCATCGCAAACAGCTGACCCGTACGGGCAAACCCGCTTTGTACTTCATCAGCGATCATCACGATGCCATGCTCGTCGCAAATACGGCGGATGGCAGCCACAAATTCTGGCGGCGCCACCACGAAGCCCCCTTCGCCCTGGACGGGTTCGAAGATAATCGCCGCAACCTGGGTTGGATCGATATCGGCTTTAAACAGACGCTCAATCGCTTTTAGGGAATCCGCCGTGGAAATGCCCTGCAATTCAGAAGGATACGGCGCATGGTAAACAGAGCCTGGGAACGGGCCGAAACCTTTTTTATAGGGTGCCACCTTGCCGGTTAACGCCATCGTCATGTAAGTACGCCCATGAAAACCACCGCCAAATGCGATAACGCCAGGACGGCCGGTATGCGCGCGCGCAATTTTCACCGCGTTTTCTACCGCTTCAGCCCCGGTAGTGAAGAATGTGGTTTTACGCTTGCCGTCGATTGGCGCAACGGCGTTGATTTTCTCAGCCAAAGACACATAGCTTTCGTACGGGACAATCTGATAAGCCGTATGGGTAAAAGCCTGAAGTTGCGCTTCGACTGCCTGCACCAGGCGAGGATGGCGGTGTCCGGTGTTCAGCACGGCAATCCCGGCGGCAAAATCGATGTACTGATTGCCTTCGATATCGGTAATTGTGCTGTTTTCTGCCGACTGGGCATAAAAATCACACATCACACCCACGCCACGCGGGGTGGCATCCAGACGACGTTGTTGCAGGTTTTTATTGTTCATTCTCTACACCTTGTCCATTAATACATTTCGGTTGAATTACCCTTTAAATTTAGACGCCGTCTGGTACTTTAATCGAGAGCCAAATCGTTTTATTTTAAGGATCCAAATGCGTTCACTTGCCGGAGATGTGATCAAGCATGCATTTAATCAGCAGACTGACGAAAAACTACATCGCCGCCTGTATGCCGCCATTTGTAGTTGCATCCTCGAAGGTAGCCTGAAACCGGCTACCCGAATGCCTCCGTCGCGTGACCTGGCAGGAGAGCTGACGCTATCGCGCAATACCGTCCTGCGGGTGTATGAACAGTTGCAAGCTGAAGGGTATATTTCCGCGCGCACCAGCAGCGGCACATTTGTGACCGACAGCGTGCTGGACAATCTCGACCTGCACCCTGACAAAGAGCCTGTTGCTGCCGCTCTGGAAGATCACACCCGCTTATCCGACCGCTGCCTTGAGCTGCTGGGTCATGCCAGCGCCAGTCCCCGTCAGTGGGGGGCATTTATTCCAGGCGTACCTGATGTAAAGCATTTCCCGCACCGGGTGCTCAAGAAAATTCAGGACAGGCTGGCAAGACGACTGCGCCCGGAGTATCTCACTTACGATGCCACAGGCGGCGTGAATGAGCTAAAAGAAGCACTGGCAGACTATCTGCGCACCGCTCGCGGCGTACGGTGCTCACCGGAGCAAATTCTGATTACTGAAGGTATTCACCAGGCCCTGGATCTGGTGACCCGGACTTTATGCAACCCGGGCGATCACGCCTGGATTGAGGAACCGGGCTACTGGGGAATCAAAAATATTCTGCGCATCAATGCCGTTAATTTTTCGGCTATCCCGGTTGATGAACAAGGCATGGTCCCGCCGGATGCAGGTGAAACACCGCCAAAACTTATTTTTGTGACACCGTCACATCAATACCCACTCGGTTCGGTAATGAGTCTGAGCCGCCGCCGGCAACTTCTCTTTCGCGCACGTGAAACGCGAAGTTGGATAGTGGAAGATGATTACGACAGTGAGTTCCGCTTTTCCGGCCAGCCGATTCCCTCTTTGCAGGGGCTGGAAGAAGAGACACCGGTCATTTACATCGGGACATTCAGTAAGACACTCTATCCCGCACTACGACTCGGGTATGTCGTGCTACCTAAATCGTTAGCCGCTCCGCTGAAAAAGGTTCATAACGACCTCTATCGTGGTGGGCATCTGTTGATTCAGGCCGCACTGGCGGAGTTTATTCGCGAGGGTTATTACGCGGCACACATTCGGAAAATGCGTCAGCTATACAGTCGTCGTCGCCAGATGCTGGTAGAGCTTATCAGCCGCCAACTTGGTGAACATTTTCTTGGTTCTTTCAGCAGCAACGCCGGGCTGCATATGATCTTACAGTTACCCTCCGGGAGCGATGATGCAGTCATTGCCCAACAGGCGAATGCGCAAGGGTTGTTGGTGCGCCCACTGTCACGCTACTACGTGAATGAAGAGAAACGCAGCGGCCTGTTGCTGGGATTTGCCAGTATCGAAGAAAATGAAATGACGTCGGCGTTTACCCGACTCGCGGATATTATCAGGGTAAACACCGTGTAAGCACTGCCGGATAACGGTGCAAGCACCTTCTCCGGCAAACTGTTTAATGTGACGCTTTTTTAACGCCAGCCAGGTCTTCCTGGCTTACTTCGCCATTCCCTTCACCCCAGCTTTTACGCACGTAGTTGATCACGTCGCGCATTTCGTTGTCGCTTAACAAGCCACCGTAGGCAGGCATCTTAAAGGAGACGCTGCCACGCGTTGTCGGTGTTTCTGCGCCGTGGGCAATCACTCTGAACAGCGGTGTCGGGTCATCAACCATCACCAGTGGATTGTTAACTAAAGAAGGCGCGTTATCATCCGTACCTTTCCCTTCCAGACCGTGACAAGTTGAACAGTAGCGGTTATAGGTCACTTTGCCCGCCTCAGGTGAATTCGACCAGGATGCTGTAGTCGCCGCAGCACGTACCGTTTCAGGCTTCGCACTTTTCAGGCTCAACAGATATTGGGCGATCGCCGTGGCATCTTCGTCGGTCAGATACTGTGTACTCTGCGTGACGACTTCAGCCATCGAACCTGAAACCGCGGCATGCTTGCTTTTACCGGTCAGTAACAGCGATTTTAACTCCTGCTCAGACATACCGGTGCCGCGCAGCGACGGTGCATACCAGCCGTCAATCATCGCGCCGCTCAGGTATTCGGCATCAGCATTAGTATACGCTTTTTCGTTCATCGCCATGCCTCTCGGGGTATGGCATGAACCGCAGTGTCCGGGGCCTTCCACCAGATAAGCACCCCGTTTTACCAGGGCAGCATTATCATCCGTTTTCGCGCCCTCTACAGCCGTCACTGGCGCGTCGGTAAACAGCCAGTTCCAGATATGCAGCGGCCAGCGGGCGGAGAGTAGCCACGGAATGGCATTCTCTTTATTGGGCTGTGCTGACGGCGTGACGTCATGCATAAAATAGCTATACAGCGCCTTAACATCCTCGTCAGAAAGTTTCGCATAGGAGGGATAAGGCATAGCCGGATAGAGCGGATGACCATCTTTGGCAATCCCCTGCCGTACGGCTTGTTCAAAATCCTCGTAAGAATAATTTCCAATACCCTGCGTTTTGTCCGGGGTAATGTTGGTCGAATAAATATCCCCCACCGGAGTAGGAAATTTTTTGCCCCCCGCCATCGCCGCACCACCTTCTGCTGTGTGACAGGCGACGCAGTCTGAAATTCGCGCGATGTATTCACCGTTAGATTCAGCAGCGGAAACCGAAGCGGTAAATAAACAGGCGGCGAGAATGGTTACATTACGCATAGATCACCCCATATCCTTGAGTTCATTAACCGCACGCCATGCCTGATCGATTGCCGTGTGGGCATAAGCACTCCAGTCAGAATCGGAGTTAGCGATGGCAATGCGACCGACTGGCTTACGCGCCCGTTCGATAATTTCTGGCATCTTATCCATATCATCGAACAGCGAGTTGGCGTAGTACGCATAGCCATGCGCCCAGCGGTTAACCGTAATGGCGGCAATATCGCGTTGATTATCAAATCCAGTTGAGCCAAACATCTCCTGCAACTGGGAGCGAATCATCTCCTCATGCGCGGCAAAAGTGGTCCCCAGCAAATAGGCTCGTCCTAGACGGAACTGTTCTCTGGCCGACAAGTTACTGCCCGGATAGGTCGGCACATAAACCATATGAATGACCATCGGATCGTCCGGGGAGGCCGGATGTTGATACCCACCAATACTGACCGGATAGTCGAGCTTGACCCTGCTATAAGGTGCCGCCGGAGAATAAAACTCATGTACGCCAAGCTGTTTGAACGCCTGCCAGTTTTTGACCACCACGTTGGTGTACACCAGCGGTGCCTTCACGTTCAGTTTAAGATCCGCCTGCTGCTGTTCCGGCATCTCAGGCACCAGATACGGGATCATCATGTTATAGCCTGCCATGATGGTGTTCTTACCGCGCACACGGTGCATTTTACCGTCACGCAGATAGGTCACCGCCACGCCATCCTGCACGTTGGCCGCATTAATCACCGTGCTGTTCAGGCGAAGGCGCGTGGTGTTTTCCGGCAGATCCAGCTTTTCGTAATGTAGTCTGGCGAGGACAGAGTCTTCCATCGTGTTGCCCGGTAGCGCATCCGGCAGCATATATCTGACTAACAGGCGGGCTAACCCGGCGTTACCGTCCGGGAAGTGGTAAACATACGGCTCTTCGAGGTCGGCCAGCGACTCTCCGTCCAACGGCGGTAACCCCATCCCTTCCATGCCGGGTAAGGCGCACGCACGGGCATCGCTACAGGAAATACCTTCAATACCAATAGCAAAGAAGTCGTTGGAACGCTGCTGGAAATAGAGCAGCGCCATTTTGCTCAAACCAACTTTTGTTGCCAAAAATTCACTGTAGCTGTGGGTATCCAGCCATTCCATTTTCTCATCGACCGTCATCCCCGGCAGGTAATCACCGGGCCGGACGTGCAGGTCGATCAGCGCTTTTCTGTCGTTCTCACTTAGCGGAAAATCATTGATAAAGTCTTCAATTTTACGCCCATTGAGCCTGTCCGGCGGAATATCATCAGATACCGCGCGTCCCGGATCGCCGCTGACGATTTTTGTTTCGCCAAAATTCTTCTTATCGAAGAAAACGCCGCGACTGAGCTGCCAGTCGGGGTAGAAGTTTACGTCAAAACTCTCTTTTAACCGCGTGACGCTGACGCCCACGGTTTCCATCAACTTTTGTACTTCAGGGCTGAAATTATGCGCAGGTGACTGGAATGCTTCGCTGCCACCATAACCGAGTAATTTCTTACCCGAGCTGGTAAATTCATTACGTTTGGCATGTCCACCAAAGTCGTCATGGTTATCGAGGATCAGGATCCGGCTATTTTGCCCGGCAACTTGACGCCAAAAACAACCGGCAGCTAACCCGCTAATCCCGCCACCCACAATCACCAGATCGTACTCTTCCTCAACGGGCAGAGCGTTTAAATCAAAATGTTTATGCTCGCGGCCTAGCGCATGCGCCATTTCAAACGATCCAGGATGATTACCCCGCAGCCCCGTCAGCGCAGGAGGATAATAATTTCCATCTATAAATGCGTTTCCCTTTCCTGCCGCCCTGACCCACTCCAGCGGGGTAAGTCCCGCCGCAATAGTCACCGCGACGCCGTTGAGAAAATCACGTCTGGTAATTGCCATTAACTTTTTTCCTTATTGCTACACACTGCCTTTAATACGACACAAATAAGAGAGATACCCCTTCTTATTTATAAAGGGGTACAACCGACTACTTCACTGGCTTTAACTCTTCATCCAGTTTTTTAGAATCATAATAATCACCCTGCCAGGTGATTTTTCCTGCTTTAACATGAATATAGCTGACGCCTTCAAATTTGATCGGATTATTTGTCGACGGACTCCCTGCCCATTCACCACTATTTTTGCCTGAAAATTCCCAACGAAAGGCCACGGTATCTTCGTCGTAGACGGGTTTTCCAACCATTTTCCAGCTAAGATCTGGAACCGCCTTAATAAAAGCGCCGATAACCTCTTTTTCTGCTTTTTCCCTGCCGTTTATCGGTTCTCCTGTGGCGGCATCATAATAGACCGCATCATCAGCAAGAAATTGAGCGGCTCGCGAAGCATCATGCGCATTCCACGCCGCCATATACTCTTTTACGGTATTCAGCGATGTACTTTCTGCCAGGCTATAGCCCGAGAACATCACTAATGAAAGCACCGCGATTTTTAATGTTTTCATCGTAATCCTCTCTATTCAGAAATGTCGCACATGATATGTTTCACCCGAGTGTATTCCTCGAGTGAATAAGATGAGAGATCTTTGCCGTACCCCGATTTTTTGAACCCGCCATGCGGCATTTCGGCACACAGAGGAATGTGATTGTTAATCCACACCGTGCCAAAATCGAGGTCAATGCTGAAGCGTTGGGCGCGACCATGGTTACTGGTCCAGACGCTGGCGGCAAGACCATACTCCACATCATTCGCTTTGTGTAGTACCTCTTCGTCAGTAGAAAACGACTGAATAGTCATTACCGGGCCAAATACTTCATGCTGAATAGCTTCATCATTTTGATGCAAACCGGAGACGATTGTCGGCTCAAAATAGAAGCCTGGACCAGATCCTGCGTGCCCACCGGTTTCAATTTTTGCATGTGCCGGTAAACGCTCAATAAAGCCTTTCACCTGCTCCAGTTGATTCCGGCTATTCAATGCGCCGTACAGTGCATTTTGATCTTCTGGCGGCCCAAATTTGATACTTTTTGTTTTCTGGATCAGTTTTTCCAGAAACTCAGCGTAGATAGATTGCTCTACCAGAATCCGCGTTGCCGCTGTGCAATCCTGCCCGGCATTGAAAAAGCCTGCTGTGGTAATCGTCGCAATCGCCTTGTCCATATCCGCATCGGCGAACACGATTGCGGGCGCTTTCCCACCCAATTCCAGGTGTGCTCTGGTCAGATTTGCCGCCGCCGAAGCCGCAACCTGCAAACCCGCACGGACCGAACCGGTAATCGAGACCAGTGAGGCTTTCGGGTTTGAAACCACCAGCGAACCAGTGCTGGCTTTGCCCAACACAACGTTAAACGCCCCTCTCGGGAACAACGGTGCGGCCAGTTCAGCCAACAGCAGCGTACTAACTGGCGTGGTGTCGCTTGGTTTTAACACCACCGTGTTGCCTGCCGCCAGCGCTGGTGCAATCTTCCACACCGCCATCATGAACGGGTAGTTCCACGGCGTCACTTGCCCAACAATACCCAGCGGTTCACGACGAATGGTTGAAGTAAATCCTGAGGAATATTCTCCGGCCGCCTTTCCTTCAAGACAGCGCGCCGCACCGGCAAAAAAGCGGATGGCATCGCAAGATGCTGCGATCTCCTCTTTCTCAATAAAATGGCGAAGCTGACCGGTTTCCTGACTCTGCGCGGTTACCAGTCGCTCAACGTTGCGTTCAATCTCATCGGCCAGCCGCAATAACGCCTTTTGCCGCTTTGCCGGCGTCGATTTTCTCCAGATGCTAAACGCCGCCTCCGCTGCTGAGTAAGCCTGCTCTACCTCCACCTCGTTAGCGTTGGGAGATATTGCGTACGTTTCACCATCAACCGGACTCACCAGTTCGAAGCTATCTTCGCTACTGCCTGCTACATAGTGCCCATTAATAAAATGCTTCAGGGTTTTCATGTTTGTCTCCTGCCAATTAATACATAAAGAATCTTATGTAATATATATATTGTAAAATTTTTTCAAATGCGCAACATTGACACTATGATAAGCCTCGCATTTTTAACTTAATTTTCACATTTGCAGGGTGAGGCTTTTTATTGCCAGCTGACGCGTTACGCCCAGCTCATCATAAGGTTATCGGGACACACATCCGCTTGTGCAGTGACGTTGCGCCCAGGCATGTAAAATAACTCGGCCATTCTTACCTTCCTTGCCCGACGGGCATGTGTTAAAAATGGTCGTTGTTTCAGGGAATTGAGTACAGAAAAGATTATGATTACTCACGCGGTCATATTTGCGCCTATCGGGCAGGTCAGTCGTTCAGACCAGATAGTCCAACGCCTTTCAAATGCCATTATCACGGGGTTGCTGGAGCCAAAAGAACAGCTCCCCAACGAAACTGATCTGGCAAAGATGATGGGTGTCTCACATATCACTATCAGAGAAGCGCTAAACACGCTTCGGGCTAATAATCTTATCCATACGGTTCGTGGTCGTAATGGCGGGAGTTTCGTTTGCGAAAATATTGATGGCAAAAATAGCGCCCTGCATCCGTTCAAGGCGATCAGTACGGATTATCTGTCTGATCTGGGTGAAATGCATTGCGCCATTATTAGCCATAGCGCGAGGCTGGCTTCCCGACGGATGACCGGTGCGGATATCGCCAAATTTCGCGAGTTTGTCGAGGTGCTCAGAAAGGCAAACTCACCTGAGCTGATGACCCAGGCCGATATGCGTTGTCTGCTGGCGATTGCCGCCAGTTCGCATTCAGCGCGACTGGCCAATCAGGAGCTGCAGGTTCAGGCTGAATGGGCATCGCTGGTGGCGATACTTTATCGCACAGACAGTATTCATGCAGAAATTATCGCGCTTTATTCGGCGCTGGCCGATGCGCTGGCTGCTCACAACGAGGCAGAGTCAGTACAGTTTGCCACGCAGATCATCGACACGTTTACCTACTACCTTATTGAAAAAAAGCTGAAATATAACTCGAACTGACAATCAGTGAAGGCAGGACAGACAATGAGCTCTTCGACATCCCTAAGCGCATTAATTCGTAAAATTGATGACATTACTGTTTCTACCGTAGATTCTACCGTTGCGCTGGCGAGGAGCATCCATGAGGCGATTTCAGGGGTACAAAAGGCCTCAGCCGAGGTCGTTCTCGACCCCTCAGTCAGATCCACCGTTCAACAGCACATCAAGCGCACGCTCAATAACAACCATTACTGCTCAGGGGCGGGATTCGCCAGCCATATTGAGAGCACCGCAACCACAAAAGAGTATTGGTTGCTGGAGTGGTGGTATAAGAAAGATAATGGTTTGAGCCAGGCGCATCTGGATTTGGATCAGGCCACGCAACAACGACTGGACTTCAGAACCTTTGAGTGGTTTAAGCATTCTCCTCCGGCTGGCAAAGCCTATATCCACGGTCCCTACGTCGACTATATTTGCAATATCTCCTATACCCTGACGTCAGCCGTCCCGGTCTACTACAACGATCAGTTTCTCGGTGTTGCCGCGGTCGATCTGCTGGTCAGTCAGATAGAAGCCGAACTGCTTTCCTGTGCCCATCCTGACTATGTGATTCTGACTAATCTGGAAAACAGGATCATTTTCTCCAGTTGGCCACGTTTTCGCGTGGGTGAATTGCTGTCACCTGCAAACAGTACAGTGGTGTATCAGAGCGACTACTTTATCCTTTATCACTATCAAAACTAAGGGCCCGAAGGCCCTGAGTTTTTAGTTATCCTGCCCCATATTGAGCTTATTGGCGTAGGCAATGGCGTCGTTTTCCGGCGCCGCTGAACGACCAAACGGACGGGTCAGGAACATATAAATAAGCCCCGAGCCAACAACAATCGCAAGGCCGAACAGAACCGTCCAACGATCGATGAAGTCGCTGCTGTCTGCTGGTTGCGCCAGTAACCAGATCCCGCACAATCCGTAAGCTAACGCCAGCACATTCACGATTACGCCCCAACCGCCCATGGTCCACTCTCCCGCCGGTTTCCAGCCTTTCAGACGCTGACGCAGCGCGGCCAGCACAACCATCTGGAACGAGATGTAAATCCCGATAACAGCAAACGCGGTGATACGCGACAGGTTATCTGGCTGGAAATAAACCCAAACGCAGATGATCACTGGCAGCAGGCAACTGACGACCATGGCATTATCCGGAACACCATTTTTAGAGATTTTGGCCATCCATTCACTTCCCGGCAGCATTCTGTCGCGGGAGAAAGAAAAGATAAGACGGCTTAACGCAGCCTGCAGAGACAAAATGCACGACAACATGGCGATAATTGCAACGACGATAAAGACAGTCGCGCCAGTTTCGCCCAGAGCTTCATTAAGGATTGCCGGGATCGGATCGGACGTTTTGCCATTCACGATGCTGACCAGATTCGGTGATGCCAGCAAATAACCCATAACAGAAATAATGGCGGAAATCGCGCCGAATACGATGCTTAAAATCATCGCCACCGGGATCTTTTTACTTGGATTCTGCACCTCTTCCGCAACGTTACCGCAGGCCTCAAAGCCAAAGAACATAAACAGCCCCATCAGCGCAGCAGACATAAATGCGGTGGAGTAGCTGCCGTCATGAGCCAGCACGCCCATCGAGTCAAAAATCACAGAGAACGGCTGCGAACGGTGGAAAATCAGCAGATAAATCCCCAGCGCGATCACGCTGACAATTTCACACCAGAAACCAATTTTCGCCACCCGGGCCAGATTTTTAGTCCCGGACATATTAACGGCCATCATCAACAGCAGCAGCAGGACGGAAGTCACCAACATCGTGGCCGGCGTCTGACCATAGTGGAAGAGTGATTCAACAAACGTTGATGTATATTCCGCGATCGACGTAATGGTGACCACCAGCGCCCACAGGTAGATCCAGGCGGCGATCCACGCATACTTCTTGCCCCACAACCTTCTGGCCCAGGGGTAAAGCCCGCCGGTTATCGGATACTGGGAAGCGACCTCACCAAACACCAATGCAACCAAAAGTTGCCCACATGCGACGATTAAAATCCACCATACTGCGGGCGGCCCCGCCAGCGTTACGGCCAGCGCAAACAGCGAATAGACGGCGGTAAGCGGCGACAGGTAGGTAAAACCCAACGCAAAGTTTGAAATAAGACCGATCGAGCGATTGAACTGTTCTTTGCCATCTTTTTGAAAATTATCGTTTTTCTTATCAGGTGTCTGTTCCATATTGCTTTCTCTTTTGTGGAATAGTCGCAGGGTTGAACAATTAATGTATAAAAGATATTAAGTTATATGTATAGTGAATTTGTCGCAGATTTGTTAAAAATGATCGCGCATCACATTGCTACAAAATCGGATGGTTACGAGATAACAGAAACAGATGATTAACAATTAAATTTGATGTGAGTGGCGGTGAAGACACAGAAATGATGCTTTAAGGCATAGTACAGTTGCACCGGATCAAGATGTTCGATCCGGTGCATAGCATACGGTTAAAACGTTTTGCTCATACCTCTATTGCAAATTACTCATGCCGACAAATTGAACTGTGAAATAAAACTATCAATGTGGTTTACATCGTCATTCGTTAATGACCAACCCGGCTTGCGGCAATAATCATCAGCGATAACCCCGCGTCGTTGTAATATTGTCTTTTCAACCTGGATAATATACTCACAGTGCTGCATCCAGCGCTGAATGTACGGTAATAGTGCCTCATGTAGTTGCACCGCCTGTTGATGCTCCCCTGCCAGCCAGTGACGATAAATTCGCACATAAATTTCGCTAAATGAGCAGCCTGGCATTACACCTTTGCCCCCAACCTCCAACATTTGAAGCATATATAAACCGGCATAACCATTGAGCACATGGGCCTCTGGTGCCTGCTGCAGAAACTCGCGGGTGTAATCCACTGGTGGATTACATTCAATTTTAAACACTGCATGTGGATAGCGTTTAGCCATCTCAGCAAGTTGAACTGCAGTGACCGGAAATCCAGTTTCTCCCGGCGCGTACTGCACCATTACAGGAATGGTCACAGCCTCCAGCACCGCCGCGATATGCGCCTGTACGCTGGCAAGAGACGGCTGCAGGAAGAATGGCGGAAGCAGCATCAGTGCGTCGGCCCCCATACTCTGATAGCGCCGCGCACGGCGAACAGCCAGATCGGTGCTGTGATCGGTGACCGACAGTGCACGAAATACACTTTTATTCGCTAATTCAGCAATAAAAATTTCCGCCAACTGCAACCGTTCGCTGTCGTCGAGCTTCGGAAACTCACTGGCAATACCAAACAGCGTCAGTCCGTTAACACCCACGTCCGAAAGGTGGGCCAGCAGACGGCGAAAACTCGTAAAATCGACTTTACCCTGTGGCGTAAACGGCATTGCAACAATGGGATTAACGCCCTGAATCTTTGTAACCGTTGTCATGACAAATCCTCTCTGTCCGCCAGTACCGCGCCTTGCGCCGCCGGTAACGCCCAACGACGATAAAGTCGCAAGAATCCGCGAGGTACCTCTTTGTGCACCAGATGACAGCCTTTTTGACGCTCATCCAGCACGGCATCCGCTACATTCAACGTCAATGTTCGCTGCGGAATATTAATACTGATTGAGTCACCTGTTTCCACCAATGCCAGAACGCCTCCGTCGCTGGCTTCTGGAGAGATATGTCCCACAAATAACCCGCGGTTCGAACCGGAAAAACGCCCATCGGTGATCAACGCACAGGAGTCAGAGAGATTCATTCCTTCAAGGAATTTCATCGGCTTGTACATCTCCGGCATACCCGGTCCGCCCTTTGGTCCTTCATAGCGCAGAACCAATACACTACCCGGCTGAATATCGCCGGAGAGAATTGACTCAACGGCCTCATCTTCGCTGTTAAACACCACCGCAGGCCCGGTGAAGATCATTAAATGGTCCGGAACAGCAGCGGGTTTCACTACACAACCCATCGGTGACAGGTTGCCGTGTAGGACAGCAACCCCTGACTCATTACGTACCGGAATGGCCAGAGTATGGATAACTTCCGGGCGTCGAGTAGAGGGAACATTAATCAGCCATTCCCCTTTTTTCTGTCCGCTAACCGTCAGGCAATTGAGATCCAGTAAATTAGCGATCTCTTTTTCAACTGCCGCAACCCCCCCAGCCTCCCAAAAATCGATCATATCGTATTCCGATGCCGGATAGAGCGAAGCAACCAGCGGTACCTGATGACTCAGCGCATCAAATTCAGCCAGCGGCAGATGACCCAGCTCGGCTTCATAATAAATAGCCTGCAGATGTAGAATGGCGTTGGTGGAGCCGCCCGTCGCCAACAGATAGGCCATCGCATTGCGGATTGATTCGCGTGTAATAATTTGTCGCGCATTCACACCGCGCTTTACCAGATCCACCGCGGTCATTCCTGTCGCAAAGGCGCACTCGCGGCGTTCGCGTGAAATTGCGGGCAGCATACTACTCCCAGGCAAGCTCATACCCAGCACTTCCGCAATACAGCACATCGTATTAGCGGTACCGTACATGGTACAGGAGCCGTGCCCCGGCTCGGCGATATCTTCAATATGACGGAACTCGGCCTCATCAATTTCACCGCGACGTTTCCAGCCAATCGCTTCGGTGACGATATTGCCATCCCAGTGTTTACCTTTGTATTCGGCAGGATACATTGGCCCACCGTTCACCAGAATAGCCGGAAGATCAAGGCGCGCAGCAGCCATCAGCATAGCGGGGACAATTTTGTCGCACGATCCCAGCAATACCATGCCATCGAAGCGGTGGGCCCGCATCATTACTTCGATCGAACTGGCGATGATTTCGCGTGCCGCCAGAATATAGCGCATACCCAGGTGTCCTTCGGCAATACCGTCGCAAGGGGCAATGGTGCCAAACACCATCCCCACTCCGCCTGCTTCATCAATGCCTTTTAACACATGCGCTGTCAGTTCATTCAAATTGGCGTGTCCTGCCGTCGCATTGGTATAGCTATTCACTACAGCAATTACGGGACGACGCAACTGCTCGTCCGTATGACCCATCGATTTATACAAGGCGCGCTTTAAAGCACCGTCATCACCACTGAGGATCGGATTGAAGTGTTCGCCACCGCAACCTGCGCACCCGCTGCCACAACTGCTCATATATGACCTCTTTTCGTTAATACGTTATTTTCTGCCGGTTTCATGGCTTGACGATCGCGAGGGTTAATCAACCGTGCCGGAATGAGGAAAATAAGCGGTGCGCAAAGTACCAGAAACCCCGCCAGAATATACAGTCCGCTGCTGGTGCTGCCGGTAGTGTCTTTCAGCCAGCCAAGAACGGTTGGGCCAAAGAAGCCAGCCAGATTGCCAATAGAGTTCACTAACGCGATACCTGCCGCCGCTGCCGTACCGGAAAGCAATGTACCTGGCAGGCTTATATAGGTGGGAATCAGCGATAACGTGCCGGACATTGCTACGCAAATCCATGCCATCATCCAGAACGTGGAGCCTTCATTTAGCGCGCTGAACGTCAGACCAATGGCCCCGACTATCGCCGGAATCGCAATGTGCCAGCGGCGTTCTTGTTTCAGATCGGAGTGACGGCTATTCCACAACATGCAAGCCGCACCGAAGATATAGGGCACCGCTGCCAGCAGACCGATAGCAAAATCATCCTGTACGCCAGAGCTTTTGATAATCGACGGAAGCCAGAAATTAATACCGTAATAGCCAATGTTGAAACTGAAGAAAATCAGCGCCAGCAGCCAGACGAAGCGATTACGGAACATGGCGGACAAACTATGCTGCGGCATTCCCGCGTTAGCGGCGACTTTATCAAGCTGATCTTTTTGCAGATCTTGCTCAATCAACGCTTTTTCATCATCAGATAACCACTTCGCCGATTTCACGTCGTTATCTAGATAACGCAGCACCACGAAGGCCAGCAGGAATGAAGGGATAGCCTCTACCAGGAATAACCACTGCCAGTTATGCAGATGGCCGACACCTTCAAACATTTTCAGGATCAGTCCGGAGAGCGGGCTACCGATAATAGTGGATAACGGCGTCACCAGAATAAACAGCCCGAGTGTGCGCGCCGAACGCCATGAGGGAAACCACAAGGTTAAATAGTAAACAATACCCGGGAAAAAACCGGCCTCTGCTACGCCAAGCAAAAAACGCACTACGTAAAACTGTGTTGGCGTGGTAACGAACATCGTCAGTGCCGACAACACTGCCCAACTGGCCATGATGCGCGCAATCCAGAAACGGGGACCAAAACGCTGCATCAACAAGTTGCTCGGTACTTCAAAAATAAAATAACCGATAAAAAAGATACCTGCGCCAATTCCATACACTGTATCGCTAAGATTAAGCGCATCCTGCATGTGGAGTTTGGCGAAGCCCACGTTTACACGATCGAGATATGCGAAAAAATAACACAGGATTAAAAACGGGATCAGCCGTCGGGTCACTTTACGATAAACCGCATTTTTATTTTCAATATCGAGGGTACGCGTATTCATCTTTCAGCCTCTTAAGTTGTTATTGCCGCTGCGCTCTGCTATTAACCTGTTGCCATGCCTGAGCATAGGCCAACGCGTTATGCCGAACCTGTTCGCACTCTGTGCCCGCGCGGTATAAACCTCCGCCGCAGCCAAAACCTTTCGCGCCCGCCTCGCACCATCTTTGTAGTTGTTGCGCCTCGGCAGAAACACCACCAACCGGCATACAAACTACGTGAGGCGGTAATACCACGCACATAGCCCGCAGTATGTCCGGGGAGATCATTTCCGCAGGATAAAATTTCAGACCGCTGGCCCCAGCGTCCAGGGCAGTAAACGCTTCGCTCGGCGTGGCGACGCCCGGTAAACTGATAGCCCCTCGATCTCTGCTGCGGCGGATCACCGAGGGATTCATATTTGGCGAGATAATTACCTGCCCGCCCGCATCGACGACACTATCAACCTGCTCTGTCGTCAGTACCGTACCCGCGCCGACGATAGCACGCATGCCGACGCGTTCGCGTAGCAGCGAGATAGAATCCAACGCGCGCGGTGAATTTAGCGGTACTTCCAGCCAGGTAAAGCCCGCCTCCAGCAATACATCACCAATTTCCGCTGCTTCCTCTGGCCTCAGACCGCGTAAAATCGCGATCATCGGAAGCGGCGTTTTCTGCCACATCGTGGCAAAGTCAAAACTATCCATAGCGTTTCTCTGTTAGACGTTGTTGAAGAGACTGCATTCCGGCGATAAAACAGCGATCGCCCTCGACGCAGCGTGTCTGAATACCAAATGCGTTGGCAGCCATCTGATAGCGGCGAGTTAATGCCGCACTACCCACCAGCCAGACAGGACTGATGTTGTCAGTGGAAAACTCCAATCCGATCAGTAAACCGGAGAGATAGTCACTGACTGATTCAGCAGATAATTCACCCGATAGACGCAGCGTTCGGGTAGAAAAAAGGAGTTGGCTTAGCGCCGCGTGGCGTCGGGATGCTTCCACCCCGAGTAAAAATGCGCTGTCATCAGCCGCCGCATCAGGAAGACCACGACCAAGCAGCGAGTGCGAAATCAGCACCTGAAAAAGCTCACCGGTCATATAAGTCGAAAAATCAACGATCTGTCTCTGCTGCATCCGGGCATGTTTGCTGTGTGTGCCGGGTAGAATCGCATGGAAATTATCGATGTCTTCGAGTAAAGACAGTCCCAGAAGCTGAACCTCTTCACCGCGCATTACATCAGGCATGTCACCAGAAGGGGATTTACGCAATCCAGGGAAAATCCATGCTTTGCTGCCCCAGGAGGTCATGAAACTTTTGCTGTGCGCAAGCAAGCTATCGGCACTGGCGGGTAACGAACAATAGTCAACTTCATACCAGCCCTGCTGCGAACCCACCATCCCGGCCATTGCAACCATTGGCGTTCCCTCAGCAATCCACTCACCAAGTAACATTTTTAACGTCGCATCAAATTGCCCCGGCTCGACGTGAAGAAGACCGTAGCTGGCATTGCGTTTGTCCAGCACATCATCCCCTGCCATTAACCATGCGCGGAAATTCGACGTTCCCCAGTCGATTGCGATCCACTCCCCTTTCATCTTGTAGCCTCAACAATCAAATCTTGTATGACAAGAATGTAGTTAATTTTACCAGAGCGATCTGTGAGCGCGATCGTGAAGTGAAATAAAACGTTTTTTTTCACTATCTGAAAGGACAAGAATTGTTGTTTTGTATTCGTAACGCTTTGTTTTGTGCGTACAATGAGGAACTCTCAAATTTTCAAGGCAGACTATGACGACCTCCCTGGCCACCATTTCTGAAACGATCACTCGCGATCTGGCGATGAAAATCATCCGCGGAACCCTGAGCGATGGGGAGATGCTCCCCGGCGAAAATGAGCTTGCCGTGCAATATTCGGCATCTCGGACCTCTGTACGAAACGCGCTGCATGTCCTGTCAGCAAAAGGTTTGCTGTCCATCCAGGCTAAGCGGCGCAGTACGGTCAATCCGCGCGAACTCTGGAGTTTTTTGGATACGGACGTGCTGGGCTGGATGGAGGAAGTGGGTATTTCACCTGATGTCGCGGAGCAACTGGTGGTAACGCGCCTGATGTTTGAGCCTAACGCCGCCTTTCTGGCCGCCGCCAACGCGACAGCCCGCGATTTGGCTGCCATTGAAGAAGCCTGGACGTTGATGTTGCGCGGACAGCAGCAGGATCAGATTGCGCTATTTGAGGAAGGCGATCTAGCCTTTCATACCGCACTACTCAAGTCCTGTCATAACCCATTTTTGATGTCGATTGGCAACGCACTTTCAGCAGCCATGATGCTGTCGTTTAAACAGACGCAGGAGTCATCAGTGCGGGAAACAGAACACGCCGTAGAGCAGCATCGCCTGTTACTGGAAGCCATACGCCTGCGCCAGGGCGTTACGGCGCGTGAATGCATGCGCGATATAATACTTAGCGCGGCAAACCGCCATTTGTGGGCCACGCTGCCGGAAAAATATACGCAACTGATTTAGGGATGATGCTAAGTAGCAAGAATCGCTGCTGTTAAGCAACATTTTTGCAATATAATAACGTGATGTTAAACGCTGAACCTGAGCAGGTGAATGATGGAAATTGATCTCGATAATCTGGTCTTTGATGGACTGGAAGAAGCGCAAGAGCGTAACGCTGAACGTCTGGAAGATGCAGACAAGAAAGCGCAGGAAATTATTGCTGATAATGACTGCGGCGACGCCTGCAAAATCTGATTTCCAAACCGGCGCAATGCCGGTTTTTTATCGCCTGTTAACCCCACCCACTTCAGCCCGTATACCGTAAGGCCTCAATCAGTTGCGCAAAGGCGGCGGTATGTTGTTTTCGGCTGGGATAGTACAAATAATAGCCAGGGAAAGGTTCGCACCAGTCCTCCAACACTTTTTCCAATGCCCCCTCTGCAACAGCCTGCTCGACGGTGTCTTCCGGCACAAAAGCCAGCCCCATTCCCGCCATCGCTGCGCTAATTCGCGGGGGTAGATTGTTAAAAATAAGCTGCCCTTCCACCCGTACGCGCAAATCTTGCCCGTCTTTAGCAAACTCCCAGGCGTATAATCCGCCCAACGTCGGCATGCGCATGTTAATACAGCTATGATTTTGCAGGTCGTGAGGGGTTTTCGGTTTGCCATGACGAGCAAAATACGCCGGTGACCCCACCACTACCATACGCCAGTCCGGGCCAATTCTGACGGCGACCATGTCTTTTGCCACCTGCTCACCGAGCCGAATACCCGCGTCATAACGGCCAGTCACAATATCCGTCAGACTATTGTCGATGGTCATTTCCACATTAACATCAGGGTAAGCCTGCAAAAATGGCTCCAGCGCGGGCCAGACGGTAGATTGCAATGCATGTTCGCCCAGCGTCAGGCGAATGTTACCGGCCACGCGCTGACGGACATCGGTTAATGCCAGCAGCTCTGTTTCAATGTCATCAAAACGCGGGCTGATACTGTTGATAAGCCGTTCTCCGGCTTCGGTCGGCGCAACACTGCGCGTGGTGCGGGTCAGAAGCCGTACATCCAGCCGCTCTTCAAGCCCACGAATCGCATGGCTTAGCGCGGATTGCGAAACCCCAAGTTTTGCCGCTGCCCGGGTAAAACTACGCTCGCGGGCAACGATAATGAGATAATAGAGATCGTTAAAATTATCACGCAGCATGCTTATCCCCACTCCAGACCTGTTGTGATATATGGTACAGGTCCGGAGGGTATTCCAGTAGCATTTCTGGACATTAGCACAGCTCAATCTTATTCAAGCGTGCTCTCACACAAAAACAAAATGCGAATTATTACCAGGCTTATGCACGATTTTACCTTTCACTCCTGCATTATTTTCACCCGCTATTAACACATCCTTCACTAATAACATTTTGTATATAGATAAGAATTTTTTCTTATTTTGTCCCAACCGTAAGTTATGGGAGCGTAAAAAGCACAAACCAAAAAACTACAGGGATTTCATACAATGATGGCAACGAAAACTTACCGCGCTAAAAAAACACTGCTGGCATTGGGCGTGCTGCTGGCCTCAGGACTTACCGTCTCGCAGGTTCAGGCTGACCAACTGGCCGATATCAAAGCCGCAGGCGTCGTAAAAGTCGCGACATTTGACGCGAATCCTCCGTTTGGCTCCGTCGATGCCAAAACCCATAAGATTGTCGGCTACGACGTTGATTTTGCCGAAGCGCTGGCCAAATCCCTTGGTGTAAAACTGGAACTGGTAGCGACCAATCCGGCAAACCGCATTCCGTTATTACAATCTGGTAAAGCTGATTTAATCGTCGCGGATATCACGATTACACCTGAACGGGCGCAGGTAATAGATTTCTCCGTCCCTTATTTTGTTACCGGCCAGCAGTTCCTTGTGCCAGCAAAATCTCCGGATAAGCTCGATGAATACAGCAAAGCACGCATCGGCGCGGTAAAAGGCACTACTGGTGAACAGGCACTGCATCAGCGCTTCCCGCAGTCGCGCGTGTTGGCCTACGACGATATCCCGCTGGCGTTAACCGCGCTACGCAACGGTAATGTGCAGGCCATCACCCAGGACAGTACAATCCTGGCGGGCTTGTTAAGCGGTGCGCCGGATAAAGCGGATTTCAAAATTCTGCCGGACCTGCTGAGCAAAGAAGAGATCGGCGTGGGGGTGAAAAAAGGTGAGCCAGCGTTGTTAAAAGCCGTCAACGATGAACTTTTGAAGCTGGAATCTACCGGGCAGGCAGCCAAAATTTATGATGTCTGGTTTGGTCCTGAAACCAAAAATCCGCAAGCCCGCGCCTTTAAAATAGAAGCCAAGTAATATGCTCTCAGCCCTTTTTCCTCGATCCGCAGCTTCGGCTGCGGATTTTACCCATTTGCGCCAGGCGAGCGTCGAATTACGCAATGTGATTAAACAGTATGACGCTCACACCGTCCTTAACGGCGTTAGCCTGGCGGTTGAACCCGGTGAAGTGGTGACTATTCTGGGGCCTTCCGGCTCAGGAAAGTCCACTCTTATTCGTCTTATCAACCAGCTTGAGTCGCTCAGCGGTGGCGAAATCTTCATTGATGGTAAACCGATTGGCCAGTTGCGCGGGGCGGCGTTACGCCAGCTACGTAGCCGTATCGGTTTCGTATTTCAGCAATTCAATCTCTATTCGCACCTGACTGCGCTGCAGAACATCGCGCTGGCGCTGGAATATGTTCACGGCTGGAACAAGACGGAAGCGGATCGTCGGGCACTCGAGTTATTGGAAAAGGTAGGACTGGCGGAAAAAGCCAACGCCTATGCCGCGCAGTTGTCCGGTGGGCAGCAGCAGCGCGTGGCCATCGCCCGCGCACTAGCTTCGTCGCCACAAATTATTCTGTTTGATGAGCCCACTTCCGCGCTGGATCCGGAAATGATCGGCGAGGTATTACAGGTAATGAAAAATTTGGCCCACAGCGGTATCACCATGATCGTCGTGACCCACGAAATGCATTTTGCCCGCGAGATTGCCGATCGGGTGGTTTTCATCGATGGTGGCGATATTCTGGAAGTGGCCGCGCCGGAGGATTTTTTCGTCCGACCACAGCACCCGAGAACCCAGCGTTTCCTGAAAAAAGTGCTCGACCCGTTACACCAGGAGTCATCGTCATAATGCATGCAATGGACTGGCAGGGGGTGCTGAGCGGGCAACCCCTGCAATGGATAATTTCCGGTTTTCTCACCACGCTCTGGGTGACGCTGGCAGGTACTGTGCTCGCCACGCTCATTGCCATCTCACTGCTCGGCCTGCGCCTGACGGGCAATCGTCTCGCTAAAGCGATGGTCGGGGGGTGGGTCTCGGTGTTTCGCAACACGCCTTTACTGGTGCAACTGATGTTCTGGTATTTTGCCGCCTGGAACTGGCTACCCCGTAACGTCATTAGCTTTATCAATGCCGATCATCCATGGTCAATTTTGCCGGGTGATGTCTGGTGGTTAACGCCGGAATTTATCTGTTCAGCATGGGGGTTGGGGGTATTTACCTCAGCATTTTTGGTTGAAGAGATCGCTTCGGGTTTACAGGCTGTTTCTGCCGGACAACGCGAGGCTGCCGTGGCGCAGGGGTTTTCATCCTGGGCGATATTTCGTCACATTCTGCTGCCTCAGGGGCTGGCAAACGCCTGGCAACCGATTGTTGGGCAATATCTCAACCTGATGAAGCTTTCCTCGCTTGCCAGCGGTATTGGATTTGCTGAGCTCACCTACCAGGTACGGCAAATTGAGAGCTACAACGCGCACGCGCTGGAAGCCTTTGCCGTTGGCACCGCACTCTATCTGTTTACCGGCATCGTTCTGGGTATGCTGCTTACCCGCCTTGGCCCGCAGTCTGCGTCGGGTAAATCGTCAAAGATAAGAATGCGCATCTTCAGCGTCAGGAGCATACTGCATGATCGCTAATGTTTCGGTCATTACCGACAATCTTGACTATCTCCTGTGGGGACGTGTAGCTGAGGGGCAACCCGGCGGTGTACTGCTCACTTTGCTGATGGCTATTGGTGCGGCATTGCTGGCGCTGCCTGGCGGGATCGTTCTTGCCTGTTGCGCCTGGCGATTTCCGGGCGCGGTTCGCAACGGGTTGTTTATCTGGGCGGAATTTATTCGCGGCATTCCGCTCATCTTTGTGATTTTCTGGATGTGGTATTTGCTACCCATGCTGACCGGAAGCGATCTGCCCGGTGCCGTTACCGTGACGCTGGCGCTGGCATGGTTCACCGCCGCCTCGGTGATGCACTCGGTGTATGCTGGAATTAGCGCACTGCCTGGCGGGCAGTATGAAGCGGCAGTTGTTCAGGGTTTTCGCCCGGATCAGGTCCTGTGGCTTATCTTGCTGCCGCAGGTGCTGCGTAACGTACTGCCGTCGCTGACAGGGATTTTTATTGGGCTACTGAAGGACACGTCACTGGCGTTTATCGTTAACGTGCCGGAACTCACGACGGTTGCCGGTCAGGTTAACAGCCGGGTGCAAATTTACCCCGCAGCCATTTTTATCTTTACCGGGCTGGTTTATTACCTGCTGTGCTTTAGCCTTGAAAAAATCACCCAGCGCCGATTCGCACTAAAATGACCTCTCGGCTCAACATTCCACTAACTGATGGTCTTCGTTGAGCCGATATTTCACGCCCGCCCGAATGTTATTTTCCCCTTCAACGGCAAGCGCAAAACGCATTCTTTCGCCATCGTGATAAGCCAGCGCCGCACATCCGCCGGGACCAAGAATTATCGAGTCGACAGCACCGGTACTGGCAACAACGGCGTTCTCTCCGCTGGCAATAATGTGGATATTGTCCGCGCAGTTAGCGATTTTCGCCTCTGCGCCAAAACAGGCCAGTTGGGTTAAATCACCGCTACTGGCAATCCGATTTCGGTCGCCGAGCGAACTGATACGTACGCGCATGCCGGTACTGGCGATACGCGTTCCGTCGCCCACACTGCTGATACGCGCCGAGTTTCCCGCAATCGCTATTCGCCCGCGATCGCCTGAACTGCCGATATGCGTGTTATAGCCTACACTGCCAATCCGTGCGCTGTAACCGGCACAGGCGATCTGCGCAGCATACCCGGCGCTGGCAATTTTTACGTTATCACCCGCACTGCTAAATCGGGCATAATCTTCCGCACTCGCCAACGGACGACTGGTTTCCCCCGCGGCTTGCTCACGGGAAATATTCCCCATCGCGTCAATATCCTGCTGAGCAAAACTCGCCTCTTCCCGCCATTTTGACCAGCCGTATTCCACCAGGCTATTTGCCCAATCGGTATACCCTTCCCGCTGGAGCGCGCGATGAACATCGGCATAGCTTCCTCCTGCGGGAAACGCGCGTAGAAACCAACGATACATGACGGGCCCAACACGCCAGGCCCGTAAGTCACTTCGCGTAATCATCATCGCTTAATGCCGGTGGTAGCCATCCACCATACACTTAAAGGTTTCGCCCGGCGTGCGCCCCGTAGTGCAGAGATAAAGATGCCCAAAAATGAAAAACAGACTGACTATTGCCAGCGCAAAGTGCGCCTGAAGCAGCCAGTAACGTACACCGGGGAACAGATCGCCGACAGCTACCGGGTAAAGCGATAACAATCCAGTGATCAGTAGCAGTGGCAACAAACCATACATCACGCCAACATAGGCCGCCTGCTGTAACGGATTAAATTTAGAGCGAGGTGAGGCCGGAAATGGGTGTGACTCGCCCTGCATAATGCCAAACAGGTAAAAACGAGTTTGTCTTTGCGCACGAGCGATCCAGCCCTGACGTTGAATAATATAGTGATGTCCGTTGCCGCCAATCAGGTTGATCAGCACAAAACCAATCCAGCAGGCAAGTAGCAAAAAGCCGCAGACCTCATGAACGGTAAGCAGGCTTTTCATTACCGGTGCGCTAACGGCAGAGAAGTGATTGACCAGGCCACTGACCAGAAGCAACAGAAATAACAGTGCATTCGACCAGTGCCACAGGCGGACAGCCTTCGAATATAAATAGACCTTCTCGCCGTGCCCTGCCGACGCTTTATGCGCCGCCCGAAAGCGCAGCATGGCGTGAAGTGCCAGTACCAGCCACATTCCCACCAGCATTAACCCGGCAACGACTAACCACACAGGCCAGTAGTCCGGTGAAAACAGGGGAACATACTGTGCAAGCTGGGCGTGAAACTGTTCGGCATTCTGCGACGCGTTCATACATTTTCCTTTTTAATCAAATGTTGACCGAACCGACGATACAGATGGGGCTTCCCGGCGCCTGCAAGTTGATATTCGTAATACTTGTTTTCTCGCAACCAGGTCTGAATTTCCGGGCTATCTTCACGACCGAAAATCAGCGCATGTTCCGGGCAAGCGTTAACACAGATCGGAGGGAAACCTTTCGCCAGCCGAGATTCAGCGCAGAAGTCGCATTTATCCGCCACTTTGGTTTGCGGGTTGAGATAGCGCACCTGATAAGGACACGCGCCAATACAGTAACTGCAACCAATACAGCAAGACGTATCTACTCGCACAATACCGTTCTCATCTCGCCAGGAGGCACCGGTCGGACACACCTCAATACAAGGTGCATCATCACAATGCTGGCAGGACTGACGGAAGTAGTGATACAGCGTTTCGTTGTCGTTATCGGTTACCGGAATATGCGCTATCGACAAACGGCTGCCCTGGTCAGGTACATGGTTGGTTTTCCGGCATGCACGAGCGCAAATATTGCATCCATTACACAGTGATTCGTCGTGAATCATGACGTAACGAACGGCTTTAGGGCTCCTGGTACTCGCTAACAGATTTTGACCTGGGCCGGTAAAAAAAATCACCGTCCCCATGCCAATGACAAATTTTCGTCGGGTGAAGGACATCGGGTTATCCTCTAATGCTGTGACAGTGGTCGTCCACACATTCCATGACATCAACCTGAAGAATTCAGGGGTTCTGATACTGCTCAACCTCAAGCCATTCACACAGGCCGTACGCTTTGCCATAACTCATAAAACGTTCGCTGAACAAATAAGGCTCCGCATTTGACGATTCCACAGTACGTATATCTGCGTAATCAGGGTGCGTTTCCATGGCCGTTAGCGCCGCTGAAATCTGCTGAGACTCAAAGCTGTACGGCGGTTGCGTCAACATGGCGACCTTATAGGGGCGAGGATACGTTTGACAGTCGAAGCGTACCGCCTCAGCAATCGCACGGCAGATGTCGTTTTCCACCACCTGCACGCACATGCCGGCGTAGTTTGCCGTCATGGTTTGCGTTGAGTAGAAATAGACATCTTCCGCACCCTGCACACGGGTGATATCCGCGTTATTCGCGTCCTGGCACAGCACATCCAGCAGCGCGGAGAGATCGGCTTCAGGGACCGAATAAGGTGGCTGCAGAAACACGCTGCGCGCCACCAGGTGCCCCGATGCCGAATGCTGGCGGATAAAATCTGCCACAATCGACTCCGGGCTGGCGGCTTCCTGAACCTGCGGCGCAGTCACCTGCTCGACCGGCGGGTGAAACGCCTGTAGCCAGTGTCTCTTTTGGCTATCAACCTCGTCAGGAAGCGCCCCAACGGGTGCCTGAACGTTGCTCACGTTAGTCATCTCGCGTTCCTTACGCTGGCAACAGATCCTGCGCAGCCAAATCGGCTGCCACGTCTTCAAGTCCGAGTCGGTTCAGGGTTTCGCGCGTTGGGCAACCCAACTCGGGATCCCAGCCCATTTCCTGATAGAACATCGTCAGTGACTGACGCATATCCTCCCTGTCCATCTTGTCGGTGCCTTCGGTGAAGACCGGAATTTTCGGGTCTTTATCAAACACCCAGGAGCAGATGAGATCGTGTTCATTACGCATATCTCTGGTTTGCATCAGTTTGACCGTATAGGCACGATGCAGGGTAAAGATGCGTTCAGCGGCCAGGTCCAGACTCGCCTGCGTGGTTTCATCACCGGTGACAGCCTGGAAGAATTTCGCTTCCAGATCCAAATCTCCGCGATAGTTGCGGCTCTTGAGTGGTGAAACCGTCATCGGCCAAACCCAGTTACACAGCGTAACCGCGTTATGCAGGCAGACTTTCAGCAGCGTCCATTTGGCATATTTGATCTTGGCGGCATTGATTGGGGTATAGTTTTTGGTCTCGTCGTAGGCGTCCTGCGACCCAAATAACTCGCCCGCCACTTCGCGCTGTAATTTCAGCGGCAAACCGGAACCGATGAAGTTGATATGGGTGTGCGCCATACAGTCACGGTTAAACATACAGTTGGTGATCGCCCCCACCTGCGCTGAGGCTTCGTTTGCATGATGGACCGGAAAACCAAACGGCGACCACAGTTTATTTTTGGCATAACCCCAGTACTCTTCGCCCAAATCCCAGCGTTCAGCAATGGCATACGAGCCGTCCGCAAGATGACTGAGTTCCCCCACGCGATGCGCCAGTCGATAGTAAAAATCTTTGATAAAGTTAGGATCGCCCGCCTCCAGTTGATCCCAACGGATCTCCGCGTACTCTTCGGCTGGCAGCACGCGTTTAAAGACGCCTTTCGAATAACAGTAGGTAAAGTCACGGTGCAGCTGGCCGTAGTTACACCAGATACCGTAATCGTCAAACAGGTTCAGTCCGATCAGGTTCCCTACGACTCGCCCATCGTCTTTATCGTCAAAATCTTTCGGGCCATTGGGGAAAATGGTGGTGTGAACAAAGTTCGCCACGCAGGTGTTGCCGCCGGTACTCGGCACGCCAAAATCCTTCACCCGCGGGACATTGAGCTGCGACATACAACGAATAGGGCATGAATGGCAGCCGCTCATTTTGACCGTGTATTTTTCTGCGGCTGGACCCAGATCGAACACCGATTTATAGGTACGGAAACCCACCGTATTTTGGTTGCCCGGCGGGATTTCACCGGTTTCGATTGGCCCCCCTTCTGCCGCGCCCCAGAAAAGTCCCTTACGGGCTGTCCAGCGCGAGTTTGGCGAAGAGTATTCTGCCCAGGCCTGCGGGGTGCTTGGCACAACGTGGTTGTTGTTGGCGCCGATAAGCTCGGTCATCATGTAGTCATTGAGACGCTTCATCTCTTTACGATCGGCAATGTTGACGCCTTTGGTCCCTTCTACCGCAATGGCCTTCAGGTTTTTAGAACCCATCACCGCACCCGTACCTGCACCGCCGCTGTGGTTGCGGCTGTTGATCATGCAGGACAGTGGCACCAGATTCTCACCCGCCTGCCCAATAGCGGCAACGCAGGTTTCAGGGCTGGTAATCCGGCAAATCTCTTCGGTTGTGGCGCGAGTCCCCTTGCCCCACAAGAAATCGGCTTTTTCGATGCTGACTTTATCGTCTTTGATGTTGATCCAGACCGGTGATGCGGACTTGCCTTCAATAATAATGGCGTCGTAACCGGCGAATTTCATTTGTGCAGCAAAGAAACCGCCCATATGGGCATCTACGACTAAGTTACCTTTGGTAAACGTCGATAAGGAGGTGATATTGACGCGGGAGCTACAGGGAGCGCCTGACCCCGTCAATGGTCCGGTGGCAAAAACCAGTTTATTCCCTTCATCAAAAGGCATGGTGCCTGGCGGGACTTCGTCGTACATAATTTTATAACCAAAGCCCATCCCACCGACAAATTTTTTAAATTTACTGGAATCTTCAAGGGTGATATTACCCGTGGTGAGATTGACCCGTAAAATATTACCTGTCCAACCATTAGCCATCATGTTTTCCTTTGCAAGAAGGTTTAATAGATATACCCGCCATTCTTCAGGCAGCTTTTTGATCTAAAACTGCAGTATTTTTGGCAATTAATGGCGCGAATCAGGTATGCCTGTTATCTATCAAACAGTAATATCTTTCCACTCGATAATTTTTAATGCCCCAGTCGGACAAGCATTGGCGCATTCTCCGCATAACACACATTTTGAGGATTTTTTCGTTTCGGTATTTACGGTCGCCATCATCCACGGGCAGGCTGTGGTACACGCGCTACAGCCAATACAGCGTTTGTGGTCCACCGCAATACAACCGTCTTCTTGTTTCCAGGTAATTGCACCAATTGGGCAGACCTTCATGCACTGCGGATCTTTACATTGTCGGCAGGTATCAGCGGTATAGTTTAAATCGCCATACAGCCCACCACCGGACCCGACGCCATCATCGCCAAAGAAGAAATTGCGATGGATTTTTATCCGGGAAAAGAAGGTCCCTACGGCACCATCGTTATAATTGGTACAGGATATTTCACAGCGGTGACAGCCCGTACAGCGGGCTCGCTGGGTCACCAGAACCCCTTTCGGCGTATTGATAAGCCCCACGGTCCCACTATCGACATCTTCCTGCTTACAACCAAATAGGGATAACAGCGCGGGGGCAATCGTTAATCCCGCCAGTCCTTTCCCTGATATCCGCAGGAATTCTAGTCGCGTTAAACCACAATCTAAAAATGGACGATCAACCTGGTTCATTTATTTCGCATCCTCTTCGCAAATGCTGTGGTAGCAACACATCCAGGCTAATTTAAACCAGCGCAGCTCAAGCCATATCGGGCGGTTAATGTTGCCAACAACACGTAAATTTTTGCCCTAACCTGATCGCGTAAATGACGGTGGTTAAACTGAATGAATCTAATCCTTTAGGGTTAGGCGCAGAAATAATGTGGTTATTCAGCATACATAGTCTTGATCGTCATCAATTAAAAAACGGAAGGGATATAATTAATGCGGAGTGAGATTTATTATCATTAAGAAATGGAGTGAAATAGCAGCCCATTTAAATTACAAATATTTGTGAACCCTCTCCCAAATATAATATTGCACGGCCACCGATATATAAATAAATACATATCGATTTATAGTTCTCTACAACCAATTATTAACGGAGATAAATTATATAGATTGATAGATTAACGTATCGAGAATAAGAGGACGGCAAAAAATTTCTGCGGTCCTCTTTTTATGAATTAACCGGCCAATGCTTTAATTACGGTCTCAATAGCCTGTTTTTCTAACTCACTGCGCTTCACGCGCTGGTTAGCAAGGGTGGTTCTCAGTACTCCCGCAATGACGATATGCTTAGGTTCTTGTCCCAGATCGCGCATTTCCAGCACTACTTTACCGACTACTCTGCACATTTCACGGTACAACTCGTCGTCTTTCGTCTGATTTCCCATTTTTGCCCGCTCGTCATTAACTCAAACCAACAGCATATATCACTCTGAGGATTTAGACAAAATTCAATGAAAATCAAATAAATGTCATCATTCTACTGAACTCTCTGAAGTCGATTAACGAGCTCAGCAAGACTTCCTGCCTGCATTTTTTCCATCACCCGCGCCCGGTGCACTTCAACCGTACGCACGGCAATATTCATGGCATCAGCAATTTCCCGATTCATTAACCCTTTTGCTACCAGATGCGCCAGTTCCCGTTCTTTTGGCGTAAGTTGTTGGTAGCATGAGATGATCTCTTGTCGCGAGAACGCCGCTGCCGAGACCTGCAAGGCATGTTCTAATGCCGCCTGAAGCGGCACGGCTGACACGGGTTTTTGCAAAAAATCGACCGCGCCACGTTTCATTTGCTCAACCGCCATCGGCACATCGCCGTGCCCGGTGAGAAAGACCACCGCCAGCGTACTTGCTTTCTGACGCATGATTTCATGCACAGCGTGCCCATCCAGTACCGGCATACGCATATCCAGCAGTAGTACGCCCACCTGGTGCAAATTTGCCTCGGCGAGGAATTTCTCGCCTTGCTCCCAGCAAGACACTTCATATCCCAGACTTTCCAATAAAAACGCACAGGCCTGGGTAACGGCAATGTCGTCATCCAGCAGATGAATTATCGCCACTACGGCCTCCTTCCTGATTTGGCTTAAAATACAATGTCACTCTCGCCCCCGCTTTACCGTCCGGGGCCTGCTGATTTTTGATCTCAATATCTCCGTTTGCGTAGCGCACCAGTCGCTGACAAATGGCCAGTCCTAGTCCCATACCTTCTTTACGGGTGGTCATAAACGGCTGAAACGCCTGATACAACTGAGCCTCGTCAATGCCTCCGGCATTATCCTGCACCTGAATACGCACGCCGCCATCCTTGTGCAGGGCGCTAAACCATACCGTCGTAGCGCCTGCCTGGGCGGCATTGAGTACCAGATTAGCCAGCACCTGCTCAAGAAGAACGCTTGGCAGCATCAACGTTAACGCCTTGCTAACCTGCGTGTGCAGCGTTACCGCCGGGAATTGCTGGGGCATGCGCAGTAATTGCCAGACGTGATGGATAGCATCGTGAACGTTGATGGCTTGCCAGTCATCGGAGAGTACCGGATTGCCCTGTGCCTGGCTGACCCACTGCCGGAGATTGCGCAGCGTATCGGCTCCTCGCTGTGCCTGGGCGTCTATGTGCTCAAGCGCGGGCAGCAACGGATGCTGCTCATCCTGACCACGCAGGCGAATTAGACAGCCTTGGGCATAATGACGGATAGCAGACAACGGCTGATTGAGTTCATGGGCAAAACCGGAGGTCATCTCCCCCAGCACGCTCATTTGGCGGGCAGTCTCCAGCGCCTGTTCCTGTTTGTGCAACAACACGTTGTTCCGCTCCAGCTGCCTGCCACGTCGGCGAACCAACAGCATCACCCAGATGTAATTGAGCGTAAGCAACAGCAATACGATGACCACGCCCCCCATCGCCAGTCGGTGTTGAATAAACCAGCTTTTGACATCCAGCCACAGCTGACGCTGCTGCGGATGCTGTCGGACGTCGCGCAGCAACGCTTCTACTTCACGGGTCGAGGCGGGCGCGCCCCAGCGAAACGTCGCGTTTTGCGGTGCATTGAACAGTACCCGCGTAACGCGATCGGCCAGCTCGTCACTTACTGCAGGTAGTGCGGCAAATGACCAGTCCGGATAGAGCGGCGTACTGGTTAAACAGGGAATTGAAGTCGGATGATTCAACACGGTCATAAAATCGGTTTTACGGATGAGGCCTTCTTCATCCATTTTTTCCAGCAGGCACACCGGCACGATCACCGCCTGCACGGCTTTTTCACGTAATAAATAGAGTAAGGCATCGGCGGGAAATCCGGTAAACGTCAGACGTAAATCACGTTCAGGGCGCAGACCGGCATCACTGAGCGCTTTATATCCCAGCAAATAGCCGCCAAACGCCTGAGCATCAATGGCGCCAACCGTTTTGCCGATCAGATCGTGTGCGGAGGTTAACCCACTGTCGCGCCTGACGAGAATGGCGCTGCCAATCACGTTACTGGTGGCTTTCCCACCACGGGTGGAGCGTAACGACGCCAGCCAGCGTAGCGCTGAGCGGCTGTTAAGCTGGACAAACTGCGCCGGATTGGTGACCACAAAGTGTACCGTTCCACGATTCACCGCCTCCTGCATCTGCCGCAGGTCCAGCGGTTGAATATGAAACTGCTCACCGGGGATTTGCTGATTCAACAAGGTTTCCAGCGGCTGCCAGTGATTACGTGTTGAAACCTCCCCGCGCATCGCCAAAACGCCAATGTTCCATGTCTGCGCCCTGACCGCGCCGCTTAGCATCCACAGCGACGCCAGCACCGTCAGACATCTTACTACGTTGCGTCCCACTCAATTGTCCCTGTCAATTATGTTGTTTTAGATCAACAACAAGCCGGGTATGTGGTTAACCACAATAGAGTATACCCCGTCACGATTTTTACACTGTAAATCATTGAGATTCTTTATTCATCACACGCAAATCAACGGCGTGACCAATGTTTCGTTGTTGCATCGTGACGGGAGAAAATATGGACAGCAGTAAACGGCAGTTTCTCCAGCAACTGGGCATCCTGACCGCTGGCGCATCACTGGTTCCGCTGGCTCAGGCGCAATTTCCCTTTTCGCCTGAACGCCACGAAGGCTCACAACAGCATCGCTACGCCATGCTGGTTGACCTGCGACGCTGTATCGGCTGCCAGGCCTGTACCGTCAGTTGCGCCATTGAAAACCAGACGCCACAGGGCGAATTTCGTACCCTCGTCAACCAGTATCAAGTACAGATTGAAGGCCAGCAAAGCGTTACCAACGTCCTGCTGCCGCGACTGTGCAACCATTGTGATAATCCCCCTTGCGTGCCCGTTTGCCCGGTACAAGCCACTTTCCAACGCGAAGACGGCATTGTGGTGGTCGACAACACACGCTGCGTGGGCTGCGCCTATTGCGTGCAGGCCTGCCCTTATGATGCGCGATTCATCAACCATGAAACGCAAACCGCCGATAAATGTACCTTTTGCGTTCACCGCCTAGAAGCGGGGCTGCTCCCGGCCTGTGTGGAATCCTGTGTCGGCGGCGCGCGCATCATTGGCGATATTAAAGATCCGCACAGCCGCATTTCACAAATGCTGCATGAACACCATGACGCCATCAAAGTCCTGAAGCCGGAAAGCGGTACGTCTCCTCACGTGTTCTATCTGGGACTGGATGAGGCGTTTGTCACCCCATTGATGGGACGAGCTCAACCCGCTCTCTGGCAGGAGGTTTAAATGAACCATTCACTGATTATCGACGAGGTTCTGGCCCATCCCCAGGACGTAAGCTGGTTACCCTGGGCCGTACAATACTTTTTTTTCATCGGCATTGCCGCCTGCGCCGCGCTATTCGCCTGCGTTCTTCACTGGCGCAAAAAAGAAACGGCAGACCTGGAGAATCTGACGCTGTTGATTGCCCTGACCTGCGCGATTACCGCGCCACTGGCGCTGACCGCTGATCTACACCAAACCGCCCGCGTCTGGCACTTCTATGCGTATCCGACGCCATGGTCCTGGATGCCGTGGGGCGCGCTGTTTTTACCGCTGTTTACCGGTTTTTTAGGTCTGTGGTTTCTGGCGCAGCATGTGAAACGGCTAACGCTAAAAAGTTACAGTGTCACAAAATGGTTAGCGCTTGGTAGCGCGCTGTCCGCCATCGGATTGCTGGTTTACACCGGCCGTGAAGTGTCGGTGGTACAGGCGCGTCCCATTTGGTTCAGTTACGCCTTTCCGGTTGCGATGTTCCTCAGCGCGCTGCAAACATTTCTTGCCCTGCTTATTGCCACGACAAATAACAAGGACGCACTACCGCGTAAGCTAGCGTGGGGGCAAATGGTCACGTTGATCGCGCTGGCTATCGTGGTGGCGATCTGGGCGAGTGGAAATACGCTTTCCGGTTCGGCTATCCGTCAGTGGCTGGATGTTGCCTCTTCAGCACAACACTACGCTATCGGTTGGGTTGCGCTATGGCTTGTTTCGCTTGCTCTTTGCGGGTTGGTTGTACGTTACCCCTTATCGCTACCGCTGCGCATATTACTCGCTTTTAGCGCTATGGCGCTGTGCTGGCTAATGCGCTGGACGTTACTCATCCAGGTGCAGACCGTACCGAAATTTAACGCGCAGTTTAATCCCTATACCCTGCCCGGCGGCACCGATGGCTGGCTGGCTATTGTGGGTACCTTCGGCCTGTGGATAGCACTGATTATTATTGTTCGTGAAGCCCTGAACGCGATCGCAAGGAGAATGCAACATGGCTAATTTAACCCGTCGTCAGTGGCTTAAAGTGGGCCTTGCCGTAGGTGGCATGGTGACTTTTGGCCTGAGTTATCGGGATGTGGCAAAGCGCGCGATAGACGGTTTGTTGGACGGAACCTCGGGCAAAATTACCCGTGACCGCATTTTTGCCAACGCGCTAATCCCAGAAGCCAACGCCCGGCCTCACTGGCAGCAAAACCCGCAGCAGGTGATCTCGATGACGCAGTGCTTTGGTTGCTGGACGCAGTGTGGTGTACGGGTTCGCGTTGACACTGAGCAAGGCAAAGTGCTGCGCATTGCGGGCAACCCTTATCATCCGTTGTCGCACGAGCACCATATAGACGCCTCCGTCCCCTTTGCCACGGCAATGGAACAATTGGCCGGGGAGTCAGGTCTTGACGCACGTTCCACCGCCTGCGCCCGTGGCGCAACCTTACTCGAAGGTCTGTACAGCCCGCTACGTATTCTGGAGCCTATGAAGCGTGTCGGTAAACGCGGTGAGGGAAAATGGCAGCGCATCAGCTTCGAACAGCTGATCAAAGAGGTGGTGGAAGGTGGCGATTTGTTTGGTGAAGGCCACGTTGATGGTCTGAGAGCTATCCACGATCCCACTACACCGCTTGATGCGAAACATCCCGGCTTTGGCCCAAAATCCAATCAACTGCTGGTCACCAATACCAGCGATGAAGGACGTGATACCTTTTTACGTCGCTTCGCACTGAACAGTTTCGGCAGTAAAAACTTCGGTGCTCATGGCGCTTACTGCGGCCTGGCCTATCGGGCCGGTTCCGGCGCGTTAATGGGCGATCTGGATAAAAATACCCACGTGAAACCCGACTGGGATAACGTCGAATTCGCGCTGTTTATGGGCACCTCTCCGGCGCAATCCGGCAACCCGTTTAAGCGCCAGGCCCGCCAATTGGCCAGCGCCCGTTTACGTGACGACTTCCGCTATGTTGTGGTGGCGCCAGCCCTGCCATTAACCACGGTGCTGGCTGACGATCGCGGCCACTGGCAACCCGTACGACCGGGAAGCGACTCCGCGCTGGCTATGGGAATGATAAGCTGGATTATCGATGAACAACGCTATAACGCTGATTATCTCGCCATTCCCGGTGTGCAGGCCATGCAGCAGGCTGGAGAAAAAAGCTGGACTAACGCTACGCATCTGGTGATTACCGATGAAATTCCAACGCTTGCCGGACAGCACCTGACCCTCGCCCATCTGAGTGCAAACGCAGCCCAGGAGCCGGTGGTCGTCAACGAGGCCGGTGAGATTGTCGCCGCCAGCAGTTGCCCGCGCGCTCAGCTGTTTGTTACCCGTGAAGTGACGCTGGCCGACGGGCAGACAGTAACAGTAAAAAGCAGCTTCCAGTGTCTGCGTGAGTCCGCAGAGAAACTGTCGCTAACGCAGTACAGCCAGCAGTGTGGGGTGTCAGAAGCAGACATTGCCGCTCTGGCCGACGCATTCACCCGCCACGGGCGTAAAGCGGCAGTGATCACGCACGGCGGTATGATGGCAGGTAATGGATTTTATAACGCCTGGTCGGTAATGATGCTCAATGCGCTTATTGGTAACCTCAGCCTTGAAGGCGGCGTGTTCGTCGGCGGCGGCAAATTTAATGGCGCCACCGACGGTCCGCGCTACAACATGGACAGCTTCGCCGGGAAGGTAAAACCGAAAGGGTTAAGCATCGCGCGCAGTAAAACCGCTTATGAGTCTTCGGAAGAGTACCGCAATAAGGTGGCTGCCGGGCAATCGCCCTTCCCGGCTAAAGCGCCGTGGTATCCGTTTGTCGCCGGTCAGCTTACCGAACTCCTCGTCTCGGCGCTTGAAGGTTACCCTTATCCGCTGAAAGCCTGGATCTCCAACATGACCAACCCGTTTTACGGCATTGCGGGGATACGCGGCGTGGCGGAAGAAAAGCTCAAGGATCCTGCTCGTCTGCCGCTGTTTATTGCCATTGACGCCTTTATGAACGAAACCACGGCGCTGGCAGATTACATCGTGCCGGATACCCACAACTTCGAAAGCTGGGGATTCAGCGCTCCGTGGGCGGGCGTGGCCAGCAAAGCCACCACTGCGCGTTGGCCAGTTGTCAGATCGGCGACCAGCCTCACGGCTGACGGTCAACCGGCCTCGATGGAGTCTTTCTGTATCGCAGTGGCAAAGCGCATCGGGCTACCTGGATTCGGCGACAATGCAATTACCGATCCGCAAGGTAATCACTACCCGTTAAACCGTGCGGAAGATTACTACCTGCGTCTCGCGGCCAATATTGCGTTTATGGGCAAAGCTCCGGTTGCAGAAGCACAGCCGGAAGACATAGCGCTGACTGGGGTCCAGCGGATCATGCCTGTGATGACCCAAACGTTGAAAACCGATGAAATCAGCCGAGTGGCGTTTATCTACTCCCGCGGCGGGCGCTTTGCGCCGGACAACAGCGGGCGAGTTGATAACCGCGTCGGCAATGCCTGGGAAAAACCGCTCCAAATCTGGAATGCGAACGTCGCCGCGCACCGCCATGCGATTACCGGCGAGCGCTTCAGCGGCTGCCCGGCCTGGTATCCTTCACGTCTGTCAGATGGACGTGCGGTCGAGGAGTTGTTCCCGGAACAAGAGTGGCCGTTGAAACTGATTTCCTTTAAATCCAATACCATGTCCAGCGCCACGGCGGTTATCCCACGCCTTCATCATCTGAAGCCGGTTAATCTGGTGGCGCTTAATCCACAGGATGGTCAGCGGTATGGTTTAGCACACGGCGATATCGTGCGTATCACCACCCCCGGTGGTCAGGCACAAGCGCAGATAAGCCTGCTGCATGGCGTCATGCCGGGTGTTATCGCCATCGAGCATGGTTACGGGCATAAAGAAATGGGCGCGGCACGGCATACCCTCGACGGTGAGCCGATGGCGTTTGATGAGCAGATTAAGTCGGGGATTAATCTCAACGAATTGGGTTTTGCGGACCCAACTCGACAGGTAGCCAATACCTGGCTTGACTGGGTGTCGGGTGCGTCGGTGCGTCAGGGGTTGCCAGCGAGAATTGAGCGAGTGTAGCTCTGGTGCCGCATGGCATCGCGAACGCGTTTTACCCGGCCTACAGGACGTCGTAGGCCGGATAAAGCACTGCCGCCACCCGGCAAAAAGCAGATTAGTTGTTTACCGGGATCACCGCACCTTTATATTTAGTACGGATCCAGTCCTGGATCTCTTTTGAATGCAGGACATCAACCAGCGCTACGATATCCTTTTTCTTCTCGTCGCCACGATGCACGGTAATGATGTTGGCATACGGGTTGTTTTCACCACTTTCAACGGCAATAGGATCTTTCACTGGATCCAGCCCGGCGTCGATGGCGTAGTTGGCGTTAATCACCACCGCATCGCCTTCGTCGTTGTTATACATCTGCGGTAACAGCGCGGCTTCCACGTTTGGCAGGAACTTCAGCTTTTTCGGGTTTTCGACGATATCGCTAATGCGCGCGGTTACTTTATCCACGCCCGGCTTCAGCTTGATCACCCCCTCTTTTTCGAAAATCGACAGAATACGGCCTTCCTCAGATACCGCGTCACGCATGATGACTTTGCCGCCTTCCGGCAGATCTTTAAGTGATTTCACTTTTTTCGAATAGATACCAATCGGCTCAATATGAATCGCTCCGGCGCTGACGAAGTCATACGTTTTATCGCCTGCATGGTCTTTAATCACGCTGTTCAGGTACGGAATATGCTGGAAGTAGTTGGCGTCAATCTCACGGCCAGCCAGCGCAGTGTTCGGCAGAATGTAATCCTGGAACGGTTTAATCTCCAGATCGATCCCCTGCTTCGCCAAAATCGGTTTGGCCTGTTCAAGGATCTCCGCATGCGGCACGTTAGACGCGCCAACGGTCAGAGTATCAGCCCAGGAGGCAAAGCTCAGGGCGCTTAAGGTTGCTGCGGCGAGTAACGTCAGTGATTTTTTCATGATAATGGTTTCCGTATTTTATTAGCGTTTATCTAACAGAGAGGTGATCACATCGCCGCAAAGCTGGATGATGAAGACAATGAGCAAAATCGTCACCGTCGCCACCAGCGTGACGTCGCTGTGGTTGCGCTGGAATCCTTCCAGATAGGCCAAATTCCCTAAACCACCGGCACCAATTACCCCTGCCATCGCGCTGTAGCTAACCAACGCAATTAGCGTCACGGTGATCCCGGACACCAGAGCAGGAGAGGATTCCGGCAGTAAAACTCGAAAAATAAGTGTGCTCAGTCGTGCGCCCATTGAACGCGTCGCTTCAATAACGCCTTTATCCACTTCACGCAGAGCGATTTCGACCAGACGCGCATAAAACGGCGCTGCCCCCACGATCAGCGCAGGCAACGCGGCATTGGCGCCGAGAATGGTGCCTACCATCGCTTTGGTAAACGGGATCAGCAGCACGATCAAAATGATGAATGGGATCGAACGAAAGATATTCACCACCAGCGAAATAGCGCTATATACCGCGCGATTAGGGAATAATCCGCCGCGCGCTGTCAGGAACAATGCCAGGCCAAGCGCGATGCCCAGAATAAAGGTCGCCGCCCCCGAAAGAGCTGTCATATACAGCGTTTCCTGGGTTGCCGCTAACAGTTGATCCCACTTCAGATGGGGAAACAGTTCTTCAGCCATGTTGAATCACCTCGCCTTCAATGTCGCTCTGGCGCAGGTCGGCCAAAATATTGTTCAATTGTTCCTCAGAGGCCACCACGTGCACCCAGAGTTGCCCAAACACGCCGTGTGCGGTTTGCGTCATCTTGCCGTGCAAGATGTTGAACGGCAGGCCATAGCGCAGGGTCAATTCCCCAACCACAGGTCGATGGGTACGTTGCCCGGTAAAGGTTAATTTGATAACCACCCCACCCAACTCGCTTGCCAGCTGCGGATTAAACTCGTCTTCTTCGGTGTACTGGCTAACCTGACGAACAAACTGTCGGGTAATAGGCTGCTGAGGATGGGTAAAGACGCTGAGCACATCACCTTCCTCAACGACCTTGCCGTTTTCCATTACCGCGACGCGATCGCAGATTTTGCGTACCACGTGCATTTCATGAGTGATCAGCACAATGGTCAATTTGAAGCGACGGTTTATATCGAGGAGTAAATCGAGGATCTGATCGGTAGTTTGCGGATCCAGCGCCGAGGTGGCTTCGTCACACAGCAGGACATCTGGATTGTTCGCCAGCGCGCGAGCAATTCCTACACGCTGTTTTTGCCCACCGCTGAGCTGGGAAGGATACGCATTTTCACGACCGCTCAGCCCAACCAGCGTAATCAGTTCAGCAACCCGCGCTTTGATGGACGCTTTGGACGCACCGGCGATTTGCATAGAGAACGCAATGTTTTCGCTAACGGTCCGCGACCACAGCAAATTGAAGTGTTGAAACACCATGCTGATTTTCAGTCGCGCCTGGCGTAACGATTCCCCACTGGCGGCCGAGATATCGTGGCCGTTAATCGTCACGCTGCCAGAGGTTGGTTTTTCGAGACCATTGAGCAAACGAATTAAGGTGCTTTTACCTGCCCCGCTGTAACCAATAATGCCGTAAATCTGTCCCTGTTCAACCGTCAGGTTGACGTTATCGACAGCGGTGATGGCAAGCCTGCCTGGCGTAAACACTTTCGAAATATTTTTCAGGACAATCATGTCGTTTAGGTATCCGCTGCTGCTTATTGTTCTTCTGCTAGCGCTTTTGGCTGTTTAGCAGTATGGATGTCCAAACGAGTGTAATCAGTGGAATTGGCTTTTAAAATGAATTAAAACGAATTTGATATAACTTTTAGGAATATAGTGCTGTATCGACGTCAACGATATAAAACGTAGCCATCGAGATGTTAAATGCAGTTTGTTGCGCAACAAATCGCAACGCCCGATAACCTCTTTATCCATACCGATGAACAAATTAATGAATAATTTTTGTAAAACTGCACAGAAGTGTTTTGAAACGCTGTTTCCATTTTCCTTTTTGATAATTTTCAGCGTATAATGCGCGCCAATTGTCTCTTGAATGGTTTCAGCACATTGACCTGTAAAACTCAACGACTACAGAACTCACCATCCCGTTGGGCTGAAACACAAGCACACATTCCTCTGCACGCTTTTTCGATGTCACCTATCCTTAGAGCGAGGCATCACAACTTTCGTAACTCAGGTTTAGCTTCCCATCCGTGCGCGATGGGAGCCAGATTTCCATATCCTTCTCAACTTAAAGACTAAGACTGTCATGAAAAAGACGAAAATTGTTTGCACCATCGGTCCGAAAACCGAATCCGAAGAGATGTTAACCAAAATGCTGGACGCGGGCATGAACGTCATGCGTCTGAACTTCTCCCACGGCGACTACGCAGAACACGGTCAGCGCATCAAGAATTTGCGCAACGTTATGAGCAAAACCGGCAAGAAAGCCGCAATCCTGCTCGACACCAAAGGTCCGGAAATCCGTACCATCAAACTGGAAGGCGGTAACGACGTTTCCCTGAAAGCGGGCCAGACCTTCACCTTCACCACCGACAAATCTGTCGTAGGCAACAACGAAATCGTTGCTGTAACTTACGAAGGCTTCACTAAAGATCTGTCTGTCGGCAACACCGTTCTGGTTGACGATGGTCTGATCGGCATGGAAGTTACCGCCATCGAAGGTAACAAAGTTATCTGTAAAGTGCTGAACAACGGCGACCTGGGCGAAAACAAAGGCGTTAACCTGCCGGGCGTTTCCATCGCGCTGCCAGCACTGGCTGAAAAAGACAAACAAGACCTGATCTTCGGTTGCGAGCAAGGCGTTGACTTCGTTGCAGCGTCCTTTATCCGTAAACGTTCTGACGTCGTTGAAATCCGTGAGCACCTGAAAGCGCACGGCGGCGAAAACATCCAGATCATCTCCAAAATCGAAAACCAGGAAGGCCTGAACAACTTCGACGAAATCCTCGAAGCGTCTGACGGCATCATGGTTGCGCGTGGCGATATGGGCGTTGAGATCCCGGTTGAAGAAGTTATCTTCGCGCAAAAGATGATCATCGAAAAATGTATCCGTGCACGTAAAGTCGTTATCACTGCGACCCAGATGCTGGACTCCATGATCAAAAACCCGCGTCCGACCCGCGCTGAAGCCGGTGACGTAGCGAACGCCATCCTCGACGGTACCGACGCAGTAATGCTGTCTGGCGAGTCTGCAAAAGGTAAATACCCGCTGGAAGCCGTTACCATCATGGCGACCATCTGTGAGCGTACTGACCGTGTGATGACCAGCCGTCTGGACTTCAACAACGACAGCCGCAAACTGCGCATCACCGAAGCCGTTTGCCGTGGCGCGGTTGAAACTGCTGAAAAACTGGACGCGCCGCTGATCGTCGTCGCAACCCAGGGTGGTAAATCCGCTCGCGCAGTACGTAAATACTTCCCGGATGCCACCATCCTGGCGCTGACCACCAACGAAACTACCGCGCGTCAGCTGGTGCTGAGCAAAGGCGTTGTTGCACAGGTGGTTAAAGAAATCAGCTCTACCGATGATTTCTATCGTCTGGGTAAAGAAGTCGCTCTGGAAAGCGGTCTGGCTCAAAAAGGTGACGTTGTGGTTATGGTTTCTGGTGCACTGGTTCCGAGCGGCACCACCAACACCGCATCCGTTCACGTGCTGTAATAATTCCATCGCGAATTAATTTGCTAAAAAAAGCGCCCTGGTGGCGCTTTTTTTATTTTATCGATAGCCACAATTAATAAAAAATCAAATCGGATTTCACTATCTAATCCGTGATTATCTAAGATGAATCCGATGGAAGCTTTCTGTTTTCACTCGGGTTTTTAGCCGTTTTTGCACAATTCGATGCTTCTTTGAGCGAACGATCAAAAATAAGTGCATTCCCATCAAAAAAATATTCTCAACATAAAAAAGTTTGTGTAATACTTGTAACGCTACATGGAGATTAACTCAATCTAGAGGGTATTAATAATGAATCGTACTAAACTGGTACTGGGCGCGGTAATCCTGGGTTCTACTCTGCTGGCAGGTTGCTCCAGCAACGCTAAAATCGATCAGCTGTCTTCTGACGTTCAGACTCTGAACGCTAAAGTTGACCAGCTGAGCAACGACGTGAACGCAATGCGTTCCGACGTTCAGGCTGCTAAAGATGACGCAGCTCGCGCTAACCAGCGTCTGGACAACGCAGCTACTAAATACCGCAAGTAATAGTATCTGTGTAATAAAAATGGCGCACATTGTGCGCCATTTTTTTTGCTCTGAACTCCCCTTCCCTGTTATTGCGTAGCGCGCACCTCAGCATCTCCTCCCGGCACGCCATTTTGCGCAGACTTCACTTCTGGCCCATTGCTCGCGACCGATGCTTGCCCGGCAGTGACGGTGACCGGATAACCTGCACGACGATACAACGCCCTTTCCACCAGACTGTTATCCACCGCTTTATTGTCTTTAAACTGGGTAAAACCGGCTGGCAGCACATACGGCATGGTCTGGACGTTTTGTTCCTCTTCCGGCGACAGCGGTCGATGCACTTCGACATATCTCATGCCGTTCGGCTCAATCGAATATTTTATCGGCTCATTAATCACCCTGACCGGCGTGCCTGTGCGGACCTGAGCAAACAGTGCTTTAATGTCCGGCGCGTTCATGCGAATACAACCAGAACTCACACGCAGGCCCACGCTGTCCGGCGCGCTGGTGCCATGGATCAGATACTCACCGTTTCCATGCGCCAGACGCAGTGCAAAGCGTCCTAACGGGTTATTTGGCCCGGCAGGTACAACAGGCGGTAATGTGATGCCGCGCTCCAGAGAGCGTTTACGGATGCCTGGTGTAGGGGTCCAGGTAGGATTTGGGATTTTCTGCCCAACCCGGGTTTCCATTACCGGCGTTTCCAGCCCCTGCAAACCGATACCAATTGGGAATACCTGAACAATATTCTCTCCCGGCGGGAAGTAGTACAGACGCAGTTCCGCCAGATTCACAATAATGCCTTCGCGTGGTGCATCCGGCAGCAGTAATTGTGAGGGAATAGTAATCAGGGTTCCGGGTTTAGGTACGGGGGCAATAGTATTGTTGGCTTCAAGGATCAGCATGGCAGCGGTATCAAACTTACGGGCTATCGCCTGTAGGTTTTTATCGCCTTCCTGCACGGTGTAGGTTTGGTTTTGCCCAACAAGGCGGCTGTTCGCCTGGGGCAAAGGATAATCGACCGCCCATGCGGCCTGAATAGCGCTGTAAGCGCCGATTAGCATTAACGTAATAACAGACGCGCGTTTCATACTCACTCACCCCCCCTGGCGTTCTTGCCGGACGGCGGCGAGCGCCCAATCCGGCTTACGAGTCACTGCGTTGCCTTACACGAACGCTTTCAAGTCGGTCTGAAAGTTAACGTGTTTTATCAGTTTAGCTAAGAGTTGCGGCTTTGGCGCGAATAGCCCGAATCATCGCCTCCAGCCCTTGTGAACGAGACGGCGTGAGGTGCTGTGCGAGCGCCATTTTTTCAAACCACGGACGCACATCAAAATTCACAATATCCTGGGCCGTCATGCGATCATACAAAATGAACACCACGGCAATAAGTCCTTTCACAATTGCCGCATCACTGTCGCCCTGTAATTCAATAATCCCTTCGCCATTCTGGTTCATAACAATCCATACCTGACTTTGACATCCCTGGATGCTATTTTCCGGGCAGCGTAAGTCGTCGTTTAATTCCGGCAAACGCTGACCCAGCTCAATAATGTACAGGTATTTCTCTTCCCAATTAGCGCAACGCAGAAAATTACGCAACAACTTTTCTTTATCCGGTAGCGCAGCCATAACGCCTCCCTGTTAGCCCAGTAAGTGATGAATACGCTTGAGGCCCGTTACCAGGCGATCCACTTCTTCATGGGTGTTGTACATTGCAATCGACGCCCGGCACATAGCAGGAACGTTATAGTAGGCCATCAGCGGCATAGCGCAGTGATGCCCCGTCCGCACGGCTATTCCATAGTTATCAAGAAAACTGCCGACGTCAAAGGCGTGATGTTTACCAAGGTTAAATGCAATCACACCCAAGCGGTTATCCGGTCCGTAGAGTGTCAAATCCGGCACATCCGCCAGCTGCTCCAACGCATAGCGCATCATGAACTGTTCATATTCGCTGATTTCAGTAAGCCCCAGTGCTGAAACATACTCAATAGCCGCGCCGAGTCCGATAATACCTCCGGTATTTGGCGTTCCGGCTTCAAAACGCCAGGGGGCTTTAGCCCACGTTGTTCCCTGACTCAAACTCACCGTCGCAATCATTGAACCACCGCCTTCCCAGGGTGGCATCTCCTGCAACAGCGACTCTCTGGCATACAGAACGCCAATACCGGTTGGTCCATAAAGTTTATGCCCGGAGAAAACATAAAAATCGCAATCCAGTGCCTGGACATCCACCTGATGATGCATCACCGCCTGTGCGCCATCCACCAACACTTTTGCGCCGTATTGATGCGCCAGCTCAATCATTTCCGATAACGGGTTCTCGGTACCCAACACGTTAGAAACGTGGGTAATCGCCAGCAGTTGCGTACGATCGTCAAACAGCGTCGGCAGCGTCTCCAGCTGCAACGTACCATCGGCATTGAGCGGAATAACGCGCAGCTCTGCCCCTACGCGGGCACACAGCATCTGCCAGGGCACAATATTGGCGTGGTGCTCCATTTCGCTGATGATAATGTTATCGCCCGCTCGCACATTGCTGCTGCCCCAGCTGTTCGCCACCAGATTGATGCCTTCCGTCGTACCACGAACAAACACCAGCTCTTCCGCTGAGCGGGCGTTAATAAACAACGAGGCAAGCTTGCGCACATTTTCCATTTTTTCCGTGGCCTGGGCGCTCAGCGTATGAATACCGCGGTGGACCGCCGCATAGCCGTGACGATAAAACTCGGCCTCGGCATCAATCACCTGATTGGGTTTTTGCGCGCTGGCAGCGCTGTCCAGATACGCCAACGGTAAACCGTTCACTTCACGCGTCAGGACCGGAAAGTCAGCCCGTACTTTTTCAATGGGAAATGTCATGCTGCGCCTCCCGGCAAGCGTTGGGCGATCCGTGCCAGTACCTGTTGTTTCAGCGTTTCATCGCCCAGGGCTTCCGTCAGCTCAGCGGCAAACGCATAGAGAATCATGTGTTGAGCATCCTGCTGGCCGATCCCTCGCGAACGCAGATAGAACATCTGTTCGTCGTCGATCCGCCCTACCGTCGCCCCGTGGCTGCATTTCACATCGTCGGCGTAAATTTCGAGCTGTGGCTTGGTATCCACCTCCGCCAGCTTTCCGAGCAACAAATTATTGTTGGTCATCTGACCGTCGGTTTTGATGGCGTGCTGGGCGACGTTGATCAGACCATTGAAGACCGCTCGTCCCTTATCGCTGACAATCGTTTTATGCAGCTGGCGACTGTTGCAATACCCTTTGTTGTGCTCAAGCCAGGTCCGTGTATCACAGACTTCATTTTTCACCGGCATCGCCAGACTGTTCAGCCGAAGCGTGGTGTTTTCACCGTTAAGCTGCGTACTGGTGTTATGGCGCAATACCGCATCACCAAGCAAGAAACTGTGGCTAACGGCAGTAGCATCCGCGCCCAATTGAATGTCATTATGCGCGAAGTGGTGACTAAACGGATTTTCGAACGCCAGTTTGATATGGCGCAAATGGGCGTTTGCCGCGACGTTCATCGTTAAGCGTGCGCCGGTGAAATGGCGACGCTCGCTGAGGCTGGCATAGTGTTCAATGACGGTGGCTTCTGCGCCTTCCGCTAGCTCCAGATGGTGGCGATAGTGCGCCGTATTCACCTCATCGCCCGCCAGCCCCTGGGTTATGTGCAGCAGCAGCAGCGGTTTCGCGGGGCGCTGGTTACGCTTCACCTGAATGTGCGTTACGCTACGGGACAGGCTTTCGGTAAGGTGCAAAAACACTTCCGGTTGGATAGCCGCTGGCAGCGCCTGGCGCGCATCGTCAATGGTAATGTCAAAACCGCTACCGTCTGTACTGTCGCTGAGCGTCGGAGAGAATTGTCCGTCAACAAACACCAGTCGTACAGCATCAATTGTCGGCGACAACGCTGCACATTGGGCTGACGTTATCTCAGCGACATGACTGACAAACTGGCTGTTGGTTAATCCCTCCAGCGGCGTGTATTTCCAGTCCTCATGCTTCCGCGTTGGCAGCCCCAGACGCAGCATCTGTTGCAAGTGCTGCTGCGCATGGTGTGAGCGTGTCTCCCCTTGCGTCTCAAACAGATGATGCCACTGTTGCAGCACGTTACTGCTGTTCGCTAAGCCAGCCATAACCTTGCTCCTCCAGTTGTTTGACCAGCGTAAAATCACCGGACTTCACAATTCGCCCCTGGTAGAGAACGTGAACAAAATCGGGTTTGATATAGTCCAGGATGCGCTGATAGTGAGTGACGATAATGAATGAGCGTTTCCCGTCACGCAGCGAGTTCACGCCATCCGCAACGATTTTCAGCGCATCAATATCCAGCCCGGAGTCTGACTCATCAAGAATGCACAACTGAGGCTCCAGCACGGCCATTTGCAGAATGTCATTACGTTTTTTCTCACCGCCGGAGAAACCGACGTTTACCGAGCGCGTGAGCAAATCCTCCGGCATCTTCAGCAGCGCTATTTTCTCTTCCATCAGATCCTGGAAGTCGAATCGATCCAGCGACTCTTCGCCACGGTAACTCCGCACCGCATTCAGCGCCGTTTGCAGGAAAAACTGGTTACTGACGCCAGGGATTTCCACCGGATACTGGAATGCCATAAAGATCCCTTCACCGGCCCGGTCTTCCGGCGACAGTTCCAGTAAATCCTTGCCGTTGAACTCTACCGTTCCGCCAGTGACGTCGTAGTCTTCCCGTCCAGCGAGAGTTGCGGAAAGCGTACTTTTCCCCGAACCGTTTGGTCCCATAATGGCGTGAACTTCTCCGGGTCGAACCTCAAGGCTCAACCCACGCAGGATCGCCTTATCTTCCACACTGACCTGTAAATCTTTGATGCTTAACATGTGCTTTCCTTAAAATTTAACCGACGCTGTGCTCAAGACTTATGGCGAGAAGTTTTTGCGCTTCCACAGCAAACTCTAGCGGCAGTTCAGAGAACACGTCTTTACAGAAACCATTCACGATCATCGAAATGGCATCCTCTTCACTGATGCCGCGCTGCAGGCAGTAAAACAACTGGTCTTCACCAATACGCGACGTGGTGGCTTCATGTTCAAGCTGGGCGCTATTGTTACGACACTCCACATACGGGAAGGTGTGTGCCCCACAATCCGCACCGATCAACATCGAGTCGCATTGGGTATAGTTGCGGGCGTTAGTAGCGGTCGGCATGATTTTCACTAAGCCGCGATAACTGTTCTGGCTGTGTCCGGCGGAGATCCCTTTCGAGATAATGGTCGATTTGGTGTTTTTGCCAATGTGGATCATTTTGGTGCCGGTATCGGCCTGCTGATGTCCACTGGTCAGCGCGACGGAGTAGAATTCGCCGATCGAGTTGTCGCCACGCAAAATGCAGCTTGGGTATTTCCAGGTAATGGCCGAGCCGGTTTCCGACTGCGTCCACGACATTTTGCTGTTTTCGCCTTCGCAGAGTGCGCGCTTGGTGACGAAATTCAAAATACCGCCCGTATTGCCATCGCCGGGAAACCAGTTTTGCACCGTGGAGTATTTCACTTCGGCATCTTTGTGAATGATGACTTCCACCACCGCCGCGTGTAGTTGGTAACTGTCGCGCACCGGGGCTGAACAGCCTTCGATATAGCTGACGTAGCTGCCCTCATCCGCAACCAGAATGGTGCGTTCAAACTGCCCGGTTTTTTCCGCATTGATACGGAAATAGGTCGACAGCTCCATTGGGCAACGTACGCCTTTCGGTACATAAATAAACGTGCCGTCAGATGCCACCGCCGCATTCAGCGCGGCAAAGAAATTGTCATTGCCGGGGACAACCGTGCCCAGGTACTGTTTTACCAGCTCAGGATGATCGTGAATGGCCTCACCGAACGAACAGAAAATAATGCCCTGCTCCGCCAGTTTGTCGCGATAGGTGGTCGCTACCGATACCGAGTCGAAAATAGCATCAACCGCCACTTCTTTGCCTTCACGTACCGGCACGCCAAGCTGTTCGAATGCGTCCTCAACCTCTTTGCTTAAAAATGCATTCGCGCCCGTTTGCTGTACCGCTCCCGGTTCGGACGCACAGGTTTCATCGCAGTTACCGCAGGAAGGTGCGGAGTAATAGCTATACTCCTGATAATTCAGTTTGTCGTAATGCGCTTTAAGCCAGTGTGGTTCTTCCATGGTCAGCCACGCTTTAAAGGCATTCAGGCGAAATTCCAGCATCCAGTCGGGTTCATTTCGTTTTGCCGAAATCGCGCGCACGACATCTTCATTGATCCCTTTTGCCAGCTCATCGGTTTGCAGTTGGGTGAAGAAGCCCTCTTTGTAATTAAGGTGCCCGCCAGCCCAGGTGTTGACATCGTCAGTTGCTTCAGTATTACGAGACATAGTACCGCCTATACCCCAAAACTTTCGCCACAGCCGCATTCGTTCTGGGCTTTCGGGTTATGAAATTTAAATAACTGGTTTAATCCTTCGCGAACGAAATCGACTTCTGTACCGTCAATGAACGGCATCGCCTGCAACGGCACATAAAGTCTGGCGCCCTCCGTTTCAAACAGCAGATCGTCTTTTTCGGGTTGGCGGACGGTATCCAGCACGTAGCCGAATCCCGCGCACCCTGTTTGCTTCACACCTAGACGCACACCCAACATGTCAGGTTGCTTTGCCACCAGTTCACGGATATGCGCCGCAGCCGCTGGCGTTAACGTCAGCCCACGCCAGGCAAAATCGTCCGGGTTAAATGTTCCTGAATGCAATTCCATAGAGTTACCTCGAGTCACTAGCTTTTAAGCTATAACACCATGTTAGTGATAATGATTATCACTTCAACCCCTCAACAGCAGGGGCATTCGGGTTAATCGCCCTTTCTGACTACTTTTACTAAGCATAGACCCTGCAGCGAGGGTTTACAGGGATGGATTATTTTGTTCAATGCATTGATTAATAATGGATTATGAAAATCCAATCGTTCAGTCAGGTCAAATGACAAAAGATGTATAGAAAATGTCTATTTAAAGGATAGGTGGGGATGAAGGTAGGGAAAAACAATTCAAATAATAAACAAACAACAAAAAACCCTTAAGTCTGCTTGCTGGCAGGCTTAAGGGTTCCGGCCCCATCCGGCGCTTATCTCCGGCACTCATATTGGCTTAGCTCTTGAAGGGGCGATAAGAAGAATCTCATACACCGATTAGTTTTTTTTAACACTAATTGCGGTTTGACTCTTTTATAAACGCGTTCAATCACATATTTAACGCTGTGCCTCACTGAGCGTGTCCAGCAGCAGGCGTAGCCCTGCGGGTTGATGTTCACGTGAAAGGTACAAACCATAAATCGGCAGGCATTTAGGTTGAAGTTCTGGCAGTAATCGAATTAGCTTTCCCTGCTCCAGCCCTTCCTGCGCCTCCAGCTCTGGCACCAACGCGATCCCCATTCCGGCCACCGCCGACTCGCAGAGCAGCGAAGAGATCCCTGCACTCAAATTCCCTTTGATTGCAACGGAGACAGACTGCCCCTGAGGATCCAAAAAGTGCCAGGATTGCCCGGCAAAACCGCTGTAGTACAGGCAATTGTGCCGTGTGAGATCGTCGATTGTCTCAGGTGTGCCATGTTGATGCAGATAATCTGCAGACGCGCAAAGCACCGATTTACAGTCGCCCAACCGACGGGCAATAGTCCCTGGCTCTGGATTATCTGTTATGCGGATCGCCACATCGATGCGTTCCCCCACAAGGCTTACCGGTTGATTATTGATCTCCACCTCAATACGTAATTGCGGATATTGCGCCATAAACGTCGGCAGAACCGGAGCAAGAATATGCATCGCGGTAAAATGGGCGCAGGCTACACGTAGCGTGCCGGAGGGAATTTGCGCGGCACTGGCGGCACCAATATCCAGCGAAAGTTGCGCCAGAGAACGTGTTTTCACTAATGCCTCTTCACCCGCTGGCGTGATCGTCAAACGACGCGATGAGCGATGGATAAGCCTTGCGCCTGCCCATTTTTCCATCTCGTCGAGATAACGACTGACCATCGGACGGGAAAGCCCCAACGCACGCGCGGCTGCGCTCAGGCTACCCAAATCACAGATATGGTTGAATACCGTTGCCGCCATCACTCTGTCCATTGTTCCCATCCGATCGTTTTATGAAACTCAGCATGTCCTAATGAGGGAATTCTAACAGATCCGAATATCCTTAAAATACGGGAACTATCAAATGACAATTTCCTGCACAAGGTTACCTGGTATGAAAGTTAAAACTCTGGCCCTGCTGTTACCTCTGTTTGCGTCTTCAGCTTTCGCCGCGCCACTACAGCTGGACGTCTATAATCCACAGGATAAGGCTATTTTCCCGGTTTCTTCGACGCTGGTGTCTGGCCCAAAAGAGGCGATTTTGTTTGACGCCCAGTTCAGTACCAAAGATGGCGAACAACTGGTGCAAATGATTCGAGCCAGCGGTAAAACGCTGAAGGCTATTGTGATCACCTCCGGCGATCCGGATTTCTATTTTGGTTTGCAGCCCATCGTTGAGGCCTTCCCACAGGTAAAAGTCCTGGCAACGCCGCAGGTGGTAGACCATATCCGCGCCACCAAAGAGGCCAAGCTGCAGTTCTGGGGCCCGCAAATGAAGGACGGCGCACCAACATCGCTCACCGTTCCGCAGGCGACTACGCAAACGCAGTTCACGGTTGATGACGAAACGCTGGAACTGCGTCACGCCAACGATTATGCAGCGTATATCTGGATCCCGGCGAATCGAGCCATTATTGGCGGCACAGGCGTGGCTTCAGGTATTCACGTCTGGACGGCGGACACACAGTCTGAACAACAACGTAGTGCATGGCGTAGCGTACTGAGCGAAATGCAGAGCTTACAGCCCACTCAGGTGGTACCGGGTCATTACATTGGCGACCGCCCAACCGGTGATAAAGCTATTCGCTTCACCCAGGACTATTTGCAGTCGTTTGAGCAGGCGCTAGGGGCGAAAAAAGGATCGGGTTATGTGATTAAAACCATGACGGCAGCATGGCCAGGCCTTGCAGACGTAAGCTCGCTGGAACTAAGTGCAAAAGTTAACAGCGGCGAGATGAAGTGGTAATGAAGATTTAAGGCAAAAATAACCCCGAACGCGTGTCGGGGTTTCGTTACGATAAGCATACCGGAATCAATGAACGCCCATGCGCCAGGCAAAATAGATCTCTTCTTTCAGTTCAGTGGAAGAGAGCGCCAACAGATCTGCAAACTCCAGCTCAAGCTGTTTTAGCCTTTTCAGGTACTGAGCCGGTGAAAGATCGGTTTTATCACGACGTAAAAATTCTATTGCCAGTTGGGCAGGGTCTAATTGGGTAGACATATCATCCTCGCTTGTGTTCAAAACCTGCACAGTATAACACCATTCCCTGTGCAGATAATGACCAAAAGCAATATGCATCACAAAATTGCGGTCGTCAGACGCGACGTGCAGCACAATCGACCCTGCTCATCGAAGATTTCTATTTGCCACACCTGGTGACGAGAACCTGTATGTAACGCGCGACATACGCCCCTGACGAGCCCTTCCCGTGCAGAACGGATATGGTTGGCGTTGATCTCCAGGCCCACCACTTTCTGCTCACCCTGAGTACACAAGTAGCCAGCTACCGAACCAATGCTTTCCGCCAGCACCACGGATGCGCCGCCGTGTAACAACCCAAAGGGTTGTTTGGTGCGATGGTCCACCGGCATCGTAGCTTCCAGCGTATCGTCGCCAATGTGCACAAAACGAATATCGAGCAACCCAACCATATTTCCTTCACCCATGGCATTGAGCGCCTCGAGTGTGACTTCACGTTTCCAGATCATCCTATAATCTCCAGCAGTGCCTGTAATGGGTGGCGAACGCCCGTACCTTCAACGCGTTTAACCTGGCTGCGACAGGAGTACCCTGTAGCCAGACAACGGTTACGTGGCAATCGTTGCATTGCCTGGTGCCATGATAACTCATAGATACCCAATGAGTTTTGGTGATTCTTCACTTCGTGACCGTAAGTGCCAGCCATACCACAGCACCCCACGCTGACGTTCTCCAGCTTTGCGCCAAAGCGAGCAAAAATAGCCGCCCATTGTGCAGGCGCGCCCGGTAAAGCCGTCACTTCGGTACAGTGGCCAAAGAAGTACCACGGTTCACCGCCAACAGCGACTGACTGCTGTGTTTCCACAGTTTTTGATAACCATTCGTTGGCCAGCAGCACATGGAAATCACCCCGCTGTTCTCCCAGCGCCAGCTTGTATTCATCGCGATAACAAAGCACCAGCGCCGGATCAACACCCACCATCGGAATATTCAGCTTCGCTACCCGGTTAAGAAACTCGGATGTCTTTTTCGCCGTTTTGGCAAAACGGTTTAAAAAGCCTTTAATGTGCTGCGCCTTGCCGTTTGGCGAAAACGGCAGCAGTACCGGCTGCATACCCAGTTTTTCTACCAGACGTATAAAATCAGCCACCACCTGCGCATCGTAATAGCTGGTGAACGGATCCTGTACCACCAGCACCGTGCGGGCTTTTTGCTCGAGGCTGAGTAATTCGAGCTGTTCCAGCGTCATATTGGCAGAACGATGCCCCACCAGTTGGCGTTGCAGCGACGGCGCAGACAACAGCGGTAAATCAACCATTCCAATGTGCTTTTTAGCCAGATTTCGCACCAGCGGCTGATTGATGAAGAAGTTAAACGTTTTAGGCGCCCGCGCCATTAGCGGTGCATAGCTCTCAACGGTCGCCACCATATGATCGCGCAACGGGCGCAGATAACGCGTGTGGTACAGTTGCAGGAAGCGTGAGCGGAACTCCGGCACATCAATTTTAATCGGACACTGTGTGGAACAGGCTTTACACGCCAGGCAACCTGACATCGCCTCTTTTACTTCGTGCGAGAAATCGTATTCGCCCTTGCGTGCATGCCAGCTGTTGCGGGTACGGGTAATCAGCGTGCGTAAACTGGCGCGTTTCTCCGGTAGCTCTTTTTCCAGTTGCACAGGATCGATCCCGCGATCGGCCAACAGACGCAGCCATTCACGTACCAGCGTAGCTCGCCCTTTCGGAGAATGGATACGGTTAAGGCTGATTTTCATCGACGGACACATGGGGCTTTTCGCATCGAAGTTAAAGCATAACCCGTTGCCATTACACTCCATTGCCCCACGCCACTCCTGGCGTACGGCCAGCGGGATTTGACGGTCATACGTTCCGCGTTTCACCGCGTCCACTTTCATCATCGGCGCATCAACGTCCTCCGGTGGACAGATTTTGCCGGGGTTGAGCCGGTTTTGCGGATCAAACACCGATTTCACTTTGCGCAGTTCACGATACAGTTCATCACCGAAAAACGCCGGACTGTATTCCGCACGAAAACCTTTCCCGTGCTCACCCCACAACAAACCGCCATATTTTGCCGTCAGCGCGACGACATCATCAGAAATGCGTTTCATCAGCACTTCCTGCTGCGGGTCGCACATATCTAAAGCCGGCCTGACGTGCAGCACGCCAGCATCCACGTGGCCGAACATACCGTAACTCAGACCATGGCTGTCGAGCAGCGCGCGAAACTCGGCAATATAGTCAGCCAGATGCTCCGGAGGAACGCAGGTATCCTCGGCGAACGGAATGGGCTTCGCGGAACCTTTTGCATTGCCCAGCAGACCGACAGCCTTTTTGCGCATGGCGTAAATTCGTTCGACGCCCGCCAGTTCGGTACATAGCTGCCAGCCAATAACGCCCGCTTCCTGGCGAGCGATTAACCCATCCAGGCGTTCGCAGAGTGCGCTGACTTGCGAATTAATCAAGGTTTCGTCGTCACCGGCAAACTCGACAATATTCAGGCCCAGCATCTCTTTATCCGCGACATCGGTAATCAGTTCGCTTACCGAGTGCCAGACGATGTCTTCACGCGCCAGATTGAGTACTTTGGAGTCGACGGTTTCTACCGACAATGCGCGCGCTTCCACCATCACCGGCGCGTTACGCAACGCCGAATCAAACGAATCGTACTTAACGTTAACCAACTGTCTGACTTTGGGCAGTGGCGTGATATCAAGGCGGGCTTCGGTGATAAACGCCAGCGTACCTTCAGAGCCGGTAAGAATGCGGGTTAAATCAAATTCGGTCATCTCATCGTTAAAGACGTGCCGCAGATCGTAACCCGTCAGGAAGCGATTAAGTTTCGGGAATTTATCCATGATCAGCTGTCGGTTATCACGACAACGCTCATAAACGGTCTTATAGATACGGCCAATCGTGGTATTGCTTTTACCCAGCATTTCGGCAAGCTCGACCGGCATGGGCTGGGTATCCAGAATATCACCGCCCATCAGCACCGCACGGATGCCCAACACATGATCGGAAGTTTTACCGTAAACCAACGATCCTTGCCCGGACGCATCGGTGTTGATCATCCCGCCGAGCGTTGCCCGGTTACTGGTGGATAATTCCGGGGCAAAGAAATAGCCATATGGCTTCAGAAACTGGTTGAGCTGGTCTTTTATCACCCCGGCTTCTACCCGCACCCAACCTTCTTGCGGGTTGATTTCAATAATCCGGCTCATATAGCGGGACATATCAACAATAATGCCCTGGTTCAGCGCCTGACCGTTGGTCCCGGTGCCGCCGCCGCGCGGGGTAAAAATCAACGACGAGAATAGCGGTTCTGCCGCCAGACGGGCGATTAACGCCACATCTGCGGTTGAACGAGGGAAAACGACAGCATCAGGAAGCAGCTGATAAATACTGTTATCCGTCGACATTGTCAGACGATCGGCATAGCTCGTTGCCGTATCACCCGTGAATCCTTGCTGCTCCAGCGCCTGCAAAAAATTGAGCACCAGCTGAACGACACCTGGCGCCTGAGAAATTTGTGGAATCATTATAGTGACCCTTTCCTGCGGTCTGTGTTGTGAATTTAATCGTTTGCGTGTTGCTTTGTTTGTTGTATCACATTTTTTTCTAATACGCTCAGCAGATTTACAGGCAGAATCCGCCTGTTCAAAACCGCTGAAATTGCTCATCATTATAGAGTGTGATTAACGTGTTCACGTCGCGTCAACGTTCTGGCGCAAAGACAAAGGTGAAAAGTATTTATGGTAAATTTCCGTCAGCCCAGGGATATTGCACAAGTGCTGCTATCGGTGCTGTTTTTAGCCATCCTGATTGTGGCCTGTCTCTGGATTGTTCAGCCCTTTATCCTCGGTTTTGCCTGGGCAGGTACGATTGTCATTGCGACCTGGCCTATCCTGCTACGCTTACAAAAATTGCTCTGGGGACGTCGTTCACTTGCCGTACTGGTGATGACACTGTTGTTAGTGCTGTTGTTCATCATCCCTATCGCGCTGCTGGTTAACAGTATCGTCGATGGCAGCGGGCCGCTGATCCATGCCGTAACCGCAGGTGATATGACGCTACCGGATCTGGCTTGGTTGAACAGCATTCCACTGGTGGGTGCCAAAATGTATGGCGCATGGCACAGTTTACTGGATATGGGCGGTTCGGCCATTATGGCCAAGGTTCGTCCTTATATCGGTACCACCACCACCTGGTTTGTCGGTCAGGCCGCACATATCGGCCGCTTTATGATGCACTGTGGTCTGATGCTGCTGTTCAGCGCCCTGTTGTACTGGCGCGGTGAACAGGTCGCATTAGGTATTCGTCACTTCGCTTGCCGTCTTGCCTCAAAACGTGGCGATGCTGCCATTCTGCTGGCCGCGCAAGCCATTCGCGCCGTCGCATTGGGCGTTGTGGTCACCGCTCTGGTGCAGGCAGTGCTCGGGGGAATTGGTCTGGCGGTAACCGGCGTGCCTTACGCCACGCTGCTGGCGGTATTGATGATCCTGTCTTGTCTGGTGCAACTGGGGCCGTTGCCGGTGCTGATTCCGGCCATTATCTGGCTGTACTGGACGGGTGATTCAACCTGGGGCACGGTTCTGCTGGTGTGGAGCGGCGTGGTCGGAACGCTGGATAACGTTATTCGACCGATGCTGATTCGTATGGGTGCCGATTTGCCACTGATCCTGATTCTCTCCGGGGTCATCGGCGGACTGATTGCCTTCGGCATGATTGGTCTGTTTATCGGTCCAGTAGTGCTGGCCGTTTCCTGGCGTCTGTTCTCCGCCTGGGTAAACGAAGCCCCTGCGCCAGGTACCAATCCAGATGAAATCCTCGAAGAAATTGCTGAAATCGAACGCAATAAGTAATCCAACATCAGGCGGCAGCGCCGCCTGATTATTTAACAATACTAATCAATCCTCCTTCTTGCGGGATTAGACCCAACCTCGCCCTTCTTTAAATAATCATTTGTGTCGCAAATTCTTTACAGTTTTTAAACTATTGAGATGAATCTGATCGACGTAAAAAATCACTATGCCTACTATTAGCTCATGGCTTTAGATCAACACATTGATTTATAAGCATGGAAATCCCCTGAGTGAAACAACGAATTGCTGTGTGTAGTCTTTGCCCATCTCCCACGGTGGGCTTTTTTTTGTCCTGATTTTCTTATCAGAACCAGCAATTACGGGGTTTGAGAGATTATAGGTATTAAGGGTATGCGATTACCTGTGAGCCTTTTGTGTACCATTTGTGTGCTATAAGGGTAAATCAGGCGAGTGTTACAATAATTTTCTAGCGGGAATTTTGGCGGGGATATCTCAAATTAAACCTAAAAATCCCTCCACACCGTAAGGCCATGAAGGGATGATTTTTCGTGTTAACGGATTAGCGCGTTGACCAGTTCCCCATTGATTTATTAATGCCGCCTTGTCGATTCGAATTGACGTTTTGTTGCTTGATATAATTTTGCATGAATTTATCAAGTGCAATTCCTAGTTTTTGCGCATCGCCGCCACTGGCATTTACCTTACTATCCACACCTTTATTACCATTATCATTAATGGTGATATTGATTGTTGGCGCAGTCGAACCCAATCCACCACCTAAATGAGTTGCTCCCAGTTTAGGAATTTCAGGTACAGCAAATGAATTCGCCGCTTGAGACGCTAGGCTTGATGATGAACCGAACCCCATTAACCCGCCAATGTAATCATTCATTGGCCTCACAAGCCAATTTTGAACCATATACTTTTCTTCCATCACGGCGATATTTTTAAAGAATTTCTCAAAATCTGTCGTTCCGGTCGTTAGAAAATCAGTTAAATCATCTGTCATTAAATCAAGTGATTTGCTCCATACAGTGGCCTGTTGCGCTGCAATATCATCAACTTTCTCATCGTAGTTTTTCCACGCTTCTTTCATACCAGCAACAGCGGAATGTAAACTATCTTCATAGCTTTCAAATCCGTCTTGATTGGCCTTTAATACTGAATCGCGCTGGTTCATTATTTTGGTAATTTCAGAATCGAATGCTGAATTATTCGCGCTTTTACCTTGACGGCGGCGCAGCTCATTTACCCTATCAATCATTTTATCAAACTGTTGATTAATCTGGTCTTGCGATTGCTGAAAATCATAAGCATCATGACTTAAATCGCTGAAAGGTTGCATTTTAGAACCCCATCGACGATTAACAGAATTCAACAAGGATGATGATTGTTCGTCAATTCCATAGATTGATGATTTTAATTGTTCCAGTGCTCGCTGTGCTTTTTCAGCGGATTTTTCGGCTTCTGTTTTTCCGGTGTGAGTGCCGAATGATGGATGATTATAAACACTAAAATTATGGTAGGCTTTAGTCCGGCTTAAATCAGGCGACTTAACAGAATCAATTGATTTCTGAATTGCTGCATTCGCCTCTTTATTGGCATCAATAATAGTATCTTTCTTTTGCTTAATTCCATTTAAGATTTTCTGCTGTGTTTGTACTCCAGCGGCTGAATACCCCAATGAACCCATCCCCATATATTGCAAGGTTGTATCCCACCAAGAATCCCCATCTAATTCATGTTGGTTTTTCTGTGATTCACGTAATTCATTTTGCGCCCCCTGCATTAACTGTGTAATCATATCAGCGCCAGCGGCTTTATAATTACCACTTTGAATATCATTATTCACTTTATCAAGTAAGCCGTCACCCATTTTATAAAGTGCGGCATAACCCTTTGTTGCATCAGTCTGTGTTTCTGCAAGGATTTTTTCTAATGCCTCTGTTTGTTTATCACCGAATTCCTGTTGATATTGAAGAAGCATCGAACCATTCTTTTTCAAAAAACCAGGCGTTAATCCAGAATTTAGTGCATTAGTAACAAATTCTTCTTTAACTTCCCTTGAAGCGTCTTTAACAGTTTGTAGCCCATTAACGATTTCATCAATTCTACCGGAAAATAATGCACCAGCATTTCCAGATAATATTGCTGATTGCTGTAAATCCTTTTGCGCTTGTGCGGCTTCCTGTATGCTTTCGGTTAGTGCCTCGATGCCCTCAACGGCGGCTGTAAGCCCCATGACGATGCCAGTAGAGGCAAGACCACCGATACCAGCAGAACCCATCATGATAGCCGCAGAACCGCGCAGATTAGCCCAACGCCCTGACATAAGTTCATGCCCCATGACGCCTAATTCACGTTGCGCGTTATGATTCTCTTTAACTCCATTTATAAAATTAGACCACCAGCCTTTACCCGCTTTTTCGCCATCATTTATAATCTCGTTAGTAATAGAGTTTTGCATAGATTGAAAATCACGGGTAATATTACCCATCAATCCACGACGCATCCCATCCCCCAAATTCTGAGATTTAAATGAATCAGCCATTTTGTCAATATTGCTAGTAACACCCTGTGCGGATTTTGACAATTCATCAAGCCGTGTCGTTGCATCTTCCACTTGCGACGTATCGAAAAAACCTAATTCAGCATCTGTACCTGACATTTTATTTTACCTCTTTAATGTGTATTTGTTCGCTACGCTCACGCCCTGACGGGCTGGTGAGGTGAAGAAAAGGAAGTTTTTAAACCTTGTGTTGGAGTGATTTAATGTGATGGGGTTAAATCCCTTAACCCATACAGCATATGATTTTAAATATAATTACGCCATTACACGTCCTGATAATTAATGCCCCTGCCTAATTAACATTTTGCGTCGTTCCTTTTGCTGATTCTTTTTTAAGTCCTCCATATCAGCTTTTTCAGCATCATAATCATAAAATTTTTGGGGTGAGTATTTATATTCTCCCTTCAATTTACTGTTTCGTTCAAGACAAACATCAACGGCCTCCCTTCGAGTTGAGTATTTAAAAACAGGCTTGCTCTTTCCGTTGTAAAAAGAATTAAAAGCTAAAGATTCGGACTTCTTATGATAAACAACCGTCCAAAATACATAATCTTGATTCATATTAATTAACCTCTTTATTTGGTGTTATTCTTAATCATCAACTTTTTAAGAATTTCATAACGGTTATCCTTTTCCGTTTCTTCATCATCGTTTTTACTGGCGATTTGCTCTTGCTTATAAATTTCAACATCAACCAAATCAAGCATCGTTCTAACTACGACTTTTCGCTTGTCATTTGATTTATTTAAAATACTGATAAGAGAGCGGCGTTTGTCATTTGCCAATACCGTTGATGGAAATACTGATAAAGGCTTTAAATACGCATTACAATACATAGTGTCAGGGTTATCGCCATCCGTTTCAGGGTTAATAACAAACACCCCATAACGCCTTTTATCAATGCTCATTTTTAATATCCTTTCCTAATATGTGAAAAGCTATTACCATAATAACGAAAAGTGCAGTAATCATTTTGCATATCCTTGTTCAATATTCTGCTGTGCTAATAAAATATCATTCAGAAGATAGAGAACTAACTCTCCATGTTCGATAACATCCTTTTCGGTTAAGTCACTGCCAGTTGAGAAAAAACCCATTTTTTCATGCTTTGCATGGAAGCGCTGAACTTCTGCTTTATACTTTGAAATTGCTTCATCACGGCGTTCTGTCAAAAGTCTTTTGATTTCACTGTCGGTAAGTCGCATAAGCGTTTTTTTCTCGGTCATTTTCAATACTCCTATAAAATAATTAAATACGATTTTCATGGTGATATCCTTTGCATGGCATGGTTTAAATTCATTTTTATTTTGATGCTGCAATTTCTGATGGTAAACGGCTAATTAGCATTTTGATAATTGAATTTCTACTTAAAGGAATCCCATTTTTATTTTGGAATTCATTTTTATACGCTTCAATTATTTTTATTTCATCATCTGATAGATATACAGCTATTTTATTCTTGCAGTTATGCATGAATCATCCTCTTGTTATGGCGACAAGTTCATTCTATTATATAGACACACTACCCACAAGGGTAAGAAACGTTATTTTAGCCAACACTCAACCTAAGGGATCAAATAATGATCAAGCCTGTCAATAACTCGCCTACAAGCAAAGAAGAAGCACTCTCATTAGTCAGGCAAGCAGAAGCTAACCTATTGAAAGCTAACGAAAGATTGGATTATCTAACCCGAAAAACATATTTAATTCAATTAACCATAAATAATAAAATCTATTTCCTATGTGACGATGATTCTTTAACTCAAAAATTCGGCGGCGCAATTAAATTCAAGCGAAAATGCGATGCACAACAGGAATTAATGTTTTATCTGGAAAGAATTGATGCCGTGGGAAATCCAAATCTAAAAAGCGAAATTGTCATTGAAAAAGATTTGCTTAGAAATTTTATCTCACACACTGAGAAACAAATTAACAATTAATACCCTTCTAATTATCGGTTCCAATAATTACCAAACATAAAAAGCGGGCTATCATGCTCGCTTTATGGCTTAAGGATTAAAAAATGAAATTAATAAAAATGATTGCATGTATAACCCTTGCAAGTAGCACTTCAATTTTAGCCGGATGTGCAGCGGAAACTAATCAACAATCAAACCAGCAATTAGAATTGCACGACCTAATCAAGACAAGTGAACAAACCTTTTATGGGAAAAAAGATCAATCAGTGATTTGCAGAAATGATAATGATGAATCTTTTAATTTAGGATTTAATAACATTCAAGAATCTACTATGGGCGCATTTGCATACATACCAATTATAAATTTTGCTGCACCACTTTTTAGGAAAGACACAAAATACCAATACATTTCATATGGAGATCAAGCATCACCATATAATCATTTAGGGAAAATTTCTGTCGAAAATCAGGAGATGGATGTTTACAGGGATGATTGGGGATTCACCAAAAACAGGGGCAATTTACTTTATCTTTATTCCAGTAATGACAAAGTGATTCACGCATTTAGGACTGAAACTGGAGTAATACCAAAGTTGAGTAGTTTTTATTCATGTCGATAGCACTAGCAAATGCGAGGCCGTGTAATCGACACTAGCGGCCTCTTGTCCCTCGCCTAGCATTCACACCTTCTCACCTCTTGCACTTGCTGGCGGTACGGTTCCGGCGCAAATCTGAGGCATCTGGCATCATGCCTCTACCCACCCCATGACGACCACCAGCCACGCCATGATTGTTCAATTTGCGGCCTACGGCTTCACAGGGATCATCAGTAAGCGTTGAAGCACAGAGACATACAATCGCATTACCTGACAGCCGTTAACGTCTCAGAGCAACTCCGAAGGCCGAATTATTAAAGAAAGCCTATATTCCTTATCTCTCTTGCTATTGAGTTATTGAGATATGTTGTTGCTTTATTTTTTATATCCATTTCCTTTAATGATAAATAACCTTTAACTCCATGAACAATTTTAGAACGTAGTCTATAGATTTCTTTAAATTGAATTTTTATTTCTTTCCGCTCAGCCATGTTTTTTCCAATCAGATATGAGCACCTATCAGCAAGAATATTTGTTAATCCTCCTTCATAATCATCATCACCGAAAACAGACTCAAGTCCCATACAAACTTGCAGGAAAGACATAGTGGCATCATCGGTGATTTCCGACTGCATAAACCAATCAATAGCAGCCTTTATTCGCTCACCTTCCCTTGTTTTATCTTTAATTAGTAGATCAGTAATATATAATGCTTTTTCTATATCATCAGATTTATCATTTCCCGCGTATTCTTTTGTCACCCTCAGCTCCTTTAAATACTTGCTAACTGATATGGACAATACGGAAAATGATTCAATCTCCGGAAAGTCAACACTTCCAATATTAGCCCGAATGACAGGTACATCATGTTTTTCCTGCATTCCAAACCAATCCCATCCATTATGAATACCGCTACCTCTCTCTTGTTTAACAACATTAAATGTCTTAAGAAAGAAAAGCAATATATTCACTTTTAGTAAAACCTCCTTCATAAATACATTCTCTTCATATACAGAAAAGCAGCCACTGCCAATTATAGATAGTTGTGAATAATATTCATATTCCTTTTGCAATCCTATTTTCATTGATTTCTCTTTGTTAATATTTAAATCAAAGTGATCAAAACTATCATATCTGAAATCAATGTTGCTAAGTGGTATTTTTACTTGGTAATTCATGGGCAATGATAAGTAAATATCCATTACGAAATTCACAGCATTTTCAAAAACCTCTCTGTCTACCCTATCAAAACTAATGTTTTCTTTTTTTTCATCAAATCCTTGACGCTTAGAAAATGCATTTACAGCATCCATATAGATTAGCATACATCCAATTGCATCTGTCTTAAAATCCAACTTTCTTTTGTTCAGCTCCAATGAAATCTTTTCAAACAAAGACAAATTATAATCAAACCTTGTACTACCGAAGATAACACCAGTATTGGTCAGTAAGCCAGTGATTATCGCTCGCAATTTTTCTGCTGATTTAGGGTGAATTTCTTTATTCATTATCAAGTTCCATAATTGACATTTTCAATAATCTTAAAACCCTTCCAAGAAAAAAGATAGTTATTAAATGTGTCAAATTCAGTATGCAATTGTTCGCTACGCTCACGCCCTGACGGGCTGGTGAGGTGAAGAAAAGGCGTGATTCAAAACCTTTATCTCTACCTCATCACGCCGTAGGCGGTGGAGCGAAGCGGAACAATACTTAATTAAGTTGGCCTGTGAAATTCGTATTTGTTAACTAGTACATAAATACAAATTAATTAATATCTATTACGCACACGCGCGCGGCATGGCCCACACCGCAATCAGACACATTAAAAACAAAAATGCGCCCCCTAAATTAGAGACGCATCGATTAATTTAAACAGGTTTTCGAATTACACGATTTATCGGAGAACCATCTTTTTCAAAATACCTAGAAGGCCAAATTTCTTGAGGTGAAACGCCAATTGCATTTGCAATAATTAATTCACCTCTAGGCCAATCTCGATTTAAGGCATTTAACAATGTGCCATCAGATAAACCATGTTCACGGGATAATCCCGCCATACTGATTTTCTTTTTCTTTAATGCGGCAAGAATATCCGCTTTGTGCCAGTCTGTTTCCTGCATACCCGTTCCTTTTGGTGGTGAATCGAAACGTGGTTTGCAGTACCAGCTAACACCCACTGGCGAGTCTTTCGACTCCCACGTTCCGACCCACCATAGAGAAACTACGGGTGAGCAAGACCGAGCCATTCACATAAGTGAATAGCGTGGTGTTAGTTGGGGCTGCAAATCCCCATCAGCGCCCTTTTCGCACTGACATGTCGAATCTACCACATATCGAAATTGGCGGGAAGCCTAGCGCCGCAAGGGTTTACATGAATTGCTTCCTACTTTTCCAGATTCATTTCCAAATGGTATGGCCCTACAAGCCGCGCCACATCTCACTTTTCCTGTTTATCCGGTTTTTCCGACATTATAAGAGATGAGAAGCGGTCATTTTCTTAGGGATATACATAGGTAATGGGGTACTCCCTTACCCTTCACATAACACAGGGGCATGGGTATGTATTAAGGGATTCTATAAGAGGCTTTAACCCTATACTGGAAATCTCGGAAATCTGGAAAAAACGCATGGCGTCGGGTATTACAGGCAATTAAATTCTGGAAACGAATCTGGAAAAGCCGGAAATCTACCCACCTCCAGCTAAGCCACCTCTAGCCTGTGCAAATTTCACTCAATTGAAAATATTTTAATTTTATTTTTTCCCTTATATATCAAACTGTTCACTATTAAAATCAGTCCCCTAATTACCCATCCGTTCCCAGCGCCATGCGGTTTCCTGCCAAATTGTTGACAACAAGTAAATCAATGACTTACGTCATCACCATGTTTGACTACCCTATCCAACACGGGTAAAGTTATTTGCATCAAAGCGAGATATATTCCTTCTATTAAGATAATAGATTAACTGAATAGATAATATGGAGCACACAAAATGATTACGCTTAATTTATGCGCGGATAACTCACGCCATTTTTCAGAAGATAAAATCAACAATAAAGAGATCTTATTGCTATTAAACATAACGACTCAAGAATTTAGCTCAGCGAGAAAATGGAGGCCGGAGGATTTCCCAAAAGGTGTAAGGTGTGGGAAATCAATTTATTATTCAAAAAAAGAAGTAATTGAATTTTTTGGAAGATATGGATACAGGCCAAAAGACGCCCCAGCTAAACCAACTATTGTGGCGGCTAAACTCAGGTAGAGCGGAGTTAGAAAAATGAACGGGTTTAACAGTAAAAATGCCCAGCAAATTAATAATAATCAACAACAATTACGCATGGTTATTGATTATAACGCACAGCCTTATGATGGTGATTATGATGAATTTGATAATCGCGTTGGCCCACTGTATAAATTTATTAAAGATGACGTAAAACCTTTACGCATTTATATTGACCCAAACGCAAAACCAGATATTCCTGATGAATATGGTTTTGTTAAATGTTACGACCGAATGGCGATTGATTGGAGTGCAAAGCCGACTTTATATATGGCGGTTGATTGGGATTGTCAGCCTTATTATGGTGAATGGGATGAATTCGATAATAAAATTGAATCAGCGCCAGTAAATAATTTTGGTCAGTCTGCGTTCAATTCTGGCAATCAGCAACAAGATGTACAGAAAACATCACTACACATTAATTCTTCAACACTAGTAATTGATAATGCTAATAAACCCAAGGCAGAATCATTGGGCAAAGATAAAAATAACGAAAGCGATGAGTTATGCGGTTTAGGTCAATATATTTATGAGTGTATAAATGGCGCTGGTCGAAGAGAATTAAAACCAGCATCAAAAATGGCTGCATTACAGGCATTATCAGCAATGTCACCAAAGATTAAAGGCTACAACAACGTAACAATGGGATTGCTTACTTTTACTGTTTGCGAGTCAGGCGCAGGTAAAGAAAAACCACAAGAATTTTTTGATGATATTGCGGTATCTGCTGGAATGGCAGCGGCTGATGCACCAACATCAAATAAAAGTATTTACATGGATATCTTTCACGGTAAAGGGCGCGCGGCATTTGTGGTTGATGAAGTACATGAAATGCTAAATGGGATGCGCGGTATAGGTTCAAAAAAATCTGAACATGCTAACGGAATGGAAGGAAGTATTTTAAAATTATCTACAAAACACTATGCAAAATTATCTCCTACCTATGCAAAAGAGATTTGTAACTCTATAACGAATGAAATCAATTCAGCTAAGAAGCGAATTGAACAATTTAAAAAAAACTTAGATGAAGACGGGAATGTAATAAATAAAGATATCGCTGAAAGCAGAATTGATAAGATTCAAAAATCTATTGAGTACAAGAAAGAAATGATTAAGAAGATTCGCTCAACTAAAAGAATCGATGACATACGCTTAAATTTATTTGGCTCATCCACTCCGCGAGAAATGAGGCCGCATATTAATAAGCGTTCAATACAGAGTGGTTTTTTAGGCCGAGTAATTATGGGATGGAGTGACAAGGTTAATCCATTGCGTGAACCATACTCAACAGAAATGGAAAAAGAAATGATAATGAATTATGCGGAATGGGTTTCAAGCAGGGAGGGACAAATCACAACCGACAATGAATCAAAGCGATATCTTGATGAAGTAATGTTAAATTATGATACTCAGCAATATAGGGAACATAAAGATTATGCACCTTTATATCGAAGGGTTTATGAAAACACATGCAGAATTGCGTCACTGCTTGCTGTTGGGAATTTTGATTTGCAAATAACTTTAGCACAAGCAAAAGCAGCATTTAAAATTGTTCTGGATAGCCTCAATGCCATTATTACACTGTGTGAAGCGAGCGGTAGCGAATCGGAGCAATATGAATTCGAAAATGAAATAGAAGCAAAGGTTTATACTGTAATAGATAAAAATAAAAACCAACATGGGTACTGTTATCTTAGTATTCTGCGTGACAAGTTATTTAATGGTAAGAAAATTAGCAGCATGTTAAACCGCTTTAAGCTAACCGTTGAGCGATTTATGAATAAACTTGTTTCATCAGATTATTTATCTATTGCTGATGCAAATAAAAAGCCAGCGTATAAATTAGAACCAGCGGGAATCAATAGAATGTTAACGTTAATTGGGGCTACCTAGTTAATAACATCAAATTTATACCACCAGCATCATAGTTAAATTACCCACCCAAGAAACAAGGATATCAAAATGACAGACACAAATTATATTAAAGACAAATTACGGTCAATGGCGATTGAAAAACACGTCAAAGAAAATAGGAAAGTAATTGCAGCACAGATAAGCGAACAATCGAAAAAGGTACAGCTTACGGGGCTTGTGTGCGGTAATGATGCAGTTGCTTTAGCTGGTGTCAGTAAGCCGATGTTTTACGCTGCAAAACGCTTTAACCCTAAAGAATTTCCACAAGAAATTTACCATGAGACGGAGGGTTATATCTGGTATCGAAAACAAGACATTGTAGATTTTTTTGCGAAACATCCGGCAAGGCGATATGGGAGTAAATACAATGGCTAATTTCTTTACCGACTTAAATAATTTTATCAAGCAAAACCCAATCAAATACATGCACGATTTTAGCATTGAAATTGAACCAGAAAAACAAATGCCATGCCCTATATGTGGGGGCGTTGATAGATTTGAATGGCGAAGCAAAGGAACATATGCAAATACAGGTTATTGCCGAAATGAAAGCGCCCATGATGGACACCATATAATCCAGCCTTTAACTATAATTGAGGCCGCAACCAAGATGAGATATTTAGATATCGGTGCGCATATAGGATTTAAACAAAATGGAGGTTACAGAAATCCAAAACATTTTGTAATGAGGTGCGCGCCAAAGAAAATGCCATCTACTCATGAACGCAAACTAACAGAACTGGATTCTAACAAGCTGGATTTATTTTCTAATAATGTACGCAATGAATCTAAAAATGCCACATGGCGCGAGTCCCCTTACCTACTAACTAAAGGGATTAGCAAAATGATGTGGGTTGGTGGTCATGGTCAAACGCTATTGGATTATTACCGCGCTGATGGGACGCTCTCAGCCCTGCAAAGAATACCCGTTGAAGGTAAAAAGAATTTTATACCTAATAGCCAAATTTCAGGCGTTTTTCACTGTGAGCGAAATCAGGATGGGAATATTGAGTCAATATTTATTGGTGAAGGTTTCGGAACGGTTACGGCATTTCAATACTCGATAAGTGATTTATATCCGGCATCCTTATTCTTAACCGCTGGCAATGACAACAATTTATTGAATGTCGCAACAGAAGCAAGGCGATGCTATCCAAATGCCGATATTTGCATTCTTACTGATAATGATGATGCAGGTTTAAAGGCGACTATAAAAACAATATCGCAAGTAAATAAATGTTGGTGGGCTATGCCCGTAACTACTGGTGAGGATTGGTGTGATGTTTTTCAGCGCGGAAAATTTGCAGTGCGTGATGAATTTCGAAGGGTTCTTACAGACCGCAAGCCATCAATATAATTGCAAATACCAATATTCTGATTTCGTAGATTTGTTCACAAAAGTAAGCATTTATTGTCCTGTACATGGCAAATTTGAACGTGTTGGCATTTATCATCTATACGGCGATGAATGCCCATCATGCCAAACTAATAAAACCAAGACTTACTATAATTACGTTATGCAAACCGATAACATTGTAAAAATAGGCAGAACGGCAAATGTATATGCCCGTATGGGTGAACTATCATTTAGATTAGGCCGTAATTGTATTTTAAATTATCTGTGTTCTTACAATTCAAGAAGGGAAGCGTGGGATTCTGAAAGATTTGCACAAGCAATGTTTAAACAGTATCAAATATCACCTTTTAACTTAAAGTTTGCAGGTTCATCGGAATTCTTCAAAATCATGCCATCAATGGCTTTTAGTTCTCTCATTATTTCAGGGGGTAATCCTGTTTACAGAACTGATGGCATTTAGCCCCTTGCGGGGCTGCGCTTCGCGCTGGTGAGGTGAAGAAAAGGCGTGATTCAAAACCTTTATCTCTACCTCATCACGCCGTAGGCGGTGGAGCGAAGCGGAACAATACTTAATTAGCGTAGTTCAATGCCTTTAACATTTTCTTTAGAGGTAAGCGAGAAATATAAACTCTATCTGTTATTGTTTCCTGCGCATGACCCATTATCATATTTCGTGTGCTATCTTCCACACCATCCACATCACGTAATCTGTTTGATAATGAATGCCTAAAGCAATGAGTTGAACGCGTAAGACCAATATCCTTAAAACTTTCGCTTGTTGCCGCCATCGTTCTGTTATTTCCATATTTCATTACTGGCTTAACATTCCATATGTCTAAATCTAGTAATTTTTGGCATATCGGAATGTTACGTTTGGCATTTTCGGTTTTAACAGTCTTACTCGCTTCGCCATCATCAATTGTGTTTATTGACAGGCATTTAATCCCGTAAAGCTCTATATAGTCAACTTTAGTTATCTGTGTTAATTCACTTACCCTGACGCCCGTATAATACATGATATTCATCGCCCAATATGTTTGACTATCGTTAATTACCCTGAATTGCTGCATGACAGCTTTGAAATGTTCTGGTGTAATTTCTTCCTTTGGATTTTGAACGTAAACCTTTTTATACTGCAAACCTGTTATGTTATTTTTATCTATCCATTCTTTAATGTTCACACAGAAATTAAGGAATGAACCGATTCGCGTTATGATTTTACTTTTAGTTAATGGCGCTAATCCTTCACCGTCCATGTATGCTTTGAAGGCGATTATTTTATCTTTGCTTATTTCTTCAATTGTTGACACTCCATTATCTATGCACCAAAAAATAAAACGCTCAAGACAAGCATTATAATCTTTTACGGTTTTTGGCTTCCATTCGGTGTTAGCGTCAAAGTACGCTTTTTGAGCATCCATTAGAGAATGCCCCTGTGCGGCCTTCTGAGAGGTTTTAACCTCCTGTGCACGTGATTGCATTGGCGCATCGATTACAGTGGCTTGTGGCGCATCCTGTGAAGCCATCGCAATCGACCTTAAGCGCTCAATGTCATGTGACGTAATCAGACCATCACGAAACTTTTTTAGCATTTCCCGCATAGCTTCAAATGGAACATCAAGCGATTTTAATTCTATATAGCGAATTGTTATAGATGCCGCTATTTTTATAGCAATTGATTTATCGCGTGTACGCAAGATGATTTCAATAGTGTGTTTTTGGTAGCGCTTGCGCCATAGATACCCCTTTTTATCTGTGTGCGATATGTGTGCAATTTGTGTGTCCATTTTCAAGCCTTGCTTAATTTTGGTTATGCCGAAAACCGCATACCCATAAATCAATCAATGACTTAATTCCCCTGAGTGAAACAACGAATTGCTGTGTGTAGTCTTTGCCCATCTCCCACGATGGGCTTTTTTTTGTCCTTCGCGCGCCACTCCACCAACCTTAACGCACCAACACATTATCTTCCCCGTCAAGGAACAAATAATATTGCACAAAATACTGTGACTCTCTTCAAGCAGAAATATCCACAACAATGTTATTACTATTCCACCGTCTTTTATGAAGTGACCAAATAATGAACGCATTAGAACTACAGGCGATCCGCCATATTTTTGCTATGACGGTGGAAGAAAGCGCCAGGTATATCGCGCGCGATAACAATGTTGCCGCCTGGCAGCAATGGGAAAAGGGTGAAAGAGAAATTCCAGAAGACATCATCCGCATTTGTTCAGAAATGAAAGCCAGGAGGAAGTTAAGAATTAATGCAATTATCGACAAAATAAATAATCGTATCGGTAATAACACCATGCGTTTTTTCCCCGATCTGAACGCTTTTCAGGCGGTTTATCACCACGATGGTTTTCTCGACTGGAAAATCTATCAGTCGGCTGCTGTTGAACTCTATGCTCACGATCTCGAGCGTATGTGTTAAGAGATTGCAACGCCATACCTATTTAGCCTCTTCGCTGAGTAACACATTATGAAAAACACCTATTTCTCCACTGCGATAGGGCTGTACCTAAATTACCTTGTGCACGGTATGGGGGTCATTCTGATGAGCCTCAATATGTCTTCGCTGGAACAACAGTGGCAAACCAATGCTGCGGGCGTCTCGATTGTTATTTCCTCACTCGGCATCGGCCGCTTAAGCGTTTTATTAGTGGCAGGGATGCTTTCCGATCGCTACGGTCGCAGACCATTTATTATCCTTGGTATGACCTGCTACCTGATTTTCTTTATTGGCATCATCAATACTCACAGTATTTTTCTTGCCTATGCTTTTGGTTTTTTAGCAGGAATGGCAAACAGTTTTCTCGATGCCGGAACCTATCCCAGCCTGATGGAGGCATTCCCCCGTTCCCCCAGCACGGCCAATATTTTGATAAAAGCCTTCGTCTCCAGCGGTCAGTTCCTGCTGCCAATGATCATCAGCCTGCTGGTGTGGGCCGAACTTTGGTTTGGCTGGTCCTTCCTGCTGGCGGCTGCCGTTATGATACTCAACGGCGTGTTTTTGTTTCGCTGTCGGTTTCCTCCACACCCAGGGCCTCATATCGTCATCCGGGCACAACCTGCTGAACGAGAAACCGCACAACCTGAACATCGTTGCTCCCTGCTCGACCTTGCCAGTTACACCCTATACGGCTACATCGCAATGGCAACATTTTACCTGGTAAGCCAGTGGCTGGCGCAATACGGACAGTTTGTCGCAGGAATGTCCTATACGTTATCTATCAAACTGTTAAGCATTTATACCTGCGGCTCTCTACTGTGCGTGCTGATCACCGCCCCGCTGGCGCGAAAAGCAGAACGCGCGACATCGATGCTGATGCTGTATACGTTTATCTCATTTGTCGCATTGCTGATGGTTTGTCTGCATCCGACACCCTACGTGGTCATTATCTTTGCGTTTGTCATCGGTTTTTCTTCCGCTGGGGGCGTTGTGCAAATCGGTTTAACGCTCATGGCCGCACGCTTTCCGCATGCGAAGGGTAAAGCGACCGGGATTTACTATAGCGCGGGCAGCATTGCGACCTTCACCATTCCATTGATAACAGCAAAACTCTCAGAAACCAGTATTGCTCACATCATGTGGTTTGATACTGGCATAGCTGCTGTTGGGTTCCTGTTGGCGTTATTTATTGGTTATCGCAGCCACATCGCGTCAAAGCATCAGCTAAAAATGATACAAGCCGTAGAATAGCGTGGATGCAATATTGTTCCCCCCTTCTGCAAAATAATTGGCATATGTTTTAAAACATCAACAAAACACCGGCTGGCAGAGTTCAATTTCACAGTGTGTTATGCAATATACCTGGTAACTTAAACGCCATGCTATGTAGGTTCTGTGGCTGCCACCCGGTATATTAATTACAAGGTCGCCGCAATTTAAACAATATCGACGAGCACAGAACAATTTTAAAATCCGCAAGGAGTTGTGAAAATGTCTCAAAGCAAGACCTTTAATACGCCATTTCTTTTGGCGATAACCTGTATTTATTTAAGTTATTTCCTACACGGCATTAGCGTCATTACACTGGCGCAAAATATGACCTCTCTTGCAGAAAAGTTTTCCACCGACAATGCAGGAATTGCCTATTTAATTTCAGGCATTGGTCTGGGACGACTGGTGAGCATCTTATTCTTTGGCGTGCTCTCAGATAAATTTGGTCGTCGGGCTATCATTCTGTTAGGGGCTATTCTGTATATACTGTTCTTCTTCGGTATTCCCGCCAGCCCTAATCTGATGATTGCCTTTATTCTGGCCGTTTGCGTTGGCGTGGCAAACTCGGCACTGGATACCGGTGGGTACCCGGCGTTAATGGAATGCTTCCCTAAAGCCTCTGGCTCAGCCGTTATCCTGGTGAAAGCTATGGTCTCGTTTGGGCAGATGATCTACCCCATCGTCGTCAGCACCATGCTGCTCAACCATATCTGGTACGGTTATGCGGTCATTATCCCAGGTGCGTTGTTTGTAGTCATTACCCTGATGCTGCTAAAAAGTCGTTTCCCCAGCCAGATGGTGGATACCGGCATCGCGAAAGATCTGCCACAGATGAACAGTAAACCGTTGGTCTGGCTGGAAGGTGTGGCATCCGTCATGTTTGGTGTTGCTGCCTTTTCGACTTTTTACGTCATCGTGGTCTGGATGCCGAAATATGCGATGGCCTTTGCCGGTATGGCAGAATCCGACGCACTGAAAACAATCTCTTACTACAGTATGGGGTCGTTGGTCTGCGTATTTATCTTTGCCGCACTGTTGAAAAAATGGGTACGGCCTATTTGGGCGAATGTATTTAATGCCGGACTGGCAACCATCACCGCAGCCGTGATCTATTTATACCCATCTCCGCTGGTATGTAACGCCGGTTCATTTCTCATTGGATTCTCTGCCGCTGGCGGTATTTTACAGCTCGGTGTTTCGGTGATGTCGGAGTTCTTTCCCAAGAGCAAGGCCAAAGTCACCAGTATTTATATGATGATGGGTGGCGTAGCCAACTTTATTATCCCATTAATCACCGGATACCTCTCTAACATTGGTCTGCAATACATTATTTTGCTGGACCTTGCATTTGCTCTGTTGGCTTTTGTCACCGCCATCATCGTCTTTATTCGTTACTACCGCGTATTTGATATCCCCAAAAATGATGTGCGGTTGGGCGAGCGTTATTTTCAATAAATTGTTTAGAAGGAGTATCAAATGGACGTAACTGCTAAATATGAATTGATTGGTTTGATGGCCTACCCTATCAGACACAGTCTGTCGCCTGAAATGCAAAATAAGGCATTAGAAAAAGCGGGATTGCCATTCACTTACATGGCATTTGAAGTTGATAACTCAACGTTTGCTAATGCAATTGCCGGGCTGAAGGCCTTAAAGATGCGGGGTACCGGGGTCTCAATGCCCAACAAGCAGCTGGCATGTGAGTATGTTGATGAATTAACACCCGCAGCCAAGCTGGTCGGCGCAATTAACACTATCGTCAATGATGATGGTTATCTGCGCGGTTACAATACCGATGGCACGGGCCATATTCGTGCAATTAAGGAAAGTGGTTTCGATATCAAAGGTAAAACCATGGTACTGTTGGGCGCAGGCGGTGCGTCGACGGCTATTGGTGCACAGGCAGCGATTGAAGGCATCAAAGAAATTAAACTCTTTAACCGCCAGGATGAGTTTTTTGCCAAAGCGCAGGAGTTTGCCAAACGCGTCAATGAAAACACCGACTGCGTGGTCACCGTTATCGATCTCGCCGATCGCCAGGCTTTTGCTGACGCACTTGCCAGCGCAGATATTTTGACCAACGGCACTAAAGTCGGCATGAAGCCGCTGGAAAATGAATCTCTCGTGACCGACGCGTCCCTGCTGCGTCCGGAACTGCTGGTAACCGAATGCGTCTACAACCCGCATATGACCAAATTATTGCAGCAGGCACAAAGTGCTGGTTGCAAAACAATTGATGGTTACGGCATGTTGTTGTGGCAAGGGGCTGAACAGTTCAAGCTCTGGACCGGGAAAGATTTCCCACTGGAGTATGTGAAACAGGTTATGGGTTTTGCCGCCTGACAGGCAAGCATTTGTACAATAGTTAAAGGGTAATCAATGAAAACCGTAACCGTAAAAAACCTCGTTATTGGCGAGGGTGCGCCGAAGATCATTGTCTCGCTGATGGGTAAAGACATCGCAACGGTAAAAAGCGAAGCGCTGGCCTATCGCGAAGCGGATTTCGACATTCTGGAATGGCGCGTAGACCATTTCGCCGATGTCTCTTCCATTGAGGCGGTGCTGGAAGCTGCGCGCACCATCCGCGATGTGATGGCTGACAAACCACTGCTTTTCACCTTCCGTAGCGCCAAAGAAGGCGGTGAACAGGCTCTGTCTGTCGAGCACTATATTGCACTTAACCGCGCGGCGGTAGACAGCAGTCTGGTGGATATGATCGATCTGGAACTGTTTACCGGTGACGAACTGGTCAAAGCGACCGTCGAGCATGCGCATGCGAAAAATGTCTTTGTGATTATGTCCAATCACGATTTTCATAAGACACCAGCCGCGGAAGAGATTGTCCAGCGCCTGCGTAAAATGCAGGAGCTGGGCGCAGATATTCCGAAGATTGCCTTGATGCCGCAAAATAAAACGGATGTTCTGACGCTGCTTAGTGCCACGCTGGAAATGCAAGAACGCTATGCCGATCGCCCGATAATCACCATGTCGATGGCTAAAACAGGGGTGATTTCACGTCTGTCTGGTGAGGTTTTCGGTTCAGCGGCAACCTTTGGGGCAGTAAAAAAAGCCTCCGCACCAGGACAAATTTCGGTCACCGACCTGCGTACTGTATTGACAATATTGCATCAGGCTTAATTACAGATATATCCATATAAATATCAGTAATGCCCTACCCCAGATATTCGTCTAACCACGGATATCTGGCCGGTAATTAAGCGTTATTAAATAACTCACTATATTATTGTCGAATATAGCGACAGGTAGTCGCACGCATATAATCTGGAGTTCACATGAAATTTTCAAGGCCAAATCGTATAGATGGTCGGGTACCCGTATTATCCGCTGCAGATGCAGTCAATTATATTCCTGATGAAGCAACGCTTTGTGTATTAGGTGCTGGAGGGGGTATTCTCGAAGCAACAACATTAATTAATGCACTGGCTGAAAAATATAAAAACTCTCAGTCACCGCGAAATTTAGCGTTGATTAGTCCTACAGGTTTGGGTGACCGTGCCGACCGGGGAATTAGCCCACTGGCACAGGAAAGTTTAGTCAAATGGGCATTATGCGGACACTGGGGACAATCACCGCGAATCTCCGATCTGGCTGAACAAAATAAAATTGCCGCCTATAACTATCCTCAGGGCGTATTAACCCAAACCCTGCGTGCATCGGCGGCTCACCAGCCGGGGATCCTTAGTGATATCGGCATCGGTACATTTGTTGACCCTCGCCAACAGGGCGGTAAGCTGAATGAAGTGACCACCGAAGATCTGATCAAATTGGTGGAAATTGATAACAAAGAGTACCTGTATTACAAAGCCATTGCGCCAAACATCGCCTTTATTCGCGCCACCACTTGCGACAGTGAAGGCTACGCCACCTTTGAAGATGAAGTGATGTATCTTGATGCGCTGGTGATTGCCCAGGCCGTACACAATAACGGTGGCATCGTTATGATGCAGGTGCAAAAGATGGTGAAGAAAGCCACGTTGCATCCGAAATCGGTGCGTATTCCCGGCTATCTGGTCGATATTGTGGTCATCGACCCCGACCAAACGCAACTGTATGGTGGCGCGCCGGTTAACCGCTTTATCTCTGGCGATTTTGTTCTCGATGACAGCCAACAGACTGCCCTGCCGCTCAATCAGCGTAAACTGGTGGCCAGACGCGCCCTGTTTGAAATGCGCAAAGGTGCGGTCGGCAACGTTGGCGTAGGCATTGCCGATGGCATTGGCCTCGTCGCGCGCGAAGAAGGCTGTGCTGACGATTTTATTCTGACAGTCGAAACGGGTCCGATTGGCGGCATCACCTCTCAAGGTATTGCTTTCGGCGCCAACGTCAACACCCGCGCCATTCTGGATATGACCTCCCAGTTTGACTTCTATCACGGTGGTGGACTGGACGTGTGCTATTTAAGTTTTGCCGAAGTCGATCGCCACGGCAACGTCGGCGTACACAAATTCAATGGCAAAATCATGGGTACCGGCGGTTTTATCGATATTAGCGCCACCTCCAAAAAAATTATTTTCTGCGGCACGTTAACTGCCGGAAGTCTGAAAACGGAAGTTGCCGATGGCAAGTTAAATATCGTGCAGGAAGGTCGGGTGAAAAAATTCGTCAACGAATTACCTGAAGTGACTTTCAGCGGAAAAATTGCTCTCGAACGTGGACTTGATGTGCGTTACATCACTGAGCGCGCTGTATTTACGTTAAAAGCAGATGGTCTTCATTTAATCGAAATTGCACCGGGAGTCTCTTTACAGGAAGACATCCTGGACAAGATGGATTTCACGCCAATCATTTCGCCAAATCTGAAGCTGATGGACGAAAGATTATTTATCGATGCCTCGATGGGTTTTGTGTTACCCGACGCCGCCAATTAAAAGGAGTACCATGATGGACTTTTCTTTAACTGAAGAACAAGAACTGCTGCTTGCCAGTATTCGAGAACTGATTACCAGCAATTTCCCGGAAGAATATTTCCGTACCTGCGATCAAACGGCGACCTACCCGAAAGAGTTTATGCGTGCCCTGGCGGACAACGGTATTTCGATGCTGGGCGTTCCGGAAGAGTTTGGTGGCATCCCGGCGGATTACGTCACACAGATGCTGGCGCTGATGGAAGTTTCAAAATGCGGCGCACCCGCTTTTTTGATCACTAACGGTCAGTGTATTCACAGTATGCGTCGTTTTGGATCCGCCGAACAGCTGCGTAAGACCGCAGAAAGCACCATGGAAACGGGCGATCCAGCGTATGCGCTGGCATTAACCGAACCGGGAGCTGGCTCCGACAACAACAGCGCGACCACCAGCTACACTCGCAAAAATGGTAAGGTCTATCTCAACGGGCAAAAAACCTTTATCACCGGCGCGAAAGAGTATCCCTATATGCTGGTACTGGCCCGCGATCCGGAGCCAAAAGATCCGAAAAAAGCCTTTACGCTGTGGTGGGTCGATTCGAAGAAACCCGGCATTAAGGTTAATCCGCTGCACAAAATCGGCTGGCATATGCTCAGCACCTGCGAAGTCTATCTTGATGACGTCGAAGTGGACGAAAGCGATATGGTCGGAGAGGAAGGCATGGGTTTCCTCAACGTCATGTACAACTTCGAAATGGAACGTTTGATCAACGCTGCGCGCAGTACCGGTTTTGCTGAATGCGCCTTCGAAGATGCCGCCCGTTACGCCAACCAGCGCATCGCATTCGGTAAGCCAATTGGTCACAATCAGATGATCCAGGAAAAACTGGCGCTGATGGCGATTAAAATCGATAACATGCGCAATATGGTGTTAAAAGTCGCCTGGCAGGCCGATCAGGAACAGTCTCTGCGCACCAGTGCAGCGCTGGCAAAACTGTATTGTGCACGTACTGCAATGGAAGTGATTGATGACGCCATTCAGATTATGGGTGGGCTGGGTTACACCGACGAAGCACGCGTTTCCCGCTTCTGGCGTGATGTCCGCTGTGAACGCATTGGCGGTGGTACAGATGAAATCATGATTTACGTCGCGGGTCGCCAAATCCTGAAAGATTATCAGAATAAGTAAGCAGTAATGCTTGCCGGATAGCGCAAATGCGTTATCCGGCACGTGCCAGGTGAATCATATTTCTGGCATCAAACATTCCTGTTCTACAAGGTTATTTTTAAACTGCTTACGATAATCGCTGGGGGTACAACCCACATGCCGCTGAAAGAGTTTGGCAAAGTGATCGACATTTTCATACCCTACCCGCCATGAAATTTCTGCCAACGAGGACTCCGTATTCGTCAGGGCAAATTTTGCCTCTGTCATTCGCCGCTGAATCACATAATTAATCGGCGAAATACGATACTCCTTAGTAAACTCGTGACAGATATAGCTCACGCTGGCACGAAATTTCTTAGACAACTGTTCCAGCGTAATTTTCTCTCGAAAGTTGTTATTTAAATAAACCAACACATCTTTAATTAAGATATCTTTTTTAATATATCCCTGCTCAGAACGATAAGCATTTTTAAAGTTTTCGTAATATAAAACGGTTAATGCATAAGCGAAGGCGTCATAAGCGGAAGACGTCAGGTTATTCTTGCTCTGCGGGATCATAACACTCAGTTCATTAAAGATACTTTTAATAACCTCTTTGCCCTGGCTGACGTTAATAACCGGACACGAGTGCATCTGCAAGAGTTGGTTCTCCTGCCAGTCGTTAAAACGAAAGCCGTAGAGCGCACAGGTGTAAGTGGTTGCAGGTGCGCTGCTATCGGAAGCAACCGCATGTAACCGCCCTTGTTCTATCACTACGATGTCACCCGCATGTGCGACATACAGCGAAGAGTCGATAATTAGCCTTGCGACACCCTTTTTTACATAGATAAGCTCTGTTTCATTGTCATGAACATGATGGCCCGACTCCCAGTTAGGATCATCACTGATGACGAATCGCGAAAATCTCGGGGTTTTTCCCTGTTCAAAAAGGGTCTCCATGGCATTATCAAAACAGCGTTGATACATGACAACCTCCACCGAAAGGCAGTAATTTTGCGGATAATTAATATCGAAAAGTAAAAACGATGAAGACGTTATACAACGTTATTCTGTCCAGGCGAAACAAAATTATTTGCGTCGTCTGCAAGATGACACCTCCAACTTCAGCACGCTGCTCGCACAAATTGTTTTTATTTTAAAATAACAGGAAAGTGTAAATGTTATTAAGTCAGCAATAATAATTTACACACCAGAAACAAAGTGCATGCAGAAACGGATAAAAATATGATCCATTTCTCAAAAAAACGTCTCGATTTTATTTCCATATTTATCACTTTAACACCCGACGTCGTCTTTACGTTCATAAACTCAGCATTCCTAAAGTCCTTTTTTTTGCAAGATTGTTGGGAATGAAAACAGATTGCCCCGTCGAAAACAGTCTCCCTCTGCCGCACACTATTTTCAGTCAATTTTCCCTACTGTTGATGATGGCGCTCCCCGTCATCATCCACACGAGAATCACTGGAGATGCCATGAAACTAATAACCTGCTTTAAGTTGGTGCCTGAAGAACAGGACATTGTTGTTACCCCAGAACGTTCGCTTAACTTTGACCGAGCCGATGCCAAAATCAGTCAGTTTGATTTGAATGCAATAGAGGCCGCGACGCAACTTAGTGCGGAAGGTGATGAAATTGTCGCCTTAACGGTTGGCGGCTCGCTACTGCAAAACTCCAAAGTGCGTAAAGACGTACTGTCCCGCGGGCCGGACAGTTTGTTTATGGTGCAGGATCCCCAACTGGAGCATTCATTACCGCGAGACACGGCTCAGGCGCTGGCCTGCGCGGCCAAAAACATTGAATTCGACCTGATGCTGTTCGGCGAAGGGTCTGGAGACATCTACGCCCAGCAGGTTGGCTTACTGGTTGGCGAACTCTTACAACTTCCGGTGATTAACGCCGTCAGCAACATCCAACGTAACGGCGATCGCATTGTGGTTGAACGTACGCTGGAAGACGAAGTTGAAGTGATTGAACTGTCGCTCCCCGCCGTGCTGTGCGTAACCTCGGATATCAACACGCCGCGTATTCCCTCGATGAAAGCCATTCTGGGCGCAGGTAAAAAACCAGTCACACCGTGGCAAGCCAGCGATATTGGCTGGACACCTGCCTCACCGTTAGCAGAACTGGTGAGCCTCACCGTTCCGCCACAAACAGAACGTAAGCACATCATTCTGGAAAATGACTCAGCAGAAGCCATCGCCGAGCTGGCTGAGCATCTGAAAAAAGCCCTGAACTAAGCCCAACGGAGAGAAATTATCATGAGTAAATTAGCTAACGTATGGGTGTTCAGCGATAACGTAGAACGCTATGCAGAATTAATGGCCGGCGCACGCCTGTGGGGTGAACAGGTACACCTTATTGTAGAAGGCAACGAACAGGCCAATCAGGTTAAACCTCTGGGTGCCGATGAGATTGTCGTGCTTGAAACAACGTCTGGTTTACAGCGTGTTGAAAATTTTGCCGAGACCATCGCCGCCCTGATACAAGAACATACCGGGCTATTGCTGATGCCAGCGACTAAACGCGCTAAATCCCTTGGTGCGCGGTTAAGTATTCAGCTCAATGCAGCGATGGTAAATGACGCCACGTCGGTAACGCTTGATGATGACTCACTGTTCGCAGAACACCGTATGTACGGTGGCCTGGCATTCGGCAAAGAAAAAATCAAAACAACTCAGGCAATTATCACCCTTGCCCTAGGCGTACTTGAACTGGTAGAGGCTAATGCTTCACATACCTGCCCTGTTGTCTCTGCACCTTACATCGCACCACACCATGAAATTATGTGCCAGGAACGTCGCGCCAAATCCGTGAGCAGCGTGGATCTCAGCAAAGCCAAACGTGTGGTGGGTGTGGGCCGCGGCCTGGTTGCGCAAAACGATCTGGAGATGGTGCACCAGTTGGCATCTGTACTGGGTGCAGAAGTGGGTTGTTCACGACCGATTGCCGAAGGCGAAAACTGGATGGAACGCGAACGCTACATCGGCGTTTCTGGCGTGTTACTGAAATCGGACCTTTACCTCACCCTCGGCATTTCAGGACAAATTCAGCATATGGTTGGCGGTAACGGCGCGAAAGTCATTGTTGCCATCAACAAAGATAAGAAAGCCCCTATTTTCAATTACGCCGATTACGGACTGGTCGGCGACATCTACAAAGTCGTTCCGGCTCTTATCGAGCATCTCAGCCGCTAACCCCCACATTTAACGCACATATCCCGCTGCCCTCGCAGCGGGAAGGGAGCATAAAGCATGTCAGATGAAAAATTTGATGCCATTGTGGTCGGTGCTGGCGTGGCGGGTACGGTTGCAGGCTACGTGATGGCTCAGGCCGGACTGGACGTACTGGTCATCGAGCGCGGAAACAATGCAGGCAGTAAAAATATGACCGGCGGAAGACTCTATGCACATAGTCTTGAGCGCATCATGCCGGGGTTCGCGCAGGAAGCGCCGCTCGAGCGTAAAGTCACCCGCGAAAAAATCTCCTTTCTGACCGAAGAAAGCGCCGTCACTCTCGATTTCCATCGTGAAAAAGCTGACGCACCAACGCAGGATTCGTATACCGTTTTGCGCAACAGACTTGACCCATGGCTAATGGATAAGGCGGAACAAGCTGGCGTGCAGTTCATCCCCGGCGTGCGCGTCGATGCCCTGATCCGCGAAGGTAAAAAGGTTACCGGAGTTCAGGCCGGTGACGATATCCTGGAAGCCAATATTGTCATCCTTGCCGATGGCGTCAACTCTATGCTGGGGCGTTCCCTGGGGATGGTTCCGCCCTCTTCTGCACATCACTATGCCGTTGGCGTAAAAGAGCTGATCGGCTTACCTCCAGCGGTCATTGCAGATCGCTTCAATCTTTCAGGTAATGAAGGCGCGGCCTGGCTGTTTGCAGGCTCACCGTCTGATGGGTTGATGGGAGGCGGATTTTTGTATACCAACCAGGACTCCATCTCTCTGGGTCTGGTGTGTGGTCTGGGGGATATTGCCCATGCCACAAAAAGCATTCCACAAATGCTGGAAGACTTTAAACAACATCCAACTATTCGGCCATTGATTGCCGGTGGAGAACTACTGGAATATTCCGCGCATATGGTGCCGGAAGGCGGTCTGGCAATGGTTCCAAAGTTGGTCGATGACGGTGTGATGATCGTGGGCGATGCCGCCGGTTTCTGTTTGAACCTGGGTTTCACGGTGCGAGGTATGGATTTGGCCATCGCTTCCGCAGAAGCCGCTGCCCAAACAGCTATTGCAGCAAAAGAACGCCAGGATTTCTCTGCCAGTAGCCTGATGGGCTACAAGCGCGCGCTCGAACAGGGCTGTGTGATGCGTGATTTACAGCATTTTCGCAAGATCCCGGCGTTAATGGAAAACCCACGGCTGTTCACTCAGTATCCGCGTATGGTGGCCGACATCATGAGCGATATGTTCACCGTTGACGGACGTCCAAATCAACCGGTTCGCAAGATGATTATGTCCCACGCAAAACAAATCGGGCTGATGAACTTACTGAAAGACGGTATCAAGGGGGCAACTGCACTATGAATCAGGACAATACCGTTAACGTTGACGTCAAACTGGGCGTCAATAAATTCAATGTCAATGAAGGCCACCCGCACATTATCCTGGCCGAACATCCAGACCTTAATGAATTTCGCAAGCTGCTGAAAGCCTGCCCCGCCGGGCTGTATAAGCAGGATGAGAGTGGAAACATTCATTTTGATTCTGCTGGTTGCCTGGAGTGCGGAACGTGTCGAGTACTGTGCGGCGACACAATCCTCGACCAATGGGAATATCCGGTCGGAACATTTGGCGTTGATTTTCGCTACGGCTAATGGATTTTGCCTGTAGTACACCGGATCGGCCACGCCGGCCATCCGGTCAGATGTATGCCGAAATCATCCTGGGAATAACTTCATGAGTATCACACTAACGTTTAACGCCGAACGCCGCGAAGTCTGGCGGCAACAGGGTTTATGGGGAGATGCTTCGCTTGGCGATTACTGGAACCAAACTGCCAGAGCCATGCCAGATAAAATCGCCGTGGTTGATAACCATGGCGCTTCATACACCTATGCTGCACTCGACAGCGCGGCCAGCAGTCTGGCAACCTGGTTTTTAGCCTGCGGTATTCAACCCGGCGATCGCATTGCCTTCCAGTTACCGGGCTGGTGCGAGTTTACGATTATCTACCTGGCCTGCCTGAAAACCGGGGCCGTTTCCGTACCGCTGCTGCCAGCGTGGCGTGAAGCAGAGCTGGTATGGGTGCTAAATAAGTGCAAAGCGAAGATTTTTTTCGCACCGACGCTGTTTAAACAGACCCGACCGGTCGATCTGATCCTCCCCTTACAAAACCAGTTGCCGCATCTGCAACAGATCGTTGCCGTGGATAAACTGGCTCCGGCAACGACCTCGCTGGCGCTCAGTCAACTGCTTTTAGCTCCGCCTTTAACCCAGACGATTAATGTTCACGCCGATGAACTGGCGGCGGTGTTGTTTACCTCCGGTACCGAGGGAATGCCAAAAGGCGTAATGCTGACCCACAACAACATCCTTGCCAGCGAGCGCGCCTACTGTGCCCGCCTCAATCTCACCTGGCAGGATGTGTTTTTGATGCCCGCACCACTGGGACACGCTACCGGTTTTCTGCATGGCGTTACTGCACCGTTTTTAATCGGCGCACGCAGCGTATTGTTAGATATTTTCACCCCAACCGCCTGTCTTGAACTGCTGGAGCAACAACGCTGTACCTGTGTGCTCGGCGCAACGCCCTTCGTCTACGACATGTTGTGTAGCATGGAAAAACGACCACGCGATCTCTCATCGCTACGCTTTTTCTTATGTGGGGGCACAACCATTCCACAAAAGATTGCCCGTGACTGCCAGCAGCTCGGCATAAAATTATTAAGCATTTATGGCTCGACAGAGAGTTCACCGCATGCGCTGGTCAATCTCGATGATTCGCTTTCTCGCATGATGAATACCGACGGATATGCTGCTGCAGGCGTCGAAATTAAAGTGGTCGACGAAGCACGCAATACGTTGCCCGCGGGGGTAGAAGGTGAAGAAGCTTCGCGTGGTCCCAATGTGTTTATGGGCTACCTCGATGAACCCGAACTCACCGCCCGCGCGCTGGATCAAGACGGCTGGTATTACAGTGGCGACTTATGCCGAATGGACGATGCGGGGTACATCAAAATCACCGGACGGAAAAAAGATATCATTGTCCGCGGTGGAGAAAACATCAGCAGCCGCGAAGTTGAGGATATTTTATTGCAGCATCCTCGCATTCACGATGCCTGTGTTGTCGCGATGCCGGACGAACGGTTAGGTGAAAGGTCGTGTGCTTACGTGGTTCTAAAACCTCCGCATCATTCGTTGTCGCTGGAATCAGTGGTGGCATTTTTTAGCCGCAAGCGGGTGGCAAAGTACAAATACCCTGAGCACATTGTGATCGTGGAGAAATTACCGCGCACGGCGTCAGGTAAAGTACAAAAATACCAGCTTCGTCAGGATATTATTCAGCGTTTGAGCGTGGAGAGTATTACAGGATAAAGCGCCGGATGGCGATGCTCACGCATCTTATCCGGCCTACGTTGAATAGGCCGGATAAGGCATGATATTACTTGTTCAGTTCAGCCAGACTCAGCCAGGTTTGTACGACGGTGTCCGGGTTCAGCGACAGGCTGTCGATCCCCTCTTCCATCAGCCAGGCTGCGAAGTCTTCGTGGTCAGAAGGTCCCTGGCCGCAAATACCCACGTATTTACCCTGTTTCTTGGCTGCACGAATCGCCATCGACAGCAGTGCTTTCACCGCGTCGTTACGTTCATCAAACAGTTCAGAAACCACACCAGAGTCACGATCCAGACCCAGCGCCAGCTGCGTCATGTCGTTTGAGCCGATGGAGAAGCCGTCGAAGTATTCGAGGAACTGCTCGGCCAGCAAGGCGTTAGACGGGATCTCACACATCATGATGATCTTCAGTCCGTTCTCGCCGCGTTTCAGCCCCTGGCGTGCCAGCTCTTCCACCACCGCTTTCGCCTGGGCAACGGTACGTACAAACGGTACCATCACTTCAACGTTAGTCAGGCCCATGTCGTTACGGACACGTTTTACCGCGTCGCATTCCAGCGCGAAGCAGTCGCGGAAGCTGTCGGCAACATAACGGCCCGCCCCACGGAAGCCCAGCATCGGGTTCTCTTCATGCGGTTCATAACGCTCACCGCCGACCAGGTTGGCATATTCATTGGACTTAAAGTCCGACATACGCACGATGACGCGTTTTGGATAAAACGCCGCACCCAGCGTTGCGATCCCTTCCGTCAGACGACCGACATAGAATTCACGCGGAGAATCGAAACCTTTCATCATGGCGCGGATTTCATTTTGCAGTTCAGGCGTCTGGTCATCGAACTCCAGCAGCGCACGCGGGTGTACGCCAATCATGCGGTTGATGATAAATTCCAGACGCGCCAGGCCGACGCCTTCGTTTGGCAGACAGGCAAAGTCGAAAGCCCGGTCCGGGTTACCGACGTTCATCATCACCTTCAACGGCAGATCCGGCATGGTCTCCACGCTGGAACTCTTCACGCTAAAGTCGAGCATGTCAGCGTAAACATAACCGGTATCGCCTTCGGCACAGGAGACAGTTACCTTCTCACCATCTTTCATGCGCTCGGTCGCATCGCCACAGCCCACCACGGCCGGGATCCCCAGTTCACGGGCAATGATTGCCGCGTGACAGGTACGACCGCCACGGTTAGTGACAATTGCTGCCGCTTTCTTCATGATCGGTTCCCAGTCCGGGTCGGTCATGTCGGTAACCAGTACGTCGCCTGGTTCGATGCGGTTCATTTCGCTGATGTCATGAATGACTTTGACCGGACCCGCGCCAATGCGGTGGCCGATGGCGCGACCTTCAGCAATAATTTTACCCTGAGCATGCAGCGTATAACGCTCCATCACCTGACCGCGAGAGCGCACGGTTTCTGGACGCGCCTGAACAATGAACAGCTTGCCGGTATGACCGTCTTTCGCCCATTCGATGTCCATTGGACGACCGTAGTGCTTCTCGATCTGCACCGCCTGCTTAGCCAGTTCCTGCACTTCTTCGTTAGTCAGGGAGAAAATGTCGCGTTGTTCCTGCGGGACATCTTCAATGGTCACCTGCTTACCGTGTTCCTGGGTCGGCGCGTAAATCATGCGGATTTTTTTCGATCCCATTGTGCGACGGACGATCGCCGGACGGTTAGCCGCCAGGGTCGGTTTGTGCACGTAGAATTCATCCGGGTTAACGGCGCCCTGCACGACCATTTCGCCCAGGCCCCAGGCGGACGTGATAAAGACAACCTGGTCGAAACCGGATTCGGTATCGATGGAGAACATTACGCCTGAGGACGCGAGGTCAGAACGCACCATCCGCTGAACGCCAGCAGAAAGTGCGACGCCACGGTGGTCATAGCCCTGGTGAACACGATAAGAGATCGCGCGGTCGTTAAACAGCGAGGCAAATACGTGTTTGATGGCAACCAGTACGGCATCAAATCCCTGGACGTTGAGGAAGGTTTCCTGCTGACCGGCAAATGACGCATCTGGCATATCTTCTGCGGTAGCGGAAGAACGCACGGCAAAAGAGGCATTGGCATCGTCCGCTGACAGCTGCGCGTAGGCATCGCGGACGGCATTTTCCAGTTCGGGCTGGAAAGGAGTGTCGATAATCCACTGGCGGATCTGTGCCCCGGCTTTCGCAAGCTCAGTGACATCGTCGATATCCGTTTTATCCAGCAGCTCATAAATGCGCTGGTTTACACCGCTCTGGTCCAGAAACTGGTTAAACGCATCGGCGGTCGTTGCAAAACCATTCGGTACGGAAACACCCATACCTGAAAGGTTAGTAATCATTTCACCCAGGGAGGCATTTTTGCCTCCAACTCTGTCTACATCATTCATGCCGAGTTGGTTATACCAAAGCACCAGCGGTGACGAGCCATTGTTGGACATCGAACAATCCTTATATATGAACGAGGTTAGGAAACTCAATTTTGCGTAATTATCTTGGCATATTTACTCCGGCGAAAAAAACGGTGAATCGTTCAAGCAACTTTATTTTTTATTTTTTCAGATTGTTTCCGCATTTGCGCAAACCCGCGAGCCACACGGGATCACCACAAAAATGACCGGTATAAACATTTGTTCAGAAAAATGAAATGTACTTTTCATTAAATATAAAAATAGCGTTTCATTTTATAAAATAGATGCCGCAATATTCGCTTCTGGCGAATTTTAATTTATGCTTTCAGAGAATTATATCTGCCCCAGGATGAGCAAAATGGATAATGCTGTTGATCGTCACGTATTTTATATTTCTGATGGTACGGCCATCACCGCCGAGGTATTGGGTCACGCGGTGATGTCGCAATTTCCGGTCACGATCAGCAGTATTACGCTGCCGTTTGTGGAAAATGAGAGTCGTGCGCGCGCGGTTAAAGACCAGATTGACGCTATCTACCAACAAACTGGCGTGCGCCCTTTAGTGTTTTACTCCATCGTCCTGCCGGAAATTCGCTCGATCATTCTGCAAAGCGAAGGGTTTTGTCAGGATATCGTGCAGGCGTTGGTTGCCCCACTGCAGCACGAGATGAAACTCGACCCTACGCCTATCGCCCACCGCACGCACGGTCTGAATCCCGGTAACCTCAACAAGTACGACGCGCGCATCGCTGCCATTGACTACACCCTCGCCCACGACGACGGTATTTCGTTGCGCAACCTCGATCAGGCGCAGGTGATCCTGCTCGGCGTTTCCCGTTGCGGCAAAACCCCGACCAGTTTGTATCTGGCCATGCAGTTTGGTATCCGCGCGGCCAACTACCCCTTTATTGCCGATGATATGGATAATCTGGTGCTGCCCACTTCCCTGAAGCCGTTGCAGCATAAGCTGTTCGGTCTGACTATCGACCCTGAGCGCCTGGCGGCCATCCGCGAAGAACGCCGTGAGAACAGCCGTTACGCCTCGCTGCGTCAGTGCCGTATGGAAGTTGCTGAGGTGGAAGCGCTTTATCGGAAAAACCAGATCCCCTGGCTGAACAGTACCAATTATTCGGTAGAAGAGATTGCTACCAAGATCCTCGATATCATGGGACTGAATCGCCGCATGTACTAGAATGCTAGTGCATTGGTTCGATTTTTTGTTATTATGCTCGCCACCAGGCAGGATGAGTGTGATATTGTGATGTACATCACTTCCCGGTAGTCCTGCCGTTGAAGCAACAAATTTCTGAGACAAGTAATGAACAGAACCGATGAACTCCGTACTGCGCGTATTGACAACCTGGTCACTCCAGCAGAGCTTGCGCAACGGCATCCTGTTTCGTCCTCCGTCGCCCGTCATGTTACGGACTCCCGACGTCGGATAGAAAAAATTTTAAATGGTGAAGACCCCCGTTTACTGGTGATCGTAGGTCCCTGCTCGATTCACGATCTTGATGCCGCGATGGAATACGCGACACGGTTACAGGCGCTGCGCACTAAGCACCAGGCGCGTCTGGAAATCGTGATGCGTACCTATTTTGAAAAACCACGCACCGTCGTAGGCTGGAAAGGCCTGATTTCCGACCCGGATTTGAATGGCAGTTATCGTGTGAACCACGGTATTGAACTGGCGCGAAAACTGCTGTTGCAGGTCAACGAACTGGGCGTCCCCACGGCGACTGAATTCCTCGACATGGTGACCGGCCAGTTTATTGCTGATTTAATCAGTTGGGGAGCTATTGGCGCGCGCACCACCGAAAGTCAGATCCATCGTGAAATGGCCTCCGCGCTCTCCTGCCCGGTTGGCTTTAAGAACGGAACGGATGGCAACACGCGCATCGCCGTCGATGCGATTCGCGCCTCCCGCGCCAGTCACATGTTCCTCTCGCCGGATAAAACCGGTCAGATGACCATTTACCAGACCAGCGGTAACCCTTACGGGCATATCATCATGCGTGGCGGTAAAAAGCCGAATTATTATGCTGAAGATATTGCCGCCGCCTGCGATACCCTGCACGAATTTTCTCTGCCTGAGCATCTGGTAGTCGATTTTAGCCACGGCAATTGCCAGAAGCAGCATCGCCGTCAGTTGGACGTTTGTGATGATGTATGCCAGCAAATTCGCAATGGTTCGACGGCGATTGCCGGGATTATGGCGGAGAGTTTCCTGCGTGAAGGTACGCAAAAAATCGTTAGCGGCCAGCCGCTGGTTTACGGTCAGTCCATTACCGACCCGTGCCTGAACTGGGAAGATACTGAACTGTTGGTTGAAAAACTCGCCTCTGCGGTTGATAGCCGTTTTTAATGCTGTTCGCCGGGCAATATCAGCTTGCCCGGCGCTAATCCCTTGTTTTCCCCTTGCTTATTGCGCAAAAAACGTTCTCGTCACAATTATTTCACAAAAACGCTTGCCGCAAATTTGTAGTTTGATGATAATGATTATCATTGTTACATTGATTGTTATTTTTAAACACTATGTCACGTATGGATAACACAACGGCAACGCCCGCAAAAGACAAAACACCGCCTTTCGTCGCGCCAAACGAGCGACGAATTGACAGTAAAACCCTGCTTGGTAACGAAGGACGCGTGATCATAGAACATGATGGTCAGCACTACCTGCTGCGCCAGACACAAGCCGGAAAACTCATTCTGACTAAATAAACAACACATTTCGCCAGCCACCCAGGTCATACCCAGGCAGCCAGCGCTTTTCGATTTCCTAATGGAGAGTTGCTATGCCTTACCTGCACACCGCTTCCCTGCGCCCATCGCTGTTGGCGCTGGCGATTATCAGTAACCTGCCCGCCGTCGCCTGGGCGGCGGTCGAGGATATGACCGTTACCGCCACCGGCAATGCCCGTAGCGCCTTTGAAGCGCCAATGATGGTCAGCGTCATTGACGCCACCGCCCCAGAAAACCAAACCGCCAGCTCGGCTGCCGACCTGTTACGTAAGGTTCCAGGCCTGACCCTTGACGGTACGGGCCGTACCAACGGCCAGGACGTGAATCTGCGCGGCTACGATCGACGCGGCGTTCTGGTACTGGTTGACGGCGTTCGTCAGGGAACCGACACCGGACACCTGAACAGTACCTTCCTCGACCCGGCGCTTATCAAACGCATCGAAGTCGTGCGTGGCCCTTCCGCACTACTGTACGGTAGCGGCGCGCTAGGCGGCGTGATCGCCTATGACACTGCAGATGCCAAAGATCTACTGGAAGTCGGGAAAAACAGTGGTTATCGCGTGTTCGGTACCGCGGCGACCGGCGATCACAGTCTCGGCATGGGCGCCAGCACGTATGGCCGTACCGATACGCTGGACGGACTGCTTGCCTGGTCCAGCCGCGATCGCGGTGATTTACGCCAGAGTGACGGTACTACTGCGCCGAATGACGAAGCAATTAACAATATGCTGGCCAAAGGTAGCTGGAAAATTGACAGCGCCCAGACGCTGGCCGGTTCGCTGCGTTACTACAACAATGACGCCCGGGAACCTAAAAACCCGCAGACCAGCGCGGTGGATGCCAGCAACCCGATGACCAACCGTTCAACGATCCAGCGTGATGCGCAACTGACCTACTCGCTCGCTCCGGCAGACAATGACTGGCTGAACGCTGACGCCCGTATCTACTGGTCCGAAGCGCGCATTAATGCTCAGAACGCAGATAACACTGGCGAATTTCGCAAGCAAACCACCAAAGGCGGGAAGATCGACAACCGCAGCCGCCTGTTTACCGACTCTTTTGCATCTCACCTGTTGACCTACGGCGGTGAATACTATCGTCAGGAACAACAACCGGGAGGAGCAACAACTGGTTTCCCGGAGGCTAAGATCGATTTCAGCTCCGGCTGGCTCCAGGATGAAATCACCCTGCGCGACCTGCCGGTTACGCTGCTGGGCGGTACCCGTTATGACTCTTATCGCGGCAGCAGCGACGGTTATGACGATGTCGATGCCGATAAATGGTCGTCCCGCGCCGGATTAACGGTTGCGCCAACTGACTGGCTGATGCTGTTCGGTTCATACGCTCAGGCTTTCCGTGCCCCGACTATGGGCGAGATGTATAACGATGCGAAACACTTTTCGATTGGTCGTTTTTACACCAACTACTGGGTGCCAAACCCTAACCTGCGCCCGGAAACCAACGAAACACAGGAATACGGATTTGGCCTGCGCTTTGACGATCTTCTGATGGCGAGCGACGCGCTCGAATTTAAAGCCAGCTATTTCGACACCAAAGCGAAAGATTACATCTCCACCAGCGTCGATTTCGCCGCTGCGACAACCATGTCCTATAACGTACCCAACGCCAAAATCTGGGGCTGGGATGTGATGGCGAAATATTCCACCGATCTGTTCAGCCTCGACATGGCCTATAACCGCACACGCGGAAAAGATACTGACACCGGCGAATACATTTCAAGCATTAACCCAGACACCGTCACCAGCAAACTGAATGTGCCGGTTGCGCACAGCGGTTTCTCTGTCGGCTGGATAGGGACATTTGCTGACCGTTCAACGCATATCAGCAGCACCTACGCTAAACAGCCCGGCTATGCGGTAAACGATTTCTACGTCAGCTATCAGGGCCAACAAGCGCTGAAAGGCATGACCACCACGCTGGTACTGGGCAACGCCTTCGACAAAGAGTACTGGTCGCCGCAAGGCATTCCGCAGGATGGTCGTAATGGCAAAATTTTCGTGAGTTATCAGTGGTAATCACTTTTCCCCGGTTCGCCGGGGCCGCAATCTGGAAGGAAGAGACAATGAATCATTACACACGCTGGCTGGAACTGAAGAAAGAAAATCCTGGCAAATACGCACGTGATATTGCGGGGTTGATGAATATTAGCGAAGCCGAACTGACCTTTGCACGCGTCGGTCACGATGCCTGGCGCTTACGTGGCGAAGTGCGTGAAATTCTCAGCGCACTGGAAGCAGTTGGCGAAACCAAATGTATTTGCCGCAATGAATACGCAGTACATGAGCAGGTAGGTGCTTTTACCAATCAGCACCTCAACGGTCATGCTGGGCTGGTTCTCAATCCGCGCGCCCTCGATCTGCGTCTGTTCCTGAGTCAGTGGGCCAGCACCTTTCATATCAGCGAAACAACCGCCCATGGTGAGCGTCAGAGCATTCAGTTCTTCGACCATCAGGGTGATGCGCTGCTGAAGGTCTATACCACGCAAAATACCCTCGTTGAGGAATGGGCAGCGTTGCTGACCCGTTTCATCTTTGCAGAAAACCCGCCGCTGGCACTGCAACCCGCCAACAATTCCGCGCCTGCCGCCGTCACGGTCGATGCGCAGACCGTTGATCAAGAGTGGCGAGCGATGACCGATGTCCACCAGTTCTTCGGTCTGCTGAAACGCCATGAACTCACCCGCCAACAGGCATTTAATCTGGTAGGCGACGATCTGGCCTGTAAGGTTTCTAATAGTGCACTGGCGCAGTTACTCGACACCGCGCGTCAGGATGGCAACGAAATTATGGTTTTTGTGGGTAATCGCGGCTGTGTACAGATTTTTACCGGCGTGATTGAAAAACTGGTACCGATGAAAGGCTGGCTAAACATCTTCAACCCAACCTTTACCCTGCATCTGCTGGAAGAGAGCGTGGCCGAAACGTGGGTGACGCGCAAACCGACCGTCGATGGCCACGTCACCAGTCTGGAACTGTTTGCTGCCGACGGTACGCAAATCGCACAACTGTATGGTCAACGTACGGAAGGCGAGCCGGAACAGACGCAATGGCGCACACAGATTGACGCGCTAACGCCGAAAGGACTGGCCGCATGAAAAAACTGCTGGCCCTGATCGTGCTGCTGCCCTTCGCCGCACTGGCTGCGCCCGAGGAACGAGTTGTTGTCCTCGGTGGCGATGTCACCGAGATCGTATACGCACTGGGAGCACAACCCTCCCTTGTGGCGAGAGACAGCACCAGCCAATGGCCTGCTGCGGCAACCGCGTTACCTGATGTTGGTTATTTGCGCCAGCTCAACGCCGAGGGGATCCTTGCCACACGCCCTACGCTGGTCCTTGCCAGCGCGCAGGCGCAGCCTTCTCTGGTGTTAAAACAGCTCGAGCAGAGCAACGTCAGGGTTGTCACGATCCCAGCAAGCAACGATCTTAACGCGATTGATGAAAAAGTTCGGGTTATCGCCGAGGCTACTCATCGGGAGGCCGACGGCGAAACGCTGCGCGCAACGTTACGTCAGGAACTGGCGACGCTCCCGTCATCTGAACTTAATAAACGTGTGCTGTTTATTCTCAATCATGGCGGGATGACCGCGATGGCGGCGGGCCAGCAAACCGGAGCCGATGCGGCGATTCGTGCCGCAGGTCTACGCAACGCGATGCAGGGCGTTAATCGCTATCAGCCGCTGTCACAAGAAGGCATCATTGCCAGCCAGCCCGATCTGGTAGTGATTTCACAAGAAGGTGTTAAGGCGATGGGTGGCGAGGCAAACCTGTGGGCGCTACCGGGACTTGCGCAAACACCTGCCGGAAGGAATAAACAGGTATTGCAGGTTGACGATATGGCGCTGTTGGGCTTCAGCGTTCGCACGCCACAGGCTATTTTGCAGCTTCGTGCTAAAGCGGAGCAATTGCCCTGATGTCCCGGCGGATCACCTGTTCATTGTGGATGTTGGCATTGATGCTGGTTGTAATGACGGTTCTGGCTACCGGTTTTGGCGCGTTGCGCCTGCCGGTAAGTCTGCTCTGGCGTGATGGCGATGAGGCACTGCGTCAAATCTGGCTCACGATTCGTCTGCCCCGCGTCCTGCTGGCGCTGGTGATTGGCGGCTCTCTGGCGCTCGCGGGCTGCGTGATGCAGGGGTTGTTTCGCAATCCACTTGCAGACCCTGGATTACTGGGAATAAGCAGCGGCGCCGCCTGCGCTGTGGCCCTGTGGGTGGTGCTGCCTGTCTCCTTGCCCGCGCTGCTGATGTTGTATGCTCCAATGCTGGCCGCTTTTTTCGGCGCGCTGGCGGCAACCGTAGTGATTTTTATCCTTAGCCAACAGCGCGACGGTTCACTCTCACGCCTGCTGCTGGTCGGCATTGCCATTAACGCGCTCTGTGGGGCGGCGGTTGGCGTTTTGTCGTGGGTCAGTAATGATGCGCAACTGCGCCAGCTGTCGCTATGGGGAATGGGAAGTCTGGGGGCCGCGCAGTGGTCCACACTGTTGGCTGTCACTTCACTGACAATCCCGACAGTGCTGATCATCTGGCGACTTGCTCCGGCGCTGAATCTTCTGCAACTGGGTGAGGAAGAGGCGCATTATCTCGGCGTTGATGTTCGTACAATCCAGCGTATTTTGCTGCTTTGTAGCGCACTACTGGTTGCCTCAGCCGTGGCGGTAAGCGGCGTGATTGGCTTTATCGGGTTGGTCATCCCACATTTAATACGTATGTGGCTCGGCTCAGACCATCGGGCCGTTATTCCGGGTTCCGTGCTGGCGGGCGCGTTTTTATTGCTGATTGCAGACACACTGGCCCGTACGGCGGTTGCGCCTGCGGAGATGCCGGTCGGTCTGTTGACCAGTCTTCTCGGCGCACCGTGGTTTTTATGGCTTATTTTTCGTCAGCGAGGACCGCATGGCTGAACATTTCATCGCTGAAGGGCTTCACTATCACGTAGCTGGCAGAGCGGTGATCGACGACGTATCACTCGCCCTTACAAAAGGTGAACTGGTGGCGCTCATCGGCCCAAACGGTGCGGGGAAATCCACTCTGCTACGCTTGCTGACCGGTTTTCTGAAACCGGCTACCGGGCGCTGCGTGCTGGCGGGCAAACCGCTGGAGGAGTGGCCTACCCAAATGCTGTCGCGACACCGGGCGGTAATGCGTCAGCAAACGCAACTGGGATTTGACTGGCCGGTAGAGGCCGTCATCGCGATGGGTCGCGCGCCCTGGACCCAACGACCGGAACCTGGGCTTATTGCACAGGTAATGGAGATGACCGGATGTACGCCTCTGGCAGGCCGGCAATACGCCGCGCTTTCCGGCGGCGAGCAACAGCGAGTGCAGTTAGCCCGTGCGCTGGCGCAACTCTGGTACGACGGTGCGCCTCGCGGTTGGTTATTCCTTGATGAACCGACCTCCGCGCTGGATCTTTACCACCAGCAGCATCTGTTGCGCATGCTAAAAACGCTAACCGCTTCGGGTGAGCTGCATGTGTGCATTGTGCTTCACGATCTGAACCTCGCCGCACTGTGGGCAGACAGAATAGTGCTGCTGCACAACGGCAGGCTGGTGTCGCAGGGAACACCGGAAACTGTGTTAAAGGCCGATGATCTGAAGCGCTGGTACGGTGCTCAGGTACACGTTGGCCAGCATCCGGCCAACGCCTCCCCGCAGGTATTTCTGGCCCCTTAGCTTGAACAACTTACTTCCAGCCGTTTGCCCCAGTCAGGTGGACGGCTGGCATAGTCATCATCGCGATCGGCAAACGGGGTACGCAACGCCTGGTGCAACCGATGCAGTTCGGCATAATCCCCCTGCTCTGCCTGACTAATCGCCCGTTGCGCCAGCCAGTTACGTAATACCATCGCCGGATTTACCGCCTTCATCTGTGTTTGTCTGACTGCATCGGCAATATTGTCTTGCTGAAGGCGCGAGCGATACCGCGTGAACCAGTCGTCAAATGCTGCGCGGTCGATAAACTCATCGCGCAACGGAGATTGCGCACTGTGCTGCTCCGTTTCGCTGAGCATGCGAAACGTTCGCGTATAGTCGCTTCTTTCTCGCGCCATCAGGCTAAACAGTTCGCTAAGCAGTTCGTTATCGTCTTTCTGCTCGCTAAAGAAGCCGAGCTTTTGCCGCATCCGCTGACCATAGCGAGTTAACAGCGCCAGCTGGTAACTGTCCAGCGCATCATTTAGCGCCTCGACCGGGATAAACGGCGACAGAGTTTGCGCCAGACGTTGCAGGTTCCACAACGCGGCAGCCGGTTGATTATCGAAGCTGTATCGCCCCTGATTGTCAGAGTGGTTGCAGATATAATCGGGCACGTAATCATCAAGAAAACCGAATGGACCGTAATCCATCGTCAGACCCAGAATCGACATGTTGTCCGTGTTCATAACACCATGCGCAAATCCTACCGCCTGCCAGTCAGCGATTAACGTCGCAGTACGCGTGACAACATCGTTAAACCACAGCTGATACTTATCGGCTTCTTCCTGCCATTGCGGCCAGTAATGGCGAATCGCAAAGTCAGCCAACTCGCGCACTTTTTCCGGCTCTCGGCGATAGTAAAAATGCTCAAAATGGCCAAACCGCATATGGCTTTGCGCCACACGAATGAGCATCGCCCCTGCTTCGACCGTTTCGCGATAAACCGGCGTGTCACTGGTGACAATCGACAATGCCCGCGTGGTCGGTATTCCCAGGTAGTACATCGCTTCACTGGCCAGGCTTTCACGAATGGTCGAGCGCAGCACGGCACGCCCATCACCCATGCGGGAATACGGCGTGAGTCCGGCGCCTTTCAGGTGCCAGTCAAACGTTGAACCATCCGCGAGCTGTTGTTCGCCCAGCAGGATCCCTCGTCCGTCGCCAAGCTGACCAGCCCAGACGCCGAACTGATGCCCACTATAAACCTGGGCTAAAGGCGACATCCCGGGAAGCAACGATTCGCCGCCCCAAACGCCTGCACCAGTCGGAATATCAAATAGCGCCGCAGGAATTGCTAATTGCTCCGCCAGCGCATCGTTATGCCAGATAAGGCGCGCGTTTTTCAGAGGGGTGGGTGAAAGCGCGGTATAGGTTGCTGGTAGTTCATCACGCCAGCGAGTGGTAAAAGACAGGGTCATAGGGCCTCCTGCCTCTAGTGTAGACTGTTAATAGGCTGTTAAACACCAGCAAATAAAAGGGTTATATCTTAGCGAGCGAAATTATCTGCGCAGGAGGCACCGCAGGCCACAATCCTCCCTGCATGGCACTAAATCCCACAGGCAAGACGCGCTCCAGCATCTCTTGTGTATCAATTCCGCTAATGATTATTGACTCACAGCTGGGCGATAGTTGCGCCAGAATAGCCCGCATAAACGGTTCAAACGAAATATGTGCAATCCTTTGTTGAACAAAGTTTTTATCCAGCACGACGCGTTTGAACAGGCCGTCAAAAATTGCCCGGGTTGATATACCGCCAGAACCATAGTTTGTCAGGACTAATGGAAATCGCGCAGCAAGTGCGGCCAATATTGGATTATCTTTACCTTTGTTTAACTCCGGATAGCTTTCATTAATAGTCAGCTCCAGAAATGAAAATCGTTCAACTTGTGAAGCAAGTTCAGTATCTGATAATAAAGTATTAGCAACTGCTGGCGTTAAATTAATCCAGGCGGATACTTTTCGCTGAATAAAAAAATGTTGGCACGTTTCGATTAATTCTAGTTTTTCTACAAATAAACGACATTGTTCGTCGTCTGACATCCGAGGTAGGACCAGCTCGGTGGGTATACGCACATCCCCATGCGCACTGGCGAAACTGGTGATGATATCGACGAATTCAAGATCGCCTTTTTCGCTTCTCGCAGGAAGAAAAGAGAACTCAGAATGGTAAAGATTATCCAGTGAAACAATCATCGTGCCAGCCCCGCTGCATGGGTGTTATCCGGCATCCTGTAGCAAAGGATGGAGAAATACGTTACTGCTGATGCAAGTAGAGGCCCTTTCATTTTTCCCTTTTTAGCCGGTAAATCGAATCCTTTTTTTTAGCTTATCCTGATTATAAGCGAATATCCAGCTTTGCACTTTTTAATATCTCGGAATAAATCATATTTTTAGCAAGATACGCTCTTAATGTTCAGGGGTATTGTCTAACCAAAAGCAGAAATAAAAGTTAACTTTCAAATGGTGATGTTGAGGCTGCGCACTCGATGGCAGCCTCGGAGTTGCGGGGGATTAAATACGTCGTGCCTGCCAAAAGTTTTTACGCCAGTAAACGTTATCCAGAGACGAGCGCATCACGCCACGGCTGGTTGAAGCATGAATAAATTGATTATTGGTATCGTAAATACCAACATGCAGACCGCTTTCCCCAGACCCGGTTTTAAAGAAAACCAGATCGCCGGGCAGCAAATCGTCTTTATCAATTTCGGTACCAATCTTTGATTGCGTACGCGTATCGCGCGGAAGTTGCAGGTCGAATTTATCGCGCATCGTCATCAAAACAAATCCAGAACAATCCACCCCACTACGACTCATACCGCCATAACGATAGGGTGTGCCATGCCAGGTTTGTAGCTGATCATTAAGACCGGCGATAACGGCAATAGAATCCGACAAGCGGGCATTTGGCGCAGGCGCACGATGGCTGCTGCAGCCCGCCAAAAACAATGCTGTGATGAAAAGGAGCCAAAAGCGCATTCAGTACGAATCCTCTGAATTTTATTTTTATGCCAATTTAGCGTGGAAATTATATGATTTTCAAGAACCCATTTCACTTAAGTGGTTGATATGAGCATTCTGTGCCCTTCAATATCCAAACGTCGGAAGTTGACGCCATAGGCCGCAGACAGATTGGCCGGCGTCAGTACCGCATCTCGTGAACCACTGGCAAGCAGTTTCCCGCGTTTGAGTAGCCAGGCTTTATGCGCATGGCGTAAGGTGTGATTAAGGTCGTGGCTACTCATCACAATCGCTATGCCCTGCAAACAAAGCTGACTCAACAAGCGGTCCAGTGCGTTTTGTTGCGCGACATCCAGACTGTTCATCGGCTCATCCAGCAGTAAAAGCTGACCTAATGGATTCGCTTGTGGGCAAATCTGCAGGATAACCGCAGCCAGGCGCACACGCTGCCACTCACCGCCGGAGAGTTGGTTCACGCCGCGCCCCAGTTTATCTCCCAGGCCGAGCGCATCGGCGATCTCCTGTAACAGATCGGTGCGTGCTTTGTCGGGTTGATGCAGCGTCAGAAAATGCCAGACCGGCATGGCAAACGGCGGATTTTGCTGTTGCGCAAGATAGGCGCGATATTGCGCCAGCCTGGCGGCGGGCCATTCCTCCAACGGCATATCACCAAAAGTGATACTGCCTTCTCCGTTTGTCAGACCCGCCATACGCGCCAACAGCGTACTTTTTCCGGCACCGTTTGGTCCCACTAAATGCAAGATCTCTCCTGCTTTGATCTCACCAGAAAGCGGGCCGAGACGGGTCGATTCCGCGACGTCCTGTAGCTGCATCAATCGAGACATTAGTTTGCCAGCGCCTGCTTGATGGTTTGCACCAGGATGGGATCCTCAGGCGTCATATCCGGTGAGAATCGTTGCAGCACTTTTCCATCGCGACCCACTAAAAACTTCTCGAAATTCCACAGGATATCGTCCGGGTAGAGCGGCGCACGACCTTTGCTCGCCATTCGCTCGTAGAACCCACTATCCGCAGGCGCAACGGCCGTTGGCGCGGCATCAATCAGCTTCTGATACAGCGGATGGCGTCCCTCGCCGTTGACGTCAATTTTGCTGAACATCGGGAAAGTTACGCCCCATGTGGTACTGCAGTACGTTTTTATTTCCTCTTCGCTGCCCGGCTCCTGGCCCAGAAACTGATTGCAAGGGAAACCAAGAACGCTGAAGCCCTGTTGGTGCCAGGCTTTCTGCAGATTTTCCAGTTGCTCGTACTGCGGCGTCAGTCCACATTTTGAAGCAACGTTGACGATTAACAGCACATTCCCGGAATACGGCTGCAGTGAGGTAACCTCGCCGTCGATGGTCGTCACTTCTGTATCGAGGATAGTGTTTTGCATAGCATCTCCAGAACAACAGGTGGATTTTCAGTTTTTAATCATAGACCGAACCAACGCGTTCTAGCGCGCGGCTTTTAACAATAGCCAGATAAATACCGGTGCACCCATGGTGGCCGTTACCACGCCGATAGGTAACTCAGCCGAGGCCAGCACCAAACGCGCGACAACATCAGCAAACAATAATGCGATTGCGCCAGCCAACGCACAACCTGGCAGTAAAACACGGTGATCGGTGAGGCCGCACAGTCGCAAAATATGCGGGATCACAAGCCCAATAAAACCAATCGCCCCTGCCAGAGCCACGCTCACGCCAACCATCCAGCCTGTGGCAACCACCAGCAGGTTGCGCCAGAACCATAATGGCAGTCCCAACTGACGTGCAGAAGTCTCTCCTAACGCCAGCATATTCATCGGCTGCGACTGACAGCAGATCCACACCAGCACCGGAATCAACGCCACCATGAGCCAGGCCTGATGCCAGTCTACGCCACCGAAGCCCCCCATCATCCAGTACATCAGCTGTCGTAAGTCAAACGAGGTAGAGAAGTAGATAGCCCATGTCATCAGCGCGCTACAGATTATCCCCAGCGCCACCCCCGCCAGCAGCAGTCGGCTGGTAGACAGATGTCGACGAGCGAAACGTAGCAGAATAAGCGTGATAATCAGCGCTCCGGCAATGGCGCAAAGGCCCAACGCCCAGCCAGGGAGTTGCCCCTGCCCCAGCAGCACCGCCGCGATAAGCCCGACTCCCGCGCCGTTAGATACGCCCAGTAATCCAGGCTCTGCGAGCGGGTTTTCAAACAGAGCTTGCATCACTGCGCCAGATAAGGCCAATGCAGCGCCTACCAGCAAAACGGCAAGGGTACGGGGAAGTCGAATTTGCCAGACGAACAGATCGCCGCGGGCGCTGAACCAGTCGCCGGGAGCGATCCATTGTTCTCCTGCGCACAAGCTTAGAATCGTTGCCAGTAGCATCAGTACTGACAGTGACAGTATCCAGCGCACGTTTCGACGCTGTTGTTGATGGGCGAAAGTCAGCATGTTTTCCATTCTGCTGAAAAGAGATGGAGGTGATTCTACGGTGCTGATTCGGTAGTGAAAAGGAAAAAGGCCGCATAGCGGCCTTTTTAGTTATACGCGTCATACTCTGCGTATCGTTAAATCACTCTTCTTTGGGCGTTGCGTTTTCAACCCGGCTTTTTAACTTCTGTCCGGGTCTGAAGGTCACCACGCGCCGTGCTGTAATGGGAATATCTTCGCCCGTTTTCGGGTTACGGCCCGGACGTTGATTCTTATCACGCAGATCGAAGTTACCAAAACCAGAGAGTTTTACCTGCTCACCATTTTCCAGAGCACGACGGATCTCTTCGAAAAACAGCTCGACCAGTTCTTTGGCATCCCGCTTGCTAAGCCCAAGCTTATCAAACAGATATTCTGACATTTCAGCTTTTGTAAGCGCCATAGGTTCAATCCCTCAATGATGCCTGGAATCGCTCTTTTAATGCCTCTACACATTTGGCGACGGTAGCGGCAATCTCCTCTTCTTCAAGTGTACGGCTGGTATCCTGAAGGATCAGGCTGATAGCGAGGCTCTTATAGCCCTCCGCAACACCCTTACCGCGGTACACGTCAAATAAGTTTACGCCAACTACCTGATTTACGCCAACTTTCTTACACTCGGATAAAATATCCGCAGCGGGAACGTTTTCTGCCACAACGACTGCGATATCGCGACGGTTCGCTGGGAAGCGAGAAACTTCACGCGCCTGAGGCACCACGCGGTCTGCGAGCTTATTCCACTCCAGTTCAAACACCAGAGTGCGACCGTTCAGGTCCAGTTTACGTTCCAGTTCAGGATGAACAACCCCAATGAAACCAATACGTTCACCTTTCAGATAAATCGCCGCAGACTGACCCGGATGCAGTGCTGGATTCGCTTCAGCTTTGAACTGAATGTCCCCCAGTTTTCCGGTCAGGTCGAGAACTGCTTCCAGATCGCCTTTCAGATCATAGAAATCAACGGTCTCTTTTGCCAGATTCCAGTGTTCATCATGACGGTTACCGCAGATCACGCCAGCCAGCATCAGATCCTGACGGATCCCGAGGTTGGCCTGCGTATCTGGCACGAAACGTAAACCCGTTTCGAAAATACGTACGCGGTTCTGCTGACGATTCTGGTTATACACTACCGTAGACAGCAAGCCGGTCCACAGGGACAAACGCATTGCCGACATATCAATAGAGATTGGGCTTGGCAGCAGCAGTGCTTCTTCACCCGGGTGCAGCAGCGACTGGACTTTCGGGTCGACGAAGCTATAGGTAATGACTTCCTGGTAGCCTTTGTCATTCAGCATGGTTTTTACACGTTTCAGCGACAAATCCGCTTCACGATGCGTACCCATGATAAGACCCGACTGAATCGGCGTGTTCGGGATATTGTCATAACCGTATACGCGGGCGACTTCTTCGACCAGGTCTTCTTCGATTTCCATATCGAAACGCCAGCTTGGCGCGACCGCTTTCCACTCATCCTGCCCTTCCGTCACGTCACAACCCAGACGACGCAAAATGTCGCTCACCTGCTCATCGGCAATATGGTGTCCGATCAGACGATCCAGTTTGCTACGACGAAGCGTAATGGTTGCGCGTTTTGGCAGCGTGGCTTCGTTCGTCACATCAATGACTGGGCCCGCTTCACCGCCGCAGATATCAATCAGCAGGCGCGTTGCACGTTCCATGGCCTTATGTTGCAGCGCAGGATCGACACCACGTTCATAGCGGTGAGATGCATCGGTGTGCAGACCGTGACGGCGCGCGCGACCGGTAATAGACAGCGGGCTGAAGAATGCACATTCCAGCAGGACGTTTTGTGTTTCATCGTTCACACCGGAATGTTCGCCACCAAAGATGCCGCCCATCGCCAGCGCTTTGTTGTGGTCCGCAATCACCAGCGTATCTGCATTCAGCTTCGCTTCGCTGCCGTCCAGCAATACCAGGGTCTCACCCTCTTTTGCCATACGGACAACAATTCCGCCTTCAATGCGGTCTTTGTCGAATGCGTGCATCGGCTGGCCCAGTTCGAGCAGCACATAGTTAGTCACGTCAACCACGGCATCGATAGAACGAATACCGCAACGGCGCAGTTTTTCTTTCATCCACAGCGGGGTCGGCGCTTTAACATTGATGCCTTTCACCACGCGGCCCAGATAGCGTGGGCAGGCTTCCACGGCTTCAACCTGAATCGGCAGGACGTCGCTAATGGTCGCGGCTACTGGCGCGATTTCCGGCTCAACCAGCGGGGCTTTGTTCAGTACAGCAACATCACGCGCTACACCGATGATGCCTAAGCAGTCGGCGCGGTTCGGCGTGACGCTGATTTCGATGGTGTTGTCGTCAAGCTTCAGGTATTCACGGATATCGGTGCCAATTGGCGCATCGGCAGGCAGTTCGATAATCCCGTTATGATCGTCGGAAATACCCAGCTCGGAGAACGAGCACAGCATGCCTTCAGATGGTTCACCGCGCAGTTTCGCGGCTTTAATTTTGAAATCGCCCGGCAGAACGGCACCAACGGTTGCCACAGCCACTTTCAACCCCTGACGGCAGTTTGGCGCACCGCAGACGATATCCAGCAGGCGGTCGCCGCCTACATTCACTTTGGTGACGCGCAGTTTGTCAGCGTTCGGGTGCTGGCCACATTCAACCACTTCACCTACCACAACGCCATTGAACGCACCGGAAACAGGTTCCACACCGTCAACTTCAAGACCCGCCATCGTGATTTGGTTTGACAGCGCATCGCTATCAATCGCCGGATTTACCCATTCGCGTAACCACAGTTCACTGAATTTCATTGTTTTATCCTGCCTTTATTTAAACTGTTTGAGGAAACGCAGATCGTTTTCGAAGAAAGAACGCAGATCGGTAACGCCGTAACGCAGCATGGTCAGACGCTCCATACCCATACCGAATGCAAAGCCGGAATAGATTTCCGGATCGATGCCAACATTACGCAACACGTTCGGGTGAACCATCCCGCAGCCCAGCACTTCCAGCCATTTGCCGTTTTTGCCCATCACGTCAACTTCCGCAGATGGCTCCGTGAACGGGAAGTAGGAAGGACGAAAACGAACCTGCAGGTCTTCTTCAAAGAAGTTGCGCAGGAAATCGTGCAGCGTGCCTTTCAGGTTGGTGAAGTTGATGTTGGTATCAACAATCAGCCCTTCCATCTGGTGGAACATTGGTGTGTGTGTCTGATCGTAATCGTTACGATATACACGGCCCGGGGCGATAATACGGATCGGCGGCTGTTTTTCTTTCATGGTGCGGATCTGCACGCCGGAAGTCTGTGTGCGCAGCAGACGCGTCGCGTCAAACCAGAAAGTGTCGTGGTCAGCGCGCGCCGGGTGATGGCCAGGAATGTTGAGCGCATCGAAGTTATGATAGTCATCTTCGATTTCCGGACCGGTCGCCACGGTAAAGCCCAGCTCACCGAAGAAACTTTCAATCCTGTCGATTGTACGCGTCACCGGGTGCAGACCGCCGTTTTCGATACGACGCCCAGGAAGGGAAATATCGATCGTTTCTTCAGCCAGACGAGCATTCAGCGCAGCACTTTCTAATTCGGCCTTACGCGCGTTCAGCGCTTGCTGTACCTGCTCTTTGGCTTCGTTAATCACCGCACCTGCTGCCGGGCGCTCTTCTGGCGGCAGTTCGCGCAGGGTTGTCATCTGAAGGGTCAGGTGCCCTTTCTTGCCCAAATATTCGACGCGGACATTGTCTAACGCGGCAACATCTGAAGCCTGGTTAATGGCGGCCGTTGCACTGGCAACCAGCTCTGCGAGATGTGACATGGTTTTCCTCGTTATGTTGCGATATTCACTAGTCGCTCGTATATACGCAAAATCATTCAAGTTGTATCAACGCGGCCAAAGAGCGAATGCAGCCAATACAGAGACAACTTGAAGGATGACGCGTATAAAAAAAGCCTCCACCAGGGAGGCTTTTAGGCGCTGTTTTCCGTTTCTTCTTTCACGCGCAAGCCTCCTGAGTTCAGGTGCTAAAGTAAAAGAAGAAGCGGAAAATAGCAGCATTCATGCTTGCGTTACCTTGTGTGGTAAAAACCGGACAACCTTTATTGAAAAGGCTTACGGATAAATTGTCAACTAATTGATTGCACTACAAATAAAAGAGAGGGAGCCAGGCTCCCTCTTTTCACCGGCTTATGCCAGAGCTGCTTTCGCTTTTTCGACCAGAGCGGTGAACGCTACTTTGTCGAATACTGCGATGTCAGCCAGGATCTTACGGTCGATTTCAACAGAGGCTTTTTTCAGGCCGTTGATGAATTTGCTGTAAGAAATACCGTTCTGACGTGCTGCTGCGTTGATACGCGCAATCCACAGTTGACGGAACTGACGCTTTTTCTGACGACGGTCACGATAAGCGTACTGACCAGCTTTGATAACAGCCTGGAAGGCAACGCGGTATACGCGAGAACGCGCACCGTAGTAGCCTTTAGCTTGTTTCAAAATTTTCTTGTGACGTGCACGGGCAACTACACCACGTTTTACGCGAGCCATATGTGCTCTCCTGTATCTATATTCTTAGTAAAAAAATGAATTAAACGTTAACGGCTTATGCGTACGGCAGGCACGCGATAACCAGACCCAGATCGCCTTTAGACACGAGGCCTTTTGGACGCAGGTGACGTTTACGCTTAGTAGATTTTTTGGTCAGAATATGACGCAGGTTTGCGTGCTTACGCTTAAATCCACCACCACCGGTTTTTTTGAAACGCTTAGCAGCACCGCGTACGGTCTTAATTTTTGGCATTTTAATAACTTCCACTTCGCATTGTTAATAAACGAAACGTAGGCGAACAACGGCTGTGGAACCCGTAGGCTCCACAGACATTGCTACTTGAAGGCCTTACTGTTTCTTCTTAGGAGCGAGCACCATGATCATCTGGCGGCCTTCGATCTTCGTAGGGAAGGATTCGACTACTGCCAGTTCACTCAGATCGTCACGGACGCGGTTGAGCACTTCCATACCGATCTGTTGGTGGGCCATCTCTCGACCGCGAAAACGCAGCGTGATCTTAGCCTTATCGCCATCTTCCAGAAAGCGTACCAGGCTGCGGAGTTTTACCTGGTAATCGCCATCGTCGGTGCCAGGACGGAATTTAATTTCCTTAACCTGGATAACTTTTTGCTTTTTCTTCTGTTCCTTAGAAGACTTACTCTTTTCATAAAGGAACTTGCCGTAGTCCATAATACGACAAACTGGCGGTTCGGCGTTAGGGCTGATTTCAACTAAATCTACTCCAGCTTCTTCAGCTTTTTCGATCGCTTCTCTCAGACTCACAATACCCAAAGCTTCGCCTTCCAGACCTGTTAAGCGAACTTCCAGGGCGCGAATCTCGCCATTGATACGATTCGGACGTGCCGTTTGAACTCGTTTTCCGCCTTTAATACCTTATTCCTCCAGTTGTTGAAGACTGCGGCTGCGAATCTCTTGTTGCAGCTTCTCAATCACTTCATTTACGTCCAGGCTGCCCAAGTCTTTGCCACGACGGGTGCGCACGGCAACTTTGCCTGCTTCTACCTCTTTGTCGCCACAGACCAACATGTAAGGGACACGACGTAAAGTGTGCTCGCGGATTTTAAAGCCAATCTTCTCATTTCTCAAGTCTGCTTTTACACGAATACCCGCATTTTGTAGTTTCTGCGTTAATTCGTTAACGTATTCAGACTGAGAATCGGTGATGTTCATGACCACAACCTGAACCGGCGCGAGCCAGGTCGGGAAGAAGCCCGCGAACTCTTCGGTCAGGATACCGATGAAACGTTCCATCGACCCAAGAATTGCACGGTGAATCATAACCGGAACCTGACGCTCGTTGTTTTCGCCAACGTAAGAGGCGCTTAAACGGGACGGCAGGGAGAAGTCCAGCTGTACAGTACCGCACTGCCATGCACGATCGAGGCAGTCATACAGGGTAAATTCAATTTTCGGACCGTAGAACGCGCCCTCACCCAGTTGGAACTCAAACGGGATGTTGTTTTCTTCCAGCGCAACGGCCAGGTCAGCTTCAGCACGGTCCCACATTTCATCGCTACCGATACGTTTTTCGGGGCGAGTGGACAGTTTGACGACGATTTTCTCGAAGCCAAAGGTGCTGTACATATCGTAGACCATACGAATGCACGCGTTAACTTCATCACGAATCTGCTCTTCAGTACAGAAGATATGTGCATCATCTTGAGTGAAGCCACGAACACGCATCAGGCCATGCAGCGCACCTGACGGTTCATTACGGTGGCAGCTACCAAACTCAGCCATACGCAGCGGCAGATCGCGATAGGATTTCAGACCCTGATTAAAGATCTGCACGTGGCCTGGGCAGTTCATTGGCTTAATGCAGTATTCACGGTTCTCAGAAGAGGTGGTGAACATCGCATCTTTGTAGTTATCCCAGTGACCTGTTTTTTCCCACAGCACGCGGTCCATCATGAATGGGCCTTTCACTTCCTGATACTGGTATTCTTTCAGTTTTGAACGAACGAATACTTCCAGTTCACGGAAGATAGTCCAGCCATCGTTGTGCCAGAACACCATACCCGGTGCTTCTTCCTGCATATGATACAGGTCAAGCTGTTTACCGATTTTACGGTGATCGCGTTTGGCCGCTTCTTCCAGACGTTGCAGGTAGGCATTCAGGGCTTTTTTATCTGCCCATGCAGTACCATAAATACGCTGCAGCATCTTGTTATTGCTGTCGCCACGCCAGTATGCCCCTGCGGTCTTCATCAGTTTGAAGTGATGGCAGAAGCGCATGTTCGGCACGTGCGGGCCACGGCACATATCGACATATTCTTCATGATGGTACAAGCCAGGCTTGTCATCATGGGCAATGTTTTCATCAAGAATGGAGACTTTATAGGTCTCGCCACGCTTCACGAAGGTTTCACGCGCTTCGTACCAGCTGACTTTCTTCTTAATGACATCGTAGTTTTTCTCAGCGAGCTCGTGCATCCGCTTCTCGAGCGCGTCGACGTCTTCCTGGGTTAACGTACGGTCAAGATCGATATCGTAGTAAAAACCGTTATCAACAACCGGTCCGATCGCCATTTTGGTGTGCGGCCAGAGTTGTTTGATCGCGTGCCCTAACAGGTGCGCACAGGAGTGACGAATGATCTCCAGACCTTCTTCATCCTTCGCGGTGATGATGGAGAGTTTCGCATCATGCTCAATCAGATCGGAAGCATCTACCAGCTCACCGTCAACACGGCCAGCAATAGTGGCTTTCGCCAGACCTGGACCGATGTCCAGCGCAACATCCATGGGGCTTACAGCGTGGTCGTAATGGCGTTGGCTGCCATCAGGAAGAGTAATAACAGGCATGTTATATCCTTATTTGCAGTGGTGACCCACACGTAAGATCACATACAAAGATTCAATATTTAAAATTATCAAAAAGGTGTGGGCTGATTCCCGCTTCACTCTGCGAAATATGTCACTGGTTGCCTTAAAGACCACACTGGACCTACACCCGCTTTTTGATAACACCGTTTGACAGTGTACACGGCATTACGGGTCGATCAAAGCAACAATCAACGCGCGCTCTATGATGTAAATCAATTCACTGACACCCAACCGTCTTTGTTACACTTGCACAAAGTCATCTAACCTGAGCAGGAAAAAAACAATGCCCACAAATCGCTTTGCGAAGAAACACTGGAAGATGGTTGTGATTCTGCTCGTTATTTGTGCGGCCATGTTGATGCTGCGCTGGGCTGCGATGATCTGGGGCTAAATGACGCTCACCCACTGTTCCGGTTTCGTTTATTTATCGATTAATCGAATTCGTCTGAAAATAGCGCGTTATGGCCAGGTAAAAAAGTAAAACGCAAATTAAATATTAAATTAACTTAACTTTAATTTAGGAAAGCCAGGTCATTTATTTGACCCGGCTTGTCACTACATCCTATAGCCGAGGGAAACTGTCGTACGGCGATCGGTATGCTCCGGCGCTGTTGCCGGCGGTTCAGAGTTCCAGGTCACGTTGTAAGCCACCTTTAACCCAAAGTGCTCGTTGATGGCAACGTTCAGGGCAGTTTCAGAGTTGAGCGTGGTATCGTCAGCGCCGAATACCGACACACCCTGAGTAAACTTGGTATTGTCCGTCATCTGCCATGCATAGGCCCCGGACGCATAGCCCAACGGCTGTGTTTCGGTGGTGCCATCCGTGTGCTCGTCATAGCGCACGCCAGGACCGAATTCGAAACGGAAGCTGTGCACAGGTCCGTTGAGGAACTGACGACCATAACCCGCTGTCAGCACGTCACGCTCGCGGTAGCCGTTGTAGCGGTCGGTCAACCAGCTTGCCTGTCCAAAGAGATAGTCATAGTCGGTCATGTTGTAACGACTACGGCCACCTACGGCATATTTCTCCGATGAACGCTCATCATTTGAGGAGGTATTGCTGGCATTTCCCCACAGAGACCATGCGGTCGTTTGGCCGTACCAGGTCATGGTGGTATCTGCGGTTAAAGAAGAACTTTTTGTGTTGCCTGACTGGGCGAGATATCCCGCGTTCAGGTTACCTTCAAAGGGTTTTTTCGCGCTGGAAGGGTCATCCATGACAGTAAAAACGGAATCATCGGCTACAGCATGCATTGACGCAAGCAGGCCTCCCGTCAGCAGTAATGCTGCGGGCACTGTCTTCAAAAGCTTCATTTATTAAGAGTCCGTACAACAAAAAAAGAGACCATAACGGTCTCGGAAACTTTCATATGGATCAATGACAAAAGACCCTTGAAAGGTAACAAATTATAAAAAGACTCGAATAACATAGCAATAAATTATTATTTCATTTTTTGAATAAGAGCGTTCCTAAACCTTTATTTTATTTATATATCTTTATGACGATAATTTTAAATAAAGATATGAAAAATCATGTTGTTAATTACTTCACTTTCGGGAGGTTAAGTGCCAGACTGAGTTCAGCCTAACAGGAGGTAAAGATGGTACGTATCTATACGTTAACACTTGCGCCCTCTCTCGATAGCGCAACAATCACCCCGCAAATTTACCCGGAAGGTAAGCTTCGTTGTACCTCGCCGGTTTTTGAACCCGGCGGCGGCGGTATCAACGTCGCTCGCGCAATTGCCCATCTTGGCGGAACCGCAACAGCGATTTTCCCCGCGGGGGGAGCAACCGGAGAGCATCTTGTTGCATTGCTCGCCGACGAAAATGTTCCCGTATCTACCGTCGAAGCCAAAGACTGGACCCGACAAAATCTTCATGTCCACGTGGAGTCCAGCGGCGAACAATATCGTTTTGTCATGCCAGGCGCTGCGCTGACCGATGAAGAGTTCTATCAACTTCAGGATCAGGTGCTGGAAATTGAGTCTGGTGCGCTGCTGGTCATCAGCGGCAGTTTGCCGCCCGGCGTACAGCTTGAGAAGTTGACCCAACTCATTACCACCGCACAAAAACAGGGGATCCGCTGTATTGTCGACAGTTCAGGCGAAGCACTGACGGCGGCGTTAGCCATCGGCAATATCGAACTGGTCAAACCCAACCTCAAAGAACTGAGTGCGCTGGTAAACCGTGAACTCACTCAACCCGATGATGTGCGCAAGGCCGCGCAGGAAATCGTACAGAGTAGGAAAGCGCACCGCGTTGTGGTCTCGCTTGGGCCGCAAGGGGCGCTGGGCGTAGATCGCGATACCTGCGTTCAGGTGGTTCCGCCACCGGTGAAAAGTCAAAGTACCGTAGGCGCGGGCGACAGTATGGTCGGGGCTATGACGCTTAAGCTGGCTGAGAACGCGTCTTTTGAGGATATTGTCCGTTACGGTGTTGCCGCGGGCAGCGCAGCAACGCTGAATCAGGGTACTCGCCTGTGCTCTTTGGACGACACGCAAAAAATATATTCGTATCTCGCTCAGTAATGACACCGTCCCTCTTTTGAAGAAAAAGGGGGATTCTCGCGTAAAACTGTCAGCATGGGTATTATGCGACTATGATAAAAAATCACGTGATTACAAAGAAGTGAATCATGTGCAGTCAGACGTCTCCACAACGGTGCGAGGTGAAGAAGAGCGACAAACATTAAGTGCCTTTCCAGCGATGACGCGTCCGTGGTGTGCGTCAGTTCGTGTTTTTTAACCGCATTCTTGCGCTAACCTTATGATCTGGCAGACAACATGGGGAGAGACATCATGTGGCAGGCTATCAGTCGTCTTTTAAGCGAGCAATTAGGTGAAGGCGAAATCGAACTGCGTAATGAACTGCCCGGCGGAGAGATCCACGCCGCATGGCATTTACGCTATGCGGGGCGAGATTTTTTCGTCAAATGCGATGAAAGAGAGCTGTTAACCGGCTTTACGGCAGAAGCCGATCAGCTGGAGCTACTTTCCCGCAGTCAAACTGTATCTGTACCGAAAGTCTGGGCAGTAGGCGCAGACAGAGATTACAGCTTTCTGGTGATGGATTTCCTCCCTCCCCGTCCGCTTGATGCGCATAACGCGTTTATCCTCGGTCAACAGCTTGCGCATTTGCACGAATGGAGCGACCAGCCTCAGTTTGGTCTCGACTTCGATAACGCGCTCTCTACCACGCCGCAGCCAAATACCTGGCAACGTCGCTGGTCAACCTTTTTCGCCGAGCAGCGTATAGGCTGGCAGCTGGAACTCGCCGCTGAAAAAGGCATTGCGTTTGGCAATATTGACGCCATCGTCGAACACGTTCAGCAACGTCTCTCTTCTCATCAGCCGCAGCCGTCTCTCCTGCACGGTGATTTGTGGTCCGGGAACTGCGCCCTCGGTCCTAACGGTCCGTACATCTTTGACCCTGCCTGCTACTGGGGGGACAGAGAGTGTGACCTGGCAATGCTGCCGTTACATACCGATCAGCCGCCGCAAATTTATGACGGTTACCAGTCTGTCTCGCCACTGCCGCTGGACTTTCTCGACAGGCAGCCAATCTACCAGCTCTATACGCTGCTGAATCGGGCAATTCTGTTCGGGGGACAGCATTTGGTTGTGGCGCAGAAAGCACTGGATAGATTACTGGCGGCTTAACGACGTACCGCGTTGCTTATCAGGCCTGCCGTTTCGCAACGTGGCAGGCCCGATAGTTCGGCACTTACAAAAAGCCCAGCAATGAGAAGAAGAAGTAGCCGATCACGATAACGATCACCGGCAGAATATAAAGCGGGAAAATTTGTAAGAAGATCGTATGGTGCGGTACCACAATTCGCGACTCCAGTTGCTCGCGGGATAATCCTTCACTGCCCTTTGCCTGTTCCAGAATTAGCTGATCTTCTACGCCTTCGCGTAAGAAACGCGCCTGACGGCTCATTCTGGCGCCTGAGTCCTGCAACGCCAGGCCGATAAAAATCAGAATGAATATCAGCCAAAAAACGAGATTCAGTCCACTTTGAAAATCGGGCGTTGGCGAGTTATACCAGAACACGTTAAGAAAAGGTGTGTTCACCCGCATCATGTCGATCATCACATGGGCAAAATCGAGCATGACCGCGTTAATCCCTTCCTGCTTTTCGCTGTGCGCGTACATAAACTTCAGTACTGAAACCAGCGTTGAAATCAGCGCGGGAATGAAAACCACCCATCCCACCAGCCTTTTCAAGATGGCAATGCGTCCAGCTTGTTGATACGTCATGAGTTCCCCTTGATTAAGACGTGTCATTTTGGCCTAAGTTTACCCGTTGATTACCGTTTTCGCCTGATCTTTAAAGGCGGTATACTTCTGAATTAGCCATAATGAACGCTCAGAGTCCGTCCAGGCTGGCTCTAATCCCTTTTATCACCGTAAAGGAGAGGTTGTAATGTCAACCCCGCGTCAAATTCTTGCTGCAATTTTCGATATGGATGGGTTACTGGTCGATTCTGAACCGCTTTGGGATCAGGCTGAACTGGATGTGATAGCAAGTTTAGGCGTTGATATCTCCCGCCGCCATGAACTTCCCGATACCCTTGGCTTACGCATCGACATGGTGGTTGATTTGTGGTTTGCGCAGCAACCCTGGAACGGCCCCTCACGTCAGGAAGTCACCGAGCGCATCATTACCCGGGCCATTGCGTTGGTTGAAGAGACAAAACCGCTGCTGCCAGGCGTTCGTGAAGCTGTGGCACTGTGCAAATCTCAGGGAATCAAAGTAGGACTGGCATCCGCCTCGCCGCTACATATGCTGGAAAAAGTGCTGACCATGTTTGATCTGCGCGATGACTTCGACGCGCTGGCTTCTGCAGAAAAACTGCCTTACAGCAAACCGCACCCACAGGTTTACCTCGATTGTGCGGCAAAACTGGGCATTGACCCGTTAAACTGCGTAGCACTGGAAGACTCAGTGAACGGCATGATTGCCTCGAAAGCTGCCCGTATGCGTTCCATCGTCGTACCAGCGCATGAGAATCAGGACGATCCTCGCTTCGTGCTTGCCGACGTCAAACTAACCTCGCTCACCGAACTCACAGCCGCTCATCTGCGCGGCTAATCCTGTAACGGGCAATGATCGTATTGCCCGTCTTTTCAGAATTTCTATTTTAAAACGCCGTTTCATTTTTAATTGTATTTCTGTTTAACCTCTCCTATCCTTGCCCTATAGCGCAAGCGTTAATGACATAAATAGTTGAGGTAAACATGATTCAGGAAGCTTTTCGTCTCGAGGGTAAAGTCGCCATCGTCACTGGATGTGACACCGGCCTCGGGCAGGGTATGGCAGTGGCGCTGGCTGAAGCGGGCTGCGATGTAGTCGGCGTGAATCGTAAAATACCGCATGAAACCGCAGAGAAAATTAACGCCTTCGGTCGACGCTTTATGGCCATTCAGGCCGACCTCAGTCAACAAGATGCTCTCACCAGCATCGTGACACAAACGGTATCGGCGTTTGGCCGGGTCGATATTCTGGTCAACAATGCAGGAACTATACGCCGTCAGGATGCACTGGACTTCAGTGAAAAAGATTGGGATGACGTGATGAATCTGAATCTAAAATCCGTTTTCTTTCTGTCGCAGGCCGTGGCGCGCCAGTTTCTGGCTCAGGGCAATGGCGGAAAAATCATTAACATTGCCTCGATGCTCTCTTTTCAGGGGGGTATCCGTGTACCTTCCTATACCGCATCAAAAAGCGGCGTTCTGGGCATCACTCGCCTGCTCGCCAATGAATGGGCGGCCAAAGGAATTAATGTCAACGCCATCGCGCCCGGCTATATGGCGACCAACAACACCCAGCAACTGCGCGCAGACAGCGAGCGCAATCAGGAGATTATCGATCGTATTCCCGCCGGACGCTGGGGAACGCCGGATGATCTAAAAGGCCCGGTTGTTTTCCTTGCAAGTCCCGCCTCTGACTATATTCATGGTTATACGCTGGCGGTGGATGGCGGTTGGCTGGCGCGGTAAAGGCGCACTTGTGACAAAGGGTTACAACGTCACCTCTTCCGCCTACTGTATAAAACCCCTATACTGTATGAATCGACAGTTTATTGGGTTTTATCATGACGGCGGAAGGCCACCTTCTTTTTTCTATTGCCTGTGCGGTATTTGCCAAGAATGCCGAGCTAACGCCCGTTCTTGCGCAGGGTGACTGGTGGCATATTGTTCCTTCAGCCATTTTAACGTGCCTGCTGCCGGATATCGATCATCCCAAATCTCTGCTGGGGCAGCGTCTGAAGTGGATATCAAAACCCATTGCCCGGGCATTTGGTCATCGCGGGTTTACACATAGCCTGCTGGCGGTTTTTGCCCTGCTGGCCACGTTCTACCTGAAAGTCCCGGATACCTGGATAATACCTGCCGATGCCTTACAAGGTATGGTACTCGGCTATCTTAGTCACATTCTGGCCGACATGCTGACCCCAGCAGGCGTTCCCCTGCTTTGGCCCTGCCGCTGGCGTTTTCGTCTGCCCATCCTCGTGCCGCAAAAAGGCAATCAACTGGAGCGTTTTTTGTGCATGGCACTGTTCGCGTGGGCAATCTGGATGCCGCAAACCGTACAAGAGAACAGCGCGGTACGCTGGTCTTCGCAGATGATTAATACGCTACAAATGCAGTTCAATCGTTTCATAACGCATCAGATTGACTAATAAATCAGCCAAAAAATCATTTTAGGTATAAACAATTCCATTTGAATATAAGAGGCAAGTCACAGTTCTGCTAATCTTGCGCCAACAGAATCACCTTTAAACGGTGATACGCATAATAAGATCAGGAGAACGGGGATGAACTTTCCATTAATCGCGAACATTATCGTGTTCGTAGTGCTGCTGTTCGTGCTGGCGCAAGCCCGTCACAAACAGTGGAGTCTGGCCAAAAAAGTACTGGTCGGTCTGGTCATGGGTGTCGTGTTCGGCCTTGCCCTGCACACCATTTATGGCTCCGACAGCCAGGTTCTTAAAGATTCAGTACAGTGGTTCAACATTGTCGGTAACGGCTATGTCCAACTGCTGCAGATGATTGTTATGCCGCTGGTATTTGCGTCTATTCTCAGCGCCGTTGCTCGTCTGCATAACGCCTCTCAGTTAGGTAAAATCAGCTTCCTGACCATCGGAACGCTGCTGTTTACCACGCTGATTGCCGCGCTGGTAGGGGTTCTGGTGACCAACCTGTTCGGCCTGACCGCCGAAGGTCTGGTGCAAGGTGGTGCCGAAACCGCCCGTCTGAACGCGATTGAAACCAACTATGTTGGCAAAGTGGCTGACCTCAGCGTTCCGCAACTGGTGCTGTCGTTTATTCCGAAAAACCCGTTTGCCGATCTGACTGGCGCGAACCCGACGTCGATTATCAGCGTGGTTATCTTCGCCGCATTCCTGGGTGTAGCCGCGCTGAAACTGCTGAAAGATGATGCACCAAAAGGCGAGCGCGTTCTGGTCGCTATCGATACCCTGCAAAGCTGGGTGATGAAACTGGTTCGTCTGGTGATGCAGTTGACGCCGTATGGTGTTCTGGCGCTGATGACCAAAGTGGTTGCGGGTTCCAACCTGCAGGACATCATCAAGCTGGGTAGCTTCGTCGTGGCCTCTTATCTCGGTCTGGGCATTATGTTCGTGGTACACGGGATCCTGCTGGGTGTGAACGGCGTTAGCCCATTAAAATACTTCCGCAAGGTATGGCCAGTGCTGACGTTCGCCTTCACCAGCCGTTCCAGCGCAGCCTCAATTCCGCTGAACGTTGAAGCGCAGACCCGTCGTCTGGGCGTGCCTGAATCCATCGCCTCATTTGCCGCCTCGTTTGGTGCCACGATTGGTCAGAACGGTTGTGCGGGCCTGTACCCGGCAATGCTGGCAGTAATGGTTGCACCGACCGTCGGTATCAACCCACTGGACCCAATGTGGATTGCCACGCTGGTTGGTATCGTGACCGTGAGCTCCGCAGGGGTTGCGGGTGTGGGTGGCGGTGCAACATTTGCCGCGCTGATCGTCCTGCCCGCTATGGGTCTGCCGGTCACGCTGGTTGCGCTGCTGATCTCCGTTGAGCCGCTGATCGATATGGGGCGTACCGCGCTGAACGTAAGCGGTTCCATGACTGCCGGTACGCTGACCAGCCAATGGCTCAAGCAGACTGATAAAACGATTCTGGACAGCGACGATAACGCCGAACTGGCGCATCGCTAAGTCTGTCAGCTAAAAAACAAAAAACCGCCGGAGTGTCATGCTCCTGCGGTTTTTTTATATCCATTAATCGCTTAGTTCATTTTCCTGGCGAATCTGATTAGCCCAGCGCTGTGCTGATTCCGGGACCGTAAATGCAGGCGAACGTTGAAACGCCTCCCCCATTAAGACAAAAGCGACATATTTTCCGCGTAGTATCCATACGTCACGAAACGCATCCATTTTAATCGCATGCTCTGGTGGCGCGGGCTCCACGCGAGGAACATAGCTGATAACCGGACGATTTTGTTGGCGAAGAGGTTTCATAATCAGTTGCTTCACTAAAGACAAATTCTAAAAATCAGAAAACCGCTATCTTAGCCGATTTTGCCACTGGGCGGTGCAAAAACAGCGTATTCATGAAGGGAATGACTATATCGGGGATCGCAGACGGGTTGCAGGTGCTATTTGTGCCACAAGCAAAAAAATGCGGCGCACGATTGCGCCGCAAACTCAGGAATTACACGTTCAGAAAACTGCCAAGACGATAACCGCGCTCCGCAATTGCATATTTCAGTGACGAAGACGTCAGCACGTCGAGCTCAGTTAAGCGGGGGTAACAGTAGGCACTTTGACGAATAATGTCATCGATAAAGGCCGGATGACACATCACTTCCAGCGAAGACTCTCCCCGGTCGGCTGACGCATCCAGCGTCTGTAAAAACAGAGCCTCGGAAATCGCTTCGCCGTAAAACTCGCTGCTGAATCCCTGGGAGGTACGTAACGTTTCCGGAAAATCAGACGCCTGAAACACCGTCTGACGATCGATACGCAATGCAATCCCATTCTGGGCAGCAAACCCGGCTACGATAGGGAAAATTTGCGGGAACATATGCACATGGTGATGGCTATCCAGATGCGTCGGCTCCCGCCCGAACAGGTCAATAAAACGCTGATACTGCGCGGCTAGTTCCTGAGATATTTCACCCAGCGGCAAAGTGTCCTCCTCTGCCATCTGCCAGATCCATTTCCCCAGTAATCCGTCACGGGTAAGGCCCGGCATTGCCGTCAACGGCCTACCCAGCGTCAGAACAAAATGCATCCCGACGGCAAGTGCAGGTATGTCGCGACTCAGTTGTACCGCATGGTCAATCGCCGCACCGTTAACCAGTGCTGTTGTCGAGGTAACAACGCCATTACGACAGGCTTCAACAATGCCGTAGTTTTGTCCTTTACTCAGGCCAAAATCATCCGCATTCACAATCAGTACGCGTTCCATAGCCGACCTCAGTTAGTGTTGTTCGCTTTTGAGTTTCTCAATGCACCCGGCGAAGTTTGGCAACCACTTTTCATGCGCCAGGATTAGCTCACGCGCCAGAATCTCGGCATCGCTGTCAGAATGCACCAGCGGACTCAGGTTTAACGCCAGCAGCACATCATTCAGCTCGCCGCTCAATGCCGCATTGCTCGCCGCAACCTCAAAGCCTTTGATGGTGTAGATAAGGCCGAGCACTTTCTCATCAAAATGGGTAATACGTGGGTGCGGCGTAGCACCGTTACGTCCGAGCGTGCAGGTCATCTCAACCGCCCAGTCCGCAGGAATGTTATCAACATGTCCATGATGTGGAATGTTGACGTAGTGCTCGGTCTGTTTGTCGTTGTAGATGGCGTTGATCACTTCACAGGCCGCATCGGAGTAATACGCGCCTCCGCGCTGCTCCAGCTCTTTCGGCTTAACGTTTAGCTCAGGATTTTTGTAGAGATCAAACAGTTGTTTTTCTACTTTTTGTACTACCTGGGCACGTGCGCCGCCCTTATAGTACTCGCCCATTTCGATCGCCAGCATCTCTTTTGGCTTGAAGTAGTACAGCAAATACGAGCACGGCAGCAGCTTCAGCGAACGAATCAACCCTTCGCTGAACGGCAGGTCGAAAATGTTCTTCACGGTGGAAGCTTTCAGTTGTCCAGAAGCCACGCCGTCCAGCAGTTCATCAAAGCGTGATGTACCGTTCACCAGCACGTCTTTAATAAAGACCATGTGGTTCAGACCGAACAGATCGATGGATAAATCATCGCTCTCTTTCAGCGCCAGCACATCGCTAATGAACATTTTCATGCCGACAGGAATATTACACACACCGATGAATTTCTTGAAATTCGTGTGGCGATAGACCGCTTCTGTCACCATCCCTGCCGGGTTAGTAAAGTTAATCACCCAGGCATTCGGGCACAGTTCTTCCACATCTTTAATAATGTCAAAGATAACCGGAATGGTACGCAGACCTTTGAACAGCCCGCCCGCACCGTTGGTTTCCTGTCCCAGATAACCATGGCTCAGCGGAATGCGTTCATCCTTCTCACGGGCTTTCAGTTGCCCTACGCGCAGTTGGGTGGTAACGAAATCAGCATCTTTCAGTGCTTCACGGCGGTCCAGCGTTTTAAACAACTTCATCGGTACGCCGGCTTTGTCGATCATGCGCTGGCAAAGGTCAAAAATAATGTCCAGCTTCTCTTTTCCACCGTCGACATCAACCAGCCACAACTCAGAAACCGGTAATTCATGATAGCGCTTAATAAAGCCTTCAAGTAATTCAGGGGTGTAGCTGCTCCCGCCACCGATAGTGACGACTTTTAATTTCTGGCTCATACTTTCTCCCTTCAGTGTAAAAACACTGACGTGTATTATGCTCAACCCGTTTGTCAGGTATAGCGTGGCTGTCCCGACGCTATTTTGGGCAAGCTATAAAAAATGGGTTATTAGCAAATAATATCTACTGATTAAATTCAGTTAATTTCTTACGGTAGCTATTCGGTGTAAACGACGTCAGCTTTTTAAACGTTTTAATAAACAGGCTTGGACTACTGTAGCCAGACTCGTAAGCAATATCCGTTACAGAATAGTTCGTCATTTCCAGCTGTTTTTTAGCAAAGTTAATGCGGATTTCATTAATAATCTGCATCGGCGTTTTGCTGTAATAACGCTGGGTAGCGCGGGTCAGATACTCCTGGGATTTCGCGGACAGGTGTACCATATTTTCCAGCGCATTCTCGCTAAACTGCCGTTTGTCGTGCATGGTCTCGACGGTGGTTTTAAGCCACTGCGGAATATCATCCAGCACCTGCTCTTCGCGATGATGGCGTAACCGATTAATAATATAGAAGGTGACCACTTCTACAAATTCATCCAGCCCGCTCTCACGAAAGTTCAGTGATGCAATAACCGTTTCAATGTAGGTAAGAAACGAGTTATTCGCCCGGTAGACCTGCGATGCAACGAAACAAAATGGCAGCAGCGGGTGATAGTGCTGTTCAAAAAAACGTTTACTGATGCCGACGTTAAGGATCCTTGTCGCACCAAAATCATAAAAACTCTGGTGGTGCGATCCCAACGGGATAAAGACAAAGTCTCCACGCTCGAGCAGTACGCGTTTACCGTTGATTTCCTGATAATAGCGCCCGGTTAAAACCAGGGTAAACTCATAGTAGTCATGCTGATGCAGCCCGCTGATGCTCTCAGTTTTGTTATAGATGAACACATGGAAATTTTTGCCATTAAACAGCTGCTGTTCATAAACGGTTTTGATTTCCGGTGCGTTAATCTGTAGCTGCATTATGCACTCCTCGCTATTTCAGCTTTTCGTGAAGCTCAATCAGTTCAGTCACCAGCTCACGCGCCAGCATTGATGTCATCAGGTGGTCCTGTGCGTGGACCAGCACCAGGCTGACTTTCATTTTACCTTCGCCCTGATCGCCTTCAATCAATTTCGTTTGCACGAGGTGCGCTTCGTTCAGCGCCAGACGAGACTGGTCCATCATGGCCCTGGCCGACTCAAAATCACCTTGCTTGGCCATTTTGAGTGCGCCGTACGCCAGGCTACGCGCCTGACCGGAGTTGATGATGAGGCCCATCACCACTTCTTCAAGTTCTTCTGCTTCTGACTGCGTGTCGACGATGTTCTCGATATCCAACATACTTTTTTCCTCTGGTTCAGTCCGGCATGACCGTAAAGCCATGCCGGATTAAATTTAGAATTTTAATGCGTTAGCGATATCTTCTTCGCTTTCTTCTTGGTCAATAACGTTCTGCGCTTTGTTGGCTACCACCACGAACGGCAGGTAAACCAGCGTTGCGATACCGAGGTTGAACAGCGCGACCAGCAGAGCAGCGACGCTACCGTTGGTGTTAAAGAACGCGCCCAAACCGGTTGGCATAGTCCACGGTGCAATGTTGGTAATCGGTGGAATAATGCCTGAGTAGTAAGCTGCCAGCGTAATCGCCGCCAGAATCGGTTGCACCAGAATGAACGGGATAAACATCACCGGGTTCATGATGATCGGCAGACCGAACAGGATAGGTTCGTTAATCTGGAACAGACCTGACGGCAGTGCCAACTTAGCAACCTGACGATAGTCAGGACGACGCGATGCCAGGAAGATAGCGATAATCAGACCCAGCGTTGCTCCGCTACCCCCAAGGAAAATATAGGAGTCGAGCATCGGTTTCGCCCAGACGTGGAACGTCTTACCGGCTTCCAGCGCGGCATCTACGGAACCAAACTGTTGGTAGATAGAGATGTTTTCCAGCGCCCATGGCGTCATGATACCGCTGTCCAGCGCAGTCAGCGCCAGTGAACCGTGAATACCGAAGAACCACAGCAGCGGAACAAAAATCACGTAGGCCCAGCCCACCACGCTGCCCAACGACGCCAGCGGAGTTGAAATGGAATCCATAATGATTTGGTGGAAGTTCGTACCCCAGGTGTTCAGTGCCCAGGCGATGATCCCCATAATGGAGAGGATAAGGAAGCCAGGAATCAGCGCAGAGAAAGAGCGCGATACGGATGTCGGTACGCTATCAGGTAATTTAATGACCCAATTGCGACGAACCACAAAGGTGAACATTTCCGCGACTGCAAGACCGATAATTATACCGGAAATAATATTGGCACCGCCGAGCCAGTTCGCGCCAACGGCATAGGCTTCACCCACGCTATAAGGCGTTACGGTCATAAACGCGGCGACGGATAACAGCCCGGCAGCTAGTGAGTCGACTTTACGTTCTTCTGCCAGCGCCATGCCGATAAAGAACGGTGCCATCAATGACATGATACCCAGCGTACCGTTATAGACGTTTCCACCAATGCCTTTCAAGCTATTCAAAGTTTCAATAGTTGAAGCATCAAGTCGAATGCCCATTGAATAAAAAAACGACCCCTCCCCAAAGCTCAGGAAAACGTTATTGATTAATACAAACATGGCCCCTGCGAGGGTTAACGGCATTAAACGAATAAAACCGTTCTTGATTGCATTAACGTGTGGCTGCTTTCCAATTTTTACAGCAAAAGGAAGGAGTACCTTTTCAAGTGAAGCAATAGCGTTACTCATAGAAAAATACCCTTAAATACCGCAATTAATAATTGCGGTGAATGTTAATGAAATAACTCTTTGACGGGAAAAATTAAAATAAAATAATTAATTTGCTGCGGCTTTTTTAATTGCTGCAACAGCAGCCTTAAGCACGCCTAAACCATCGACTTTGCCATACAGCAGCGAGTCAATCACTTCCACAGGCTTGTTGGGTAACAAACGCTGAATTTCGGGCAACATATAAGCAATTTGTGGACCTAATAACACGACATCGGCGACAGGACCTTTTTCTCCGGCCAGCGTTTCAGGAAATGCTTCAATAATAACCGGCACTTCGTATTTTTCGGCCTGAGCACGCATCTTCGAAACCAACAATGAAGTCGACATGCCCGCAGAACAAAACAGATAAATGTGTTTCTTTTCCATTAAAACGATCCTCATGTGCGATTATCTGTCAACCAGACACTCCGCAAGCCATAACCTGCATCCATGCTCTGGGTAACTTGCGTCAGCTAAATTACTTTTTTAGGTGGCTGAAATGAGTATACGGGATTGCACCGGTGGATGGTATTTCCTTGACCAACTAAATTGTCTCTCCTTGACCTGTCGTTATGACCCCCCTCACATTTCGGGCAAATAATTCGCGGCAATAAATAAGATCGTTCGGCACAAAAAAACCGGCACGATGGCCGGTTCTTCTGAATGCTCAGGCAATAAGCAGTTGTTACTTCTTCGCCGCCTGCGGGTCAGTGTCGTACTCTGCGCAGGTCTGGTAACCGGAGTTAATCACATGTCCGGTGTCGTCTAAAGCAACAAAATAGGTTTCAGCTTTACCATCTCGTTGACCCAGGATGTAGGTCTGGCATGTCCCGCGCGCATGAATCATACTGACTTCAGAAGAAGGTTTACCGGCAATCTGCGCCACCTGCGCCCTGCTCATCCCTTTCTTCACATCTTTCACCACGGGCTGAACAAATTGGTCTTTGGTGCGATCGTAGGCCGTACATCCTGCCAGCATAGTCAAAACAGCCGCTGCGCTTAGAATTCCTGTTAGGTTCTTGTTCATATTCCGTCCTCTTGTATTTCAGCGTGTTATATAAGCCTGGAGCACAACAACACATTTTTCAAGCAATCAGATGATACTTAGGTCGTTTCGGAAAATTCTATTAAAACAAAATGATGTTAGATCAGGCCTGCATCCCTTGTCGTTTGGGTCCCAACGCGTTAGCTTTAACACATCATTTTTTTGATCATTTCATTTTTCGGAGGGGGTTAAATGACTCTGCAGCAAGAGATAATCCAGGCGCTTGGCGCAAAACCGCAAATTAATGCAGAAGAGGAAATTCGCCGCAGCGTGGATTTCTTGAAATCCTACCTGCAAACCTACCCTTTTCTGAAATCACTGGTATTAGGGATAAGCGGCGGACAGGACTCAACGCTCGCGGGAAAACTTTGCCAGATGGCTATTTCCGAGCTTCGCGAAGAAACGGGGAGTGACACGCTGCAGTTTATTGCCGTACGTCTGCCGTATGGCGTTCAGGCTGATGAACAGGACTGTCAGGATGCCATCGCCTTTATCCAACCGGACCGCGTGCTCACAGTAAATATTAAGGGTGCGGTACTGGCCAGTGAACAGGCCCTGCGTGAAGCGGGTATTGAACTGAGCGATTTTGTCCGTGGCAATGAAAAAGCCCGTGAACGTATGAAGGCCCAGTACAGTATCGCCGGAATGACCAGCGGTGTTGTCGTGGGTACCGATCATGCAGCAGAAGCCATCACCGGATTTTTCACCAAATACGGCGATGGCGGTACTGACATTAACCCTATTTTCCGCCTGAACAAGCGTCAGGGTAAGCAGCTGCTTGCCGCGCTGGGTTGCCCGGAACATTTATATAAGAAAGCGCCAACCGCCGACCTCGAAGACGATCGCCCTTCTCTGCCGGATGAAGCCGCATTAGGCGTCACCTATGACAACATCGACGATTATCTGGAAGGAAAAACGCTGGCTGCCGACATCGCGAAAAAAATTGAAGGCTGGTATCTGAAGACCGAGCACAAACGTCGCACACCGATCACGGTGTTTGATGACTTCTGGAAAAAAGCGTAATTTTTTTAATCACATATCGCCGGATAGCACTGGGATCACCGCTGTCCGGCCCCTCTTCCTGGTCTGATGCCGCTTTTTTAATCGGTTTCAAACTGCTACACTGGATGAATAACCAGCATCCGGAGTGAGAAGTGGTACGGCGTCAATCAGCCCCACGCCTGACATTTGAGGCAGCGGCAATCTATGAATATCCTGAACACCTGCGTCCATTTTTGAGTGCGCTTCCCACCGCGCCAGGCGTCTATCTGTTTCACAGTGAAAGCGACACTATGCCGCTCTACATTGGTAAAAGCGTCAATATTCGCAGCCGCGTGCTGGCACACCTGCGTACCGCAGACGAAGCGGCAATGCTGCGTCAGGCCAAACGCATTAGCTGGATTTGTACGGCGGGAGAAATTGGTGCCCTGCTGCTGGAAGCGCGGTTGATCAAAGAACAACAGCCGTTGTTTAATAAACGACTGCGGCGCAATCGTCAGCTTTGCGCCTTGCAGCTTACCGACCGAACTGTTCAGATTGTCTACGCACGAGATATTGATTTCTCCCATGCACCCAATCTGTTTGGCCTGTTTGCCAATCGTCGCGCAGCGCTACAAGCGTTGCAAAGCCTCGCGGATGAACAACAGCTGTGCTACGGCCTGTTGGGGCTGGAACCCCTGAGTCGCGGGCGCGCCTGTTTTCGCTCCGCGCTTAAACGCTGCGCCGGAGCGTGCTGCGGAAAAGAGAGTCATGAAGCGCATCATTTGCGTCTGTTAGCGGCGCTGGAAAGAGTGAGAGTGATTTGCTGGCCATGGAGCAATGCTATTGCACTGCAGGAAACCGGCGCTGAAATGACACAGTACCATATCATCAACAACTGGCTGTGGCTGGGAGTCGTTTCAACGCTGGATGAAGCGGCTACCCTGGCGCGTATGCCGGCAGGCTTTGACCATGATGGCTACAAAATTCTCTGCCGGCCTGTTCTGTCTGGTCAATATGACATTATTGAACTGCATCCGGAGAATGCCCCGGCATCCAGTTAATCTCGCTGAACAGCAATTTTCCCTCGCGCTCCAGCAGTCGTAATGTGTGTTTGCCGTCATGCCAGCTCGCACCCTGGTCGGCCGTCAGCAGTTTATCACCCAGTTGCCATGCACCACTGATAACAAACACCACGCCGCCGCGTGAACCAAAGGTCGTAAAGGTGCGATCGGCCACTCTGACTTTTGCCTGGCAAACATCTCGTCGGGTCATGATATTAAAATCCATCGACATCTGCCCTTCCGTCAGCTTTGCTTTTACCACCTTGTCACCGGCAAAGGTAAAAGGTTGATGCTGTTTCAGGGTATGCGTAAAGATGTTCGCTTCTTCCAGAGTGACTTCCCCTCCCTCCAGCAGCGTAATCACGCGTTCTACACCCGGGAAAAGTGAAAATTCACCGTTTGCTGCAATGGAGGCGATACTCGCCCGCCAGTGAAAATCTCGTGTTGCTGGCGGAAAACAGCAAATCTCACGCGTTTCCCCCGCACCATTCCGCCAGAGGTTAACCGGCATTTTGCGGATATCAAAGTATTCCATCATCCCTCCAGAAAGGAGAAGCATGGCAGCCTGCCGTAAACAGACAGCCATAAATCATCATTATTATGTTCACCCTGCAGATTATTGTTATCGGCAGCAGAGTTGATTTGCCTTAGCGATGAACCCGGCATTTTGCAAAAAAGAATAACGCGCTGATCCAGGTAGAATTTTCGCGGGCTTCAGGAGAATAGCGTGTCGTGCGTCCGGTGCAATAGGCAGAAATGAAAAAACCGCCGATCCTGCCCACATCGTTATACGTGTTGTGGACAAGAGCGGCGGTCTTGAGTTTGGTTTCACACTGTGCGGCAATCAGCGCGACACAATGTGAATGATTTAGTGTAGACGCTGATCGATTACTCGGCAGCTTCCGGCATTTTACCTTTCTGCGCTGCACGTTCTGTCAGACGCTTCTCAAAATTGGCATTAAACTGCTTTTTCTGTTCCGGGGTCAGAATGTTGTAAATTTTGTTCTGGGTTTCCATATGCGCCAGCATGTTGGCTTTGCGCTGTTCTTCCATCTTCGCAATCTGCGCTTCGGCTTTCGCTTTATCGAAGCTATCGCTGGCGATGATATCGTGCATTGCACGGCGTTCTTCCAGCGGCGGACGTTTCATCTGATCGCGCTGGCCTTTCATGATCTCGCGAATCTGCTGTTTCTGAGCGTCAGTCAGATTCAGGTCTTTAAACATCATGTCGTGATGCGGGGCAAATTTGCCGTTGTGGTGCATCATCGGTTTAGCATCCGCTGGTGCAGCTGTTGTAGTGTCAGCAGCATGAGCCAGGTTCGCAGCACCCAGCGCCAGAGTAGAGGCAACAAACAGAGCAGTCAGTTTACGCATAATTTCTATCCTTTCTTTCAGTTATTTTTACGACACTCATGCGACTCTTATGCAATGTGATGTCGTGTTGACGAGAGTAACTTTACCGGCTTAATCGTCAATTAATCAGAGCAACGGTAAAACCGTGAAAGTGTAAAAAACAAACTTTCATCAATTATGGAGAAAAAAAGAATAAATTGCGTAGAGTTGAAATTAAAAATTACAAGCGGATGATTTTGAAAGGATTATGAAGAACTATACCTGAACCATGATTATTAAGAAAGCAACTCACCAGGAATAATCCGTAATAAATAAAAACAGCACGTAAAAATAAGCCCTTAGGGATAAACCTGAGGGCGAATATATTTATCACAACTTTTCGAGCATCAATCCGGCACGTAAACCACAGGCCACGTTAGGGTTGGGAAAGAGAACGTATTCAACATCATGGGTGACGATAAAACGTTCATCTCCGTCCTGCGCCAGCAAGGTGCCTTCTTTAAAGGGGGTAAAGTTTAGCGTCTGGTTATCCATGTGGAGAATGAAATCGTCGCTACGACGCGTGATTTGCGACACCACGCGATAACGCAGCGGGGATATTTCTCTCGTCGACCCTCGTTCACCCCGCAGCAGTTTCTCCAGTGCGTCTGCCGTTTGTGCAAACTGGGTGAGATCGTTTTGTCCAAACGGCAGCGCTTTACCCAGTTCCAACGTACAGGCCAACGCACCAAAATGTTCCCCGCTAAAATGGGTGAACGTGCCGCCAGGCGTCTGATGGAAAACCAGCGCTTCCAGTCCCGCATCTCCCAGCCATTCAAGAAAATCCTCGTCCCAGGCAACGTTGCGTTGTGGCAATACGCCAAAGCGCAGATGCTGTGAACCGCGGATCGCGGTGTGCAGATCCAGATGCCAGCGCACAGACTCCTTTGCGCGCGAATAGAAATCTTCAAGACACAGCTCAAGCTCGTGGGCTCGGTGCGTTTCTTCACTCGCGGTAAAAATCTGCCACCGGCCGCCAAACATACGATTCAGGTCGCTATGACAATATCGTTTTCCCGCAGCCAGCGCCTGCGGGTTTCCCAGAATCACCAGCAGCCGCCATGTCAGTGTCAGCTCGCCGCTAAACAGACTGGAAAGCAATGAATCGAGTATCTCTACCGGCGCGGTTTCATTGCCATGGATCCCCGCAGACAGCACCAGTGAATGTTCAACGGGTGCAAGCGGCGTCAGTTCCAGAATTCCGTGACCGATCCACTGCCAGTCAAAACCATGAGTGGTTCCTTGCGTTTTCTCTGGAGTGGCGCCTGCGAGCGTGATCGCCAGAAAGTTATCCATGGCGCATCCCCTCCTGCTGGAAAGGATACACTGAGCCGAGGTTGAGCAATTGCGTCAGCGTATCCAGCGCTTCACGCCCCTCGCGCAATAGCTGTGGGTCGGCAAGGTCGGCAGCGGTAAGACGATCGCGATAGTAACGATCAACCCAGTTATTCAACGTGTTAAACAGCGTGTCGTTCATGATAACCGCCGGATTCACCGCCTGCTGTTCCATCGGAGTGAGCACCACTCTCAGGCGCAAGCATGCCGGACCACCGCCGTTGGACATACTTTCACGCAGATCGAATACCCGCAGGTCATCGATCGGATTGTCTTCCTCGAGAAGCCGGTTCAAATACCGCCACACGCCAGCATGCTCCCGACACTCCTGCGGCAGGACCAGCATCATCGAACCGTCACTACGACTCAGCAACTGACTGTTAAACAGATAAGTGGTCACGGCATCCTGCACCGACACTTCCGCTGTCGGGACTTCCAGCGGGGTAAAACCTGCCACCTGACTGCGCAACTGCTCTAACAATGCCTGCTGTCTGACAAACGCCTGCTGATGACAAAACAGCACCTGGCGATTCGATACCGCAATCACATCGTTATGGAACACGCCAAGATCGATAACGTCCGGGTTTTGCTGGGCAAAAATGCGCTGATGTGGGTTGACCTGATTCAGTCGCGCGACCGCTTCGCTGGCCTCACGGGATTGCCTTGCCGGATAGCGCTTCGGTTGGGATGCATTGCCTTCTTCACGACCGTAAACAAACAGCTGTACGCCGGGGTCACCGTAATCTCCACCCAGGCGGTTATGGTTTGCCGCCCCTTCATCACCGAAAAGCGCAACCTGGGGCAACGCGCCGTGGACCGCAAAGCTATTCTCATCACGGAAAATCGCCCGTAACAATGCTTCGGTAGTAGGCGCTTCCAGTGAACGGTGGAACTTATTATTCAGATTCGCCACCGTCAGATGCACTTTCCCGTCCAGCGAGTCTGCCGAAGGGCAAACCGTTGCCGCATTCGCTACCCACATAGGCGATGCGGAGCTGGCACTGGAGAGCCAGTGAGGCGCCTGACGCGACACTTTCTCCAGCACCTGTTCGTCACTGCCGCTAAAACCCAACTGACGCAGAACCGGAATATAAGGCCGCTCGTGGGGCGGGATCACCGCCTGAGGAAATCCCGCATCCGCCAGCGCTTTCATCTTTAGCAGACCTTGCTTTGCCGCCAGACGCGGGTTCGACACCTGAAATCGATGTTTGGTTGAGGCCTCATTACCAAATGACAATCCAGCATAGTGGTGAGTCAGTCCCACCAGACCATCAAAATTTACCTCACGGGCTTTCATAGCTTATCCTCGCGAGAAAAATCCAGTCCGGGGCTAAGCGCCGTTGGCAGCGTTAGGGCCGGGGATTCCAGACTTGCCATCGGCCAGGCGCAATAATCTGCGGCATACCACGCGCTGGCGCGATGGTTCCCGGAAGCGCCTACACCGCCAAACGGTGCGGTACTCGCAGCGCCGGTTAACGGCTTATTCCAGTTGACGATCCCTGCCCGCGCCTCCAACAGTAGCTGTTCAAACTGGCCGCGATCGGGCGAAACTAACCCACACGACAATCCAAAGCGGGTGTTGTTCGCCAGACGAATCGCATCATCAAAGCTGTCATAACGCCAGACGCCGAGCAGCGGACCGAAAACCTCTTCATCAGGTACGTTCCCCGCCCCGGTCAGTTCGATGATTCCAGGGGTCAGCAGTGACGTTCCGGCATTTACCAGACGTGGCGCTAACAACGTACGGCCGCCCAACGACGCCAGATGCTGCCAGGCATCATAGACGTGCTGCGCGGCCTGTTCGGAAATCAGTCCACCCATAAATGGCTGCGGTTGTGCATCCCAGTTGCCGGGCACTAAACGCTGACTAACCTCCACCAGACGCGTCAGGAACGCATCACCCTGCGCGCCTTTTTTTACGAGCAGGCGGCGGGCACAGGTACAGCGCTGTCCGGCGGTGACAAATGCGGATTGAATAGTCAGATGCACCGCGGCATCAATATCCTCCGGATTCTCAATAATCAGCGGGTTGTTGCCCCCCATCTCCAGGGCAAGGATTTTTTCCGGCTGGCCGGATAACTGCTTATGCAGCTGATAACCGGTATTCGCACTGCCGGTAAACAGCAGGCCATCGAGGTCTTCCAGCGCACTCAGCGCCTGCCCCGTTTCACGTCCGCCCTGCACCAGATTCAGCACGCCCGGCGGCAACCCCGCCTGCTCCCACAGTTTTATTACTGCTTCACCGGTCCACGGCGTCAACTCGCTGGGTTTGAAAATCAACGTATTGCCTGCCAGCAATGCCGGAACAATATGACCATTTGGTAAATGTCCGGGGAAGTTATACGGACCAAAAACCGCCAGCACGCCGTGTGGGCGATGGCGCAACGTTGCCGCACCATCCGGTAGTTCGCTGTGCTGCTCACCGGTACGGGCGTGATAAGCTTTGACGGAGATGGCGATTTTATTGATCATCGCCGTCAGTTCAGTCGCGGCTTCCCAATGAGGTTTTCCGGTTTCCTTGGCGATAATCTGAGTTAGCTCGGCTTTATTGCTTTCCAGCAATAAAGCAAACTTTTCAACAATAGTCTGGCGTGCGCTGAAAGGCTGTTTAGCCCAACCGGCAAAGGCTGCGCGTGCGGCCTGGCACGCTTGCGTCACCTGCATTGCATCTGCATCATTACCGTGCCACAGCACATCACCGCTTACCGGGTTGGTTTTCACCCGACGCTCGCCCAGACCCGTCACCCAGTCACCGTTTATCCATAGTGTCATGCTGTTTTCTCCTCTGCACAAAGACGTACAAAACGTACATGGTCGCCCGCGTGGCATTTCAGGGCATCCAGTTGCGCCGCCGTCAGTACCAGACGTTGGGTATCCGGGTCTGCGCGAACCAGCATGACGCGGAAATTTTGATAGTTTTCATTGGCAACCAGACAGGCCGGATAATCGCCGGTTGCTGGCTGACCTTCCGCCACTTCCACCAGCCTGCTTTTACGAATAGCCCGAACCCGGTCGATATCGCATTCCAGCGTTGGCCCGCCGTCGAAAATATCGACATAGTTGCGGTAGCGAAATCCTTCTTTCTCCAGCACCGCCCGCGCCGGGGCAGTTTGCGGATGCACCTGACCAATCACGCCTTGCGCTTCATCAGACAGAAAATGGGTATAAATAGGATGCTTGGGCATCAGTTCAGCAATAAAGGCTTTCTGCCCTGTCCCGCAGAGAAAATCCGCCCGGCTGAACTCCATTGAGAAAAAGCGTTTACCAAGGCTTTGCCAGAACGGCGAGTAACCGTGCTCATCAATCACGCCGCGCATTTCGGCCACGACTTTCTCATTAAATCGGTCGCGAAAAGCCGCCATAAACATAAAGCGCGATTTTGACAGCAAATAGCCGTTGCCTTCTTTTCGCCAGTCCGGATCGAGAAACAGCGTGCAAAGCTCGCTGCTACCCGTGTGATCGTTACTCAGAAACAGTGTCGGCAGCGCGTTATAGACATTCAGCTCTTTCGAGGCGTGGACCAGGGTACCAACCCGGTAGTTGTACCAGGGATCGTTAAGCCCTACCGCTACCTCAATGGCGCAAATCCCGGCCACGGTTCCGCTGGTACTGTCTTCAAGCACAAACACATATCCCTGCTCACTTTTTGGCAACTCACCGCGCCAGGTTTGGAGTGAACGTTCGATACGCGCCATCAGCGTAGCTTCATTCGCCGGTAGCGAGGTCAACCCGCCGCCGGTCTTACTGGCAAGCTGCATCAACGCGGTGATATCCGCGCGTTCAATGGGACGAATCACCATCATGATGAACCTCCTGCTTTAATGCGTTCGCAGGCCAGCGCAAAGCGATCCAGTCCGGTGGCGACTTCTTCTTCGCTGACGTTGAGCGCTGGCGCAAAACGCACCACGTTAGCGCCAGCGATCAGTACCATCACCCCGGCAACAGCCGCTTCTTGCGAGATGAGTTTCGCTTTCCCGGCAAATTCCGCGTTCAGCACGCAGCCGATCAGCAGTCCGAGTCCACGAATTTCACTAAACAGTCCAAAACGTTCGTTAATGGCGTTTATACGCTCCACAAACCAGTCGTGGCGCTGTTTTACTCCGTTGAGCACTTCCGGTGTATTCACAATTTCCAGCAATTTACCTGCCACCGCCGTAGCCAGCGGGTTTCCGCCGTACGTTGTACCGTGTGTGCCAACCGTCATCACGCTGGCGCAACGCTCTGTCGCCAGCAGTGCGCCGATAGGGAAACCACCGCCCAGCGCTTTTGCTGTCGTCAGAAGATCCGGCGTCACGCCGTAGTGCATATAGGCATACAGTTCCCCGGTACGGCCAACGCCGGTCTGAACTTCATCAAAAATCAGCAGCGCATTATGGCGATCGCATAACTCACGTAGCCCCTGCAAAAAGGCTTTTGTTGCCGGTACCACACCGCCTTCACCCTGCACAGGCTCCACGATAACCGCACAGGTGGTGTCATCAATCAGTTGGCTGGCAGAATCGAGATCGTTGTATACTGCATGACGGATATCCGGCGGCAGCGGCGCGAAATCCTGTGAGTAGGCAGGCTGTCCTCCGGCGCTGACGGTAAACAGCGTGCGTCCATGGAAAGCATTTTTAAACGCTACAATCCCGCTCTTCTGACTGCCAAAACGATCGTGGGCATATTTACGCGCCAGTTTTAGTGCCGCTTCGTTGGCTTCTGCACCGGAGTTACAGAAGAAAATGCGCTCGGCGAAGGTGGCGTCAATCAGCTTTTTCGCCAGACGCAGTACCGGCTCGTTGGTGTAGCCATTTCCCGTATGCCAGAATTTGCTCGCCTGGTCGTTTAATGCCTCGCGCAATGCCGGGTGGGCGTGACCCAGCGCGTTAACCGCAATGCCTCCCGCGAAATCGATATACTCTTTACCCTGCTGATCCCACAGACGTGAACCTTCACCCCGCACCGGAATAAAAGGGGCCGGAGCATATACGGGCATCATCCATTCATCAAAATTTTCACGCGTAATTGACAGAGACATAGCGACCTCAACGGTAAATAAAAGGTTATTTATATGTTAATAAATATAGTGTTTGCGGTGTAAATGTAGATTGCAGGGTTCGTGCCAGCCAGCGAAAAAAGTGCATAAACGGAGGTCGATGACGAAATATCAACAGGTTACAACGTGGCGATATTCACTGCATGTGCATATAAAGTGAATATGTTTGCGCATCAGGCGACTAAACAGAGGAAAAAACGCAGTTTTATTCAGTCGCCAAATATAATTCTGGAATTGTGATCGTATACGAAATTTTTCGGAAATTATTGCCCCATTCCGACGCGCTTCGCGCCAAAACGGTGCAGTTTTTGCTCCATCGTTAACACCATTAGCAATCATTGTTGGAATCAGGTGACAAGAAGCAGTCAGGCTGCAGAAATTCTGCTACCATCCTTGCACTATTCATCTTGCAAAGTGGCAGCGACTATGAAATTTGTCTCTTTTAATATCAACGGCCTGCGTGCCCGTCCCCATCAACTGGCAGCCATTGTCGAAAAACACCAACCGGATGTTATTGGCTTACAGGAGACAAAAGTCCACGACGATATGTTCCCTCTCGAAGAGGTAGCAAAGCTTGGTTACAACGTCTTTTATCACGGCCAGAAAGGTCATTACGGCGTGGCGTTGTTAACGAAAGAAACGCCAATTGCGGTACGTCGTGGCTTCCCGGGCGATGACGAAGAAGCTCAGCGTCGGATCATCATGGCAGAAATTCCGTCCCCTCTGGGCAGCATCACGGTGATCAACGGCTATTTCCCGCAGGGCGAAAGCCGTGACCATGAAACCAAATTCCCGGCCAAAGCCGCGTTTTATCAGAACCTGCAAAACTATCTGGAGACTGAACTGAAGCGCGACAATCCGGTATTGATTATGGGCGATATGAATATCAGCCCAACCGATCTCGATATCGGCATTGGCGAAGAAAACCGTAAACGCTGGCTGCGCACCGGTAAATGTTCCTTCCTGCCGGAGGAGCGTGAGTGGATGGAACGCCTGCTGGGCTGGGGTCTGGTGGATACTTACCGTCACGCAAATCCTGAAAAGAATGACCAGTTCTCGTGGTTCGACTATCGCTCAAAAGGCTTTGACGATAACCGTGGCCTGCGTATCGACCTGCTGCTGGCGAGCAACCCATTGGCGGAACGCTGCGAAGAAACCGGCATCGACTATGAAATTCGCAGCATGGAAAAACCGTCCGACCATGCGCCTGTATGGGCTAAATTCCGCGTCTGACCTTCTGCGTCTTTTTACTCTCCAGGCCCGGCCTGGAGAGTCTGTTTATTCTGTGCAAAATCAATAAAGTGACGGTAATACATTGTTACGGCCGGGAATTTATTATATCTTCGCGCGCGCTTTTCGCTGACGAAAATGCTCCATTGCACTCGGTTTTACAGGAGAACCCCCATGAAAAAGAAGTTCGCATAAAGCAGAATACCGGCTGCTGATTGTCGCGGTCCTGTTCTGCGTTCTGGCGGGAGTTTTCCATCATTATGGTCTGACCGACCTGATAACCAATTTCCATCATTTACAAGACGTCATCCGCCAAAGCGGTGTGTTCGGCTATACGCTTTATATCCTGCTTTTTATTGTTGCTGCGCTGTGTCTGATCCCAGGCAGCATCCTGGTGATCGTCGGCGGTGTGCTGTTTGGCCCCGTGGCTGGGACGCTTATCTCGTTAGTGGCAGCAACCGTGGCCTCGGCGCTGTCGTTTTTGCTGGCTCGCTGGCTTGGACGGGATCTACTACTGAAATACGTTGGGCACACTGCGACGTTTCAGGCTATCGAAAAAGGCATTGCCCATAGCGGAGTAGACTTTCTAATCCTGACCCGGCTCGTGCCGCTGTTCCCCTATAATATTCAAAATTACGCCTATGGGCTGACGGCCATTCCGTTCTGGTCATTTACCGTAATATCGGCACTTACCACCTTACCCGGTATCTTTATCTATACGCTGATGTCGCATGAACTCGCCAGCGAAGGCATTACCCTGGTATTCATCGGTAAGCTCAGCGTGGCAGGGCTGGCGTTATTCGCCCTCGTTCAGGCAGCAAAAGCCTGGGCCCGATATAAGCACATCGATCCGTCAGCCAACCATGAGTGTACGGGTAAATGATAAAATGGAATAAGGCGCGGCTGGCTCGCTATTACCGGGCGGGTTTGATTGCTCTGCTACTGCTCGGGCTAATGGCATGGGCATGGATACCTGGCGTGAGTGATTTTCTCCACGGCAGCCTGGCAGCATTTACCACACTCGATCAGCATGCTCTTGAGAACTTTATTCGTTCTTATGGAACCCAGGCGGCAGTGGTGTCGTTTTTCCTGATGATCTTACAGGCCATCGTTGCACCGCTTCCTGCGTTTGTGATCACGTTTGCCAATGCCTCGCTGTTTGGCGCATTTTGGGGCGGCGTACTATCCTGGAGCAGCGCAATGGCAGGTGCGGCGCTGTGCTTTTTTATTGCCCGCATTTTAGGTCGCGGTGCGGTAGAAAAGCTGACCGGAAAAACGGTGCTGAATAATATGGACGCTTTTTTCGAGCGCTATGGTAAGCGCACTATTCTGGTCTGCCGCCTGTTACCTTTTGTGCCGTTCGACCCGGTAAGCTACGCGGCTGGCCTGACCTCAATTCGTTTTCGCCATTTTTTCATCGCCACCGGCATCGGACAGTTACCCGCCACTATCGTCTACTCATGGGCGGGAAGCCTGTTAACTGGCGGCACATTTTGGTTTGTGACGGGTCTGTTTGTCCTGTTTGCCCTAAGCGTGGTGATATCGGTGGCAAGAAGCCTTTATCTTGAGCGCCAACGGAAAAAAAGCTGAGACCTTCCCCCATTTTTAGCCATGGAGATATTATGCGTTACTGCTTATTGTGTCTGAGTTTGTTGCTCTGCCCGCTGGCGACGTTTGCCCAGGACGCCAACTGGCAACAAATCAAAAATGACGCCCGTGGTCAAACGGTATGGTTCAACGCCTGGGGTGGCGACAATGCAGTTAACCAGTATCTCGACTGGGTTAGCGGCGAGATGAAAACGCACTACAACATTAACCTGAAAATCGTGCGCCTGGCAGACGCCGCCGATGCCGTAAAACGCATCCAGACGGAAGCGGCATCCGGGCGAAAAACCGGCGGCTCTGTCGATTTACTGTGGGTTAACGGCGAAAACTTCCGTACGCTAAAAGAAGCCGGGCTGCTGCAAACCCAGTGGGCACAATCGCTGCCTAACTGGCGCTATGTTGATACACAAAAACCGGTGACCGAAGATTTCTCCGTTCCAACAGAGGGGGCTGAATCACCGTGGGGCGGTGCCCAACTCACCTTTATTGCCCGGCGCGATCTCACCGCGCAGCCGCCGTTATCTCCGCAGGCACTTCTCGAATTTGCGCAGGCGCACCCTGGCACGGTGACCTATCCACGACCGCCAGACTTTACCGGAACGGCTTTTCTTGAGCAGTTGCTAATTTCGCTCACCACCAAACCACAGGCATTGAAAGTTGCGCCAGATGCAGCGACATTCGCCGAAGTTACCGCGCCATTGTGGCAGTATCTTGATACCTTGCATCCTGTACTTTGGCGTGAAGGCAAAGATTTTCCGCCCACGCCAGCACGAATGGATGCACTGCTCAATAGCGGCACCCTGCGTTTATCATTGACCTTTAACCCTGCCCACGCGCAGCAAAAAGTGGCGAGCGGCGAATTGCCTAAAAGCAGCTACAGTTTTGGTTTCTCACAGGGCATGCTCGGCAACGTGCACTTTGTTGCCATTCCGGCGAATGCCCACGCCAGTGCCGGAGCAAAAGTCGTGGCAAACTTCCTGCTTTCTCCTGAAGCGCAACTGCGCAAAGCTGACCCGGCTGTCTGGGGAGATCCTTCGGTGCTTGATCCACAAAAATTGCCTGACGAACAGCGTGATGCGCTGCTGGCGCGGATCCCTCAGGGGCTCCCTGCCGTGTTGCCAGAACCGCATGCAGCCTGGGTAAACGCTCTGGAACAAGAATGGCTACGCCGCTACGGTACGCATTAATTCTGCTACTCTGGGCCATCATGGCGGCAGTTTATCTGCCGTTGGCGCCAGCGGCATGGTCTCTGATAACACCGGCGCTTAGTATCACACACTGGCTGGCGCTCTTTGCCGATCCTCAACTTCCGCAGGCGTTACTGGCAACGCTGGTTTCCGTCGGCCTCGCGGCTGGGGGCGCGCTGATTATCGCGCTGCTGGCGATCCTCGCCTTGTGGCCCGGCGCAGGCTGGGTACGTCTGTATACGCGTCTTCCGTGGCTGCTGGCAATTCCGCACGTTGCCTTCGCCACCAGCGTGCTGTTGGTTTTTGCTGAAGGCGGCCTGCTCTGGCAATGGCTCCCGTTCCTCAGCCCACAGCCGGACCGCTACGGCATTGGACTTGGCGTCACGCTGGCGGTGAAAGAGAGCGCTTTTTTGTTATGGATTCTCTCGGCCCTGCTGAGTGAAAAACAACTTTCTCAGCAGGTTATCGTATTGGATTCGCTGGGTTACAGCCGACTGCAATGCCTGAACTGGCTGGTTCTGCCCGCTATCGGCCCGGCATTAGGTAAAGCTATGCTGGCGATTGTTGCCTGGTCACTCTCCGTTGTTGATGTGGCAATCGTTCTTGGCCCCGGCAATCCGCCAACGCTTGCCGTATTGAGCTGGCAGTGGCTCAGTCAGGGCGACGTCGAACAGCAGGCGAAAGGCGCACTTGCCAGTCTGTTGCTGGTGCTGTTGCTCCTTGTTATCGCGCTGGTGGGTTATCTGCTCTGGCGTGCCTGGCGACATACTATTCCGGCAGTAAACGGTGAACGCCAGCATTTTTCATCTATGACAATCGCACGCCCGCTGGTACAGATTTTGCCCGTCAGCGGTGTGGTATGCGCGCTGGTACTGGCGCTTATCGCCAGCTATTCCTCGCTAAACAGCGAGGCGCTCAGCAACAGCCTGCAACTGGGGCTCCTTTCCAGCGTGCTGGCGCTTCTGATACTTTTTGCCTGGCTGGAATGGGGTCCACAAACTGGACACCGCTGGGTCTGGCTACCGCTCATTTTGCCTGCGCTACCGCTGGTAACCGGACAATATCTGCTGGCGTTATATGCCGAACAAGATGGACTGATGACTACCATTATCTGGGGCCACCTGCTGTGGGTGATGCCCTGGATGCTATTTGTGCTTAAACCGGCGTGGCAGCGCATTGACCCACGATTAATTTTGATTGCGCAAACCCTGGGCTGGACGCGGTGGCGGATATTCTGGCTGGTGAAATGCCCACAGCTGGCACGCCCGGCATTGATTGCCTTCGCGGTTGGCTTCTCGGTCAGTATCGCCCAGTATATGCCAACGCTGTGGCTAGGTGCCGGACGCTATCCCACATTAACCACCGAAGCGGTGGCATTAAGCAGCGGCGGTAGCAGTGCGATTCTGGCAACACAAGCGTTGTGGCAGCTGCTTTTACCACTGCTCGTTTTCGCACTTGCAGCCTTTCTCGCCGCGTGGATCGGCCGCTTTCGACAAGGACTCCGCTAATGCTTACTGTACGAGGCGTTTCGTTGTACCAGGGCGCGAAAGCGCTGGTGAAAGACGTTAATTTTCAGGTTAACAAAAGTGACATCGTCACTATTATGGGACCTTCCGGCAGCGGGAAATCTTCGCTGTTTTCATGGATGATCGGGGCGTTGTCTCCCCAGTTCCAGGCCTCAGGCGAACTGTGGCTTAATGAACGACGCATCGATACGTTACCTACCGCGCAGCGCCAGATTGGCATTTTGTTCCAGGATGCGCTGCTGTTTGACCATTTCAGCGTTGGGCAGAATTTACTGCTGGCCTTACCCGCCAGCCTGCAAGGTCCCGCCAGACGCCATGAGATTGAATGCGCTCTCGCACGCGCTGACCTGGCAGGTTTTTATTCGCGCGATCCGTCATCACTCTCCGGCGGACAACGCTCACGTGTCGCCCTGATCCGCGCACTACTGGCGCAGCCCCAGGCGCTGTTACTTGATGAACCCTTTAGCAGGCTGGATGCGTCGCTACGCGATAACTTTCGCCAATGGGTCTTCACCGAGGTGCGTAAGCTGGGGATCCCGGTGGTACAGGTGACCCATGACGCGCAGGACGTTCCGCCTGCAGGCCACGTATTTCAGATGGAAAACTGGGCGTGAATGTGGCGATATGCTGCGTTAACGCAAGGTTTTTACGTAACTGGCGGCACAGAATGTCGTCTTCTTTTTTTCAACGTCGGGCTATTCGATGAAACGTGTTTCTCAAATGACCGCGCTGGCACTGGCTTTAGGGCTCGCTTGCGCTTCTTCCTGGGCTGCTGAAACAGCACAGACGCTCACCCTCAACCAGTTACAGCAAAAGCAAGGCGCGGCGATCGATACCCGTCAGAGCGCTTTTTACAACGGCTGGCCACAATCGCTCAATGGTCCTTCAGGACACGAACCTTCCGCACTGAACCTGTCTGCCGCCTGGCTCGACAAGATGAATGATGAACAACTCAGCGCCTGGGTTAAGTCACATCAACTTAAGACCGACGCTCCGGTGGCGCTGTATGGTAGCGATAACGACATGCAGGCCGTTAAATCCCGTCTGCAAAAAGTTGGCTTTAACCAGATTTCAACCCTCAGCGATGCGCTGACAGACCCTGCCCGTCTGCAACGTCTGCCGCACTTCGAACAGTTGGTTTACCCACAGTGGCTGCACGATCTTCAGCAGGGTAAAGACGTGACTGCCAAACCGGCGGGTGACTGGAAAGTGATTGAAGCCGCCTGGGGCGCGCCGAAGTTGTATCTGCTCAGCCACATCCCCGGCGCGGGCTACATTGATACCAATGAAGTTGAAAGCGAACCGCTGTGGAATAAAGTTTCCGACGAGCAGCTTAAAGTGATGCTGGCGAAACACGGTATCCGCCACGACACCACGGTAATTTTATACGGCCGCGATGTCTATGCCGCCGCTCGCGTGGCGCAAATTATGCTGTACGCAGGCGTGAAAGACGTTCGTCTGCTCGACGGCGGTTGGCAAACCTGGTCCGACTCAGGTTTACCGGTCGAACGCGGCACTCCGCCAACGGTGAAACCAGAGCCTGATTTCGGCGTGAAAATCCCTGCCCAGCCGCAGCTTATGCTGGATATGGAACAGGCGCGCGGTCTGCTGCATCGCCAGGATGCATCTTTGGTGAGCATTCGTTCATGGCCGGAATTTGTCGGTACCACCAGCGGTTACAGCTACATTAAGCCAAAAGGTGAGATCGCAGGCGCGCGTTGGGGCCACGCGGGCAGCGACTCCACCCACATGGAAGATTTCCATAACCCGGATGGCACCATGCGCAGCGCGGATGACATCGCCGCCATGTGGAAGCAATGGAATATCCTGCCGAATCAACAGGTCTCTTTCTATTGCGGTACCGGCTGGCGTGCTTCAGAAACGTTTATGTATGCCCGCGCGATGGGCTGGAAAAACGTCTCTGTTTACGATGGTGGCTGGTACGAGTGGAGCAGCAATCCGAAAAACCCGGTCGCCAGCGGTGAACGGGGTCCGGACGCCAGCAAGTAAGACTGGCATTATTGCCGGATGCGGCGAGAACGCTTTACCCAGCCTGGATATATCATCGTTGTAGGCCGGATAAGCGAAGCGCATCCGGCAACGCATTACCTTACGCCTGACGCTGAACGGTTTTCAGCGTCAGATATCCGCTCCAGATCCGGGTGAACGTTGTCATCCAGCACAACGCGCCAAAGACCCACGCCAGCACGGCAAAATAGTCCGGGAACAGACACCCCAACACAAACAGCAAAATTGTCTCAGTTCCTTCGGTCAGCCCGCCAAGATAATAAAACGATTTATGTGCGTAACCGGGGTTATCGATCTGATGTTTCGCTGCCAGTGCGGCGAAGGCCAGAAAGCTGCTACCGGTGCCAATAAACGCGAACAACAGCCAACTGCCTGCCAGCGCATTCTGCGCCGGAGCGGCAAGAATAAAACCAAACGGCACAAGGGCGTAAAATAAAAAATCGAGCGAGATATCGAGAAATCCGCCCGCGTCGGTTAGTCCTCTGCGCCGCGCCAGCGCCCCATCCAGCCCGTCAAACAACCGATTGAGCACAATGGCCACCAGCGCCGCCAGATACCAGCCTAACGCCAGAAATGGCAACGCCAGCACGCCAATGGCAAATCCGACCAGCGTAAGTCCGTCCGGGGTAATCGCCGGTTTATCGATAATACCTACGCACCGATGCAACAGCGGTTTTAATCGTGGATGAAGATGGCGGTCAAGCATGCGGGCGTCCTTTAAAACTGTCGCACAGTCCCTGCGAGGGAATATCGAGAGCGGCATTAAAACGCGCCGAGAGATTTTGAAACGCAATCAGCGCGGTCATTTCCGTAATGGCATCATCGGTAAAATGCTGCTTCATCTGCACTTTCAGCGCATCGTCAACCTGTGGAGGCGTTGCGGTAACCGCATCGGCATAGGCCAGCGCTACGCGTTCTTCAGCGCTAAACAGCGTCGAATCTTGCCAGGTGGCAACCTGCATGACTTTATCCAGCGCGCCACAGCGTTCTGCCAGCCGTAAACTATTCGCATCAACACAGAAAGCGCAGTGGCAGACCTGAGAAACGCGGGTCATCAACAGCGCGCGCATCACCGGCGTTAAGCGCGCCTTTTTACGCTCCAGAAACCCGACAAACAGCGCCACCAGCCAGAACAGAAACGGCATCCGCCCCCACCAGCGCGTGGGATGCAGCACATCGCCATAATTTTTTTTCTGCGTGGCAACGAGCGGTTTTAAACTGGAAGGGATACGCGTTAACGGCTTTACCCACGACTGAGGTTCGTTCAACGGTGGCTCCTGAATACTTTAGATAAAACAAAGATAACGATAGTATGTCATTTTCTGCTGTTAGATCTTGATGAATATGATGAAAACCCTCGACGTGGTCGCCGCTATCATTGAACGTGATGGCAAAATTTTACTGGCTCAGCGTCCGCTGCATGCGGATCAGTCAGGCATGTGGGAGTTTGCCGGGGGTAAGGTTGAGCCGGGCGAAAGTCAGCCCGAGGCGCTGATCCGTGAATTGCGTGAAGAATTGGGCATTGAGGCGGTCGTGGGGCGCTACATTGCCAGTCATCAACGCGAGGTTTCAGGCCGATTGATTCACCTGCATGCCTGGCATGTGCCTTCGTATCAAGGGGAACTTAGAGCGCATGAACATCAGGATATCGTCTGGTGCTCACCCGAAGAGGCGCTGCGTTATCCGCTGGCACCCGCCGATATCCCGTTGTTAGAGGCGTTTATCCTTTTACACGCCGCCAGACCAGCGGATTCGTGCTGATCGTTTTATCATCGCGCTGGCACTGCAACAGAACGCCATCGGCTTTAATCACCGCCCCTTCAGAGTAGTTTTGATCCTGATAAATACAGCACTGGCTACAGGGCTGAGCCCGCTGACCGCTGGAACTGAACACTTCCGGCGGTACATTCACCTGCACATCCGGGCGATAAAGCTGATTTGCCAGCGTCACGCTGGACACCAGTACCAACGCTCCTGCCATGATTAAACGGCGCATTGTCTTTCCTTTTTAACTGACATTTATGCTCAGTATAACGGTATAAATCGGCAGAAACTTTAGTCCCTTCCATCATCGCTTTTGGTTATGACCCACGGCGCAATATTAATTTACTTAGCGGGGTTAATTTTTTCTTGCGTCACGTCACACTGCTGATGGTATAGTCAAAAACTGCACAACACATAACATAAATATCAAAAATATAACCATATCAATACATAAGAGGTTCTTATATCTATGGATCAGACATGTTCTCTGGAGTCATTTCTCAACCATGTGCAAAAGCGCGACCCGAATCAAACCGAGTTCGCGCAAGCCGTTCGTGAGGTAATGACGACGCTGTGGCCCTTTCTTGAGCAGAACCCGCGTTATCGTCAGATGTCGTTGCTGGAACGTCTGGTTGAACCGGAGCGCGTGATCCAGTTCCGCGTAGTTTGGCTGGACGATCGCAATCAGGTGCAGGTCAACCGCGCGTGGCGCGTACAGTTTAGCTCTGCCATTGGCCCGTACAAAGGCGGTATGCGTTTCCACCCTTCCGTGAACCTGTCGATCCTGAAATTCCTGGGTTTCGAGCAGACCTTTAAGAACGCCCTCACCACGCTGCCAATGGGCGGAGGTAAAGGCGGGAGCGATTTCGATCCGAAAGGTAAAAGCGAAGGCGAAATCATGCGTTTCTGCCAGGCACTGATGACCGAACTGTTCCGCCATTTAGGTCCTGATACCGACGTCCCCGCGGGCGATATCGGCGTGGGTGGTCGTGAAGTCGGCTTTATGGCCGGGATGATGAAAAAACTGTCCAACAACAGCGCCTGCGTCTTTACCGGTAAAGGTCTCTCTTTTGGCGGCAGCCTGATCCGCCCGGAAGCCACCGGCTACGGTCTGGTGTACTTCACCGAAGCAATGCTCAAACGCCATGGTCTGGGCTTTGAAGGCATGCGCGTGGCGGTTTCTGGCTCCGGCAACGTGGCGCAATTCGCCATTGAGAAAGCCATGGAGTTTGGCGCGCGAGTAGTTACCGCCTCCGATTCCAGCGGTACCGTGGTCGACGAAAGCGGATTTACTAAAGAAAAGCTGGCGCGTCTGTGCGCGATCAAAGACAGCCGTGACGGTCGCGTGGCGGATTACGCCCGTGAGTTTGGCCTGACCTATCTGGAAGGCAAACAGCCGTGGTCGGTTCCGGTCGATATCGCCCTGCCGTGCGCCACTCAGAATGAACTGGATGTCGATGCAGCGCGCGTACTGATCGCCAACGGCGTGAAAGCAGTCGCCGAAGGGGCAAACATGCCGACCACTATCGAGGCCACCGATCTGTTCCTCGAGGCGGGCGTACTGTTCGCACCGGGTAAAGCCGCCAACGCCGGTGGCGTAGCGACATCCGGTCTGGAAATGGCGCAAAACGCCGCTCGTCTGGGCTGGAAAGCGGAGAAAGTGGATGCGCGCCTGCACCACATCATGCTGGATATTCACCATGCCTGCGTTGAATACGGCGGCGAAAGCAAGCAGACCAACTACGTACGTGGCGCCAACATCGCGGGCTTCGTGAAGGTTGCCGACGCGATGCTGGGTCAGGGCGTGATTTAATATTGTCTCTGCAGGCCAGTAGGCCGGATTAGGCACGGGTGCCGCATCCGGCTAAGCCTGATGCGCCATGCTTATCAGGCTTACAAACTTACAGGCCCGCCTCTTCAGATGGCGGGCTTTTTTTCGCCGGACGTTTACGCGGCGCGCTTTTTTTCTTATCGCTACCACTACCGCCCGGCGCGGCAATTCCACGAAAGCGTCGTACCGGTGTGCTGCGCGCCTGATCGATAAGCTGATACAGCGTTCCCACCAGCGGCTGCATGAAATCCTGATAGCGACACTGCTTTTCGCTGATTTGGGTCAGGATAGATTCCCAGTGCGCTGTCATGTCCGGGCGCGTCGCCATTTCTGGCAGCGAGTGGAACAGCGCTTTTCCCGCGTCAGTCGAATGGATATAACGTCCTTTTTTCACCAGGAACCCGCGCTTAAACAGCAGCTCGATAATTCCGGCGCGCGTCGCTTCCGTACCTAAACCATCCGTTGCGCGCAGGATCTTTTTCAGATCTTTATCCTGCACGAATCGCGCAATCCCGGTCATCGCTGACAGCAGAGTTGCATCAGTAAAGTGCCGCGGGGGCTGGGTCTGACGTTCAACTACTTCGCCTTTTTCGCACAGCAGTTCGTCATCTTTTGCCACCACCGGCAGCGGCGTCCCGTCATTATCTTCGTCGCGCTCTTTGTTGCCGAGCAGCGTGCGCCATCCGGCTTCCGCCAGAAAACGCGCTTTGGCGACAAACTTGCCTTTGGCGATGTCCAGCTCAATGACGCACTTCCTGAATACCGCATCTGCGCAAAATTGCATCAGATACTGACGGGCAATCAGGTTGTAAATTTTCGCTTCGTTGTCATTCAGGTTGATGGACGAACTGCGCGCGGTAGGAATGATGGCGTGGTGCGCATCCACTTTTTTGTCGTCCCAACAGCGATTTCGCGTATCGGGATTGACCGCCGGCTGCGGGAGCAGATCCGGCGCATGGACGCTAATCGCGTTCAGTACCGCGTGACGTCCGGCAAAGTGTTCTTCCGGCAGATAACGGCTATCCGAACGCGGATAGGTAATCAACTTATGGGTTTCATACAGCTTCTGGCAGATATCCAGAACGTTTTGCGCACTTAAACCGAAGCGCTTCGCCGCTTCAATCTGCAACGCAGACAGCGAGAACGGCAACGGCGCGGATTCTGATTCCCGTTTATCGTTATAGCTGGTGACTATCGCCGGTTGACCGTTAATGCGGTTCACGACATGTTCAGCCAGCGTGCGATTCAGCAAGCGCCCTTCTTCATCCTGATACGGCTCACACGCTTCGCTCGGCTGCCAGATAGCGGTAAACCGCTCATCGGCGGGCGTTACGATATGCGCTTTCACTTCGAAGAAGTCTTTGGCGACGAAGTTCTCTATCTCTTCATCGCGACGCACAACCAGCCCGAGCACCGGCGTTTGTACGCGCCCGACCGAAAGTACGCCCTGATAGCCCGCGTTACGTCCAAGAATGGTGTAAGCGCGCGTCATATTGATACCGTACAACCAGTCCGCACGCGCTCGCGCCAGTGCCGACACGCACAGCGGGATAAACTCACTGTTGGCGCGCAACCGCTCAATAGCCCGCTCAACGGCCTGCGGGTTGAGGTCGTTAATCAGGCAACGCTGCACCTTCTGGCGCTTTTCAGGCGCCAGTTGCAGGTAATCCAGCACTTCATCCACCAGCAGTTGCCCTTCACGATCAGGGTCACCGGCGTGAATAACTTCGCTGGCTTCATGCAAAAAGCGCTTAATGACGTTGAGCTGTTTGGTCACCGAGGGGCGCGGTTGCAGTTGCCACTTTTCAGGGACAATCGGCAGATCGACCAGACTCCAGCGAGCATAACGACTGTCGTAGGCATCCGGCTGCGCCTGTTCAAGCAGGTGACCAATACACCAGGTCACCACTTGTCCATTTCCGCATTCGATAAAACCATCGCCTTTGCGATGCGGCTTCGGCAGCACATCGGCGATAGCACGCGCCAGACTTGGTTTTTCGGCAATAAACAACCGCATCGAGTTAACGAATCTCAACCATGGCGCGACCGCCACGAGCTTCCACTAACTCACCAATGGCGGTGAGATCGATACCGAACTGCGCCGCTGCCGCTTTCACTTCGGCTTCAGCTTCCGGCGTTACCGCCAGCAGTAGGCCACCTGAAGTTTGCGGATCGCACAGCAGATCGCGTACCGATTGCGGCATTTCACCCATCAGGTGTCCGTAGCTGGCAAAGTTACGTTGGGTACCACCCGGCACCGCGCCCTGCGCGATGTATTCTTCAACGCCAGGCAGCTTAGGAATATCCTGGTAGACGATCTGTGCCTGAACGCCTGCGCCCTGGCACATCTCACTCAGATGCCCCAGCAGACCAAAACCGGTAACATCGGTCATGGCTTTCACGCCGTCAATATCGGCGAATGCCGCACCGGCAATGTTCATCCGGCACATCACTTCTGTCGCCAGTCCTTTATGTTCTTCCTTAAGCAGTGATTTTTTCTCTGCGGTTGTCAGAACACCTATGCCCAGAGGCTTGGTCAGGAACAACTTACACCCTGCCTCAGCGGTGCTGTTTTTCTTCACGCGTTCGGTCGGCACAACGCCGGTTACCGCAAGGCCAAAGATAGGCTCAGGGGCATCGATAGAGTGGCCGCCCGCCAGCGCAATACCCGCTTGACGGCAGGCAAAGCGTCCGCCTTCGGTGACTTCGCGGGCGATTTCCGGTGCCAGTTTATCCAGCGGCCAGCCCAGAATAGCAATTGCCATAATCGGTTTGCCGCCCATGGCGAAAATATCGCTGATGGCGTTAGTCGCGGCGATGCGTCCAAAATCAAACGGATTATCGACAATCGGCATAAAGAAATCGGTGGTGCTGATAACGCTGGTGCCGTTTCCCAGATCGTATACGGCCGCGTCGTCGCGGGTTTCATTACCCACCAGTAAGTTTGGATCAACAAACTTCGCCTGCTCGCTGTGCAGGATGGTTTCCAGCACTTTTGGGGAAATTTTACAACCGCAACCGGCTCCGTGGCTGTATTGCGTTAAACGAATAGCTTGCTCGCTCATGGACATCTCCTGTCATTGCAATCCGGATATGGTAGCGCTCATTCCATGATGTGGTAAGAGTGACTGTCTGAATTCGGGTGTCTTTGCTCAGAATCCAGACAGTTTTGCCGTTGATATCAGAAATAACGGACGAATGCGCTCGGATCGGCAAGGTTAATCGTCGTGGATGCTTTTAGCTGCGGTGTGCCCAGATAGAGAAAACCGACGATTTTATCTTGCGGGCGACAGTCGAATGCTTCGCGAACGACCGCACTTTCGGTTAATGCACCACTGCGCCAGATACCGCCAAAGCCCTGGGCAATTGCGGCCATCTGCATAGCCATCACCGCACAACCGGCAGACATTTCTTGTTCCCACAGAGGAACCTTGTCGTTTTCTTCACATTTCGCCACCACGGTAATAATCAGCGGCGCGCGAAACGGCGCGCTGCGCGCTTTTTCCTGAGCTTTCTCGTCACTGCCTGCGGCAATCGCGCCTTTTTCAAGCACTGCGCTAAAACGCTCACGCCCTTCACCCTCAATGACAAAGAATTGCCACGGTTGCAGCGTTTTGTGGTCTGGCGCGCGCATACCCGCACGCAGAATGTTTTGCAGCTGCTCTCCTGTCGGGGCTGGCTCGACGAGACGAGAGGCGCTACGACGGGTAATCAGTAATTCGAGTGCATCCATTTGCTTAACTCCAACAATGAGATTTGTTCACAAAATTAACACGTGAGCGGATTTTGTTACAGCACAGGCGGTGATTCCTGCTGACAAGTGCCTGTCGGGTCATTACGATAGCCTCATCTTATCGCCTTTCTCCGGAATTTCGGGGTGGCGTGTTGTTAATCGGTAGGGAGAATACATGCGAACCCTGTGGCGATTTATTGCCGGATTTTTTAAATGGACATGGCGATTACTCAATTTCGTCCGTGAATTTGTGCTTAACCTGTTCTTCATCTTGTTGGTGCTGGTGGGCGTGGGCATCTGGATGCAGGTCAGCAGCAGCAATACCAGTGAACACGCTGAGCGAGGCGCACTGCTGCTGGATATCTCGGGGGTGATTGTCGATAAACCTTCGAGCACCAGTCGCTTAAGCGTTATTGGTCGTCAGCTGTTTGGCGCCAGTTCCGATCGTCTGCAGGAAAACTCCCTGTTCGATATCGTGAATACTATTCGCCAGGCAAAAGATGATCGCAACATCACCGGCATTGTGATGGATCTGAAAAATTTTGCCGGGGCCGACCAGCCTTCCATGCAGTATATCGGTAAAGCGCTGCGGGAATTCCGCGACAGCGGCAAACCGGTCTTTGCCGTGGGCGATAACTTCAGCCAGGGGCAGTACTACCTCGCCAGTTTCGCCAATAAAATTTATCTCTCTCCGCAGGGTTCCGTTGATCTGCACGGCTTTGCCACCAACGGTTTGTACTACAAGTCCCTGCTCGACAAGCTGAAAGTTTCCACGCACGTGTTCCGTGTCGGGACTTATAAGTCTGCCGTAGAACCGTTCATTCGTGATGATATGTCTCCTGCCGCGCGCGAGGCCGACAGCCGCTGGATCGGCGAGCTGTGGCAGAACTATCTCGACACGGTCGCTGCCAACCGCCAGATCCCTGCTCAGCAGGTGTTCCCGGGCGCGCAGGCCATGCTGGACGGTTTGACAAAAGTCGATGGTGATACCGCGAAATATGCGCTCGACAACAAACTGGTGGATGCACTGGCCTCCAGCGCCGAAGTCGAAAAAATGCTGACCAAACAGTTTGGCTGGAGCAAAGCGGATAAAAATTATCGCGCCGTCAGCTATTACGATTACTCGCTGAAAACGCCAGCGGATACTGGGGACAGCATTGGCGTCGTCTTCGCGAATGGCGCAATTATGGACGGTGAAGAAACCCCTGGGAATGTGGGCGGTGACACGACTGCCGCGCAGATCCGCGAAGCGCGTCTTGATCCGAAAGTGAAAGCAATTGTGCTGCGCGTGAACAGCCCTGGCGGCAGCGTCAGCGCTTCCGAAGTCATTCGCGCTGAGCTGGCTGCGGCAAAAGCAGCAGGCAAGCCGGTTGTCGTGTCCATGGGGGGCATGGCGGCATCCGGCGGGTACTGGATCTCCACCCCAGCAAGCTACATTGTGGCGAACCCCAGCACGCTGACCGGTTCAATCGGGATCTTTGGCGTGATCAACACTGTGGAAAACAGTCTGGATTCCATTGGTGTACACACCGACGGCGTGGCGACATCCCCACTGGCGGATATCTCCATCACCAAAGCGTTACCACCTGAAGTGCAGCAAATGATGCAACTGAGCATCGAGAACGGCTATAAGCGCTTTATCACGCTGGTCGCAGATGCGCGTAAGACAACGCCTGAGCAGATTGACAAAATCGCGCAGGGCCACGTCTGGACCGGCCAGGATGCGAAAGCCAACGGTCTGGTAGACAGTCTGGGTGATTTTGATGACGCCGTGGCGAAAGCGGCTGAGCTGGCCAAACTGAAGCAATGGCACATTGAGTATTATCAGGACGAACCGACATTCGTTGATATGGTGATGGATAGCATGTCCGGTTCCGTTCGTGCCATGCTGCCTGAAGCTATCCAGGCGATGCTCCCGGCGCCGCTCGCTTCTGCGGCGAGTACGGTTAAAGCGGAGAGCGATAAGCTGGCCGCGTTTAACGATCCGCAAAACCGCTATGCGTTTTGCCTGACCTGCGCCAACGTTCGCTAATCTGCCAATGCTGCCCCAAGTCGGGGCAGCATTTTTTATGCATTCTGATGTCGCGTACTGCGACAATCTCCAGGCGTACAGCCAAACTCCCGACTAAACAAACGAATAAAGTGCGCACAGTCGCTAAATCCCAGACGCAGCGCAATCTCCGTGACGCTCTCTCCAGAATTCATTAGCAGCCAGTGGGCATAACGCAAACGCGCACGTCGGATAAACTCTCCCGGCGACTGGGCGAACTCGGCGTTAAACAACCGGGTAAGCTGTCGCGGACTCAGGTTGACTTCAGCGGCCAGCCAGCGGGTCGAAATGGGCTTTACCAGTCCTTGCTCAATTAAAAAGACCGCTTTGCGTAACCGACTGTCGCTCACGTGGGTAAAACCTATCGCTCTGGAGACCGCCACTGACGTGCTGTCTATGCGGTTGGGGACGGACATCTGGAAGATGGCTTTTGTCGCCCTGTCGGGACCACAGTGGCGGCGAATAAGCTCTGTTGCCAGCCCTATCGTCGAAATGCCCCCCGGACATGTCAGAATCCCTTTTTCCTCAACAAAATCGACCCCGCTACGGGCAGCCAGCTGAGGAAATTGCGTTTTAAAATCATTCAGATGCCAGGGATGAATCGCCGCCATCAGCCCATTGAGGAAACCTTCTTGCGCCAGAACAAAGCTGCCCGTGCAGATACCTACCAGCGGAATGTTGAGCTGATGCGCAAGATGCAGGTAACGTCGCGCGGCCCGATCGGCTTTCGCCATACTGCGCAGCAAGCCGCCAATCACCACCACATAATCAAATTGTTCCGGTGCAACGAATGCGCTATCCGGCATCATCGCCATTCCTGAACTGCTTAGAACAGGTCGGTCTGGTGTAGCGCTCATCAGACGCCAGGAGCAGCGAATTTTCTGGCTATCATCCCCCATATCCGCCGCATGACGTAACGCATCGGTTAATCCCGCCAGCGCCAGCAGAGGAAATTCCGGCCACAGAAGAATGCCGACATTCAACTGTGGTCTGTGGGGTGTCTCTGTCTGACTCGCATCGATAGCCGTAATGATGTCTCCATCCGCCCACTCGCCTGGCTGAAAAATTCTCAGGTCTTTCTTCACTTCAGGCTCCATGCGTATTGTCATTAGGACGAAACATGATAACGGCAATCGCTATATCCAAAAAGCAAGGCTGCTACTGTAGGGCCGAGGGAGCAAAACCACACTGAACAAACGGGACAAGGCACTGAACATAAATGACATATTGATCGGATGGCAGGTATGCGTCATTTGCACTGTATTTTTTCAGGGGGGACTTTATACTGCGCCTGTTTATGCACAACTTAACCTGTGACGCCCATGCAAAAGAAATCGATTTACGTTGCCTATACCGGCGGTACCATTGGTATGCAGCGCTCAGAACAGGGTTATATTCCTGTTTCCGGTCATCTCCAGCGTCAGCTGGCACTGATGCCTGAATTCCACCGCCCAGAGATGCCAGACTTCACCATCCACGAATACGTCCCGCTGATGGATTCCTCAGACATGACGCCAGAAGACTGGCAGCATATTGCTGAAGACATTAAAGCGCACTACGACGATTACGATGGTTTTGTCATTCTGCACGGCACTGACACCATGGCGTTTACGGCTTCGGCGCTCTCATTTATGCTGGAGAATCTGGGCAAGCCAGTCATTGTGACAGGGTCACAAATCCCATTAGCAGAGCTACGTTCTGACGGACAAATCAATTTGCTGAATGCGTTGTACGTTGCAGCAAATTATCCGATCAATGAAGTGACCCTGTTTTTCAACAACCGACTGTTTCGCGGTAACCGGACCACTAAAGCGCATGCTGATGGTTTTGACGCGTTTGCCTCACCCAACCTTGCACCACTGCTGGAAGCCGGGATCCACATTCGTCGGCTGGGAACACCGCCCGCACCTCACGGCACAGGTGAGTTGATTGTCCATCCTATCACTCCACAACCGATTGGCGTGGTCACCATTTATCCTGGGATCTCCGCTGACGTGGTACGCAACTTCCTGCGCCAGCCGGTAAAAGCATTAATTTTGCGCTCCTACGGCGTGGGCAATGCGCCGCAGAATAAAGAGTTCCTGAAAGAACTTGAAGATGCGAGCTCGCGTGGCATTGTGGTGGTGAACCTTACGCAGTGTATGTCCGGCAAGGTGAACATGGGGGGCTACGCGACAGGGAATGCGCTGGCGCATGCTGGCGTGATTGGCGGCGCGGATATGACCGTCGAAGCCACACTCACCAAACTGCACTATTTGCTGAGTCAGGGGCTGGATACGCAAACAATTCGTGAAGCAATGACGCAAAATCTGCGTGGTGAGCTCACGCCTGACGATTAAAGGAGTCTATGCCCATGGCCCGAGCCTTACTGTTGGTCGATTTACAAAATGACTTTTGTGCCGGTGGTGCCCTCGCGGTCCCACAAGGTGACAGCACAATCGATATCGCCAACCGCCTGATTGACTGGTGTGCCATACGCGGCGACACGGTCGTTGCCAGTCTGGACTGGCACCCGGCGAATCACGGTAGTTTTGCCAGCCAGCATCAGGTCGAGCCCTACAGCCAGGGACAACTCGATGGCCTGGCGCAGACGTTCTGGCCCGATCATTGCGTACAAAACAGCGAAGGTGCTGCCCTGCATCCGCTGCTGAACCAGCGTGCGATAACTCAAACATTCACTAAAGGTGAGAACCCGCTGGTCGACAGCTACAGTGCTTTTTTTGATAACGGTCGTCGTCAGGCAACCGCGCTGAATGCATGGCTACTCGAACACCGCATTGCCGAGCTCATCATCATGGGTCTGGCTACCGACTATTGCGTCAAATTCACCGTTCTGGATGCGCTCGATCTTGGCTACACCGTCAGCGTTATAACCGACGGCTGCCGTGGCGTTAATATTCACCCCCAGGACAGTGCAAACGCCTTTATGGAAATGGCGGCTGCGGGCGCAACGCTGTATACGTTGGACGACTGGCTGGAAACCCAGCGCTAATGCTTTAAAACGTTATATCCGGTCGATTGAAACTGCACATTTTTGCAAATTTATAGGCCGGATTAATACGCATCTCCCTTTCAACCAGTACTCCTCTAACCAATACAACCTACCAAAATTGGTTTGCCGCTGCTCCAACATGGCGTGAACCCCTTCGCATTTTTCCTGTTATGAAACTGTTAACCTGCGGATGCTGTTTTTTTCGCCACGCCATTTCCGTGGCATGTTTGCTTGTTTAAATGTCAAAGAGGAACACCGATGAAACTATTGCCTTTGTTGGCAGCATTACCCCTGCTCTGCGCCAGCGTTGTTTCCGCCAGTTCACTGATGTCAGTTGGCTACTTTAATGGTGGTGGCGACGTCACTGCCGGTCCCGGTGGCGACATCAATAAACTGGATGTTCGCCAGATAACCCATCTCAACTATTCGTTTGGCCTTGTCTACAACAACGAAAAAGACGAGACCAATGACGCCTTAAAAGACACCAGCAAACTGCATCAGATTTGGCTTTCACAGAAAGTGCAGGATGATTTGCTGAAAATTCCACAGCTGCGTAAACAAAATCCAAACCTGAAAGTTTTGCTTTCCGTCGGCGGTTGGGGAGCGCGTGGATTCTCTGGCGCGGCAGCAACGAAGGAAACACGCGCAGTGTTTATTCAGTCTGCACAGGAGATAATTGCGAAATATGGTCTGGATGGCATCGATCTCGACTGGGAATACCCGGTTAACGGTGCCTGGGGACTGGTCGAAAGCCAACCGGCTGACCGCGCTAACTTCACCGCACTGCTAACAGAACTGCGCGCCGCATTGGGGCATAAAAAACTGCTGACCATCGCCGTGGGCGCGAATGCGGAAAGTCCGAAAAGCTGGGTGGATGTAAAAGCCATTGCCCCATCGCTCGACTACATCAACCTGATGACCTATGACATGGCTTACGGCACCCAATATTTCAACTCGAACCTGTATGATTCGACGCAATGGCCGACGGTCGCCGCGGCGGATAAGTACAGCGCCGATTTTGTGGTCAATAACTATCTCGCAGCCGGTCTGAAACCGAGTCAAATGAATCTGGGCATTGGCTTTTATGGACGCGTACCAAAACGCGCCGTTGAGCCAGGTATTGACTGGAGCAAACCTGACGCGCAGAAAAACCCGGCTACCCAACCCTATTTCGAGTCAGCTCAAATTGAGTTGTTCAAATCACTGGGCGTCGACCTGAGCAAAGACACCTACGTGAAGTACAACGATATCGTGGCGAAATTGATCAACGATCCGCAAAAACGCTTTAGTCAACATTGGGATGATGAAGCGAAAGTGCCGTGGCTGTCGGTACAGTCTGCGGATGGAAAAAAACTCTTTGCCCTCTCCTATGAAAACCCGCGTTCGGTGGCGATCAAAGCCGACTACATCAAAAGCAAAGGGTTGGCAGGCGCCATGTTCTGGGAGTACGGCGCAGATGACAATAATCAGTTGGCGAAGCAGTTAGCCGATTCGTTAGGCATCAAACACTGATCCCAACGCCTGACACAATAGGTTATGATTAGCGCATTCTGCTGCGCCAGCTTTTGGCGCAGCTCTTCATTTTCTACTGGAGGCATGCGCTTTTATGGCTTTTATCCCTAAAAATTACGCCCGTCTGGAAGTCGGTTACCGGGAAAAGGCGCTTAAACTCTTTCCCTGGGTCTGCGGACGCTGTTCCCGTGAGTTCGTGTATTCAAATTTGCGCGAGTTGACGGTACACCATATCGATCACGATCACTCAAATAACCCGGAAGATGGTAGCAACTGGGAAATGTTGTGCCTGTACTGCCACGATCACGAGCATTCCAAATATACGGAAGCGGACCAGTATGGTTCAACGGTGGTTGCAGGAGAAGATGCGCAAAAGGCCGTGGGCGAAGCGAAATACAACCCGTTCGCCGATCTGAAAGCGATGATGAACAAGAAATAACATCAACTGCAGGCCCGACACAGATGTTTGCCGGGCCTGGGTAATCAGGATTTAAACGTCGCAATCGGTTCTGGCGTAATACCAAACTCAACCTTCAACTGCTGCTTGCTCTTCATCACCATCTCACCGTTGGTATCAATCGTCATATGCTGCGCGTCAATATTGTTTCGCGCCTGCCATAACATCACCAGCTGTAAGCTATTCTCTTTTTGTTCTGCCGTTAGCGCTACGCCATCCGGCCATTTTCCGAGTTCAACGGCAGTCGATAAGCGCTGATAAACTTCCGGCGTCATGCTGTTGATCATCTCATCAAGATTCATATTAAAACCACTCTCCGTAGAATAATTTGCTGAATCGTTTCTTCAACCCTTGGTTTGCTCACCGTTTTCACCATCGGTGAAGTTCAAAGACGCTGAGTTAACGCAGTACCGTTCACCGGTAGGTTTCGGACCATCCGGGAAGACGTGTCCCAGGTGTGCATCACAGTTTCCGCAGCGGATTTCAATGCGCTGCATGCCGTGTGACGTATCTTTTATGTAACGGATAGCCTCATCGCTGACAGGCTCGTAAAAGCTGGGCCAGCCGCAGCCTGAGTCATATTTTGTCTCGGAACGAAATAGCGGATTGTCGCAGATCAAACAGTGGTAGATGCCGTCACGTTTGTTATGTAGCAAACGTCCGGTAAATGGCGGTTCTGTCCCGTGATTCTGCGTCACATAGAACTGCATTTCGGTTAAATTTTTTTTCAGTTCTTCTGGAGAAGGTTGATTAGCCATTTGCTCACATCTCGCTTTATCTAAACTCACATCGCGAGACAGATTCTAACAAAACATTAACACCGGAGTGCGAACTTTTGTTCTAAACTTGATCCTTGCGAAATGGCAGCCTGCAATTCGTGATCAGAATCACGTTTTTATCTTGATTGCCCTTTAAAATTCGGGCCGCCGACCCCATGTGGTTTCAAGCCCAAAGGAAGAGTGAGGCGAGTCAGTTGCGCAAAGCTTAGGCAGCAGATTGATTTGTCGCAATGATTGACACGATTCCGCTTGACGCTGCGTAAGGTTTTTGTAATTTTACAGGCAACCTTTTATTCACTAACAAATAGCTGGTGGAATATATGACTATCAAAGTAGGTATCAACGGTTTTGGCCGTATCGGTCGCATTGTTTTCCGTGCTGCTCAAGAACGCTCTGACATCGAGATCGTTGCAATCAACGACCTGTTAGACGCTGACTACATGGCTTACATGCTGAAATATGACTCCACTCACGGCCGTTTCAACGGTACCGTTGAAGTGAAAGACGGTCATCTGATCGTAAACGGTAAAAAAATCCGTGTTACCGCTGAACGTGATCCGGCTAACCTGAAATGGGACGAAGTTGGTGTTGACGTAGTAGCTGAAGCTACTGGCCTGTTCCTGACAGATGAAACCGCTCGTAAGCACATCACTGCTGGTGCGAAAAAAGTGGTTCTGACTGGTCCGTCCAAAGATAACACTCCGATGTTTGTTAAAGGCGCTAACTTTGACAAATACGAAGGTCAGGACATCGTTTCTAACGCTTCCTGCACCACTAACTGCCTGGCTCCTCTGGCTAAAGTTATCAACGACAACTTCGGCATCATCGAAGGTCTGATGACTACTGTTCACGCGACCACCGCTACTCAGAAAACCGTTGATGGCCCGTCTCACAAAGACTGGCGCGGCGGCCGCGGCGCATCCCAGAACATCATCCCGTCCTCTACCGGTGCAGCTAAAGCTGTAGGTAAAGTACTGCCAGAACTGAACGGCAAACTGACTGGTATGGCGTTCCGCGTTCCTACCCCGAACGTATCCGTTGTTGACCTGACCGTTCGTCTGGAAAAAGCTGCTTCTTACGAAGAAATTAAGAAAGCAATCAAAGCTGCTTCCGAAGGCCCGATGAAAGGCGTTCTGGGTTACACCGAAGACGACGTAGTATCTACCGATTTCAACGGTGAAGTTTGCACTTCCGTGTTCGATGCTAAAGCTGGTATCGCACTGAACGACAACTTCGTGAAACTGGTATCCTGGTACGACAACGAAACCGGCTACTCCAACAAAGTTCTGGACCTGATTGCTCACATCTCCAAATAAGTTGAGATGAAACAGTAATCTGTAAGAGCGACTCAGGTCGCTCTTTTTTTTGCCTGAAGAAAGGATTGCGTAATGATTAATAAAATTTTTGCACTTCCGGTAATCGAACAAATTACCCCTGTCCTCTCCCGCCGTCAGCTTGATGAGCTTGAGGTTCTTGTTGTCGATCACCCACAGGTTAAAGCTTCTTTCGCGCTGCAGGGCGCACATCTTCTTTCCTGGAAACCAAATGGTGAAGAGGAAGTCCTGTGGTTAAGTAATAATACCCCATTTAAAACCGGCGTAGCGCTGCGTGGCGGCGTACCAATTTGCTGGCCGTGGTTTGGTCCGGCTGCTAAGCAGGGCCTGCCTTCGCATGGTTTTGCCCGCAACCTGCCATGGACGCTGAAAGCGCACAACGAAGACGACAATGGCGTGGTGCTGACGTTTGAACTGCAGAGCAACGCTGAAACGCGTCAGCTTTGGCCTCACGATTTTTGCCTGCTTGCCCGCTTCAAAGTGGGAGCCACCTGTGAAATGGAGCTGGAAGCTCATGGTGAGTTTGAAACCACCTCGGCACTGCATACCTATTTCAACGTTGGTGACATTGCGGCAGTGAAAGTCAGTGGTCTTGGCGATCGCCTGATCGATAAAGTGAATGATGCTAAAGAAGATGTGCTGGCTGATGGGATCCAGACCTTCCCGGACCGCACCGATCGCGTTTATCTGAATCCGGAAGCGTGCAGCGTGATTCATGATGATGCGTTGAATCGCAATATAGATGTTGTCCACCACCACCATCTGAATGTAGTGGGCTGGAACCCTGGCCCGGCGCTGTCCGTCAGCATGGGCGACATGCCGGATGATGGCTACAAAACGTTTGTTTGTGTAGAAACGGCTTACGCGACCGCTCCGCAGAAAACCACCGAAGAAAAACCATCTCGCCTCGCGCAGACTATTCGTGTAGCTAAACGCTAACACAGCTCTACGCACCGTGCCGGATGCGGCTAACGCCTTATCCGGCCTACAAACTACACGCAGCCGCAGGTCTGATAAGCACAGCGCCATCAGGCAGTTCCGCGCATCATGCCGGATGCGGCTGACGCCTTATCCGACCTACAAACTACACGCAGCCGTAGGTCTGATAAGCACAGCGCCCTCAGGCAGTTCCACGCACCATGCCGGATGCGGCTAACGCCTTATCCGGCCGACAAACTACATACAGCCGTAGGCCTAATAAGTGCAGCGCCATCAGACCGCTCTGCGCAACGTGCCGGATGCGGCTAACGCGTTATCCGGCCTACAAACTACACGCAGCCGCAGGTCTGATAAGCACAGCGCCCTCAGGCAGTTCCACGCACCATGCCGGATGCGGCTAACGCCTTATCCGGCCTACAAACTACATGCAGCCGTTGGTCTGATAAGCACAGCGCCATCAGGCAGTTCCGAGCACCGTGCCTGGATGCTGCCAACGCCTTATCCGGCCTACAAACTACATGCAGCCGTAGGCCTGATAAGCTCAGCGCATCAGGCAGCTCTACGCACCGTACCGGATGCTGCTAACACCTTATCCGGCCTACAAACTACACGCAGCCGTAGGCCTGATAAGCTGCGGGAACATCGGCATTTGGCAAATCAGGCCATATCCAGCGCGGTTTTACCGTTTGGCGCCGGATACGCCTTATCTAACTGCTTCAACTCATCTACAGAGAGCGTTATCTCCAGCGCGGCGGCATTTTGTTCGACATGCGCTACGCTTGCGGCTTTCGGGATGGCTATTACACCCGACTGACGAATCACCCATGCCAGCAAAATCTGCACAGCGCTAACATTGTGCGCACGCGCGATGTCATTCACCACAGAGTTAGAAAGCAAATCGCCACGCAGTCGTCCCGCCTGGGCCAGCGGACTGTATGCCATGACCGGCATCTGCTGCTGCTGGCACCACGGCAGTAAATCATATTCAATACCGCGCGAGGCTAAATGATAAAGCACCTGATTAGTTGCACACTCTCGTCCACCGGGTACCTGCCATAACGCCTGCATATCATCATAATCGAGATTTGAGACTCCCCAACGGCAGATTTTCCCCTGCGCAATCAGTGTTTCCATGGCATCGATGGTCTCTGCAAATGAAAAATCGCCCATCCAGTGCAGCAAATAGAGATCCAGATAATCAGTTTTCAGTCGACGCAGGCTCGCTTCGCAGGCGGCAATGGCTTTCTGTCGACCGGCATTCCATGGGTAAACTTTCGAGACTAAAAAAGCGCTATCACGCCGTCCCGTTAATGCTTCACCCACCACCTCTTCCGCTGCACCATCAGCGTACATTTCTGCGGTATCAATCAATCGCAGGCCGAGATCCAGTCCGGCCTGCAGCGCAGACACTTCATCCCGGCGTCGGCTTGGATCCTCGCCCATGTACCATGTTCCCTGCCCAATAGCAGGAAGCGATACCTGGTTTGTAAACGTCACCTGTTTCGCTGTCATCGCACCCTCCTGTGTTAATGCACCACAGTAAAGCAAAACAACGTGCATGTGTCCTGTTAGGGTGCACAAATTGCACCATCATGGATTGGAAACCGATCGTTAAGGCGAGCGAAATAAAAAGCCCGGGAACAGCAGATGTTCCCGGGCCGAAAAAATACAAAATCTTATCTACGAAGTGGTTATTTCAACCGACCTAAATATTTCCCCTCTTTCATAGCGTTGATTTTTCCGTTTTTATAGACGATAACGGAAATCAAACCTGCGCTATAAGACTGAGCTTCAGCACTATTCTCATCATTTGCCGCAGGTTTGCCATTAATATAAGCAATGCCATCAGCACCACGTTTAAAGTCCACTCCAAGTTTATTCACATGCACGGGCGTGATTTTACTGGCGTGTACCGGGGTATTCGTGTCACTGACCATGGTTTTATGTTCATGCTGTAACTGTTGACGATAAGCCTCACTGATGGCATACGCAGGCGCAGCAGAGGAAGCCACCAGAGCAGCGATAATAATTAATTTCTTCATTAGTTAAACCTTAATATTTATCGTGTTTGTGGTGGTGACTGGAATTTGTATCATTTGTGCCATACAAGTTTTGCGCATTTTCCATAGCCTGTTTTTCAGCGGCAGCATTGATTGTCGCCTGACGGTTTTGCTCCGCAACATAACAGGCATCACGGCTCACACCCTTGCTTTCGCAAGCATTCATGCGTGAAGCCTCGGAGGAACAACCAGCCAGAATCCCGCCCATCACAGCTATCATGATTAACTTTTTCATTATATATACCAGGTTTATTCTCAAAAAATCCACATGGCGCATTATATTTAATGCCATGAAGAGTTGCTGTCGATACTTTAAAGTTTAATTAATATCTGCAATGGGATATTTAATGTCAATTTTAATTTTTTCAGATAAATACCTAAAGATGTAAAATTAAAATCAATCGATTAATTTTTGTTTTTTCACATGAAAGTTAACTTTCGCCATGAGATAAACATGCTAAAAGAGTTATCAATAATTTTCATTGTGCTTAACAATAAGAAAATAACGCTTACCTCGATCGTAAACCCTAGTATTATCAACGCATTGTATAGCTACAAACCATTACCTCATGACAATGATTTGCTAAACCTTCACGACTTTACTTCATTCAAAAATGAATAGATAACAGGCTAATAAAATAGCAGGTTTATTTTTAGTAACAGCGACAGGAATAATACGTTAAAAATTCGTTGTAGCCTGACAGAATGTCAAATCAGCACAAATGACGAAATCTCATGTTTTAGATCAATATTCATATCGGTAGCGCACAAAAAAGCCCGCATGTCTGCGGGCTTGTGTTCAACACTGAATGTCATCAGAACTTGTAGGTCACACCCACTGAGAAGATGCCAGACCAGGACTTATCGACCATCGGACTGTCCTTCACTTCATCACTCAAGCGCACATAACGGCCAGTTCCGTATACGTTCCAGTTTCCAATGAAGTTATAGCTCGCGGTCAACTCCAGGTACGGATCCCATCCATCGTCAGCGTTGTAGCTTTTCAGACCACTGCGGCGAGACTCGTGATTGGACACGCCATAATAATAGTCGTTGTAGTTTTCGCTGCTGTACTGCACACCGATACCCGGCGTCAGAGTCAGCCCACCATTAGTGTAACGGTAGAGCCAGGCCAGATCCCAGATAAAGCCGTTGCTGTTATCCAGAGTATCACCCGCCAGTGCAGTACGCAGGAAACCATACTGGGTGTTATGTACATACGAGAGGCCAGCCATCAAGCTGCTTTTACGCTTGTCGAGTTGGCGCAAAGCATGGCTATCGCTATCACCCGGCTTGAAATGCGTCGGATCATAGTACGCCATGATGGAGAGCTTATCTGCCGTATCATTCCACAGATAGTAGCCGCCACCCAAGCCGTGGAACCAGACATTATCGCCTTCATAGGTGACAACCGGAACAGGGTAAACATCGCGGTCATACTGTTTGTACGGGCTGTTAATCACGCCGACACCCGCGCCAACAGTCCACTGACTTTCCGCCTGTGCGGTGCTAACTGCGGTTGCGGCAAGGACGCCAAGTGCCAGAAGTTTGAGTTTGGTCACAATCCATAATTCCTTATTCAAATGTGTAGCGGTCAAAGTGTAACCGCCAATACGCTTCAGCCCAACTATTTTACGTATTCGCCCCAGAATGTAACCCCCTAATTTCTCAGCGAGTGATGACATTTTGCTTGCAGGACGGTGAACACCGCATGAATCCCGCTCCAATTCTTTACATAAGATGTGCTTTTTTTGCTGATGAGTTATTGATATGCCATTGAAATTCATTTGCGCACACAGGCAAGTTTTGCAAATGCCATCTACGCTTAATTTTAGAAGGTGTATCACCGAATACGTTGATCTCCTGACCACCAAAATGGCATGAGAGTTGCTTATTTATTCAGCAGCGACGTCGTTCAGTTTACCTCTTCAGGGGCCTCTACTATTCATATGAACGGCTCTTAACATGTGCTAAAAAACGAAAGGACGGCATACCATGAATATATTCGATCACTATCGCCAGCGTTATGAAGCTGCCAAGGACGAAGAGTTCACGCTGCAGGAGTTTCTTACCACTTGTCGGCAAGATCGCAGTGCTTATGCCAACGCGGCAGAGCGGCTATTAATGGCTATTGGTGAGCCTGTCATGGTCGACACTGCCCACGAACCTCGACTTTCTCGACTCTTTTCGAATCGGGTAATTGCACGCTATCCCGCCTTTGAAGAGTTTTACGGCATGGAAGACGCCATTGAGCAAATTGTTTCTTATTTGAAACATGCGGCTCAGGGTCTGGAAGAGAAGAAGCAGATTCTGTATCTGCTGGGGCCTGTGGGAGGGGGGAAATCATCTCTTGCTGAGCGACTGAAGTCGCTGATGCAGAGAGTACCGATTTATGTCCTGAGTGCCAATGGCGAACGTAGCCCGGTCAACGATCATCCGTTATGCCTGTTTAATCCGCAGGAAGACGCGCAGATCCTGGAAAAAGAGTATGGGATCCCGCGTCGCTATCTCGGTACGATCATGTCGCCCTGGGCTGCGAAACGTCTGCACGATTTCGGCGGGGACATTACAAAATTCCGCGTCGTCAAAGTCTGGCCGTCTATTCTGGAGCAGATCGCAATCGCCAAAACGGAGCCTGGTGATGAAAACAACCAGGATATTTCTGCGCTGGTCGGGAAAGTGGATATTCGTAAACTCGAACACCACGCCCAGAACGATCCTGATGCCTACGGTTATTCGGGTGCACTATGCCGCTCAAACCAGGGGATTATGGAGTTCGTTGAGATGTTTAAAGCACCGATTAAAGTGCTGCATCCTCTGCTGACCGCCACCCAGGAAGGAAACTACAACGGGACAGAAGGTATCTCTGCCCTGCCGTTTAACGGGATTATTCTTGCCCACTCGAACGAGTCCGAATGGGTAACGTTCCGTAATAACAAAAACAATGAGGCGTTTCTTGACCGTGTTTACATCGTCAAAGTGCCTTATTGCCTGCGTATCTCTGAAGAGATCAAAATTTACGAAAAACTGCTTAACCACAGTGAGCTGACCCATGCGCCTTGCGCACCGGGCACACTGGAAACGCTCTCTCGCTTTACCATTCTTTCTCGCCTGAAAGAACCTGAGAACTCGAGCATTTACTCGAAGATGCGCGTTTACGATGGAGAAAGCCTGAAAGATACCGATCCGAAAGCGAAATCCTATCAGGAGTATCGGGATTACGCCGGGGTTGATGAGGGAATGAACGGTCTGTCCACGCGTTTCGCGTTTAAGATCCTCTCTCGCGTCTTTAACTTTGACCATGCCGAAGTGGCAGCTAACCCGGTACATCTGTTTTACGTACTGGAGCAGCAAATCGAACGTGAACAGTTCCCGCAGGAGCAAGCTGAGCGTTATCTTGAGTTCCTGAAAGGCTATTTGATCCCGAAATATGCTGAATTCATCGGCAAAGAGATCCAGACGGCTTATCTCGAATCCTATTCCGAGTACGGACAGAACATTTTCGACCGTTATGTCACTTATGCGGATTTCTGGATTCAGGATCAGGAGTATCGCGACCCGGATACCGGTCAGCTGTTTGACCGCGAGTCACTGAACTCAGAACTGGAGAAAATTGAGAAACCGGCGGGTATCAGTAACCCGAAAGATTTTCGTAACGAGATCGTCAACTTTGTTCTGCGTGCCAGAGCGAATAACAGCGGTCGCAATCCAAACTGGACCAGTTACGAAAAACTGCGCACGGTCATTGAGAAGAAAATGTTCTCCAATACCGAGGAGCTGCTGCCGGTCATTTCGTTCAATGCTAAAACCTCGACTGACGAGCAGAAAAAACACGACGATTTTGTCGACCGTATGATGGAAAAAGGCTACACGCGTAAACAGGTGCGTTTACTGTGCGAATGGTATTTGCGCGTACGTAAATCGTCTTAACATAAGTGCCCGGTGGCGCATGCGCTTACCGGGCTTGCAAAACAATGTTCCGTAGGCCGGATAGCGCTAGCGCCATCCGGCACTTACAGACATGGCGAACAGTTGGCAGTACGGGGGGCTTATGACCTGGTTTATTGACCGGCGTCTTAACGGCAAAAACAAGAGCACGGTAAACCGCCAGCGCTTCTTACGCCGTTATAAATCGCAAATTAAACAGTCGATCTCCGAGGCCATTAACAAGCGTTCGGTGACTGATGTGGATAGCGGCGAATCTGTCTCTATTCCGACTGATGATATTAGCGAACCAATGTTTCATCAGGGACGTGGTGGCCTGCGCCATCGCGTGCATCCGGGTAACGACCATTTTGTGCAGAATGACCGCATTGAACGCCCACAGGGCGGCGGTGGCGGTTCAGGAAGCGGACAAGGCCAGGCCAGCCAGGATGGTGAGGGTCAGGATGAGTTCGTCTTTCAGATCTCTAAAGATGAATATCTCGATCTGTTGTTCGAAGATTTAGCACTTCCTAACCTGAAGCAGAATCAGCAGCGTCAGCTAACGGAGTACAAAACACACCGGGCAGGTTTTACCTCTAACGGTGTGCCTGCCAACATCAGCGTGGTGCGATCCCTGCAAAACTCACTGGCGCGCCGCACGGCGATGACAGCGGGTAAGCGTCGCGAACTGCATGCTCTCGAAGCGGATCTGGAAACCATCGCGAAAAGCGAACCAGCACAGTTGCTGGAAGAGGAACGGTTACGCAAAGAGATTGCCGAACTACGGGCAAAAATCGAACGCGTGCCATTTATCGACACCTTTGATTTACGCTACAAGAATTATGAAAAACGCCCCGACCCTTCCAGCCAGGCGGTAATGTTCTGCCTGATGGACGTTTCTGGTTCAATGGATCAGTCGACCAAAGATATGGCTAAACGTTTTTATATCCTGCTGTATCTGTTCTTAAGCCGGACCTATAAGAACGTGGAGGTGGTTTATATTCGCCACCATACCCAGGCGAAAGAAGTGGATGAGCATGAGTTCTTCTACTCTCAGGAAACCGGGGGAACCATTGTCTCCAGTGCGCTTAAGTTAATGGATGAAGTGGTGAAAGAGCGCTACAACCCTGCCCAGTGGAACATCTATGCTGCACAGGCATCGGACGGTGATAACTGGGCTGATGATTCACCGCTGTGTCATGAGATTTTGGCGAAAAAACTGCTGCCAGTGGTCCGCTATTACAGCTATATCGAAATCACTCGCCGCGCTCACCAAACCTTGTGGCGTGAATACGAACATCTGCAATCAACTTTTGATAACTTTGCGATGCAACATATTCGCGACCAGGATGATATTTACCCGGTATTCCGCGAACTGTTTCATAAACAAAGTACGACCAGCAATAGTTAACCACCTAAACAAATCAGCCAGAGGTTATCTTCTCTGGCTGATTTTTTACGGGTGCTGTTTTTTCATCTTATCAATATTCATCCGTTTATCCTTTTTATTTTCCCTTTACAGAGCAGCAGGCAATGTAATTGAGTTGATGACGTTGCGAACGGAAGAAGCGAAACATTTTCAGGAAACGACGACGATTTTCGCTCGTGCGTAAGCCGTTAAACACAATTTTTACCGCCCCCGTAAGCCCTTCATCACGAACTAATCCGCGCGGCGACATCAGCGACATGTTGCCATTCTGCTGCAGGACCTGTTCGAACCCGCAGTTAAGAAACAAATCACGCCAGCCTTGTCTGGTCATTGGGCTAACGTTTGATTTCACCACATCGACAAGCTGGCCCTGATCGCCCGCGCCCAGTTTTTGGGCGGTGAACATAATATCGTGGGTGAGCAGACGCCCACCGGGCTTCAACACGCGATAATATTCGGCAATTAACTTCGCCTTCGCTTTATCGGCATACATTGTCAGCATGGCTTCGTTAATCACAACATCGAAACTGTTATCCGCAAAAGGAAGAGTGTTGGCGTTAGCAGCCATCACATGAATATGATTTTCCAGACCATTTGCCGCTACGTTATTCCTTGCATTTGACAGTGCGGTTTTATCCATATCAATGGCGTATACGGTACAGCCATAGCGTTGAACTAACTCTATCGCCGTCGTGGCCATGTTGCACGCCACTTCAAGTACCTGGCTGCCGGGCGTCAGCTGTGACTGGCTAAACAACCATTCTGTTGCTTCAACACCGCCCGGACGCAGACGGGTTTTGCCCAGGCTGGCTAAAAATGTATGACCCGCTTTTTCAGTCGCGCTCATTGGCCTGTCTCCTTTTTATAAGTTGCATTATAAATACAACATTAAGAGTTAAAGGTGAAGTACGCGAATGATTTTTATTTCAAAATGTCCTTTCCCGTAGCGTTAGAGCGGATGTATGCCGTGTGATAGACTGAAGTATCAGACTTACAGGGCTGTAAATCATTATGAAATTGCATCATAAAGCGCTCAGGATCTTTATCTCCGTCAGCGTAATTGTTTTGACATCTTCTTTTTTGGTTTATGAGCTCATTGCTAGTGATAAAGCAATGAATGCGTACATGCGCTATATCAATGAGAAAGCCGACTCCTCGTTTCTCTATGATAAGTACACAAATCAGAGCATCGCAGCCCATCTGATGCGCACATTTTCGTCCCCTCAGGGGCCTGCTTCTCTCGAACAGCAAAAAGTACTTTGCAACGCTTTCGACAGCGTTAACGGCACTCATGGGCTCAATCTCACTAAGCGCAACTATCTGCCATTACACGGTACGTTGCAGACCACCTCAACAAAATGTAGCGAACAGCTTGATGACATTTTTCTGCTGCCCTCTTTTGACCGGGCGGTCAATGTTAATCGCCAGCAGAAAGATTACGGTCAGGGATTAGGGACGCTGGAGTATAAATTTCGATATTACGTCGATCTCAAAAATAACTACGTTTATTTCTATGATGTGATCGACTCGCGGAGATTTGCGATACACAACTGGTCGTTTTTGCAAAAAGGTACGTTGGGAATCGACCAGAATGATATTGACGGTATTTTTACTGGCCGCACGGTGATCTCCAGTATTTATGAAGATAACCTGACCGAGAAAAAGGTGATGAGCTTTTTAACACCGGTTTACTACGCCAATAAGCTAAAAGGCGTGGTGATGGTGGATATTAATAAAGAGAATTTACAGAATATTTTCTATACCAGCGACCGCCCTCTCGTCTGGCGTTATCTTAACGTAACGGTCTCTGACACCAGTTCAGGTAAAGAGATCCTCGTTCACAAAAGTGAAACCGATCTGTTCCGCTATGTTCACTATGAGAAGGACATACCTGGCGGTATACGTATCACCCTCTCACTTGATGTCATGTACTTTATTGTCTCGTCCTGGAAGATATTCGCCTTCTATCTACTGGCAACGATATTGCTGCTGAATATGGTCAGAACGCATTTTCGCTTGTATCACAACGTCACACGGGAAAATGTCAGTGATGCGATGACAGGGCTCTACAACCGTAAAATTTTAACGCCAGCGCTTGAGCAGCGTTTGCAACAGTTGGTGAACACAGGAACGCTCGTGACCTTTATCGCCATTGATTGCGACAAACTAAAAGTTATTAATGATACGTTGGGGCATAAGGAAGGCGATCGCATTATCACCATTTTGGCCAAAGCTATTCAAACGTCCATTCGCAAAAGCGACTATGCCATCCGCCTCGGCGGCGATGAGTTTTGCATTATCCTCATCGATCACCCCAGTGAATTAACGCCCCGCCTGCTGGAGAGGATTCGCTATAACTTACAAATTATTGCGCAAGATAGATCAATCAGCTTCTCTGTCGGGATTTATAATATGCAGCCAAACGACACCATTGATGATGCCTACAAAGCATCTGATGCACAGCTCTACCTGAACAAACAGAAAAAACGCACCGATGCGTAATTATTTTTCTGACAGGATTTTCATTGTTGTACCAGGAGTAAGTCATGACGGAAGTAAACAAAGGTAACGCAACGCACCAGCGTTTAATCTCCCTGTTGTCAGAACACGGTGCGACCTACCGCGTAGTCAGCCATGAAGCCGTAGGCAAATGTGAAGCTGTCTCTGAAATTCGCGGTACCGCACTGGGTCAGGGTGCAAAAGCGCTGGTCTGCAAAGTAAAAGGCAACGGCGTCAATCAGCATGTTCTGGCGATCCTCTCTGCCGATCAGCAGGCCGACCTGAGCCTGTTGGCCAGCCATATTGGCGGGTTGAGAGCGTCACTTGCCAGCCCGGCGGAGGTAGATGAACTGACTGGCTGCGTATTTGGCGCTATCCCACCGTTCAGTTTTCATCCGAACCTCAAGCTGGTCGCCGACCCACTGTTGTTTGAGCGTTTTAATGAAATTGCGTTCAATGCCGGAATGCTGGAAAAATCTGTGATCATGGATACCGCAGATTACCTGCGCATCGCGCAACCGGAATTAATCCCGTTCCGCAGAGAACAATAACTGCACAAGTTAGCAGTAAAAAACATCGCTTCGTGCGTTAGCCCAAAAAAAATCATAATCATTAAAAAAAGCCTGTTCCGTCACGCATTTACGCGTACAGTAAGCAGGCTTATTTTTTCTTTTGGCAAGGAAACTACGATGTTTGATGTCACTCTGCTGATCCTGCTCGGATTGGCAGCTCTGGGCTTTGTCAGCCACAACACCACTGTCGCTGTTTCAATTCTGGTGCTGATTATTGTCCGTGTTACCCCACTGAATACCTTCTTTCCCTGGATTGAAAAACAGGGCCTGACCGTCGGGATTATAATTCTGACTATTGGCGTCATGGCGCCGATCGCCAGCGGAACGCTACCGCCCTCCACGCTCATCCACTCCTTTGTGAACTGGAAATCACTGGTTGCTATTGCCGTTGGGGTATTTGTCTCCTGGCTTGGCGGACGCGGCGTTACGCTAATGGGTAGCCAGCCTCAGCTTGTTGCTGGTTTACTGGTGGGCACGGTACTGGGCGTGGCGCTGTTTCGCGGTGTGCCAGTGGGGCCGCTTATTGCGGCAGGTCTGGTCTCATTGATTGTTGGGAAGCAGTAGCCAGCCCGTTCAGATAACGGCCTGGTGTCTGTCCCAGGCCTTTTTTGAACATAGAGATAAATGCCGTGGTCGAATCGTACCCGAGCATTTGCGCGACCTGTTGTACATTGCGACCATCAATTAACGCCTGCAGCGCCAGAATCAGCTGGAGCTGGTGACGCCAGCGGCGAAAACTCAGCCCCGTTTCTTTGACGACCAGGCGAGCAAGGTTACGTTCACTCATCGCAAATACGCTGGCCCATTGCCCCAACGTCTGCCATTGTGCAGGCTCTCTCGCCATCGTTGCGACCATTCTGCGAATTTTCGGGTGATCGGAAACCGGCAACTGCATTTGCTCCTGGGGTTGCTGCGGCAGTTCATCAAACAACACTTGCGTCAGCCGCTGGGTTGCCGGCTCCAGCCGTTGGGCATCCGTTTTGGATGCCAGCGCCAGAATAAGCTCCCGGCACAACGGAGCAATTTTCAGCGTGCAGCAACGATCGGGCATCACGACGGCCTGCGGCTCAATAAACAAAAAGCACAATTGTGCGCCAACGGTAACGTGGTTGCTGTGTGGAATTTCACCGGGGATCCACACCGCATATTGCGGGGGCACCATCCACATAGCATTCTCAACCTCACAGGTGATCGCGCCATGCAGTGCCAGAATCAACTGGCCTTTACGGTGCTGATGCAGCGGACTGAAAAGTTCATCTTCCCGGGCCTGAATACAAAACGCCACCGCCGCATCGTGGTGAAGATCGGGTTCGTATCCATCCAGCCTCAGTCCTAACATAAAAATGTCCGATTTAAGCGATAAACTGTCATTTTAGCTTGATTCATCCATTGAGTAAAAACGCTAAGGTATCGCCTCGCCTGACGATATGAGAAAAAAATGACAAATACACCTTCCTCCCGTGGCAAGAACGCAGCGTTGCTGATCGCGGGGATCCTGATGATTGCCACCACATTGCGCGTCACCTTTACCGGTGCTGCCCCGTTGCTGGATGCAATTCGCGCCGACTACGGTCTGAGTACCGCCCAGACGGGGCTTCTGACCACCCTGCCACTGCTGGCTTTCGCACTGGTTTCACCTCTGGCTGCCGCCGTTGCGCGCCGTTGGGGTATCGAACGCAGCCTGTTTGTTGCTATGCTACTGATTTGCGTGGGTATTGCGATACGTTCGCTGCCCTCACCAGGGTTCCTGTTTAGCGGCACCGCTATCATTGGTTGCGGAATCGCATTGGGAAATGTGCTTTTACCCGGACTGATTAAGCGTGATTTTGCTCAGCATGTGGCGAAACTCACTGGCGCATACTCGCTGACCATGGGCGCAGCAGCGGCACTGGGTTCCGCCATTGTGGTACCGCTGGCGTTGAACGGGTTTGGCTGGCGCGGTGCGCTGATGGTACTGATGGCCTTTCCGCTGCTGGCACTGATTATCTGGTTACCCCAATGCCGCCAGACGGCCAATGCCAGCTTGAGCAACTCGCGCGCTCTGCATTCCCGCGCGATCTGGCGCTCCAGCCTCGCCTGGCAGGTGACGCTGTTTCTGGGGATCAATTCGCTTATCTACTACGTCATCATCGGCTGGTTGCCCGCCATTTTGATCAGCCACGGCTACAGCGAGGCGCAGGCCGGTTCGCTGCATGGTTTACTGCAGCTGGCGACCGCCGCGCCGGGATTATTGATTCCTCTCGTCCTGAACAGATTTAAGGATCAGCGCGCCATCGCCGCACTGGTTTCATTAATGTGCGCCGTCGGCGCGGCGGGATTCGCCATAATGCCCGACCAGGCATTGCTATGGACCATCCTGTTTGGCTTTGGCTCAGGCGCGACGATGATTCTCGGCTTGACCTTTATTGGCCTGCGCGCAAGCTCAGCGCATCAGGCTGCTGCCCTGTCCGGCATGGCACAGTCTGTCGGATATTTACTGGCGGCCTGCGGACCACCACTGATGGGGAAAATTCACGACCTCAACGATAGCTGGCTGATTCCTCTTGGCGGGGTCGCCGTGTTAGCGATGCTGATGGCGGTATTTGGTTTGTGCGCGGGGCGCAATCGGGAGATCGCGAGCGCATAATGCACAGGGCAGGTTCGTGAACAACCTGCCCGTTTTTTTATCCGCGCGCGGCGCGCAGCATCGCCTGAACTAACGGTACGGGTTTTCCCGCCAGCGCTCCGCGTTCATGCTGAAAGAACGTGCCAACATAAAATGGATGCGTCACCAGCTCAATGGCACGAATATCACCAGCCTCATCCCAACCGGTCACCCGAAGATCACCGCTTTCAAGCTCGGCGGCAAAATCCTCCGATACGCCATAGTTGCAGTGATATCCCTCGGTGATAACATCCCGCCCGTAGGCTTTGGCAATCAGCGTATTGGCCCGCAGCTCAATATCATCCGTTTTTTCTACCAGCGAGCAGGTCAATGGTGCTATCACCATCCGACCCGTGGTGTCCGTCTCGGCGTGGGCGGCATCGCTCCAGCCCAGCACGTTGCGGGCGTACTCCAGAATCGCATGTTGAAAGCCGCCGCAGGTCCCCAGGAACGGGATGCTGTTTTCACGCGCGTAGCGTATCGCTATCAGCGCCCCTTCAAGATGGCGATATGGACTGCCTGGAACGACCCAGATGGCATCATAGCCAATCAAGTCCTCACTGCTGTTGATATCAGATGTGGTTAGCCAGTCGTAATCAGCCACCAATTCCAGGACGGCGGCAGCATCATCGATAGCAAGGGGAATAGCCTGGTGCGCCACAATATTGGGGCTGTAATCGCCCACCAGCGCAATGCGAAGCGTATCTTTAATTGGGGAAATTTCCATTAAGCTTTCCTTGTGTCCTGACAATAAGGGACAGCATAAGGAGCCTCAGCCTACCGACTTTTTAGTGGTATCACAATCCCTTAAATTGGGAGTCAGGGCGGGCAAAATGCTATAATGGTCACGTTTTACGATCTTATTTAACCGTAATAAAGTTGATGAGCAATACCTGAGCGGTAGCTGAAAGGAGCGGATGAAGAGATGAAGATTCAGTGTAAACGCGTGTATGACCCGGCAGAAAAAAGCGATGGTTATCGCGTGTTGGTCGACCGGTTGTGGCCACGCGGAATAAAAAAGACTGACCTTACTTTCAACGAATGGAATAAAACGCTGACGCCATCTTCTGAATTGCGCAAAGCATTCCACGCAGAACTGATCGATTTTTCACACTTTTCCGAGCAATATCGCGCAGAGCTGGCCCAACAGCAGCAGGAAGGAAAGCGCCTCGCAGAGATTGCCCAGCAGCAAACCTTAACGCTACTGTATGCGGCGAAGAATACCCAGCAAAACCACGCGCTGGTGCTCGCTGAGTGGCTACGTCAATGCTGACCGCGTATTACTTGGCCGTTGCCGGATGATCTCTACGCCAGAGTGACCATTCATCAATCACTTCCCCGTTGGGTAGTTTACAGTCAGACTTAACACCTTGCGGAGTCTGCACCGCAATCAACGAGCCGCCCTTTTGTTCGCAATACACCGATGCTGGATTCGCCATGCCAACTTTCGGTGGCACAGGCGCTTCCGGTTCCGTGGTACACCCCGCCAGCACCAGCAAGCCGGGCAAAACAATAGATGCCAGTTTCATATTTACTCCTGTTAAAAACCTTATCCTGGCAGGTTACCCCGACTTTCCATCTATCTCCATGTTTTCCTGCCAGCTATCCATTTTATGTTTACATTCTGAGCTGGATGGCGTGTTTCATCTTTCACCTTGATGTTCTATCATGCGGGCAACGTCAGCCCAGTCATTACTCAGGAGCATTTACATCTCATGTCGGACATGATCCTTGCCAGAGTCTCACAATCCTTAGCCACGGAGCAGTCTGTTGAAAGTCTGGTTCGGCAACTTCTGGAGATGCTGGAGATGGTGACTGAGATGGAATCGACCTACCTGACCAAGGTCGATCTGGATGCCCGTCTGCAGCATATTCTGTATGCGCGTAATAGCCGCCAAATGCAGATCCCCGAAGGGCTTTCCGTGCCGTGGGATGAAACGCTGTGCAAACGCGCTATTGAGGAAAACTGTCTGTACAGTGACAACGTGCCCGCACGCTGGCCGGAATGTACCGCCGCTCGCGCACTGGACATCACCACCTTTCTGAGCACTCCCGTTCATCTTCCTGACGGAACGTTTTACGGTACACTCTGCGCTACCAGCCGCCGCCAGCAGGCATTGAGCCAACGTGGAGAACAAGTATTACATCTGTTTGCCGGTCTGATCGCCCAGTCGATTCAAAAAGAGTCGTTGGTTGCTCAGTTACGTGAAGCGAACGCTGCGCTGATTGCTCACTCCTACACCGATGCCCTGACCGGTTTACCGAATCGGCGCGCAATATTTGAAAATGTGGAAACCCTTTTTTCGCTTGCCCGCCATCTCAGGCAGAAGATAGTTGTCGCCTATATCGATTTGGATGATTTCAAACTGATTAATGACCGCTTTGGCCACGAGGTTGGTGACCAGTTCCTGATCCAGATTGGGCAGCGCCTGCTCCGTGAATGTAATGATAATGACATTCTCGGTCGACTGGGCGGTGACGAATTTTTAGTCGTTCGCCTGTCAGCGGAAGATGAACTTGATCAACTTATGCGTCTGCAGCAGGTGAAAAATCAGCTGCAACAGCAGATTTGCGGTGACTACCACCTGGGTGACATTCATCTGTTTTATCCTGGTGCCAGTCTGGGTGTGGTGGAAATTGATCCGCTGGAGACTGATGTAAACTGTGCGCTTCATCTTGCAGACAGCGCAATGTATCAGGATAAAAAGCGTCAGGATAAAACCCCTTTTGTCGTACATTAAGCCCTGCTATGCTGGCTCGTCTTTAAATAACTCTGGTAGATAATCGTATGCGACTCGGTATTATTTTCCCTGTCATTATTTTCATTTCCGCTGTCGTTTTCTTATCCTGGTTTTTTATTGGCGGCTACGCTGCGCCGGGAGCATAACGATGAAAAAAACAACGATTATTATGATTGGCGTGGCGATCATCGTGGTTCTGGGCACGGAACTGGGGTGGTGGTAACCAAAATAAAGGCCACTTATCAGTGGCCTCTATTATCTGCATGTTTAGTTAGCTTTTGATTTTTCTATAGATAAACAACACCACAATCGCACCGATAACCGCTACGACGAAACTGCCGAAGTTGAAACCATCAACTTTACCAAAACCAAAGAAGGTACTGATCCAGCCACCCACTACCGCACCGACAACCCCTAAGATAATGGTCATAAAGAATCCGCCGCCATCTTTACCCGGCATAATCCATTTTGCCAAAATCCCAGCGATAAGACCGAAAACCACCCATGAAATAATGCCCATAATTTTCCTCACTTATGTTTTTAAATTAACGATTCGCTCGTTGTATAAAAGCATAGCATAGCGCTGAAAAATTAAAATTTGTGATCGTCATCACTTCATATTTTCATCTTTTTCCGATGTTTCATAAGGTTATGACTGCTGACCGACAGGCTAAATTTTTGCCGCTCCTCGTCATTAATGTCGAATCGTCAGTCATTATGCTTAACTCTTTTGCCGTCAGCCCCGTTATTGCTGGGTTTTCACTTCTGGCACACTTTATGCTTAAACAACCCGTCGCTACGACAAATCGTAGTCCGCGGTGCTTATCGCGCGGCTGCGTCTACAATTCGCGCTATTTCAGCATTTAACAGGTCTGTTATTGATGAAAAAAATCACCAGTGTTTGCCCATACTGTGGGGCCGGGTGCAAGCTCAAGCTTGTTGTCGAAAATAACAAAATCATCCGCGCCGAAGCCGCAGAGGGTGTAACGAACCAAAATCAGTTATGCCTGAAAGGCTATTATGGTTGGGACTTTCTTAACGACACACGCCTTCTGACTCCCCGTCTGACTCGCCCGATGATCCGTTATGAAAAAGGTGGCAAATTCACGCCCGTTAGCTGGGATGAAGCCATTCGTTACACCGCAAAACGCCTGTCTGAAATCAAAAATACCTATGGCCCTCGCGCCATCATGACTACCGGCTCTTCCCGGGGAACCGGAAATGAAACTAACTACGTGATGCAAAAATTCGCACGTGGCGTACTTCATACCAATAATGTCGATTGTTGTGCCCGCGTCTGTCACGGTCCTTCCGTTGCCGGGTTACAAGAAACATTAGGCAATGGCGCCATGAGCAATTCCATCAGCGACATTGAAAACTCAAAATGTCTGCTGATCTTTGGTTATAACTGCGCCGACTCGCACCCGATCGTAGCCCGCCGGGTAATTAAAGCTCGCCAGAACGGTGCAAAAATCATTGTCTGCGACCCACGTCGTATTGAAACCGCCCGTATTGCTGACCAACATTTGCAGTTGAAAAATGGTTGCAACATGGCGCTGGTTAATGCCTTCGGTCATGTTCTTATCGAAGAGCAACTCTACGATCGCGAGTATGTGCAAAAGCATGCGGAAGGGCTGGAAACATACTGGGAAACCGTTAAGGACTATGCGCCTGAAGCCGTTGAACATTTGACCGGCGTTCCCGCACAGCAGGTTCGTCAGGCAATGCGTACATTTGCCGCAGCACCATCGGCAACCGTAATGTGGGGGATGGGCGTCACCCAGTTTGGTCAGGCCGTTGATGTGGTTCGCGGTTTGTCGAGCCTGGCGTTGTTGACCGGGAATCTGGGTCGCCCTAACGTCGGCGTTGGTCCGGTGCGCGGGCAAAATAACGTGCAGGGTGCGTGCGATATGGGGGTACTACCTAACCAATTCCCGGGGTATCAGGACGTGACCGATTCCGCCGTCAGGGAAAAATTCGCCAGCGCATGGGGCATTGACGTTAATCAGATGGATGACAAGGTTGGAACGCGCATCACTGAAGTTCCGCATCTGGCTCTCGAAGGCAAAATAAAAGCCTACTACATCATGGGAGAGGATCCGCTGCAAACCGAGGCCGACCTGGGCCTGGTTCGGGAAGGGTTTAACGCGCTCGATTTTATCGTCGTGCAAGACATCTTCATGACTAAGACAGCGGAAATGGCCGACGTCCTCCTGCCCGCCACCTCATGGGGCGAACATGGCGGCGTATTTACCTGCGCCGATCGCGGCTTCCAGCGTTTTGAGAAAGCGATTGAGCCCACCGCTGATGTGAAACGTGACTGGGAGATCATCAGCCTTTTGGCCAGCGAAATGGGCTATCCAATGCAGTATCAAAATAACCAGCAAATCTGGGATGAGATGCGCGAGCTGTGCCCGCTGTTCTACGGCGTGACCTATGAGAAAATGGGGGAAATGGGGCATGTTCAGTGGCCGTGCCCCGATCTCGATAGTCCTGGTACGCCGTACCTTTACGCGCACAGCCAGTTTGATACCGCCAACGGCAAAGGCAAACTGTTTGCCGCACCGTGGCGAGCGCCCGCAGAAGTTCCGGATGACAATTATCCGCTGGTACTGTGTACCGTGCGTGAAGTTGGGCATTACTCCTGTCGCTCGATGACCGGTAACTGCGCAGCGTTACAAGCGTTGGCTGATGAACCAGGATATGTGCAAATCAATACCCATGATGCCGAAAAACTGGGTATCCGTCATCGTGATCTGGTGTGGGTCAGCTCGCGTCGGGGTAAGGTCATCAGCCGTGCGGATGTATCCGAGCGTATCAATTCCGGAACGGTGTATATGACCTATCAATGGTGGATTGGTGCATGCAACGAGTTGACCCAGGATAACCTCGATCCAATCTCGAAAACGCCGGAAACCAAATATTGTGCCGTAAATATCGAGCACATTAGCGATCAGAGATGGGCTGAAAAGTATGCCGCTCAATCGTATAGCGACATGAAATCGCGCTTATGTGAGGCCATTGCGTAATTCCCCACCATCGCCACCTGAGTCTGGATACCCAGACTCAGGTTTTATCTCATTACTTTACCAGGTGTGGTTCACTGAAGCGGATGGAGGCAGATTCCTCCTGCATATCCCGCTGCATAAAACCGAGGTTCATCAGAAACAGGCCAGCCATAAACGGCAGTTCGTACAATTCTTCAATCATATCGCCATATTGGACATTGTGCAGGAAGATGGGAGCCAGCAGACGATGATGCTCTACCGTATCGGAAATCAAAAATGCGCAGGCGGTGATCGCCAGCAGCCAGAGCGGTAGCTGTTCATTACGCACGCGTCGGACAATATCCAGGCGTAAGCGCTTCGACAACAGCACCGGCAGAATAATCATGGAAATCATTACAACAGAGATAGCTCTGAACAGAAGTTTAGGCTGCTCCGGGAAATAGTCACGGCCCCAACTGGTGCTTCTCCCCAGCAATACCAACCACCACACGGCTGCCCAAAGCCAAAATTGCTTCTCGCCTTCAGGGCGTGATAAAGGCCGGATATAGCCAAGGGTAAATACGGCACCAAACAGTAGCCATAGCGCCTGCCCATTTTCGATCCATCTGACGACAGTGCCGTTAAGCAGCGGAAGATTCCAGTTCGCGGTGAACGGGATCGCCACAATGACCAGTCCTAGAATAAGTGTGGGGAATGTAATTTGGGTATTCAGTTTCATAAGCGCGATGTTCTGTATTGTTACTGTTTTGCGATCATAACTCCTGTGAATGATCGACAATTAGCATTCAATGCGAATTTCTTAAGGTATTCTTAAGGAATCTTTTTTCGGACATCACTACGTTCAACACAAATAAAAAAACCGCACGGCGCCGTCAAAACGCTGTGCGGTTAGTACATTAAAATTCTGTGTATTCAATCAGTAAGAGTATTTAACGCCTACCATCCGCAGACTTCATGCTCATTCTCGGTATCGTACGAACGAACGGTATTGACCAAGTCTTTGACCACTTCTGCTGCCACATCCGGCACCAGTAATGTCATCGGCGCTTCTGTTTCATAATCAACAGAAACACCGTTACTGTTATTGGTCACGGTTACGGTATAGGTTGCTTTGCCCATGATTTACTCCTTGCCGGTGCGCACGACTTTTCGTTGATTTGCACTCTCCATCAGAACTTCCGGGGCAACGAAAAAATCGATATTAAAGTAAGTGTCGTCGGTCATCACTTCGATGTTATGCCATTTTTCCGGCGGAAAAACGCCAAACTGACCGGCTTCAATAACCATCACCTCTACTGGCTCCGGACTGTGTTCATCGGCGTATCCGAGATATTTGACCGCCCCCTGCATAACAGAAAGTCGTGGATAAACCCCAGCACGAGTTCCTTTATCAAGGTGGCGTTCGAAAATTCCGGCAGGCGCAGTTTCTTTGTTCCAGAATGGTGTAGAACGTGTATGGATATGATTCTGTGGAATTTGAAGCATTTTTCTTCCCTTTTCCAGTCGACAACCAGCGAGTCTTATTGAATCGCTGCTGTACACAGGGTACGCCTCAAAATATACATTTAAAATACCATTTATTGGTTATAACCCTACAATTACAAATGAAAAGCAAAGCGTCATATTGAAGGCCCGCCGCAACCAGCGGGCCGATAGCATCACGACTGAAGCGTGGCCAGACGAGCGGCAAAACCAACGAAAATCAGGCCGATTAGGGAATTACCCACTTTGGCCAGTTTTTTCTTCGTGCGAATATACTGTGTCACGAACGCGCCGGAGAAAATAAGGAAGCTCAGATAGAAAAAGCTCACTACTTCAAGCGTAATGGCCAAAATAAAGAATGACAGCCCTGAGTGCGGTGCATTGACATCAATAAACTGCACGAAGAACGAAACATAAAACAAAATAGCTTTGGGATTCGTCAGGCTTAGAATTAATGCTCGCTTAAAAATAGCGCCAAACGGGACTTCCTCGGCCGCAGCATCGCTTGCTTTCGATTTCAGTGTCGCATACAGGATCTTCGCACCAAGGTACAGCAGATAAAACGCGCCAAGATAGCGAACAATATTGAACAAAACGGGCGTTGTTTTGATCAATGCGGCAACACCGGCATAGGCCAAAAACATCAACACGGCATCACCGATAAACACACCGCTTGCGGCGAGATAACCACCCTTCACTCCCCGACCGACGCTGTTCTTCAACACAAATATCGTATTTGGCCCCGGTACCAACACGATAAAAATGGCTCCCACCAGATACGTCCAGTAATTCAGAACTCCATACTCTGCGAACACGTTAACCTCTTCCTGAAAAAACACATGCACTTGCTGCGATACAATATGCTAACGAATGCATCGGGTGATGGAAAGAGAAGGTTATGAATTAAAAAACCCGCCACTGGTGACGGGTGTGTACAGATAAGGCTAGCCCGGATTAATGGTGCAGCATCTCATCCACAACCTCTTCTCCCTTCAACTGATAAGGGTAATAGGTAGGCCAGTTTTCCATCTCTTCAAGCAAGGCTGCCTGCGAGGTATTTCCCATAAAGATATGGAAGTGGCTCGATTTACGCGGAGCGATAATATGATCGCTAAATTGCACATATTTAGGCGCTTTGCTGTCAGCAGCTTTACACTCAAACAGATACCGTACACCTTTCTTGCCTGATTTATAATTCAGGATTTTATATCCGGCGTAGTCGTATTTACATGATGCAACCTGATTCCCGGTATGAAACTCCATCACGCCATTTTCAATACCGATAGTGTCTACGTTGGTTGCATAGCCTGTACGGTAATACGCTTTGATTTGTTCTGCCGTTTTGCTTTTATCTTTCTCCGCTTTCTTTTTGAATACTGGGTCAAGTTCGCCGCTGACCAGATACGGATAAACAGATTGCCACATGCCATCCCAGTCGGTCAGCGCCCTGTTCTGCACCTGGTTATCATCAAATACCCCTTCCGACGCCTTTTGTTCTGCTTCACTCATTGGCGCACCATGGGAATGATGACCATGCGCCAGAACCGAACTACTGACTAAAAGCATCCCCAGAGCGATTGTCAGTTTTTTAAAACGAATAGCCAAAATTTCACCCTCAAATCATTTGCGAGTGAGGTGTTATAATATAACATAACATTTAAATCAACGGCGTTGTGAAGCATTTAACCGCTCTGGTGCGCGATTTTCCAACGGCTGTCAAAATGGGCCTGATACTGCGCAACAACGGCAGGTTCGTCACGAATAACTAACACATTTTCAGAGTTGGCAAATTCTGCGGATTTGGCAAAGTTGAATGAACCGGTTTCCAGCGTGTCGCCATCAATAATCATTACCTTGTCATGCTGGATGTGGTAGTGACCATCCAGTTGCACATCAACCCCATTCGCGGCAGCAAACGCGATGGCCTTCTGGCTAACCTTGCCCTCATTACGTTTCTTATCGATAACAGCCCGAACCACTACGCCTCTCTTTTCAGCGTTTACCAAGGCCTGAACAATATCTGCAGACTGAAATGAATAAGCCATCATATCGATGCTGTGCTGCGCATGGTTAATTGAATCCAGCACTAAAGCCCGAGCCGACCCTTCCGGTGAAAAACCCACCTGAATGGAAGCATGTGCTGCAAAAGCACCCGCCCCGTACATTAGCGCAGCCACAGCGATAGTTTTTACGATCACGTTAGTTATTTGCCTGAAATGCGAAAGAGACCTAAGAGAGTAGCGCTCGCGTGCAGATCTGATCAAGCAGCGCCTGCTGATGACTGATAATGAGCATACCCAATGGTCGACGCTGAGATTCTTCAAGCAGCAGCGCCCAGATATCCCGTTGAATAGAAGGATCAAGCTGGGCAGTAATTTCATCAGCAATAAGAAAACGTGTCCGCGGGTCCAGCGCGCGAAGTAAAGCAATTCGCGCCAGTTCACCACCAGAAAGTTGTCCGGGACGGCGGGTTAACCACTCTGGATTGATGTGAAGACGGGTAAGCATTGCAGCATCCGGTCGCCATGCATCATGCACCGCATCACCGGTGCTGCGTCGGGGGTTAAAAGTTAATTCTGGATGCTGTGGCACCAGTTGCACCGGACAATACTGGTGCATCGGCAACGGTTGGTCATCAATCAGAATGTCACCGGAAGTTGGTTTCTGCCAGCCCGCCAGCACGCGTCCCAGCGTCGTTTTGCCAGTTCCACTGGGCGCACAAATCCCAATACGTTCTCCAGGGCGTAGAGAAAAGGTCAGATTTTGCCACAGAACCTTTTCCCCCTGACGGATTGTTACATCACGACAGCACAGCATCGCGCTCTCCAAAAAGTTGATTTCTTTCAGGCAGCGCCCGCCATTGTCGTTGCAGGTGTTCGCTAATCTCTCCGCGTAACAGCTGTTCCCGGCTGACGTTATCCGACACCCTTCCCTGATGCAGCGCGACAATACGATCCGCATGGCGGGCCGCCAGCGTGAGGTCATGTGTTACCCATAAAACGCCAGCCCCTTGCTCACATTGCTCACGCAACTGTTCAAGCAGTTGATTAGCGAGAGGTGCATCAAGCCAGGCGGTAATTTCATCCGCCAGAATATAGCGAGCCTGACTCAGAGACGCATGACAAGCCAGAACACGTTTTGCCATACCGCCTGAAAGCTGACGCGGAAAAGCATCTAATACGCGACTTTCCAGTCGGCTACGCTGGAGCAATCGTTCAATTTTTCCGGCATTCCATTGCTGGTCAGAAAGCTGGCATGCCCTGCGCAGATGCTTTTCAATCGAGAGCAGCGGGTTAAGTGCCTGAATACCTTGCGGGACGTAGCTGAAGGTATTACCACGACATTTGCGAATATCATCACTACCCAGCGTTTTACCTTCCAGGGTAATAACGCCGTTGAAACGCAAATTGTCTGGTAAGAGATCGAGCAGACATTGCAGCAACAGGCTCTTACCTTCGCCACTTCCCCCAACTAGCGCCACCATCTGACCAGGCGCTACGTCGAAAGAGATATCCTGCAACAGCGAAGACCAGTTTTTCGCGCCGTACCAGCGATAACGCGCCACGTCCAGCGAGACCTGCCTTAAACTCAACATGCGTCACCTCGTAACCATAAACGATGCACCGCCCTTGCGAGCTGATCGAATAACATCACCAGACTGAACAGCATCAGTCCTGGAAACAGCACTAACCACCAATCACCATGACTGATAAACCTCAGCGCATCCGCCAGCAGCAGGCCCAGCGACGGTTCATGCGGTGCCAGTCCAAAACCGAGGAAGCTTAACGCCGCGCTGTGCAACACCGCATGGGGAAACATCAGCAATGTCCCGGTTAACCACTGGGGTAACAACGCCGGTAGATAGTGATGCCGCCAGCAGTAAAAATGGCCGTGTCCCAGACGCCAGGTCAACGTCAGATAGTCACTGTGGGCCACGCGCTGCGCTTCAGCACGCAGGATCAGCGCCAGACGCGGCCAGTGCGTTAGTGCAACCGCCATGATTACCCCGTTTTTCCCGCCGCCCAGCGTAAAACAGATCAAAATAAGCAACAGCAGATGCGGCATCGACAGCATGGCATCAGTTATAAGGCGCATAAGCACATCCAGACGCGGATGTATGCGCGAAACCGCCGCCATCATTAACGCAATTAAGCCACTGCACAACGCCGCACCAATACCAATTTGCAGACTGGTTAGTGCACCCTGAAAACAACGGATCCACAGATCGCGACCGAGGTTATCGGTGCCAAACCAGTACATCGCATCAGGTGGAAGATGACGAGCAAGCAGATTAACGCTCAACGGGTTATCCAGCATTGCGGCACCATACACTGCAATGAATAACAGGCAGCTAAAAGAGAATAAAAGACGAATTAGCGTCGGCGTCGGGTTATAGAGCATCAGGTCGCTCCAGAGCACGGTTCAACATACGGACAAGCCAGGTAGACAGCGAGTTGCCAATGAACACCAGTACGGTACTGAACAACACAATCCCCATCAGTAACGGCAGATCGCCGCGTAACCCGGCATCAATGGTGGCCTGCCCCAGTCCTGGATAAGCAAAGACTTTTTCGGCCAATAGTGCACCTCCCAACAGTTCTCCCAGTGAGGCAAACTGCAAACACAGCGCAGGCGTAATTGCATGACGCAGAACCTGATGGCGTAACAGTGACCAGCCTTTATCTCCCTGGGAACGTGCAAAACGGACAAATTCGCTTTTCATTACGCTGGCGATGCTTTCCCGCGTGTGAAGCGTAATTTGCCCCAGCCCCAGCAAACTGAGCGCGCAAACGGGGAGCACCAGATGACGCAGACGCTCGGTCAGCGTCGCCATATCGCCGCTGTTGCCCGGCTCCCACGCGCAGCAGACCGGAAATACCGGCCAGCGCACGGCAAATAACGCCAGCAGCAACATGCCAATCCAGAAGGTCGGCAGCGAAGAAAGCAGATAGCTGAGGCGACAGATTGCTTTGTCCGGCCAGCGATTCAGGTAGCGACCCGCGACAAACCCCATTGCCGTTCCCAATATGCCGGAGAGTAGCCACGCGCCGCCAAGCAGCGCAAATGAGGTGGAAAAGCGTTCCTTGATCACGCTGGCAACCGGCGCATTAAACAACATGGAATAGCCGAGATCGCCCTGCAATACACGAACAAACCAGTGACCAAAACGCTCCCATAGCGGCTGGTCCAATCCCCAGCGAGCAGCAATGCGTGCATATTGCTCCGGCGGCACATGCAGGAGATCATTGCCGATATAAGCGCGAATCGGATCGACTGGAGAAAAACTGAGCAGCACAAAAGTGCCAGCCGCAACCAGCACTAATAGCACAATCAGCCGTAGAAAATGGCCCACAACAGACTTCATCAACGGCAGGTCCAGGTCCATTCGTCCAGATTATTGAGTAGTGACCAGCTACCGTGAATCTCCGGTGCGCCTTTGCCTAAATCAATACACGGATTTGCCAGATAAGTGTGCTGAATATTCAGCAGCCATGCCCAGGCAGCATCGCCCTGCACGCCAGCCCCTTGCTTACCATCCCACTCCACCTGTTGCCAGAAAGGTAACGCCTTTTGCCAGTCTGGGGCGTCGATAGCCTGTTTAAGGTGCTGTTCAACAACAGGATTGCTGTAATAGCCTGGGTTATAATATTCCACGCCCGCGGCCTGATTACTGTAATGATGGAAAAGCTCCATCGGATCCAGGCTTCCCCAACCAAATAACGTCGGGTTCGCATGCATATGACGTTCAACAGTTTCCCAGCTTCCTGACTGTAGTGATACCTGAATGCCCACCGGCTCCAGCATTGCGCGAACAGCTTCGGCTAAATCCCGGCGCGTACTGTCACCGCTGGCGTACCATAAAGTCAGTCGAGCCTCTTTGCCGTCTTTCACTCGTACGCCATCTTTACCCACCTTCCAGCCGGCTTCTTCCAGAATCGTGCGTGCTTTTTCGCTGTCACCATCTTTGAACGCAACGGATTGCCCCTGCCACGGCAGCCCCTGCACTGCGCTATACGCAGGAATCGCATGACCTTCCATGACCTGATCGGCAAGCTGCTTACGGTCGATGGCATAGTTGATGGCGCGCCTGATGGCAACATCGGCAGTGATATCGTTCCCAATCGGATAGCCATTGGCATCTTTTTTACCTGTAGGAACCATCGGGAACACAATGCCCCGGTTTTCCACGCTATCGCGTACCCAAAGTTTCAAATTTGTCTGCTGAGGAGCGACCGCCATCGACGGCGCGATACGTACGAGTCCCAGTTGGCCACTGCGCGCTGCGGCATAAGCGTTATCTTCATCAAGGAAGACAAACACCAGCTTACTGAAATCATTTTTCTTACCGGCATACCAGGGGTTAGCCTCCACGATCAACTGCTGTCCCGGCTGAAAACTCACCAGCCGATAAGGACCCGCGCCAATCGGATTTTTGGCAAATGTTTTTTCGTCATACCGTTTCGCCGGAACAATACCCAAAGAACCCAGCACATTCACAAAGGTGCTCTGTGGGCTATTTAGCGTAATTTCTACCGTACGGTTATCTTTCAGGCTGGCATGGGTGAAGTTTCCCATGTCGATTTTACCGCCGCTTTTTGCTGCTTTGTTATAGGTGAACACCACATCTTCAGCGGTTAGCGGGGAACCATCAGAGAATTTAAGGTCAGGTTTTAACGTCAATATCCAGGTTTTGCCGTCTGCGCTGGTCTCTACTTTTTCCGTCAGCAGGTTTCCCCAGCTCATATCTGCATTTTGTTTTAATAATGGTGCATGCAAAAGCAAATAGCTGCCATGACTCCAGCCCAGCATCGGGTCAAACCCTTCCGTTGGTTCTGGTCCAATTGCCAGTTTTAACGTCTGCCCTTCGCTCGCATTTTGCGCGGCAAGAAGTGGTGAGGTTAATGCGAGAGTCAATGCGCACGTAAGCAGTGCCAGCTTGCCTTTGATCATTATGTTATCCAGATTTACGTTATTTTTATGCCGCATAACGATTTACCGTCGTTAAGCAGTCTCCTGGGGAAGGGATTATGGCGGACAGAAATGACGAAAAAAATGATGCGGCGCAGAAAAGTATGACGATTTTCTAAAATTATCATACTTTTTTCTGATACTCCGTTATGAGTACGATGTGAATCTCAGAAAATAGATTAATCCCTCGCCATTTATTCACAGAAATATTAATCCCGAACTAATAATTGCCTATGCGGACTATTGTCCCTTCCTGCTAATTCCTTATCTAAAACTCATGACAATTTATGTATATTTATTCAAGAAAAACACCAGAAGTGACAAGTTATGTAAATTTGTAATGATAATTATTTGTATTATCATTTCCATCAATTATCTTACTGCCTTTGAATTTTTAACAAAGGAAGTTTGACTATGCGTTTAAAACCTGTTGCCTCTGTCGTTCTGTCCTGTTTAGGATTTTCCAGCCCCCTGGTATTTGCTGAAGATGTCATGGTGGTAACCGCTTCCGGTTATGAAAAGAAAATCACCAATGCCGCCGCCAGCGTCTCTGTTATTTCGCAGCAAGAGTTACAAACCAATAAATATAATGACTTAGGTGAAGCCCTGCGTTCTGTTGAAGGGGTAGATGTTGAAAGCAGCACCGGTAAAACCGGCGGTCTGGAGATCAGCATCCGTGGCATGCCTGCCAGCTATACCTTGATCCTGATTGACGGTATTCGTCAAAACGGCAGCAGCGACGTAACGCCAAACGGTTTCTCTGCCATGAATACCAGCTTTATGCCCCCGCTGGCGGCAATCGATCATATTGAGGTGATCCGCGGCCCGATGTCGACACTTTATGGGTCCGACGCAATCGGTGGCGTGGTGAATATCATCACCAAAAAAAGCACCGATAAATGGAGCACTTCCATCAATACCGGCGTTAACCTGCAAGAGAGTAATAAATGGGGTAACAGTACGGTCGCCAACTTCTGGTCAAGCGGCCCGTTGATTGCGGGCGTACTGGATATGCAGGTTCGGGGGAGCACAACCCAACGTCAGGGTTCCAGCGTCACCTCCCTCAGCGATACCGCCTCCACCCGCGTACCTTATCCTACCGAATCGGAAAACTATAATATTGGCACGCGCCTCGACTGGAAAACCAATGAGAACAATACGCTGTGGTTAGATCTCGACTCCGCCAGACAGCGCTATGACAACGATGACGGGCAGTTGGGCAACCTGACAGGGGGGTATGATAAAACGCTACGCTATGAGCGTAACAAAGTGACCCTCGGCCACGATACAGCCTTAACGTTCGGCACCTGGAAATCCTCCCTCGGCTGGAATGAAACCGAAAACAAAGGCCGGCAATTGGTATCTTCCGCACTCACGCCAGAGAACGCTGGCCGGGCCGGTGACGCACGTGAACTGAAGAACACCAACGTCATTCTTGACTCAGTGCTGCTGACGCCATTAGGTGATTCGCACCTCTTAACCCTTGGCGGAGAATTCTGGGATGCCCGGATGAAAGATGGTGTGGTACTGGCCAATACCGGCGAGACGTTCCATCAAAAAACGTGGGCAGCCTATGCGGAAGATGAATGGCATATTCTCGACTCGCTGGCCTTAACCGCAGGAACACGCTATGAGCATAACGATGTCTTTGGCGGTCATCTCAGCCCACGAGCCTATATGGTATGGGACGTTTCCGACGCCTGGACGTTCAAAGGTGGCGTGACGACAGGTTATAAAGCACCATCACTAAGCCAGTTGCATAACGGGATCAGCGGTGTAACCGCGCAGGGAACGGTGAATACGGTCGGTAACCCGGACCTCAAACCTGAGGAAAGTATCAGCTACGAAACCGGGCTGTATTACGAGAACGACGCCGGGCTTAACGCCAACATTACCGGCTTCTATACCGAATACAAAAATAAAATTGTCTCATATTCTATCGATGATAATACCAACAGCTATACCAACAGCGGCAAGGCGAGGACCGATGGCGTTGAATTTGCCAGCACCTTCCCTCTTTGGTCGGATGTGCTGACCTTATCTCTCAACTATACCTACACTCAGAGCAAGCAAAAAGATGGTGACAATAAAGGCGCGCCATTAAGTTACACCCCAAAACATATGGCTAATGCCCGCCTGAACTGGCAGGCAACGGAAGATATGAACGCCTGGTTAAGCGCACGTTATCGCGGCAAAGCCCCACGCTTTACCGAAAATTACGACAACCTTAGCGCGGTACAAAAGGCCGTCTATGACGATAAAGGCGCTGATTTAAAAGCCTGGACCGTTGTCGATATGGGGATGTCTTATAAGCTGACCAAAGATCTGACGCTTAATACGGCGGTTAATAACGTGCTGGATAAAGACTTTAGTGAGGTCAAATTGTATCAGGTGGGGCGTAATAGTACTTACGCAGGTGATTACTATCAAACGGCGCAATCCACCACTGGGTACGTAAACCCTGGTCGTAACTACTGGGTATCTTTAAATTATCAGTTCTAATTTTATAAGATCCTGCTGGTCGGGGCACACTAATACCCCGACCAGCAGAATATTATTGAAAGAAGACACAAGATATAATCAGCAACTTATTTTAACATATAAGAATATTTAAACAATTAATACAGAAACACCCCTTCCTGCACCATTAGATATAATGCCAAAACAATAACCCCGACGATACCGCCTAAAAACAAGACTGCGGCAATCGCAAGCTGGTTGCGATTTGTGTTCTTCACTTTGCTTCGCACATCCAACTTATTTTTCGCCGCTCTATGACTTGAATCACGCTCCATCGCGAATGTTATATCTGCCATACCATTATCCAGTTGCTGTATATGAAAACACAAATAACCACCACATCGATAAGGGTATAGATTTTAACTAACAGAATCTGAGATTTGTCTCACGATAAAGATAATCGTCGGATTTTTGCTACCGAAGCAGATTTCATGCTCACTTTTCATCAATTAGGTTATCTTGTATTTATTCGACAAAAACCTTCACTTTAGGCTTTGACAGCAGAATCATGACGAACTCAGTGAAGGTTACTGGTTTATAGAAATAGTACCCTTGCAGGAAAACAATGTTGTTTTTGTTGAGATAATCAAGCTGAGCCTTTGTTTCAACCCCTTCGGCAACGATGCTTAAAGATAGTTTACGAGCCAGATCGAGGACACAATCTAAAATTCGGGTTGAATCGGGAAGCTCATTTACCCTTCCCACAAAGCTCTGATCGATTTTAATGTAATCAATGTGCAGGTCATGCAAATAAGAAAGCCCAGAATAGCCCGTACCAAAATCATCCAGCGCAATCACAAAGCCATTCTCATGCAGGATATTGAGCCTCTGCACAAGATCTTCATCCACATCTAACGGCTCGCGCTCAGTAACTTCGATTACCAGATTGAGGTCATCGCGGTTAAAACTATCCCTGTAATGCAGGCACTCCTGCACGAATGTAGGGGATGTGATATGGGATGCGCTGAAGTTAATGCCGACATGGAAGCCGGATGGCAGTTTGCTGGCAATGGCGTTCATGTTTTCCGCGACCTGCCTCATCAGGCTTTGAGTTAGTGGCACTATCAGGCCTGATTTTTCAGCGACGGGAATGAAGGAAGCAGGAGAGATATATCCGGCCTTAGGATGTTTCCATCGGGCCAGCACTTCAACACCGCGTAACGTCCCCTCGCGACCATTTACGATAGGTTGATAAAAAGGCACGATCTCTCCTTTTACTATCGCCCTGCGCAACGTTTCTTCAGGGGTATCGTTCTTGTTCAGATACTTATCAATGGCATAAGCGGCGGCGAGCGATATCAGTAGGATAAAAATCAGGATCCCTAAGCCATGCCTGATCAACCTGCTAGCACTAAACAATGGTGGTTCAGCGTAAATGATGCTGAAGGAATATTTCGCGGAATTCACTTGGCCAAACTTCTGCGCATTTGCAGCAACAGGTTTCACATCGCCCAATAAACCGAGTACTGCGTCACCCACAAGCAACGAGTACGTTACTCCCGCTAACGGGACATTCAGTGCCCCTCGGATATGCACGCCACTTATGGTGACGATTATACGGCCTGTGTGAAAACGTGTTTGATACAGCAGAACAGGTATTTCATTCTCGGTATTGCTTGCGGGAGTCAGTTGTAAATTAGTATCAGCTATAACGGGAATATGCTTAAGTAATATCCGATTACCCGGCAAAGAGGTACACCAAACCTTCCCCTGTCGAATAATTATCAGCGTTCGCAAATGGGGTCGGAGCGCAGCTTCGGTTCCAAGTTGGTATTGCCCCTCCAAATCGCATTTTTTTTCAGCGATGTGCATAGCGGTACGGGTTGCCTGGAAAGCTTCATCAAGTATGTTATCCATATTTTTCGCGGCATATCTGGCCCCCCCGAGGGTTTCCATCGAGGAGGAATACCAAAGCTGCATATTAAGAATAAAAACACCGATTAAAAAAAGACACACCGCAGCAGTTACCGGTAAAAGTGCTTTGCGCATTCTCATGTCCTGTGGTGAAAACTGATCAGTCGTTGCGATGAGCATTGACGTGTTCTAATTTATCTCTACAGAGCATGGTAGACAGAAACAAAAGTCGCCATGCGCCCAGTCACATTTCCTCAATAACAACGTAACTTACTAATTTATTGATAAAATCATTACTGAAATTCGCAGTACAAAACCGGCGTTTCACCTCATCCAATTTTGCTATCATAGGAATGCACTAATAAGAGGTAATCAAATGAAAATCTTTATCACTGACAATGACGGGAACCTGATTCCTGTTGACGGAAAAAGCGTTGTCATCGAATTGAATAGTGGCGGAACCATCGAGATCGCCGAGGAGTACAGCCGGGACGATGTTCCTGAAGGCATTAATCTGTGGGGCGGACGAGAACCCTCCCCTTCACTCTCTTTCGAGGAAATCAAAGCCAGAACAGAAGGCCTGGGCGTTTATCCCATCGCAGCCAACGCTCTGCATGTATTTCCGTACAAACTTTCAGCAAAAGAATAATTGCACGCACCGGGTGCGCACGCGTAAATGGGCTGTGCGCAATTGCTCTCATGGCTTTGCTGTCCGCACCAAGAAGTCAGACCAGATTGAAGTGATAAAACCGTTCGTGCACACTATACGCTCTCATGACTAACAATAGGTTATAACCCTGATGGATCAGGTTGATGTTCTTGAAAAGATGTTTGAGCAAGTGAGAAAGGAACATAACTTTCCGTGGTTTTACTCTGAACTAAAACGCCAGAATATTGCTTATTATATTTACTACCTGGCTACTGATAACATCAGAGTTGTGACAGAAAATGATGAAGTAATATTAATAAGAGGGAAAAGAGACTTATTGAAAGTCAGTACAAACAAGAACCCGGAACAAGTAAAAAAAGCAGCCCAGATTCATTATTCCGGGAAATCCACATTTCGTGAATATACTGCAACACTTGTCAATGCTGGCGTTTTCCGATGGGTTACGGATGTCAATGATAACAAACGGCATTACTACTCTGTTGACGATACGCTTTTATACATGGAAGATGTTGAGAACAATAATCCATTAATATAATGATAGTTGAACTAGTAGTCCGATTTCTTCCACTCAGCACCGTAGAAGCTGGCTTAAGGGACAAACCCGCGTGAAGGATCACCACATCGGGCTACAGTCATAGTTAATGCGGAACACTGCGGCGACATAACGCATGATTATGTCATTGTACTGTGCTTAATTGATTGGACACCCAGGTATATGAAATCCGCAATTAAGCTGGCTCAGTTAATTCAGGCATTGCGTCCTGATGTACTCCTGCAGGTAGTTATCTTCGCCGTTTTCTTACCTACCATGTCGACGTAGTAACCTCTGCACCAGAACTCCCTGTTCCTGTATTTAAACTTCATATCACCAAACTGCTCATACAACATCAGACTGCTTTTCCCTTTCAGATACCCCATAAAGCCGGCTACGCTCATTTTGGGCAGGATTTCCATAAGCATATGGATACGATCTGCACAGCACTCCTATTCCAGGATCCGCACGTTTTTCACTCACACAGCTTTCTTAAGATGCTGCCTATCGCCCTACCTTTCTCCCCGTAGAATGCTTGTCTTCGGTATTTGGGCCCAAAAACTATGTGATATTTACAGTTCCATCGGGTGTGCATTAAGTTCTTTTCGTCTCCCATTGGGACCCTCTTTTGATTTCTTGTTTAACCCTTGCTGTTGCCAGACCGCAAGGTGTTTTAACAAATCAAAAGGGGTTTTAATAACTGGCCCAAAGCTGAAAGCTTTCCGGCCCCCCAGCCTAGCTGGGGGGTTTTCTGTGCACAAAAAAACGGGAACCTCTCGGGTCCCGTTCTCATACAACCCAAGATCTGGATTACATGTTTTCGATGATCGCGTCACCAAACTCTGAGCATTTCAGCAGTTTAGCGCCGTCCATCAGACGTTCGAAGTCATAGGTTACGGTTTTCGCGTTAATCGCGCCTTCCATACCTTTAACAATCAGGTCAGCCGCTTCTACCCAACCCATGTGGCGTAACAGTAGTTAGATGATTTAAACATAACCAATTGATAAAAAGACAATTTAACCAGAATTTTGTGTAAATAAAATGTTTATAAGCTTTCACCCAACCTATTGATTATCCATATAAGTTTTTTGGTTTTGATAACCGTTTAGAAGGGAAAAACTACCTGCATCTATCTGCAACTTCACGACAAAGGGATTTTAAATCAGTTGTATTTTGCATACTTATCAGTAGATTGATTTTCTTCGTCAATAACTTACAATTCAGCATCATACAAAATAAAAGCTTACAGATAGCGTCATTCCGTAATGGCGAAGACTTCTTAAGAATATAACGCAAAAACGTGTGCATTTTGTTCGTTTCTTTCTAACCTTCTTGCTTTCATAAACTCAAGAAACTCATCTCTTATAGCATTTTGTACTGCTTATTCTCTAACAATCTTTGCATAGTCAGTCGCTATATTAAACCTCATAAGACTATTTTATTGTGGATAAGAGCATTTACTTCAGTCACCTACCACGATTTTGTATCATACATGCTTATCCCCGTCATGTGGCAATCCCGATCGGGGATGAGTTGAAGCGGACGATTGACGATAATCACTATAACGTAGCTAACACGTTTATCTTTACCAAGTGTAATGCTCAACCACGCAGGCAATTACTTAATAATTGATATAAAGCCTATAAAGCTGTGGCTATGTGGATATCTACACTAGATACCATATCGTTTTTACCAACCAAATTATAAAAACAAGACCACATATCAACATCAACCCTGTGCCTATAAAAGCACCAATGTTAGATAATATATCTTTATTTTTTTCCTTTACAATCTGCTTTTTTCTCTCTGCATAAGCAAAGTCTACTACTTTCACTTTTTGGTCGATATTGAATTGCATGTCAATTGAGTGATTGTACTCTAAATTTACAACTACCTCGTCGTTGATGTTTTCCTGAACAGCGTCACTTGTGATTATTATTTGTTTCTCACCCTGTAACAACACATCATTCTTTTTTACATCTTGTGCATTAATTTCTTTATAATATAACAATTTGAAAACCACCCATTTAAAATTATCTTATATATTTTATTTGCAACATATGCACAAGACATTTTATCTAAATTATACTAGATAGTATATTTATATCTGATTCAAAAAAATATTTCATACATCAAAATTATAGTTACCAGCAAAAACGACTACAGATTTAAAACCTCTTGAATAATTATTCTGGCTCACTCGAAGATCCCCTCCTCTATGGGTAGGGAATTTTGTGGTTATGGTTATCATTACAATTTAGCCTATAGGGCTATTTAGTAGTCATCTTTCAAAAACAATTTCCGCTTCTCATTACCTGTAACTGATTTCCACCCTAGAAAGCTAACAGATCAAGCATGTGGTAGTAGTTCAATATCATGGGGATAAATTTCCCCTAGCTCATTGATATATAATGCGGATTTTGTCAAAAAAAATTGTTTATACATACGAATGTCAACTAAGACCAGAAATGACGCGGCTTAAAGCAATTTTAAGGCGTCATGGGGTGTCGGGGCTCGGAGGTTCAAATCCTCTCGTGCCGACCAAAAATCCTCTAAGAACCAGCCTGTTACGGCTGTTTTTTTTATGCCTGTTTTCTGAACGGGGAAGCAACGGGGAATTACGGGGGAATAATCCCGTCAAATGTTACCCCCGGATCGCTACCACACAATGATTAAGTAACCTTTTCACTTTCGGAATTCATCAATTCCCAAAACCATCATTCCGATTTACCTTACAGGCTCCTTTTAAATCATTACCGGTGCGCACCACTTTTTCTTCCTGCCCTATACTTTCAGTCTGACATATGGCTGGAGATTTCTATGTGTGGACGTTTCGTTCAATCAATGACGCGTGAAGATTATCTCGCCCTACTCGCTGATGAGGCCGAACTCGACATACCATATGATCCCGAACCAATCGGTCGTTTTAACGTGGCACCAGGCACCAAAGTTCTGCTACTGAGCGAACGTGATGAACACTTGCATCTTGATCCAGTTATCTGGGGATACGCCCCTGGGTGGTGGGATAAACCACCGCTAATTAACGCACGCTCTGAAACTGCGGCCACCAGCAGAATGTTTAAACCACTCTGGCAACATGGTCGCGCAATTTGCTTTGCTGATGGATGGTTTGAATGGAAAAAGGAAGGCGACAAGAAACAACCCTATTTTATTCACCGGGCCGATGGTCAGCCGATATTCATGGCGGCGATCGGCAGCACACCATTCGAACGTGGAGATGAAGCAGAAGGTTTCCTGATAGTGACAGCTGCGGCCGACAAAGGATTGGTAGATATTCACGACAGGCGGCCTCTGGTACTGTCACCAGAAGCCGCTCGCGAATGGATGAGACAGGACATCGGAGGGAAAGAAGCTGCGGAAATTGCGGCCGACGGTTCCGTGCCGGCTGATAAATTTATATGGCATGCCGTAACGCGTGGCGTCGGGAATGTAAAGAATCAAGGACCAGAGTTAATAGACTCTATCCGTTGATGTCCTTGGGAGGTGAGAAAATAGCGGCTTTGAGCAAGGAGTGGGCGCAAATGTTGATGATTTAAACGTCCTACTTCAAACCTGAATTGTACTGATCAACTATCTGCAACTAATTTGATGTAGCAGTGGCTATCAAGCGTGAACTGACCCCACCCTGGTAGATGTTCCTGTCCTAAATTGAAAACGAAATAAAGAACAAATTACTCCACAATCTGGCAGGACATACCAACCAACTCGACTTTCTTTTCTTGGTTAACATAAGTGAGAGCGATAAACTCACTATGCTTTGTGAGTGTTAGTGCAAACCAATCAGCGTTGGCTGACGTTGGGGCTGACCTAGCATACTGTACTGACAGATAACCTGGTGCTTCATCTGTAGCAGGCACGTTTTCACTAGACTGTAATTTGTATCCCTCATCCCCCCCTATTTGTGCAGCCAATCCAGCAGTCTTGATCACAAGCCCATTACTACCACACAGATACGTGGCATGCGCCATTGATTTGACCGTAGGCTCAGCAGCCGAAACTGATACTGACGCAATTAGTATCGACAAAACTATGAATTTTTTCATTTGGTTAGACCTTACATACTTGAGCTTTTATGATGCAACTTCCTTGAGGTTTGCACTTAATTTCTGGAGTGCCATGAATCGTTGCTAACTTTCAATACAAATCCACATATTCCTTTTTTCAAACTAATTAATGCTCTTTTACATGAATGGCTATAACACATAGTGCCCTACAATTCCTATTGAGCAACCCACCGGAAGTATAAATTTCCATCAATGCTCACCTGAAATATTAAACTTTCAAAAGGAACTCAACTTTATCACATCAAAAAATCAAATAAAATGTCTCTAAAAATAATCAACCTGAATATATTTCACATTCAGCAAGTACTAGTTAAATAAATCTTCTTTTTACCAAAAACACTACCATACTCTTTACATCCACTTAACTTTCTTAAATTTTGTACAGGGTGTACTTGCTAAAAGTTAAATTCTGACTAAGCAATGCATATACTTCATCATTTATCTGTTTACCATGCACATAAAAAAAGTATTGCCCTCTGAATTATCCCTTCCCTGAAATGTGAACGCGATGCCCGCATGAAATAAGTCGCTGCTGGCTGGCTGATAAGCTGCTGATCGAGGGAAATCCTTGTTTCAACGTAATCACTGGCAGGTGAAGGAAAGCCCATGGCTAAAGCCCCCCATTTGGGTTAAAAAAGCATGAAAGTGCGCTCTTCCCCTTCTACTGAAGATATATCTTTAAAGGTGCTAACGCTGGATTCGATCCACGCATTAGCATCTTTAAGTGAGAAGTCCCAGTTCACCTTTTTCAGTTCCCGGACAAAATCCCTGGTCGTGACCGTGCTACGGCCACTGGGTTCCCTGACAATCGCAGAGCGGAAAGCTGTCTCAATTTCGTAGAAGCGTGGCATCGTCATAACCCCAAAAAAAACCTGTATTGATATACAGTAGTGTTTCATTTGGGTTAGATCAATGTAGGAAAATGCTACCAATAATTACTGCTGGATATCCTGCTGATTTTGCTGACGCTCCCGTTCAGCTTTTTCCATGGCCTCCCGTATTACCAGTTGTTTCTGATTCCAGAGACTGTCCTCCGGCATCTGAACGCGCACATCAACCCATCGACCTGCAGGAATATCAACCGGCTCGCCATCCCGCACCGTTTCAGTAAACGAACCATCGTTATTCTTTTTGCCAATCAGGTTTCGCGCGAATTCCGGCGCGCCGGGGTGGGTCCGGTGATACGTTTTCAGCACTATATCGCCGTCTGGCTCCAAACTAAAATCAGCCCAGATAAGCGGTTGGTTATTGATATCTGTCGGTATCACTACACCACCATAAATCCCCCCCCAGAGCGGATCTGCGTTAAGCCCAACAACACCAGAGAGTAAATACACGCCGGTTGACACGCGTTTTACGGTAACGCCTTCTGACTCATCATTGAGTTCCACGGACCCGTTACCAAATATTTTAACTATCGGTGATGCCGGTTTCAGAGCCCCGTTTGCATCAATTGTAGTGTTTGCCTGTCCCCACTGTGCAATCCATGGCGTGTCAACAGTTTGACCCGACGCTGTATATGTCATTCTGAGGTACATTTTATTATCGTCAGAAATAAACATCCATCTGGATACCTGGCCTTCCACAAAATCGTTCTTCTCATTTCCTGAATTGTTGAAACACAGTACTCCGCCATATAGTTTAGGTGTCCACTGATTATCGACAGCCTGCCAGTAGCCCGTCCTGGGTGGGTAATTCTGAATGTTTTTGTTAATAATGTTCGATGAGAATGAGTTCCAGATACTTGCTGCCTCTAAATTTACCCTTGATCCTGCAGCATTATCTGAGCCCGTCCCCCCCTGCTTCAGGCTCAGCGGTGTGGTTAGTCCTGTTATGCTGGTTATATCGGAGTTTGCTCCGCTCCCGGCTTTCCCTTGCAGAGCCTGAGAAATGTTACTCAGTGTCGCGGTTATCCCCCCCCATGCAGGTCCGGTAAAAGAACTGCCATCGGGAAGTTTTACTGTCACATCTCCGGTACCAGAAAAAAGCTGCTGCCAGTTCTGTTTGTCGTAATTCAGCCCGCGCAGGGCTTCAGCACTCTGTGTAACCAGAGCTGAGGTAACCAGGTTCATTGCCAGCCGTGGAACTGCATACCAGGCTAGCCCACTTTGAGTTGGCCCCGTGTAAGGACTGACGAGAGCAAGGCCCGCATTATCATCAATGGTTTCTACTGGTAACGTATACGTGACGCCACCCACCACCGAGACAATGAAATCCCCGGCTTTTAAATCTGTCGTAAACGTCGTATTTGTGCCAGTAACATAACGGTCGTTATTCGTCAGGGTTAATGTTCCTGCTGACATAGTTTTTCCTCAGTACATGTTCGGAAGAATAAGAATTGGCATGGCGATATTTCTGTTTCTCGTCATATCCCATGAACCGGAGTTACGGTTTGCGAACACTTTGTTGTAGGCTGACCTGACGCTGCCGCCTGACATAACCACGCCTTTAGTTCTGATATTTCCCCATCCACCGCTCATACGCACCTGAACGCCGGTATAGACTATCTGGCTGAACCCACCGCCAATATCCTGGAAGGCATCGGTGATCTGGATTTGACGGTCATACACAAAGGGGCGTTTCAGCGTGGAGAACGTCACCTGGCCGGCGGCGTTGGTCATCGTGATACCGTCGCCACCGACAGGTGCGGACTGATTGAATATCACCAGGTCAATCGTCGCCGTTCCGGCCACATCGTCCCGCCCTGTGTAGGAAATGTCGCGCACGATGATATTGCCGCCATCAAAGCCCACTGACACATTCGGGTTATCCCATTTACCGAAAGGAATACCGCTCACCGGAAGCGGTGCACTGCCGTTAACCGTAATGCGTCCTGAATAAGTGCAGGTCATCAGCGCGGCCTGGTTGGATATAGCGGTGAAGTCAGTCGAGTTTGAAACCAGTAATCCTTCGTTATAAGTCGCCGCAGGCAGCAGCTCCATGACGTAGCCAGACCAGTCAGGGACAAGACTTTTTCCACCGATTGTCTCAGCCCCGATAATTACCCCGGAATCACCGTTTCGGGTTACGCTGCTCATAATGGCCACATCAAATTCAGCAAAGGAATAGATGTAAATGGGATTAGTTGGCACAACGATAACCTGTGAGCCAGGAACAAGCGGTGTATTGACAGGGTACTGCATGAACTGGGATGACCAGCCCGAGAACGATGTACAAAAACTGGGTGCTCGCAGCCCCGCAGTAATTGCCATTGCCGGGCGACCATCGTTATAGTCGATTAATATCCCTTCCGGCATATCACCACCTCCCGACTACAACCCGACCACCATCGGACAAATTAACCGTCAGCCCATTCCCGTTGATGACGACGGTGTTATTGGTACCGTTAAATGCAAACTGGCCGCTGTCAGCGTAAAGTTTGCCATGCAATTCAGCGTTTCCATTTTTATCAATGCGCCAGCCAGTTGAGCCCGCAACGAAGTTGTTCGACTGGATAAAATTACCAATTTTGGCATTGGTAATGCTGCCATTCTGAATAAACGCATCGCTGATAAATACCTGACCACTGACCACCGCAAACGGTGAATATTGCGTATCACCGCTGCCACTCATCAGGACGAACTGATTGGCGTTAAACCCGACGCGCGTGACTACCGGCTTACCCGCTTCCGCCAGCACTGCAATCGACATTCCGGCGTTATACATCACACCGTTAATCCGGACTCCAGTTTTGAGGGTGTAAATTGCAGAGGCTCCTGTAGCATCAACTACGGCGGTGAGCTTATCTTCCAGCGCTGCAGTCACATCATTGAACTGCGCCTGCACCTGCGTGGACATTTCAGCCATCGCTTTATCAACATCTGCAATGGTCGTTTTAACCACCAGAATATCCGCGCGCACTTCGCCGTACTGCGCCCACTGGTGTTCCACCGTTCCATGGTTGGCCAGCGCATTCTGCAACGCAGCTTCCAGATTGGTATCAATGTCGCCTGTCAGGCGGTCACCATCGGCAGACGTCAGGAAATCATCAGCAATATCACCCAGGTAATCATCAGCATTCGCATTGGATTCGCCACGAACCCAGTCGGTCCAGCCTGATTCATTACCCGTTCTGTCAACCAGTTGCGCGCGGAACCAGAATTCCTGCCCCGCTTTCAGACCCAGTTGGATATATTCGGCAGACGGATAAGGCACATCCGACAGCAAAAGAGGATTAGAGAAATCACTGTTCGCGGTGTACTGAATTTCCGTTTTCAGCGTGTCCCCGGTGTTAGCCGGGAATCCCCAGTTGAGGCGAATCCCCCAGTTGATCGGCGTTGTCGCAAAGCCGACAGGTCTCGGTGGATTTCCCACCTTGCCCGTCAGCGTTTTCTCTTCGGAATAGCCCCAGCCAGAGGAAATTTCAGCGGCATTAATGGCACGCACACGCACGAGGTAGCGCCCTGCGTAAATGCCCGGAACATCGAATGACGTGGTGGAGCTGCGCGGCACATTTACCCAGTTACCGTCATTGCGGCGCCACTGTGCCTCATAGGCGATGGCATTCTGCGCCTGATCCCAGCTCACCCGCATGGTTTCGACGCTGATATTCTGCTGCACCACTGAAAACGAGCTGATCACAATGTTAGCCGGCGGCGACTGGTTACCCGGCGGGATCACACTCACCGGCCGCTGGTCAATGATGGCTCCGGTATCGATACGGGCATATTTATCCGGGTCATGCCATGCGCCGGTAATTGAGAAAGTGCCATCATCATTATCGGAGACGCTGACAACTCGATACTGCTGGGCGTAGAGCTCGTCTGACTCAACCACCCATACAGCTTCGGCCTGTGGTGTCTCACTGTATGCCGTGGTGACTGTGACTGACTCCCCGTTAACCGCCTGAATAGTCCTGCTCTGTGACGCACCGGAGGGAAGATTGAGAATAAGGCGATCGCCTGCTGCTGCATCAGCTACGCGGTCAAGTTTTATCACGCGACCGTTAACAGCACTGATGCGGCCGCCCATAACTTTGCCAGACAGAAGCTCGTCTGACACGGCGATGATGTATCCCGGCTGCGGAATGTTTCCGTCCAGGCCAACATCAAACGAAACAATACGATCCTTATTGTTGGTGAGGATACCCCAGCGCCCCTTACGGTTCGCCTCTGACTGCCTGGTGCAACCGATGGCTGTCATTTCCAACTGATTAAATCCGTACCGGGCCACCAGAGGCTGCTCAAATACCGGCTCCATCGCATCCGCATAGGCGTTACCCGGATCAGACCAGGAAACCAGCGCTGTGGTATACCGCGTTTTTTTTGTACTGCTGGAATAGGTAAAGCGTCCGTCGATAACGTTAGCGCGGGTGTAAGCGTAATCCACATCTCTCGGCATATCGGCAAGCGCAACAATCTGATCGCCGCCCCAGTACGTCATACCCCGGAATATAGCCGCAAAGTCACGCAGCACAGTGTAAGCGTCATTCCTCTCCTGAACATAGACGTTACAGGTATAGCGTGGTTCTGTCCCGCTTCCACCCTTTCCATCCGGTACCGGCTGATCGCAATACTGCGATACCTGGTACAACGTCCATTTATCGATGTTGGCTGCAGTCAGGCGATTACCCAGACCAAAGCGATCGGTAATAACCAGATCGTAAAATATCCACGCCGGGTTATCGGTCCAGGCCCACTTAAACGCGCCCTGCCATGTACCACTATAAGTCCGCGTATCGGGGTCATAGTTATCAGGCACTCGGATCACTCGGCCACGTGGTTCACAGGATATCTGTGGAATCGAACCATTGAACTGACTTGAGTCGAATTCGATGTACAGCAGCGCGGTGTTCGGATAGCGCAGCTTGGCATCAATCACCTCCGTGAAGCTTTGCAGCGTCATCGTGTCGCCGATCTTGGCGCTGTTTGCGTCAGCGGTAATCTTACGCAGTCGGATTGTCCAGGTGCTGCCAGCCTGCGGTAAATCAATACGGTGGCTGCGCTCATAACCAGACGTCGTTTTGCCGGTTACGCTGGTATTAAGAACGGTTTGCCAGGTCCCACCATCAGTTTGCAGGTCTATTGCATAATTGATGGAATACCCTACCAGATCGCCGTTGTCCTCTTGCTTAAACAGAGAAGGCCATTTCAGTCGCAGGCGAACGGCTGATAGTTGGGTGTTGGTGAAGGTACGCGTCCAGGCTGTTGCGCTTGATACTTCAGTTCCAACGTTGATTTCGTTTTCGGTACCGGGAATGCCCTGAATGTAATTTTGTGCCTGAGTTCCCGCGCGAAACTCCCACGTCACGCCGCTAAAGTTTTGGGAGCCATCGGTGTTTTCCAGCGCCGTGCCGTCCAGGTAGATATTTTTTCTGGTTAATTGCCCTGCAAATTCCCCTTCCCCAAGCGCAACGAGGATTTTGGCCTTCGCTACAGATTGCAGATCATCAGGCTGTTCGGTAGGGGTTCGGGAACTGGAACTGCCGCCCTTGCGGCCTTTTATCGGGGTTGCTGTAGCCATATTGCGCCCATAAAAAAACCGCCCGTAGGCGGTATGTATGAAGGTGGATATTTAATAAAATTCCACGCTTGTATGTGCTGTAATTACTGTCGGTTTAGGTAGCGGATTCCCTGTATTCTGTATTATCAGATTACATAACTCTGGAACAAGTTTCGCGTTGTATTTACAAGTTGTTGTAGCAGTATATCCTTGTGCATAGCTACTTTCGTTTATAATCTTGTAGTCAAGAGGTTTAGCATTCTTATCTAAATACGTAACTTCATTACTGGACAAAATTTTACCTGAACCATAAAACTCAGAGCGTATTAAATTATCACTATCATCATAAAAATGCGTTACTATTTTTTGCCCTAAATAATAAGTATCTTTAATCATTCCACTTGCCGTGAGGGAAAATGTACTTTCCTCACCATTATCATTCTGAGAAAGAATATTACAATCTTCCGTTAGACCAACAAAGTACGGGTTTTCACCTCTCTTGCCTACAAGATTTACCCCATCATTATTAAGTTCTGTTTTAAAGCCATTTGAAATATTATCCAGGCTCAGGCTTTCAATACAACCTTTTTTATTTAGCTTTAATAATACTTTATAAGTAACCTTACCATTACTCTCCATTATAGTACTAAGTGATTTCACTGGTCCTTTAACAGGATTAAAATCGAACATAGTTGATAGATTATATAATACAGGGATATAACCATTTTCGGCGTGACTCATCCCAGAAATCAAAACCGTACTGAGTAACAAAACATATAATTTTTTCATATACCCTATCACCTTGATATTAGGCTTATTACCTATAGCGTAATTACAACATGGTTATTGCTGTTCTTCAACGTAAATACCTGCCGATATGATAGCGCCACCAATACGTCGCCGACCGTATAAAAGAGGGACTGGATACCCCTGCGCCGCTGTATTGGTTACTCCTCCGAACGCATACGAAGCCCGGTTGTCTGCACCTTGTTTGCTGGCTATGCCGGATGGCTGCGGTGAAAGAAGCTGAATTACCCCGCCGAGGACCAACGATGCACCAGTGGCAGTTGCAAACCCAGTCAAGCCACCAGCAGCGAAAGCAGCGCCAACGCCGCCAGAAACAAAGACAGCCGCAGTTATCAAAACCGCTCCTAATATGGTCTGAAAAAGACCAGCGCGTTTACTACCGATAATTACAGGCATGATCCTTACTACGTCACCTTCAGAGGGAAACCCCATCTCATCTGCTGCGATATTCCTTTTTCCTTTAAACACTGCGAAAGTTAACCCGCGACGCTTACTGTTGATCATGAAACTTTCGAAACCGGGTAACGTTTTACTTAGAGCAATAGCTGCTTCACCAGTTCGCGCTATCAGTCGTTGATGGGTTCTACCGAAGGTCTTTCCTAACACTCCGCCTAGCTGAATTGTTGTCATTATTTCTTTCATATTCTCACCACAAAAAAACCCGCCGAAGCGGGTTAAGTCTTGGTTAGATACATCGTTCTATTACTTTAATCCGGCTGTTGATTCGATAAGCAAACAGGCCACCTTGATGACGAAATTCTATCTTGGTAACTCCGCCATCCGATATTAAATCAACCATCTCAAGTTGAGATTGTGTAAAAACAGTTTTACCACCGTCATAAGGCTGAATAAAAACGCTTCCATATTTTTGGCTTTCTTCTTGCCAGCCACCGAGTATGCATTCAGCCACCTCATCAATTTGTTTCTTCGACTGATAAGAATTTGACGCTGGCTCCTTCCGGAGATCCTGCATGCTCGAACATCCAGCCATGATTAACAAAGAAAAGGCCAATAATGCTTTTTTCATATCCCTATCCCCCTTTTGTTTTGCAAAAGGTTAGCACAGAGCCTCATGCCGTAGAACCTTCATTGTTCGTTCCTGCCAGTAGCCACCGTAAGGCACCCGCTGGCTCAGATGCCCGTAAAGGTGATGTAGTAGCATGTTACCTTCTAACAGGATCCCGGCATGGTTCCACTTATTAGCCTGGACCTGCATGATGACCATATCACCTGGCTGCGGTGCGCCGCTGAATTCACGGAAGCCACATTCATACCAGCAATCGTGGTAAAAATTTTCAGGGTAATTATCTTCCCACCAGGGATAATCGACGCGGTAATCCTTCAGTTCAATACCATGCGTCTGCCAGAAGTAACTCATCACCAGCCCCCAGCAATCGAAATGGCCGAGCACGAACGGACGTTCCAGCAGTGGTAACTCGCCGCGCGGCTGAATGGTGCGTAAATCCCCTTCCGGCCAGCTGACGATATGCCAGGGAAGTAACGTAGCGTCACACTGTGACTTATCCAGTTCGCTCGCCTGCGTCGTGGCATCCGGGTGGCTATGGACAATGGCAATCACTGTTCCCCAGTCTTCGGCAGCGGCATAATCTTCCGGTGAAAGATGAAAATGCTCCGTCGGTTCTGCCGCCAGATTACGGCAGGGAAGATACCGCTGCACCCTGCTTTTTTGCACCACCACGCCGCAGCATTCGCGCGGATATTCAACAGCAGCATGCGCCATAATCGCATCGATAATTTTCTGACGCATATCAGCTCCTGATCAGGGATGTGCCAGGGAATCCGCCGAACGGCAACTCGTTCCCCTCGCCATGTCGCAACTTGCACGCAGTGAGTGTACCGGGGCATTCATCGAGCGAGGGATCGTTAACCGGGTTGTTGTGCTTGTCGAAATAACGCGTCCCGGCATAGTCGCATCCATCACCGGAGCGGTATTTGTTACGGATACACCAGGTACAAAGAGAATGTAGCTGGCGCGTCGGGATCATCTGCCCCTGCAGGTCCATTGGACTGGATAACGTAAACGCAACCACTTCGTTGGTTTCAGTGCTCTTGGCGTCAATGTAAAACACCTTCAGCTTTTCCTGATGAGGATCCGCAGACGGGTTGCCCTCCGGATAGTTTTTCGCATCCAGATACTGCGCCAGTGTGTCATGAATGGTGACCTTTGCCTGCAGCAGGTCATCATAAGCAAGACACAGCGCCGTAATGGAACTATCCAGGTTAGCGACTGAGAGCGTTGGCTGCGCATTGGTCCCGTCGGTCGCCGTCTCAATACCCTCTATCTGGCAGGGCCAGGCTTTATACTCCCGCCCTTGCCACCAGATCGATTTCGCCGGTAGCTTATTTTCATCTCCACCAGCAGCAGCGATCTCATCGGCAGTGTGGGCAACATTGTGGGCGTGGAAGCGAAGAACATCGGAAACACCAAATGCGGTGCCATCGACATCAAAAAGCCGGACAGCATTGCCCGGCTCAAGTTTTTGGTAATCACTGTTTAAGCTCATGGTGCAAATGCCTGTTCAAACGTGGCCGAAACGGTTTCCACTGTTTTACTTTTGGTGACGCGCTGCAGGCTGTCTGCCTCAACGCGCCACAGCGCAAGATCACCTCCAGGCGGGGTAAACGAAAATGATTTCGTCTTATGGCGCCGCAGGAAAGCATAGATATCCTTGACGGTTCCCGGTTCGCCGGTAAATGAAAACTCATAACTGAGCGTTTCATCATTCAGCCCGGCACCTGACACCTGCTTATAGCCATCACCAAACTGCGCTGTACGGATGGTATCCTTACTTTTCAGAGTCGGCTGGCTGGATGCTTTAATCCGCCATGCAAAATGCTCGATCGCCATTGCTTACCTCTGTTTTGTTGCATTCCAGATGATTCCACCGGGCCGGACTTCTCTGGTGATACCTTCCCTGATGGAGCTGTTGATCACCTGCTGATAGGCTTTCCCCAGCGCATCGCCGCTTCCTTTCTGTTGACCGGAATCCCCCTGGCCTGTTGTAACCGAAACCGGCGCATACACGCTGACGCCAAAAGGAGAAGCAACGCCACCGCCACTCCCCCCGACCAGACCACCAGTCGCATAGCCGCGCATCATACGATAAAGGTTGCCGACACCGATTCGGTTAGTGGCCTCCTGCGTAAAGACAAACTCTCCACGATGCACCACACCTGCTGGCTCATACTTGCCGCCGGATCCGGTATAACCACCGCCAGCGAAACCCAACGCTGACGTGGCGGAACTGACCAGACCGGCCATGGCCTGCTTCATCAGGATCTGCGTCAACATCGACAACGTGGAACGGGTGAAATCTGCCCAATTTGCTTTCCCTGTCGTCAGCATATCGGCCATATTCTGGCTGATACCATCGAATGTGGCTGAAGCTGCGGACTTCATCGAACCATAGGCATCAGCCGCTGAATCGGCATAGTCAGCCCACGCTGATTTCGCCCCGGCCTGCCAGTTACCACGGAGCTCGTCCTGTGCGGCATAATATTTCTTCAGTGCTTCCAGTTCGTTCTGATAACCCTGATCGGTGTCCGTACCCCCGGCATTCATCCAGCCCTGCCGCAGCTGTGCCTCTTCGTTTTGCCGCTGTGCACCGCGACTGCTCATACTGCTCCCGGCCACCAGCGCTCGGGTTTTCTCCCCAATCTGGGTAACGTACTTCTGCGAGCTGTCCTGCAGGCGGTTTAACCGTTCCTGGGCAACAATCTGATCGCCCAACCGGGCATTCACTTCGGCCCGCGCCAGCACCTCGTCTTTGTTCGCCAGCACCGATTTTTCATCGGCGGTCAGTGCGCGCTTTTTGGCGGCCTCTTCCAGCACCGAAAAGCGGGATTGCTGTTTCCACAATTCCTGCCGCTGCTGGCTGATGGTATCCGTGATGCTCTTATGCTCCTGCAAAGTGCGTAACTGCGCCTCCAGCTCCAGCGTCTGCGCGCTGGCAGTATCGACACTTTTTACACCTGCAGGTGTTTTTACCGCTGAAGGGGCTTTGGGTTTCTTCAGCGAGTCGACGTATTCTTTTTTCGCAGCTTCCAGATTGATGTTGTAGTCAGCCTGGAGGATCCGTCCGTCTTTCAGCGCCTTGTTCAGTTCATTCTGACGGGCCGTGTACTTCTCCAGCGCAGTCTGCGTCTTTGCATAATTCGACTGCGCCTGCGCGGCATACTTCTGGCGGTCAGATTCAATCACCGCCTCGCGTGCGGCGTTATCCTCAGTTGTCTTTGCCACACTGGCCTGCTGCTGCGCCATTTCCAGTGCAAGGCGTGCAGATTCCCGATCGTTCCAGTAGCTGGCGCGCGCATCATCATTGACATAACCATCACCTTTACGCAGATTCCAGATTTCATCCGCCCGCTTAAAGGCCGCTTCCGCTTTGGCAACCATCTCCTGCATGGTGTCAGGCCGCCCGATATCGAGCGCCGCATCCCACATCGATTTAAAGGCACGCTTCAGGCTGTCGGCAGCAGACTCAATCGAACCCATATTGTCGCGCAGACTCTTTGTCTGCTCACGAAAACCGTTCGTCGCCGCATCATTAGCTGCCTGCAGCGCCCCGGCTTCATCCCCGGCACGCTGCAGCTGCGCCACATAAGCAATCTGTTCCGCTGTGACGTTGTGAAACTGCTGCGCCATGGCAATCAGACCAGAGGTCGGATCGTTCGTCAGTTTGCCGAATGCCGCCGCCACCTTATCGACCGGCACACCCGACGCATCGGTGAATTTCGCTACCGCCTGACTCATCTCATCGAACCGGGCACCGGCACGCACTCCGGCGTTAACCAGCTCCGTCAGCGCACTGCTGGTCTGGTTAAACGTGAGTCCCGCCTGCTCGCCAGATTTCGCCAGCACCAGCATGCGGTTTGAGGTCAGCCCGGCGGTATTACCGGACAGAACCAGCGTTTTGTTGAAATCAGACAGCGTGGACGAGCCCTGATACCAGGCGTACACCATCGCGCCGGTAGCGACTGCCAGCGCGCCAACACCCACCATCACCGGCGATATGTTGCCCAGCAGCGCCCGGAAGGTCGGAATGATACCGCCGAAGGAGTCTTTCACCTGCCCCCCCTGCTGCAGCAGGATAAGCCACGGACTCTGCCCACCGGCCAGCTGGGTGGCGATATCCGTAAACTGCGCAGGCAGCATACGCATCGCCGCGTTGTACTGGCCGACAGAAATACCGGCCTTCTTCGCGGCACTCTCCTGGCGGGTAAATGACTGCTGCACCTTCAGAGCCGAGTCATTCGCTGCGTCACCCGTCTGCTTAAACTGCCTTTTTACGTACTCCATCTGCTCGTTGAACTTTGACGAATTAACGTCAAGGTTAACGACCAGGTCACCCACTGCCGTCTGGGCCATAGCGAACGCCTCCTGAAATGCCCTCGGCCTTTGCCATCAGCACAGCGTCACCGGGTTCCTCGTCGGCAATATCCTCCGCAGAAGGTGAAAGCAGGCTGAAGCTGGCAGGGGTTGATGTGGTTTTGGGGTCAAGCGCGGTAATGACGATATGCATCAGCGAGGAAAAATGTGCATCCAGTTGCGCATCATTAAAAAAATTGTCCTGGTAGAACGTTCGCCAGTCGGCGTATTCCGTTGACGACATACCAGCAAGCATGGCGCGCCAGTCCGGGCGGCGAAATTCACGCGCCAGTTTCAGGACGAATGTCAGCTCACTGGCGAGGACTTTTCCAGACTGACTGGCTCAGTCACAACGACATCCTCTGGGTCATTCACTTCGTGCAAAGGCACCATGCCGGATAACAGCTTTACGCTGTACTCTGCAGCGGAAACAATCTCCAGCGGCCAGGTCATCAGCACTTCATTCTGGATCTGCTCAACGTCTTCTTTCGGCGTTTTGTGCGTCCCTTTCAGAGCGTGGCCATGCCATAAAGACATGGCCACCAGCAGTGCGCCGGATTTAATCGTCATATCCATCGCCGCCTGCATGTCGGCATCAGTGATACTTTCCAGCGACTTCAGGTGTTCAAGATGCTCAATACGCTGCAGCGCCGAAAGTTCGTAGAGCGTGACTGTATTACCGTTACGTTCGAACAGCTCACTTTTTAAAAACATGGGTTACTCCGGAAAGCGGGGCCACAGCCCCGTAGGTCAGGAAACGGTGACTTTACAGGTCGCGACAAACAGCCCGTCGTTGGTCATCACGATAATGTCGGCGGTTTCGGCGGCAATACCGGTTACCGTCAGCACCGTACCGGCGACAGTTACCGTGGCTTTACCTGCATCAGTGGTGGTGGCCCGGAAAGATTGATCGCTCGCGCTGGCTGGTGCCACGGTGACATTCAGCGTGGTGGTGGCACCAGCCGCAACGGTGGTGGTCGATTTATCCAGGCTGACGCCGGTTACGTCAATCACTGCAGCAGCGCTGTATTCAGCAAGACCTGGCTTGCCGTTGTTGCTGATTTTGACAGAACGCGTAATGGTGTCTTTTGCCGTCACCGTTTTACCCAGGCTGCTTACCCAGCCACGGAACACATCAACGGCACCATTCGGGTATTTAATTTTGTACGCCAGCACGGTACCGTCATCAAACCAGCGAACCAGATCCTGTTGCCCACTTTCCGCCGGTTTCCAGGCCAGCGTAAAACTGGCCTCCCCCGCCGATTTCTGACCCTGTGAAGTAGACGTCCAGTCAGCATCAGCATCATCCAGATAGGTATCATCGTTTGATTCAGCAGTCAGTTCGCCGGGCTGCAGGTCTTTAATCTTTGCCAGGCGCGTCCAGTCAATATCTGATAATGGGTTGACGAACGGGTTGCCCGATCCGGAATAAACCCAGAGCGTGGTGGTGGCACCCTTTACCGGCGCCAGTGGGTTTGGTGTTGTCATTGCGTCCTCACATTTCGTAGGTAATGGAATATTTCAGATCAGCCGAACTCCACAGCCCAAGATCGTCATCGCGCTGGTAGTCATACCCCTGCTGCACCATGTTAGTGATCAATGTGGAAAGTCCTAGCACATTGCCAAGCACCGGATAAATACGTGACTCCATCCAGTCATCGAGCCCGGAATCGGGTACCTGCGCTGGTAAAAAGATTTCGATATGCAGCGTGGCCTGCCAGATATCAGCATCCAGTTCTTCGCCGGTATACCCGGCATCCGTCAGGAAGACAGCGACCGCCGGAAAATCCCCCTCCTCCAGTACTGCTGGACGTCCGTCAAAATAGAGCGCGTCTTTACCAATATGACTCTCCAGCGCATCAATAATCGCCTTTCTAATATCAGTGTGTTTCATCGTTTCAGAATCAGCCTGAGTTGGTTTGTAAGGGATGCCCGAAGTTCTTTAGGCATATCCGATTCCACTAGCTTCGGCAGCTCATCTTTAAATGCGGTCGTCAGTGGCGCTGCCAGTGGAATGCTGACCACTTCGATCGGGTAGCGGGGTCTGGATGTCCGTCGCATCACATGCCAGCGGCCATTTTCCAGTTGTTGAATAAAGGCCCCGGGGAAACGAAAAGGGCCAATACGCAACACACTATTGGCCCCTTTTTTGTCCCGTTTTCTGCGGGATAACCGTACGCTGGCGGTACCCAGCTTTATCGCGGGCAGGTTGCCCCGGTTCACGCGAATCATTGCCATCGGCTTTTTCACCGTGGCGCGTTTTATCTTCGCACGTTGTTTTACCAGCTTGCGCGGCACCCGCGTATCTTTCGAGACAACAGCAACGCTTCGGCTGACTGCCCGGGTGGCGACACGGTTAACAGCCTGCGACGAGGCCCTCGGAACCGCCGTTTTGCTGATGCTGTTCAGGTTTGCTATAGCCTGTTCAAGCCCTTTTAAAGACATTGTTTCCCCTTAACGGCGCCGGGTCGTTGCAGGAGGAGCACCCGTACCAAGCCAGACATGGCAGGAGCCACAGTCATCAGGACCAATACGGTCAACCCAGAAAGGCTTTCCGTTAATATCCAGCGTATCCAGCCGCGCCAGCTGCCCAATCGTTGCTGATTTCACAAATAGCGACGGGCTGGTCCCCTCTACACGGATGCCGGGTGTGGCGTAACCGATATTTTCCGGATCATCGAAAACACCACTCAACGTGACGCCAGAAATCGCGCCGGACGTTACCGTTGCAGAAGTCCCCATAACCTGCCGAATAGTGTCATCGGCCTGTATTATTGCAGCATCAAAAAGGTTATCGAAATCAGCCACACAGCTCCCCTGTTAGTGCTCGCGGACCAGTCCGAGTGCAACCAGACTGTCCGCATCCGCTTCTGTCACGCGGATCACGGTCCCCGCCCCCACAATAGATACCCATTCATCGCGGGTCGCGTGCAGCGCCTCAATGTGCAGCGTGGCCAGCGTTTCGACGGCCATCAGTGCGTCATCTGCCCTGCCGCTTAACACAGTATCCACTGGCGGCACGGGTTCTGTGGCGCCGGTGGATGCACTACCATCACTCACGCCACTATTTTCAACACTATCGGTATCCGTGCCGTCATTCAGCTCTTCCTCCAGCTCTGCAATGCGCATAGAGAGCTCCTGAATGGTGCCACTGGTATTCACTTCCCGGCCAAGCTGCGCGCCAAGCTCATTAAGTCGCGCAATCAACTTTTCTTTTTCAGTCATAAGAACAACTCCGGAACAGGGCCCCGCAGGGCCACAGAATAGACATCAGGCGAGTTTGACTGACACAAACGCATCCGGGTCAGCCAGCAGCATCAGCGGTGCAGACTGGATCATGGTGAACTCACGCGCCGGATCGCCTGTCTGTACCCAGTTTTTCGGATAACGCGTGGAAGCGTTAATGCCTTCACGCTGGGCATCCACATCCTGAATGCAGCCGTAGGTGCGCAAGCCGCGGGCCTGGGTATTACCCAGCACCATGCTCAAATCTGGCAGGTAGTTCTTTTTGGTGTCGTCTTCAATGTATTGCCCGGAATAGACGACAATGGCCACATCACCATACATTCCCTTATAGGAGACCGCTTCACCCAGATCCTTCAGCGCCGTTTCCAGTTCAGAGTTAGAACCCCGACGGGTGTCGAGCTTCTCTTTTACCGCTTTGAATGAACGGAACAACGCCCAGCCCTTAGGATCAAAGACGATAATATTGACCACGCCGCTGGCGTTCAGCGCATAGGTTTCAATATCGTCAGTAGGGTCATAGGTTTCTTTGTCGCGAGTGCTCCAGGCCGCAGCACCTGCCTGGATGATGTTGTTTCCGGCACTGCGTCCCATATCCACCTCAACCGGTTCAAACGCTTCGCCGGTCATGGTGTATTTACCGTTGAGGACAGCAGCCACCGCCTGTTTCTCTTCCACCTGGGCAATCGCCAGCTCCTCATCCTTCATGTTCTGCAGGATAATTCGACGGCGGCGGTAGGCCGGGTCAGCCAGATTTTGCGGATCTTCATCCGGCAGGCGACGCAGCGTCATCTGTGGGTTTACCTCGTGCTTGGGTTTGACGTAACCCGGCGTAAACTCTGACGTTGCGCCGCCGCGGGAGCGGATAACCTTGCCGGAAATAACAGGCGAGACATACAGCGCCATGTTGACCATGCCCGGAATTTGCGACAGATACACCTTCTCGGTGCTGAAGGGGTAGCTTTCACGGAAGAAGATACGCAGGAAAAGCGGGTCGAACTTGAATTTCTTCTCATTGACCGCCAGCAGTTGGGCCGTTGTGTAAATTGACATAGATGTTTCCCGTAAAAAAAGCCGCGATGGCGGCTTCTGTGGATGATGGTTAGTGTTAAGTCGGATGTCAGACGATACTGATGGCTGTACCTGCGAATGCGTTGCGTTTGATGTGTTCATCCGTCACCGCATCCGGCCAGAGCACATCTTCAATACGGAAAGAGCCGGACTTATAGAATGCCAGCTCAGTGCTGCTCTGGTCGGCAGACACCGCCAGAACGCCACAGGCAGCCCCCGCATGCTGGCCATCCCAGACGGTCAGCTTGCCGGAAGTGGCATCCAGCATCAGGGGCGTCATCGCCGGTACTGCTTTCGTCAGTTCACCAGGTGCAAAACCGGTATGCGCCGGATCACTGTTCCCGAGGGGCTGATTGTGCGTAAATTGTTCAGTGTTAGACATGTTGACCTCTTAAACAGGCGTATTTAACAAATCGTCACCCGCTTCGGCAGAAGCGCTACCTGCCGTTACGGTGCCGGGTGCGGTTTCCATCAGACGATCCAGCGCGGTATCCGTACGCGCCTGGGCACTCTGAGGAGCCGCGGCAAGGATGCGCTGGGCACTTTCCACCGTCATCCCTGGCGTTTCCGCCAGCGCGCGCGCCTGTGATTCACGCCCTTTCGCCTCTTCACAGTTCAGGATCCCCATAATGCGACCTTTTTCGGCTGCGACCGCCGCTGCCAGCTGGCTGCTGATATCAACAGTTGCACCCGCTGCAGGGTCAGTAACGACCGCAGCAGGCACGTCAACGGTGGTCACGGTCTGGTCAGCAGATGCTGCTGGTTGAGTGGTATCTGCGGATGCAGTAGTACCTTTCATGCTTCCTCCTCGGGAAATCATCGTTCGTTTATGAATTGCATCGCGCATAACGTTCAGCGCATCCATATTGTTGACCAGCTGCTCCGCCAGGCCGTTGTCTACTGATTCCTGGCCTGAAAATACAGCGGCTTCAGTATCAAGAACGGCCTGTACCGACATGCCGGTATAACCTGCCACCTTTTCAGCGAACATCTGCCGGGTAGCGTCAATACGCGCCTGAAAATCTGCGCGTACCTCTTTGGGTAATTTCTCGTAGGGGTTCCCATCCACCTTGTGATCGCCGCTGTAAATCAACGTGACCTCAACGCCGCTGGTTTTAAGGGCGGCGCCGTAATTGCTGTGGGCCATCATGACCCCGATAGATCCCGTTCTGGCCGTCTGCGTCACAAGCCGACGTGATGCCGCACTGGCAATCAGCTGGCCAGCGCTGCAGTTCATATCGTTGGCTAACGCCCAGATGGGTTTGGTATCCCGCATACGGGCGATGATGTCCGCACAGTCAAAGGCACCCGCCACCATTCCACCTGGCGTATCCATATCAAGAAGAATGCCGTCTACACCCGGATCGCTGATTGCCTGCTGGAGGCGGGCGATGATGCCGTTGTACCCCGTCATCCCCGAATACGGCTGAAGTGAGCGGGTTTTACTGACCAGCGTCCCGGAAACAGGCAGCACCGCGATACCATCAGTGACCTGGTAGCTTCGCGCCGGCTTTGGTCCCATGTCCTCATCATCACCAAAGAGTGCCAGCGGTTCAGCCATCTGCTCTGCGCCAAGCGTCACGCCCGACACGGTGTCGGTCAGACGGGTGATACCTAACTGACCAGCGAGAGCACAAAAGAAAACCCGCGCATAGGCGGGTTCAAGTAAAAGCGGCTCATTGAAAGCCATACTGGCAATGTGCGGGAGATTACGCAGCTCTGGCGTCATCGGTCCCCTCCTCATTCGATTTTTTCAGTCCAGACTCAAAGGCCGAAGCCGCCCACGCTGGAGGTTTAAGGCCCGCAGCACGACGCTCCATCGTTTCACGAACCTGCTGGGCAAAGATTTCCTGATAGTCTTCCCCGCGTTTGGCGCATTCCTTCTCATAGGTGCTCAGCCCCGCTTCAATGAGCATGACGGCCTCCTGCACCTCCTTCAGGCCGTCAATGGCCATTCGCCCGGAGCCGATCCAGTCAGCATTTCCCCAGGCGCTTCTCGCCTCCTGAAAACTGAACCGGGCTTTAGACGGTAATGTCACTACCCGGCGAACAATGGCCTCTTCCAGCCAGCATAAAAACATCTGACAGGCCTGGCGGGAGGCAACAAATTTGCGACGCCCCATAAAGTACGCCCAGGACTCGTTAGCACTGGCGCGGGCGGTGGAATAACTCATCTGCGAATAGTTGCGAGAGAGTTGCTCATATGACACACCCAGCCCTGCAGCAATGTAGCGCAGCAGAGATTGTTCAAACGTCGAATAGCCGTTATCAGTATCCTGCGCTGACTGAAGATTCAGGGAGTCGCCCGGCATCAGATGCGGCACCTTCGCGCCGCCGAGACGAACCGGCGCCGCGGTATAGTACGAGGCCATCTCCCCCAGCCAGCCGGTCATCTTGCTTTGCTGCTCTTTACTGTCTGAGCCAAGAATAAAGTCCATCGCGGTTTGCGTATCAAGCTCACTTTCAATCGTTGCGGCATACATCGCCTTGACAATCGCGCTCTGGAGCTGCGTATTCTGCAGCGTATCGAGCATTTTCATTTGCTCCATGACGCTGTAAAACACGTTGGCACCGCGTGTCTGCCCATCTTCCAGGGGTTCAAATACGTGGATAAAGGAAGGCCGCCCGCCGGGCAATTCACGCGGGATGTAGGTCCACTTCTGCGCCATCCACCCCGGATAGCCATCCTCTCTGACGTAATATCCCAGCGCGGCGCCACTGTCATTTGTTCTGACACCTGCCCGGCAGTTTCGCGTGTCTCCGGCGTTATTGGGGTTGCTGATGCGTTTTGGGCTCACCATTTTGAACTGTGTGCGGAAAAGACGCGTGGAATCACTGTCCCAGGTGGCCTGTGCACATAACTCACCGTTAAACGCATGCATGGAAATACCTTCACGGATCATCATGGTGAATGTACGCTTACGTTCCGCATCAATGCAGCAGCAATCGTCCTCCGCAAATTCTTTCCAGGCCGCCTCAACTTCACAGGAGAACGCCCGGGCCTCTTCCTCCCCAATGCACAGAAAACGCCAGCTGGGCCGATAACTGAGCCGGAAAAATGACCCGACAATGTGATCCTGGTGGAGCTGTACCGCGTTTGCCGCATAGCCGTTATTGCGGACCAGATCGTCAGCGCGCGCGTTACCACGGGAAAAATTAGGCAATAACGCAGCATCTGCGCTTTCACTCGGTGGGTTCCAGGCGCGGAGTTGACCGCCAAAGCCACCAGCACCGCCATGATATCCGGCATAATCCCGCAGAGCGGTTTTACCGTCCGGTCCTAACAAAGCAGGTGTTTTCATGCGTAAAATCCTGCCGGTCCCCGGCGTCGTGGAGTGGTGCCAACCTGTGACTCAAGTTCGGCAATGTATTTCTTCAGGTCACTGACGGAGGTCGCAGTGAACTCAACCCGCCGGCCGTCTTTTTGCACCGTGGCTACCCGCTTTCCCATCATGAGGTCATGCAACGCAGCGCGGGCGGCATCCAGATCTGTCTGTGTCGCCATTATTCATCTCCAGATAATGCCCGGGCATAATCAGCCAGGGTTTTGTTATTGGTCCGGCTTCCCTCTTCCTCCTGCAGGCTCGCGAGCAGTGAATCAAGATTCAGTTGCCATCGCGAAATACTGATCCGCAGGGCCGCCAGCGCATAAACGAAGCAGTCCAGCGCCTCATTTCGTCGCTTTTTGCTGTCCCAGACGATTTTCTTACGCCCGTCCACCCATTTTTCAACCTGCTCCTCAGCAGTAAGTTGCTGTGCCTCAGCCAGATCGTAAATTTCGGGGTTATTGGGAAAATGCACGGCTCCGGCAAGAGGTTCACTCCCTTCCGGCTGAAGTGTGAAGCGGTTATAAATCTGCTCCTTTGCGGTATCTGTACCCACTTCCGTCAGATAAACGCCGTTCTTGTTGCGTTTACGCGGCATATTCGCGACGGGCTTGCCGTAAACGGAAGCCCCTTTAATCGGGATCACGCGAAACAGGCCATGCTTTTTTGAGCGATTGTAGACAATGGTGGGGTCAATACCGCCGATATCCCAGCAGATACGGGATACCGACATTTCCACGCCATTCTTTCGGAGATAGGTTTTGTTAATCGCCTCGTCCACCCTGACGAGGGTCGCTTCATCATCATGACGGCCCATAATGATCTGCCGGTCAATCAGCCAGCTTTCCTCACCGGGTCCCCAACCCCAGACGCGCATTTCATATCGATCCAACTGGGAGTCGATCCCGGCTGTCAGATAAGCAACACACTCCGGTACGGATGCGCCGAAGAACTCTTTGCGTTCGGCCATGAGCTCCGCATCAGGCCGTTCACCAATTTTAGGCTCCCATGTTTCGCCCAGAGTGGTGTTCACGAAGGTTTTACGCTTTCCGGTATCCCCTTTCGTTTTTAGCCAGTCTTTGACGATCTGTATCCAGGTGGTAAACGGGCTGTATGCCGTCCAGATGTGAAACGTCACGCTGTCTGGCGGGTCGATTTCGGTACCTGTTGATGAAAACCAGGATAAACCGTCGCGCGTCCAGATCCCGGTGGTGTCGCAGATGTAACGTGCTTCAGTGAAATCCAGCTCCTGCTGCTTAATGACGCAGGCATTATGTTCACACAGGTAAAAGACGCTGGAGGGTTCGCCCGGTGTCCATTTCAGCCCGAACGGAGTCTCTTTGTCGCCGAATTTAAGGTACTGCTCTTCACCACAGTGCGGACAGGCAACATGAAAACGCATGAAATGCCCGGATTCGCTGGCAGCACGCTCAATCTGGCAGGTTCCCTTTGTTTTTGGCGTTGATCCGCGAATAGATTTAGGCCAGACAGAGCCCTCAATACGTTTGTCACCGAGAAACGTCGGGGAACCCTCTTTCTCAATATCCTCATCAAAAGCTGCGAGTTCGTCATAGCCGGCAACATCCACTGACTTTTCACGATAGTTTTTCGCCGCCTTACCACCCAGACACCAGAACCCGCGACCGTTGGAGAAACGTTTCATACTGAGCGTATTATCCCGGTGCTTTTTGCCATACCAGGGGGCCAGCGCCAGAAGTGACGGAATATCGCGGATCGTTGGTTCAATATGCGACTTCATGAAGTTTTCGGCGTCACCATCAGTGGGCAGCCAGATAAGGGAATTTCGCTGCTTGTGCTGAATAAAATACGCATAAACACCCAGCAACATTTTTGAATAGCCAACACGGGCAGACTTAACAACGTTGACCTCACGTATGTAATCGTTACCCATCGCATTCATGATCGCGCGCTGAAACGGCAACGTTTCCCAGCGCCCTTCCTGGTAGGCCGACTCTTTGGGGAGATAGTAATTATCGTCTGCCCATTCAACCGCTGTTTGCGGCTCAGGTCGATACAGCGAAAGTAGCCCTGCGCGCGCAGAGTGCTGCAGCCCCTTAACCTGACTGTTCGATATATTCACTCAGCAACCCCGGTATTATTTCATCCAGCGCAGCTGCTTTGTTCATGGCCTTAATGATGTCCTTCTTCAGGAAATCAATATGTCGGTTTTCCAGCTCCGGGAAGCGCCGCTGAACCGACAGAGGAACTCCATCAAGAATGCTGGCTACTTCTCCGGCCATCCGCGACAGCACGAACGTGCAGAATGCGGTTTCCACCACCTCAGCGGAATCTTTTGCATTTTTTAGTTCCTGGGCATCTGCCTGCGCTCGGGTGAGGCGGTGACGCTCATAGTCAATCGTACCTGGCTGGAGATCGGAATCCGATGCAAGACGAAGGTCTTCCACCTCCTTGCGTAATTTCTCATTCTCAATCGCCGCGTCGCGTGCGGAATACCATTCGATAGCCGCGGAAGATTCATAGAGGACCTCATTACCTTTTCCACCGCCACGTGCTACAGGCATTCCCTGATCCTGCCAGTTCTGAATGGTTCGCACGCTGACCCCAAATATTTCAGAAAGACGCTTTTTGTTGGCCTCCATAGCTCACTCCATGCACAAAAACAGAGAAAGGAAACGCCCTCTGGCTATTTAGCCGTTTTTTAGGCTTATCATTTCCTTTCTTTTCAGGGTGTGTTTACAGTTAAAACAATGAATTAGCGAGAAGAAGAACGGAAACGGCAAATGCCTGAAAATTTTCATAAATAGCGAGAATCTGCGAGGTCGCCGCCCCGTAAGCATCTAAAATGTCCAGAAGGACCCAAACAAACTTAGCGACGAATTTTTTAAATACAGCGATATTACAATGGGTTATAATACCTGGTAATTTAAAACAACTTAGCTCAAATTAAGAACTCAAAATGTTAGAAAAATTCGCAAAAATAATTGTAATTATATTCATGTGGAGTATTTCAATGATTTTATTTGATGTTTTCATCTCTAGACATCTAATAATAAAATACGAACTATCAACCATAATTGCTGGTTTAAGTTGCATGGCATCAATCTTAACTGTTTATCTAGCATTTAGCATTGCCCAAAACTGGGGTGCTGAAAAAATCAAAAGTGCTGTATTCCAAGGAGCAACTGATTATCTTGTATTTTCAAACTCCATTATTGGAGTTGTAACATTCCTAGATAAGAACATTGAAGCGAGAATTTGTTACCTTAATAATTTCTACGGAAGCAACGGGATATTTACCAAGCAAGACGAATTAATAAGAGAATGTAGAGCCTTCTCCAACTCCACACAGGAATTACGTTACCAAAACTATCAAAGCCTATATAAATCATTACGTTATCATAGCGTCACTGATACTAAATTCAAAGAATACATTGAAAACTTGCATCGAGCCTTTTCTGCATATTTAGGTTTTTTAGAACAACCAATCATACTTAGTAACGGTGCATTTTCAATTAACCCGAAATTATATTCAGCCAAAAAAGAAATACTAAAAGATGAAAATGAAGTTATTGCCAACTCTTTGAGCAAACTTAAAACCGATGATTTAGTAGACTTAAAAATGGCAATTAGACATATAATCAATTAAAATATCATGTGCCTTTCAGATCTTTCCTTTCTGAAAGACAATAGTTTGATAATTAGAAATAAATTAAAATACGCAACGTGGTTTAAATACATTATTTCCTGAAATTTTCTATACTCCGAATACTGGCGAGATCATTGTTTCCCTTCTCGATGACCGCCAGTAACGGCTTAATCCACAAAACAGCCTGACAATACGTCATTGAGCTGGTGGCAACGGAACGATCATCGGCTGCGTCAGGTCTGTCGGTATCGGTGTGCATGGCGCTGGCACGTAAACGGTGCGCGTATTCGAGCAACCCACCAGCGACATCAGCAGGAACAGGCAGATCACATGTTTTTTCACGGCGGAGAATCTCCCGGTATTCAATTACAGTCTCTTCGGTGCTGGCATCAATCATGGAGTTCAGCCTGTTGGCATGCTCTGCTGCCTGGTTAAAGCGATTGAAGTTAAGAGACTGGGTTGCGATGACCTGCCCCTGCAGCGTGTTATCGTTGCGTAGCACTTTGTTATCGCTCTCAATGATACTGGCGTCGGCACAACTCTTTACCACAGCAATTGAGAGGCCCGCGATTATCACGATTGCGACTGGGAACAGGTTTAATTTCATTGTCACTGGTCTATCCCCCAGCACGTTAGCGCGCTTTCCTGGTCACGTCGCTCTACCTGACCGTAGCAGCCGTTCTTCTGACCTTTGGTCAACCGACAATCGCGACCGCCATCTTTAATCCACCAGCGGATTGCTTCACACGCTCCTTTTCGATCGCCTGAGTTGATGCGCTGATAGAACGTCGAAGGGAAACACTTACCCGGACCGATGTTGTATGGACAGAAGGAGGCAATGCCGACCTTTTGCGGTTCAGTCAGCGGCACATGAATATTACGCTGTACCCATGCCAGCGCTTTATCACGCTCAATGGCATTAACTTTTTTGCATTGCGCCTCGGTGGCCGTCATTCCTTTGATGACTGGCTTGCCTTCGATAACTGTTACACCGTGGCAAAGCGACCACACGCCTCCCGGATCCATAACAGCAACAAGCGCGTTACCTTCTTTCTCGCTAATGAACTGGTCAAATAGCGTTGGTGCAGAAGCGCCAACGGCGATAAGCGCCAGCATTGCCGCGCTGAGTTTTGCTCTGGAGGAAGCCATATTAATTATCCTGGGGAGGTGGAGTAACATAACCGCGAGCCAGCGCCTGTTCATAGGCCTTGGTCTGTCGCCGTTTGAAGTAAAAGTTGACGAAGAAAGTCAACAGGCCAATCACAAAGCCGCCAATAACGGCAACCAGGTTCCAATCAAGGTCATGCACCCATCTGGCGACACCGCCCCAGCAAATGAGGCCGCCGGACGCGCAATACCCCACGGCCGAAGCAATTTTGTCAGGCATAAGTCTGTGCATCTCTCTCACCTCCGAACGTTTCGGGGTGCTGTATTGGGGAAGTTCAGGCGTCAGGGAGTGTTTGTTAAATAGATATACTGACGACGAACCCCTGATCGAAATGAAAAAGGCCACCGACTAGGTGACCTTAGATGAGCCGAAAAGTATTGTTAACTGGCTCATATTGTGAGCCGAATAAGGAGAGGTTAACGTTTTTTAAGACAGTGTCTTTAGTATCAGCAAAGCATTACCTGAAAACAAAAAAAGCGCCGTAGGCGCTTTTAAAGTATCTGTTTAAAAAATTAACTAAGACCTTCAGCCTTACGCTGGGCCATTCGTTCTTTCAGAGCCGCCGAACTGAACACCTTACCCCGAGAAGAACCAGAGGTCTTTACGGCGACTCTAGGTTTCTGTTCAGTAGTGTTGTTCATACTCGTTCTTCCTTTTGCAGCTAGACTGTTTTGTGAACTATACGCTCGATCATCAACCTGGTCAAAAATTTTAGTCTCAATCTCTAGTTCTTTAGCATCCTGCTTCTCCTCGTCAAGCTGACCAGCAATCAATTCCCTCAATTCTTCTTTGGTACCAAAGCGTTCATGAATTTTTGCTATTATTGCGCAGTGATAAGATTCGAGTTCAGGACTGGGAACCCATGCCAAGCAGTCGGAAACTACTCCATCATCTCCCCATACAATATGTGCAATTTTTCCACCAGAGCATTCGTCTAGTTGGAATGCATGCTGCATGCATGTAGTGATGAGATTATGTCCATGCTCTGGAAATTTAAAAGGCTTCCCAGAATTCAGAATGATCCCCATTGAGTTGATAAATGAGTTCAATGCGTAGTCAGACCCAGAACCAAGCCCGTAAAAAATGCACCCATGTTCCTCAATCCTTGAGGAGCCATACTCGTAAACAATCTTTCCTGTGGAGCGATCAATTTCAATCAACTCGTAGGTTCGCATATCCAACTCAGCAGCCTGCCCCATTAGCTCAGCAAACTCCTCATCAACACCGATCAATGAGCCAATATACATAGATAATGCGGAAAGAATCGCATCTATATCACCGGAGAAAAACAGCAAACTATCATTAAGCGCATAAAACTTTTTGAAAGGAGCTGGTGCAGGCCTATCCTCTGCATCAGTCCATAATTCATCGGCAGCAGTAAAAACTGAGTCTTGAGAGATTATCGTAGTCATTACTAATTGTTATATAAGCTTTTTCTCAATCATATCTCATTAAACCCCGCATTGGCGAGGTTTAAAAATCTTTTTAAGTCAGTGGCGTAGAAACCACCCTTAACACGTTAAACTAAAAACTGCGGACCGCACTAGCGTTTTTTTGACGGTTTTCCATATACACAACCGGGTCCATTTCTAAGGGAATATCCAGCATCGAGAGACACCCTTCAATGAAGCCCTCTGCCATCTGCATTTCAATGCGGATCTGCTTTTCGCTTTTCTTACGGTGCTTCGCCATCTGGCGCTTTGACACCCGATATATGTAATGCACGATCAGGAGCTGATAATCGTATGGCCTCTTTCTGTTCAGGCGCGACATACACCCCTCGATTACCAGACCATCATCATCGGTGCACTGGAGACGAGTTTTACCGGTTTGCGGCAGCAGCCCTTTAAACCCCGCGGCAATCGGTGAATAATCAACGGTACATGAGTCACTCGCGGCCCATGCTCCCCACAAATCTAAAACTTTCTGCATATCACGCATTGCTCATCTCCATACACTTACGCTTTAACTATTACGCCGATCGCCAGTGCTCGATCCATAAAACGCAGTAGCAGCTCAAGCTGCGTACCATGCTTCTGCTCAAATGCCGGTACATCGGCGTGTAACTCGTCGTGGCACTCTCTGCACAGAGGGATCACGAAGAGATCATGGGCTTTTGTTGCTGTCCCCCCCATACCGTGCCCTACGATATGGTGCGGATCATCTGCTGGCCGTCGGCAACACTCACAGGGTTGTGTTTTAACCCAGCGGGTGTACGTCTCATTTACCCAGCGGCGACGTTTTGGCCTGAGCATGAAAGACTCTGGCGACTCCGGATCAACCTTAAGGGTGAGAACCTTCTTCGCCTTCTCCTGCACGAGGCAGGTTGCAGACGCGGAAGGCACAAGGTCGCTTTCTCTCATGACAGAACGGAGCGTCTCATCCGGAAGCCGTAACCCCTTATGTGCAACGCTTTCCGGAATAACATCAGCCAGGTCGTTTCTGACCATCCACCAGCACAGTTCCGGAAGCGTCAGGATATGCGACTCGGGAAAACCAGAATCACGCCTAATGACTTCCAGAATCCAGGATGCCAGGTTTCCTGCCGCTATACCTGCAAGCTGTTCGGTATGCTGCCCCGACAAAGTGTGATCGCAATGCCAGCACAGGCGAATACTTCCTGGTGGGTGCCGCATTGTTGTGAAGTTCTTGTCGTGCCACGTTGAATGTGGCCACTGGCATTCAAACCGATTACTCAACCATTGCTCAAGGGAAGGAAGTCCACCGGCACGCTGAATAACCCTCTCATTCTCGAAGACCTGACGCATTACCGGATCATCAGCCAGCGGCTGAATGGCTGCCGGAACAGCCCCGGTACTGAATGACGCCATTTCTTCTGGTTCAGGCTCGAGCAGAACGCGACCACGCATGAAGAGGTGCATCAGTTCTGCACCGGGACGGAACAACACAATCCCCATACGATGGGCGATCTCGGGGGTAAGCAGAGCTCTCACGCGACCTGCCCCCTGGCAATGTGTTCTGCCCACAGTCCACCAATCCAGCGCACGCCTTTCGCCGTGAAACGTGCCTGGCTGAATGCATGATTTGAGGTTACGGATGTGCCGGTTTTCACTTCAAAACGGCCCGCATCAATATGCTGATGCCGTGGGGTCATCGTTCCGCCAAGGCGATACATGATGTCGTTCTCAAGGAGGAATAACCGCAGATCTGGCTCTTTGGCCTTAAGCAGTTTTGCCACCTGGCGGAATGACATTGACCCACTGGCTGTACAGTACCGATCAACAAACTCTACCTTCGGCGCCGCGGCAGCAAGTTCGTTAGTCAACTGCTGTTTTTGTTCTGCAAGGTCAGCTGCAAGACGTAGGGCTTCAGAGAATGATTGAGGAATCGTCTGCTGCTGTGCCTGCTCAAGCTCCTGCCAGCGATCAACCAGACGCGCGGTAAACTCCGGCGACAGCTGCGCGACAACGATATAACTGTCCCGCTTCCCTATCAGATAAACCGATACCGACTGATTGAGGTGATTTTTAACTTCCCCCATTGGGGGGAGTTCAATAACACCGCGCTCTGCCAGGCGTTCAATGGACCGTTTAACATGGTCATGTCGTGATTCCACCAGCTCAGCAATATCGCTGCTGGACATGGTTAATGCTGTTGTTGCTAACTGGCTCATACTTTTCTCCATATCAGGCGGCTGCACCCGCCGGTTCATATCTGCTGATCGTTATCTCTACCCGACCTTTCGGCACTACGGGTCCCCATTCCACCAGCATGCGCTTAATCTGGCTGTCGTCTTCCCAGACACCCGCATGCGTCAGCGCGTCAAACAGGGCTTTGTTGTAATTATCGATATCCCGGCGGCGCGCATCCGGCGGGTACAGTGTGATTTCTACCGCTGCCAGTTCAGTCGATGGCTTCGGGAGACGTCGTAATTGCTCAATGATCGCCACGCAGGCAGCGCTCTGGTATTTACGGCCATCAGCGCTAATGAGGTGACGACCGGCCAGCGGCCCCTTGTTAGGGGCGCGCCAGTAAGTGTTCACGCTCGGAGGAAAAGGCAGTACCAGTTTCACGCGGCCTCTCCCCGCATATTGCGAACAAGTTCAGAAGCAGCAGTAATGATTTCGCTGGTGGCAGTCCGCTCCAGCCAGAGTTGATTGATATTGGCTTTCAGCTTGTGTTGCAGTGACTCATCCAGCATGTCAGCACCATCCACCTGGTCGAATACAATTCCAACCTCCAGCGGCCAGATACAGGACTCGGGAAGCGGATCCGATACTGGTTTAGCTTTCTCACGAATGTGCATGCGGATCTGGCGAATATTGGACCAACTGGAAACATCCAGGCTTCCCATAGCTACAATGAAATCAGTGCTGTTCATGCCATATTCACCGGATGCTTCAAGGGCAACAGTGCGAATACGTTCCGACATATCCAGGCGCGCAGCAGCGTCATCGAATTGAATCGACAAAAGCCACTCATCTACACCGAACAAAATGCTTTCGAGAATGAGCAGTTTGGCCTTGTCGATCGTTAATGGTGATACCTGAGTGAATTCCGGTGCTTCGACAGAATCCGCCGCCCAGGTATGCCCAAACTTCGATTCACTAAATGTGTATTCTTCTTTATCGCCGAACGCAGCTCTAACGCATGCCCACGCCTCGACACCGCTGATATCAAAAATATCTTTCTGGGTAAGTGGCAACTCTGCTTCTGGCTTGTCAGCTTCAGATGGTGTGGCAGTTGCAGGTTGAGACTTGCTGGCAGCAAATTGCGCCAAAGTCATAAACGCCCGCCCTTTTGCCTCCAGTTCTTTGCGGTTGATATAGCTGAACCGCTCACCACGCCATGACTTATCGAATACAGCTATGGCACCGGCAAAAAACGCGCTGGTGGGCTTCTGTTTTTCGTCAGCAGGTACAAACCACACAGGCAGATCGAACCCAATGCGTCCGCGAATGAATACAATGTGATCGGCATCTTCCGGCCACCACGTTTCACTCGGCGCAGCCTTTATCAGGAACACATAGCGACCGCCCTTTTCACGCTGGGCTGCAGCGTAGCTCATGATGTGCGTCATGCCAGTGATCGCCTGTTTCTCGTGGTACTGCGAACGGCTATACGGGGGGTTGCCATAACCAGCGCCACCCAGTTCATCCAGACGTTCAGACCAGTTCTGTTTCAGCGCGTTATCTTCGGCGGTGTACCATGCCGGGCACTTCGCGTTGTCGTCGTCAGCAAACAAGTCCAGAACTAATGGACCAAATAGCGCGTTGATACCCCAGAAAAGCAGATCCGGTGTCCGCCACTGATCGCCAACTTCTTTCAATTCGTGGGCTGGTTGGCTACGTAGTGCAGCCAGCGCCTGGCAATATTTGTTTAACGTCATCCTCTGAACCCCGCAGGAATCGTTGTATCAACCGGACCAAAAGCCATCACATCGCGATTTTTCGCCCCCCAGTCAGCGCGTTTAGGCCGTCCCTTCTGATTCCAGCGGGTAGCGCTTTGCAGATAGCTTTCGAATTTCTTCGGGCCAAACAGCGTTTCCGGCCGCATGTACTGGTACTGCTCGTCGTTCTCGTGCCAGTGCTCATGCTTCAGGTCGATAACAAGTTGCAGGTCTGCAACGCTGTATCCCTCACGCAGTCGGGCGCGGATGTTCTCTAGGGATGTTTTGGATTTCTGATACCGAGATCCGCTGATCTTGTTCAAATGGGTCAGAACCAAAATTGCCTGGTCGGTAATCACAACTTCAGGGTCTGGTTGCGCCGCAACCGGACAAGAGGGTTTTGAACTTACTTGTGGATCTTGTGTTGATTTTACTGACGGATCCCCGCCAGATTCTGACGGGTCAAAACCGCCATTTTTGCCAGATTTCGACGGGTCAGTTTTTGAGGCGTCAAAATTTGATGCGTCAGATTTTGACGTGTCAGAATCTGACAGTTGAGAAAATGCGGCAGCCTGAAGTTTCGCCACATTCAGGCGGTATACGTTCGAAGCATTACGGTTACCATTACGGCGCTGTGTGCGCGTGAGCCAGCCATCTTTTTCAAGCTTTGCGATTGCCGTTCTGATAGTGCTCGGCCCTGCGCCAAGCTGGCGAGCAATAGTTTCAATGGACGGCCAGCACACACCTTCATCGCTGCTGAAATCAGCAAGGCGAGCCATGATCGCGACACTAGACAACTTCATGCCCGACGCCGCGCAACCATCCCATACGTAGCCGGTTAATTTAGTGCTCATGATCGTCCGTTATCTCCCTGAACTTCTGCCTGAATTGCTCAAGTGGGCTGAAACATTCGTGCGGGTAGCCATCTCGCAGATAGATAACGCGCTGTGTTTCTGGCTCCCAGCGGATAACACGGACTGGCACTCCACGGTGGTCTTTGAACCTTCGGTTAAGTTCGCACACAGGCGTTTTGCCCTCCGGTTGTAGACCCCCACAATTGAAACCGCCCTACTGTGGTTACACGGAACCCAGCGGTTTGATAATCTGCGTTCATACCGAAACAACGGAGTACCCGAAACCGGGATCATCCTGAGTTGCGGTAGACGGTTAAAAACCGTTAAACTGCTCATGCGGATTATTTCTCCATACTCGAAGAGTTGTTCGCCAAGGCGCCCGGAGCTGCACACTCGCGGGCGTCACTCTTTTCTGGAAGGCAATAAACTCGTGAAATCAGGTTCAGGAACGTCATAAGCGTTACCCGGAACTGGTAGGCGATTTCATTCAGACTGTCCCACTCCCCTTTATCAACTACACCATCATCGATGTATCGACGGTATGCGTTGACCAGATCCCCAAGCCTGCCCACCAGCTCAGCCAGCTTTAAGCCAATTTCTTCGTTCTCTGTTTCTGGTGCGGCACCAGGGATATGAATCCCGTTATCTGTTTGACGAGAAAACGCATCTGCTATGTAGCTAACACCGGCGGCTTTCTGTAGCACCATCGCCCATCCCATAGGGAAGATCTGATCCCCATCCACACGAAGGCGGTTAAACAATGCGTTCTCTGTCACGCCCAACCATTCCGCCGCCTCGGCATAACCACCAGGTAGATCGGTGATCGTTTTTTTTATCGCCGCCACCAGCCATGCTGGCTGACGTTCGACTTTCCAAATAGGTTCGTTACCCACAGCTCCCCCCTTATTCCTGTGGTTTGAGTTTTACTGAAGCATCGCTACGCTTTTCGTAAAGGTCGGGATGAAAAACCAATTTCCCCCCGGTCCGATAGGCTGCTTCAGCTGCACGCCCTTTTGGGATAAGACGACCAGTTCTATTACGCCACTGGTAAACAGCCTCGCTTGTGATTCCAAAAAATTCGGCAACCTTCTCAGTACTTCCGAAGTAGTTTTCAATATCATCGGTTGTCATAACGCCTCCTTAGCTAAGTTTGATTAGATATTAATAACAAATCTAACTTTGGTCAATAAAAACTAAGATTGCTTAGCCTTTTAATTTATTTATGGTGTTCAAATGGAAACTGTCGGTCAGCGCATCAAAGCTCTCAGGCGCATAACCAAAACCTCGCAGAAAGAACTGGGTAAGTTCTGCGGTGTTAGTGATGTGGCGGTTGGGTATTGGGAAAAAGACGTTAATGTGCCAGGCGGCGAGTCACTAGCTAAACTTGCAAAGTATTTCAACACCTCAATTGATTACATACTTTATGGCACTGAATTTGAAGGCAATCTGATAACCAAGATGCAAAGGATTCCGGTGATATCCTGGGTTCAGGCTGGACAGTTTACAGAATGTAAAGCAGCAGAGGTTTTCAGCGAAGTAGATAAGTGGATAGAGACATCACTCCGGATAGGGGATAGCTCCTTTGCATTGGAGGTTAAAGGTGATTCGATGACAAACCCAAATGGCCTCCCGACAATCCCTGAAGGGGCAACAGTCATAGTAGATCCAGATGCAGAGCCACTTCATGGAAAGATAGTCGTAGCCAGGCTTGATGGGACAAACGAGGCTACTATAAAAAAACTTGTCATCGATGGGCCTCAAAAGTTCTTAGTTCCCTTAAATCCACGCTATCCAAACATTTCAATTAACGGTAATTGCCTGATCATTGGCGTTGTCAAAGGCGTTCAGTACGAGCTTTAACCCACCTCTAACCTTCCTCTTAACATCAAGCTAAGAATAGTTTGGTGTTTTTTCTTGATCTAAAAGCTAAGTTAAGTTAGATTTTGTTCATCAACAGCGAACAGGCAGGACGCCCACGAAGTAGCCGCCAGTGGCGTATGAATAATCGGATGATTCGCCTAAGTGTGGAGATAGTCAGTGGATAAGAATGCGAAAGCGCTTTTTGAGAAGATTGCAGACTTAGAACAAGCTGCAAAACGAGGGTTGCAGATTAACGAAGAGCTCCTACAGCCATTTGCTGAAGGACAGGTCATATCCGTTGATTACTGCAACGCAACGTTAAAAAGCTGTGCTCTGTTTCGTAAGTGGTTTAGCGAGTACGTCGGATCATAAGAATTGATTGCTGTTCAGACATGCCATAACCCTGAACGAAAACATCAATATCTTCATCCTCAGTCTCATTCAGAAATGTTTCGCCTCCGAGGCTATGGAGATCTCCGGATATGACGTGCCCTTTCTCAACATCATATCCGCCGAGCAGCTCTGCAACTGTGAACTCCCCCATAGGGTCACGGATAACGATATAACCGATACGGTGCTCATGATGAACGACGACTCCGCGCATGCTATTTCCTTCTTGGCTGTGTGAGAACACCAAGATACCACCGCGCCTGATGTGGTTAGAAGCAGGCCAAAGCAATAACAAATACTTCCCTGTTCTGGCGGCCCGGTGTTTTCCCGTTTGTCCGGTAACCGCCAGCCTTTTTCAGGGCTCAACATGAAAGCGCGTTCTGTCCCTTAACCTATAAGGTCAGCCGTTAATCCAAAGCTACCGGAGCGCGCTTCCAGTTGCGATGTTAGCTTAAAGAGAGCAACGGACTTCTAAGCCGTGGGTCGTAGGAAAAGTTAACTGATTTAATCTGCTGAAAGTAGCGATATACACGGCAGCGGAGAACCGTACGAATATTTGATGTTAAAACCCGGGTGCAGCTGGGTTATATGGAGAATGACGCATGATTCAGATGTTAACTCTTGAAGAATGGGCAACTGATAAATACAGAAGTAATCCACCTAGCGTCTCGACATTGCGCCGTTACGCTAAGCAAAACCTCTTTTCTCCACCAGCCATGAAGCAAGGTAGGCTATGGAGAGTGAGAGAGGACGCGGAATTGGTTGGAGAACTTGCTGCGCCGGTTATTAAGAAATCTGATTCACCAAAATTGCAAAGGATCCTCAGCGATGGCTGCGAGACCACGTAAAAATAATGTATCAATACCTAACCTCTATCCACTATACAGTCGTAAGGTCAATAAAGTGTATTGGAGGTACAAGCACCCTGTAACTGGGAAATTTCACAGTCTGGGTACTGATGAAGCTGAGGCTAAAGCAATTGCTACTGAAGCGAACGCGAGACTTGCTGAGCAGCGTTCAAGACAGGTACTGGCTATAAGCGATCGAATTGCTACCAGTAAGGGTAAGGCAATTACTACAGTTACCTGGCTTGAGCGGTACTGGAAAATTCAGGAGGAAAGATTCGCTTCAGGTGATATCAAGGAGAATACGTATAAACAAAAAGCCAAGCCAGTTGCACTTCTTAAGGAACGTGCGGGAATGAAGCTCATATCTTCTGTTGATGTCAGGGATATTGCTCAAATTCTTGAAAGTATCTATCTGCAGGCCAACCAAGAATGGCACAAGTTGTTCGTTCAGTGCTGATCGATGTATTCAAAGAGGCCCAACACTACGGTGAAGTGCCGCCTGGTCACAACCCTGCCCTTGCTACTAAACAGCCCAGGCGCAAGATTACCAGACAACGACTTAGTCTCGAGGAGTGGCAGAAGATTTTCGATATCGCAGATAAGAAACAACAGTATATGGGGAATGCAATGCTGCTTGCCCTTGTGACAGGGCAACGTCTTGGTGACATATCCAAAATGAAATTTAGCGATATATGGGATGATCATCTGCATATCGAACAGGAAAAAACCGGCAGCAAAATAGCTATTCCTCTTTCCCTGCGTTTGAATGCAATCAACTGGAGCCTGCGCGATGTTGTAGCTCGCTGCCGTGACTATGCAGTCAGCCCATACCTTGTACATTTTTTTCGTACGACTTCACAGGCTGAACGCGGCGCACAAGTTAAATCAAACACATTAACAATGAATTTTAGTAAGGCGAGAGATCTGGCTGGGATTGACTGGGGAGAAGGAACTCCCGCTACGTTTCATGAACAACGCTCTCTATCTGAGCGTCTTTATAAAGTACAGGGATTAGATACTCAAAAACTGCTTGGCCATAAAACACAAAAGCAAACTGACCGCTATCATGACGATCGAGGTAAAAACTGGATAAAGGTAGTGTTAAAAAATTGTAGGCTCTAGCATGGCAAATTCCCCCACACACATTTACTGGGCTGAAAATAACATCGTATCTCAATTATTAAGTAGCACGGCGAATATCATATTCGCCATACGTATAATAAAAACATGAATTATTAATGCTCATTCAATAATGAGCCAAATATATTTTGGATTCAGAAAGCCAAGAACTGTCATTCTCTCTTCCAGAAAGTCAGTAACCAACTGTATCGATCTCCCCCTATTTATTTATATTTTTTGTTCACCTTAATCAGTGATTCATTCTCATCATATTTTCCAACAATCCCGTCCTGTTTGAGACGCTCAAGCAGTGAAAGATCGGCAGGAGTATTTGGAATGCGGGGTTTGTCGTAACCAACCTCAGTCAGCCTGGCATAATCACCACCAAGTAACTTCAAGATTGAAAAGAGCTGTTCACGGCTAATCGATCTCAAATGAGGTTCCAATAGCAATATGATCAGTTGCGCTGAAACTCCCTCTTGTGCCATTTTATACACGATAGACGGTTGGCAAATCTTTCCATGCAACGAAGCGAATTGAGCAAGTTTTTTAATACCTTCAGGATTTGCATCTTCTATATATTCTGCTGCTTGTTCAACAATTAGATTTTTAATTTCGATGTTAATTGCATCATTGAATCGCCACGGATAATCTAGACACTTCCGAGCCGTTGATAATACTGGTTTTCATATTCTGTCGGTGACATCTGATTGCTCGAACCATGCCGACGCTTACTGTTATAAAACATTTCGATGTAATCAAAAATATCGCTGCGGGCTTCTTCCCGCGTTCCGTAGATCTTTTTCTTTATCCGTTCGCGTTTCAGCAACTGGAAAAAGCTTTCTGCAACCGCATTATCGTGACAGTTACCGCGACGGCTCATGCTCCCCTCCAGGCCGTGTGATTTCAGGAACGACTGCCACTCATGGCTTGTGTACTGACTGCCCTGGTCCGAATGAACCAGCACCTGTTTTTGGGGATTACGCCGCCATACAGCCATCAGCAGTGCGTTCAGGACAATGTCCTTTGTCATCCGGGATTGCATTGACCAGCCGATAATTTTGCGTGAGAACAGATCAACAACCACAGCAAGATACAGCCAGCCTTCGTGGGTCCTGATGTAGGTTATGTCCGTTACCCAACGCTTATCCGGAGCATCCGGATTGAACTGTCGCTGGAGCCTGTTGGGCGATACGATACTGGCCTCGCCTTTGCGTGCCCGCGGGCTCCGGTACCCGACCTGAGCCTTTATCCCGGCACGATTCATCAGTCGCCAGACTCTGTTCACTCCGCACTGTTGACCGCTATCCCGCAAGTCCAGATGGATCTTGCGATAACCATAAACGCAACCGGACTCCAGCCAGAACTGTTTGATCTGTCCCGTCAGTCTTAGATCTACCTGGTGGCGCTGAGAATACGGTTGCTTAAACCAGGCGTAAAAGCCACTGGGATGAACATCCAGCACCCTGCAGAGCAGACGAACAGGCCAGCAACGGGAGTTGTCACGAATAAAGGCGTACCTCAGTCGGACAGCTTTGCGAAGTACGCCGCGGCTTTTTTTAATATGTCTCGTTCGTCAGTAACCCGCTTCAACTCCTTCTGGAGTCGGCGGATCTCGGCCTGAGCATCTGACTGTTCTTTATTAGTGGATGAGTCCGGACCGTACTTCTTTATCCAGGCGTAAAGGCTGTGGGTGGTGATATCGAGACGTGTTGCAACGCTGGAAACAGAATGACCGCGATCAATAACCTGTTTGACTGCTTCAATTTTAAACTCTTCGGGATAACGTTTACCGCTCATGGGCACCTCTCTTTAAGTCATCTTAAATGACTCCGAGGTGTCTGTTAAACCCGTGGCGATTCA